>JAHJLV010000006.1 GCA_018821535.1 Pseudomonadota bacterium | reverse complement strand
CTTTTTTTCCAGTTCGGGAAGGATTGCTCTAAAGCCTTTGGATTCCAGATCTTTTTCCAAAGGGACGATTTCCTTGTCAAGGAATTCACGTGTTAAATCCAGAATAGCCTGGAGTTTTTCAGATGGTTCAAAAGACATACGCCCTCCTGTCTTGCTATTAAATATTCACACTTTGCTGAAATACTATTTATAAAATAAATGATTTTTATGTTTAAGAGTACCTTCTGGCTGTCAAGAAATCAAGAAAAAATAGAACAAGCGCTCGATTTGTCTGTGTGTTTAACCGATATATTCTGCCACGGCATCTGAACTGGTCTCGCCGTCCAGTGCAGAAGAGACAATGCCCCCGGCAAAGCCTGAGCCTTCTCCTGCAGGAAACAGCCCGCAGATCTGGGGATGCATGCGGGTATCCGCATGTCTGGGGATGCGGACAGGCGAACTGGTCCGGCTTTCAACTGCCAGAACCAGAGCCTCATCACTTATAAATCCTTTCATTTTTTTATCAAACTGATGGAATCCGTTTTTTAAGGCATCTGATATGAAAGGACCTAAAACCTGCGCTATGGGAAAGCTTTTCACGCCCGGGATATAGGATGTTTTGGGCAGATCAGCCGAAACCCGGTCTGCCAGAAAATCTGTCAGCCGCTGGGCCGGGGCTGACATGGTTTGTCCTCCGGCATTGAATGCGCTTTTTTCAATCTCCTGCTGGAATTTCAAGCCTTTGAAATGCTTGAAACACGCATAGGGTTCAAAACAGGGATCACCGACAGCAACAACAATACCGGCATTGGCAAAGGGCAGATTCCGAAGGGAATTTGACATTCCGTTCAGCACCAGCTCATCCGGGGCAGTGGCTGCCGGAACCAGCATTCCCCCCGGACACATGCAAAAAGAGTACACGCCCGTATTTCCCGCCTGGCAGACCAGAGAATAGCTTGCAGCGGGCAAAAGACTGTTACGGGCGTGTTTTTTGTACTGGATGCTGTTAATCAGGGATTGCGGATGTTCTACACGAACCCCCATGGCAAAGGGTTTGGATTCAAGCAGGATATGGTGTCTGTCCAGAAGATAATAGATATCCCGTGCAGAGTGGCCCGTTGCAAGGATGACAGCATCTGCCTCAAAACTTTTGTCATGGCTGATCACCCCTTTGATTTTCTGTTTTTCCAGAATCAGATCCGTGACTTTTGTATTAAAATGGATTTGCCCATTACAGGCAAGAATGGTCTGGCGAATGGCTTCGATGATTTTTGGAAGGCGGTTGGAACCGATATGGGGGTGGGCATTCACCAGAATATCCGTGTCTGCACCATGCTGAACAAGCAGTCCCAGTATTTTTTTGACATTGCCCCTTTTGGTTGACCGTGTGAACAGCTTTCCATCGCTGTAAGTTCCTGCGCCGCCTTCTCCGAAACAATAATTTGATTCTGCATTGCAGACACCGTTCCGGTTGATCTGCTTGAGATCAAACCGCCGCTCAAGGACATCTTTTCCCCGTTCCAGAACAATGGGCACAATTCCTTTTTCGATCAGGCGCAGGGCGGCAAAAAGCCCGGCAGGCCCGCTGCCTGCAATAATGACGTTTTTGGTGGATGCCATTACCGGCTGATAATGAACCGGTTCAAACAGCGGTTTGACGCTTTCTTTGGAGTAGACTGCTGCCTGAATCTGGAAGACCGGGCAGGCGCCCCTGGCATCCAGGGATCGTCGAAGGATCTGAACCGCATCAATGCTTTCTTCTGATGTTTTCAAGGCACTGGCCGCAGCCTTTTTGACGGCAGATGAATCTGAAATGTCTTCCGGAAGAATGCGCAATGATACGGTTTTGATCATGGGTGTTCCTGACTATTATTTATGTTCTGCACCGGTGTCTAACTGCTGCTGACAAGTCCGCAGAATACTTTATGAAGATCTTTTTGACTGATATTTTCTAAAGTTTCCGGGATATCATCCTCATCTTCCTGCAGAAATTCATCCTGTGTCTCATCATGGCAGTGCTTTACCTGATAGATATTCAGCGGCACCGGTGTTTTGTGGGGTGCTTTTCTGCTGTGAGACGTCAGCCATCTGTCACACTGGTCATGATCACCGATAAACATGATGAACAAAGTTCTTTTCTCTCTTATGGTGACCAGCCGGTAGCCTTTGCCAAGGTTGAATTTATACAGATTATTGATCCGGGCATCCTTTGAACCGGACAGACGTCCGGCCATGGATAATTTCATGCCGTCTGCCAGATCCCGGATAATACTCCGGGCACGCATTGCTGCAATGGCCGGGGCATTATCCAGAGATTCCATCTGTTCAATATCTTTTTCCACTTTGGGATGGATATGAATTTGATCAATCATTGCGCTTCCCCGGTTTTTACTCGCAACAGGAGCCGTTTGTTCCGCATGAAGAACAGCCGCCACCCAGTTCAAGCTGGGAATTTATCCTGAACCCGGTTCCGATATAATCCACTTCAACCGGAGATGCCTGCTCCAGAAGGCCGGTTTCCATGATATAGTCTATGGTGCCATGGGTGAAAACAGCATCTGTCGGTTTTTTTTCATCCAGTGCCATGGCAAGTTGCTGACCTCCGCATCCGCTGGTAATAAAAATGCGTATCGGCTGTGAGGGCCTGCCTTCAAAATAGGCCTGTACCATTTCCTGGGCAGTTTGTGTGACGTTTATCATACAGTTGATTCTCCTTTTGTTTTGTAGATTTAAATTCAAGCCTGTTCCGGGAAACAAAAGAAAAATCAAACATCTGCAAAAAAAATCTTATTAAAAGAAGACAGCCGTTTTCCCATTGAGTCCCTGCATCTGCCAGTCCCGGGCAGAATTGATTTCAGGCACTCAGTGTTTTATGAAAAGAAGGTATGTCATGATTTTTATTTTCCGTCTAAAAGTCTGCCGAGTCCGCCCAGAACAGAGCCTTCGCCTTTGGCAGATCCGCCTGCTGAAGGAGCGTGCTGGAGCACCCGGTCTGCAAGCCTGGAAAACGGCAGGCTCTGAAGATAAACCGTGCCATGTCCTTTCAGGGTGGCCAGAAATATTCCTTCTCCGCCGAAAAACATGGATTTGAGATTGCCTGCCCGCTGAATGTCATAGTCGATGCCTTTAGAGAATCCCACAATACATCCGGTATCCACTTTAAGGGTCTGGCCGGAAAGCTGTTTTTCAACAATGGTGCCGCCGGCATGGATAAAGGCCATGCCGTCTCCGACAAGACGCTGGAGGATGAATCCTTCTCCCCCGAAAAAACCTGCGCCCAGTTTTCTGTTGAACGCAATGGTCACCTGGGTGCCCAGTGCCGCACACAAAAAGGCATCTTTCTGGCAGATCAGTTCTCCGCCAATGGCGGCCATGTTCACGGGGATGATTTTACCCGGATAGGGCGCTGAAAAAGCAACCCGCCTTTTTGTGGCGCCGGCATTGGTGAAATGGGTCATGAAAAGAGATTCTCCGGTAAGGGCTCTTTTGCCGGCATCAAAGAGTTTTCCCATGAAGCCCTTGTCCGGCTGGGACCCATCGCCCATTTTTGCCTCAAACCCGATATCCTCTTCCATCCAGTTCATGGCTCCGGCCTCGGCAATGACAGTTTCACCCGGGTCCAGCTCCACTTCCACAGCCTGCAGGTCATTGCCGAATATTTCATAGTCAACCTCGTGGCACTTCATAAACACCTCCCTGAAAATAAAAGTTTGGTCAGCATGATAATTAAATTTCAGGTATTATCATGCTGATCAAATGATTTTGCAAATATTTTTTAAAATTCTCCAGGCGTCAGGTTGAGTTCCTCCAGAGTGAAGACCGGGCCGTCCTTGCAGACCAGTTCTCTGCCGATATTGCATCTGCCGCACATGCCGATGCCGCATTTCATTCTGTTTTCCAGGGACATGATAATCTGGCTGTCCTGATACCCTAAACTTTTGAGGGCAGGCTGGGTAAATTTGATCATGATGGGCGGGCCGCACACAATGGCAAAGGTATCTGCATCTGCCTCTGGAATTTTTGCTTCCACAACAGCCGGCACAAATCCTGTATTATATTTCCAGTCCGGGTCATCCGTGCCGTCAACCGTGATGTTCATATGGATATCATCTCTTTTTTCCCATTCAAACAGCTCATCCCGGTATAAAAGCATTCCAGGGGATCTTGCACCGTAAACCACATCTATATTTTTAAATCTGTTCCGGTTGGCAGGATCAAGCATGTAAACAATGGATGAACGAAGGGTTGTAAAGGCGAATCCGCCTCCGATAATGACAATGTTTTTTCCCTCAAGCCTGTCCCATGGGAATCCGTTGCCCAAAGGCCCCCTGATTCCCATGACATCACCGGTTTTCATTTTATGAAGGTGGGAGGTGACCACCCCTGTTTTAAAAACAGTGAATTTTACAAATCCTTTTTCAATTGGAGAGGATGCAATCCCAATGGGGATTTCACCAACGCCTGGAATAGAAAGTTCTGCAAACTGACCGGCCTTATATGAGAAGTTATCTTCATCTGCCTTGTTAAGGAAAACAAATTTAAATGTTTTAAGTGACTTGTCTTCTGTTGCAATGTCAATTTCATCAATTTTTACAGGGTAAGGAGTATATGGATTTTTCATTTTATTTCTCCCTTTATTTCTCCGGCGTCTGACTCTTTTTCAGGCTTATATGCATTCATCAGATTGCAGATATCTCGAATGTCGATGTTTACAGGACATTTTTCCACACACCGGCCGCAGCCGATACACATGATGCCCTGGTCGTATTTGTCATCAAAATATTTGAGTTTGTGCATGAAGCGTTGCCGGACCCGCTGGATTTTCTCTCCCCTGGGATTATGGCCGGAGCTGTGCCGGGTAAAAAGTGCGGGCATGCAGGTATCCCAGTTTCTGAACCTTACCGCTGTTTTGCCCTGTGTTTCATCCTGGATGTCAAAACACCAGCAGGTGGGGCATACATAGGCGCATGTCCCGCAACTGATACATGAAAATGCAATGTCTTCCCAGAAGGGGGCCTCGTACAGTTCAAGTACGGTTTTCTTTTTAAGATGCTGTGTCTGTATGACTGAACATATGGCCTTTTCCGCACTGATTTTCATCTGCTGTATGACCTGATCCGCGGCTTTGGGATCTTCTTTTTCATTGAATCCTGCGGTATTGAGAAATTCTTTCCCTTTTTGGGAGAGAATTTTGGCAAGATAATGATCTTTGCAGTCCACAAGAAGGACATCAAGCCCTTCTTGTGCAAACGGACCTGACCCGGCTGAGGTTGAAAAATCAAGGACAGACGGCGTGTTCACTGCAAGGCCGACAAAGGTAGTGGCCTCAAAAGCACTGCACCAGTAAGGGTCCTGATACTCTTTTGTGTCAAAATTGAGTTTTACAAGCTGTACAGCCTTTGCATCACAGGGTCTGATGCCGATAACCGCTCTTGGGGTATGATCCTGTTCCGGCGGGGTGAATATGTGACACGCTTTTCCGGATGCATCCGCAGATGTTACAAGGATCTTCTGGCTTTGCGGAAAAAGAACGGATTTGGGTGAAAGAACCGAACTCATGTATTCCATATCCGGGTAAATATTATTTTCAAGCTGTCTGAATATATGGTGATTCTTATGTTTAACCGGGCCGAAAAGATGGTACGTCTTTCTGGATTTATCAATTCCGCCGGCCCAGTCTGATTTTTTAATTTTTATAATTTCCATGTTGGTGTCCTCAATTGCCATATTGTGTGCCTATTTAATAAATTCATCAGGGTCATCCGGGTTGAACGTATCCAGAGGCGGTCTGTTTTTAATGTCCAGTCCTGCTTCCCATCCGTACATATCAAAGACATCTTTGTTCAGCTTTCGTGTAAAATCCCTGACATTGATATCCATGGGGCAGGCTTCGACGCAGGCCCCGCAATCTGTGCATCGTCCTGCACAATGATACGCCCGTAAAAAATGAAAGGTCCGTATGTCGGTTGTGTCTGTCCCTTTTCCCACCCACTGGGGATCTGATTCATCCACAAAACAGGTGGGGCAGTAACATAAAGGACAGGCGTTCCGGCAGGCATAACACCTGATGCAGTCCTGCAGGAGATCATCAAAATGCTGCCATTTTTCATCCCGGCTTAATGCTTCTATCCTGTTCACATCGGCAAATTGATTTTCAATCAAAGGTTCAGTGACACGGTCAGCGGCAAGCTGATCATATATCACAGGATTCGGATGCATGCAGGTGGAGCAGTTGGCTCTCAGATAATCCTTTTTTAAAAGTGTTTTTGTTTGTGATGCTGTTTTTACGACAAACGAATCCGGCTGCTCAGTATATTCAATAATTTCTTCGGTGAATTCAGAAGCAATTTTAACCTTGTCCACCATGCCGCTGCAGGGGACGCCGATAATATGCAGCTGCTCTCTGCTTATTTTATTTTCAATAATATGGTTGGCAATGTTTCTTGAATCACAGCCCTTGGCAATAATCCCGATTTTTTCTTTTCTGCCGGTCAGGTAATTGGCAAGGTTGAGTCTGCAATGGGTGTCCCAGATAAATGTCCGGGCCTGTTCTGTGGTTTTTGCAACAAAGGGAACCGATGACATCGGCACTGTTCCGGATTTAAACCCGATAACAATATCAACGGTTTTATCCCTGAGCAGGGATACTGCAAGTTCCTGGATGTTTTTTGTTATAGTGTTCATACCTGTTCTCCCTTAAACGGCTTTTTTCACAAATCTGTCATTGGGGCCCATTGGTACTATGGTATCGGCAACTTCCCGGGCCACCTTTGCAAATTTGGTCGCTTCTGCGGAAGAAATCCATGAGAAGTGAACCCTGTTTTTATCAATACCCATATGTTCCATAAGATTGCCCATCAGGATAAATTTACGTCTGGCATAATAATTTCCTTCCAGGTAATGGCATTCTCCCGGATGGCATCCGGAGACCCAGACACCGTCAGCCCCTTCCCTGAAAGCGGCAAGAATAAGCTTTGCATCAATTCTGCCGCTGCACGGAACCCGGATAACACGGATATCGGTTGAATATTGCATCCGGCTTACACCGGCAAGATCTGCTGCACCATAACTGCACCAGTTGCATAGAAATGCGACTATCTTTATCTGTTTTTCAGTCATTATCTGTTCTCTCCTTTATACCTCTTCACGTATTGCAGTGATCTGTGCAAACAGTTGATTAAAATCAAAGCCATTCAGATGAATGGCACCTGACCGGCAGGACGCCATGCACAATCCGCAGCCTTTGCACAGCACTGAGTTGATGGATGCTTTCCCCCGGTTCCGTCCATCTTCTTCAAAAGACGGGGCGGAATATGGGCATATGGATATGCACACACCGCAGGAACTGCAGATGGAAGGATTTACATATGCCACATTGCCGCTGGTATGGATCTGTTTTCTTGCAATAAGGGTCACAGCTCGGGATGCGGCTGCCTGTCCGTGGGCAATGGCCTCATCAATGGGTTTGGGGTAGTGTGCCAGTCCGCACAGGAATACGCCGTCGGTGGCAAACTCCGAGGGTCCGAGTTTGGCATGGCGTTCTACAAAAAAACCATCTTCATTTAACGGAACCTTGAAGAAATTTGCCAGACGTTCATCTTTGTTGGGCACGATGGCTGTGGCCAGGGTTACAAGATCTGTTCTGATTTCAATGGGACGGTTCAGAATATGATCGGTTACCTGAACAACAACCTGATCGTCCTTGACCAGCACTTCAGGCTTATTATCCACAGAATAGCGGATAAAGATGATTCCCTTTTCACGGGCCTCCTGGTAGAGGTATTCCCGCTCTCCATAGGTTCTGATATCCCTGTAAAGAACAAAAATATCCATATCCGGGCGGATTTTTTTAAGATCCAGGGCATTGCCGATGGAGTGGGTACAGCATACTCTGGAGCAATACGGACGTTCCGGTTCTCTGGAACCCACACACTGGATAAAGACAGCCGTGTTCAGGGTGTTGAGCACAGGATCGCTGTTCATCAGTTTTGCATCCAGCTCAAGACTTGTAATAATCCTGGAGTCCTGTCCATAAGCATATTCAACCGGTTCAAGAGGCAATGCACCGGTGGCAATCACAGCCACACCATGTTCAATGGTGGATGTTTTGCTGTCGCACATTAAATCCGATTTAAAGCTGCCCACAAATCCTTCCACATGTTCAAGCGTGGTATTCAGATGAACCTGGATGTTTTTATGCTCGCTAATTGTCCTGATCAAAGAAGCGACTTCCTGTGCAATGTCTTCTCCTTTATAGGTCTGATAAAGGTTGTTTGCCTGGCCGCCAAGTTTTGGCGCACGTTCCACAACATGGACCATATATCCTTGATCTGCCAGGTTTTTAGCTGCTGCCATACCGGAAAGTCCGCCACCCACGACCATGGCTGCAGGATTGATGGTCAGCTCTCCTTCTTTCAACGGCTCCATCAAGGCCACTTTGGCCACAGACATGCGTACCAGATCTTTGGCCTTCTGGGTGGCCATTTCCGGAGATTCCTTGTGAACCCAGGACGCATGGTTCCGGATATTGGTCATTTCAAACAGGTATTTATTCAGCCCTGCATTCATCAGGGTTTCCTGGAACAGCGGTTCATGGGTTTTGGGCGTACATGCCGCCACCACGATCCGGTTCAGGTTGTTGGCCTTGATGATCTGGGTCATGGAATCCTGAGTATCCTGCGAACAGGTGTACAGGTTGTCACAGGCATATTCAACATAAGGCAGAGATGCTGCATAGGCGCTGACATCAGGAACATTGATCACCCCGTTGATATTTGATCCGCATTTGCAGATAAATACCCCGATCCTGGGCCGGTCCCCCTTGATATCAATCTGTGGAACCGGTTCAGGTTTCTGCGTCAGGGTGTTTCTGGCATCACTGAGCAGGGCGCCTGCTTCACCCGCGGCAGCACTTGAGTCCACAACACTCTGGGGGATATCTTTGGGGCCCTGGAAGGCGCCGCAGACAAAAAAGCCTTTTCTGCTGGTCTCCACCGGAGCAAAGCTGCTGGTTTTGGCAAAATTACCCTCAGTCAGCCTGATTCCGATCATGTCTGCCAGTTCCATGACCTTGGGTGTAATTTCAAGACCAACGGAGAGTACGATGATGTCAAAGGTTTCATTGATCATGTCACCGCTTTCAGTCACATACCGGATGTTGAGTTCATCAGAATCCGGAATCGGTTCAACAGTGTGAATCCGTGATCTTACCAGCCGGATGCCTTGCTTGACGGCCGAATTCAGGGAATGTTCAAAATCCTTTCCATGGGTTCGCATATCCATATAAAAGATGGCGCAGTCCAGCTCACTGCCGGCATGTTCTTTTGCGATCACGGCTTCTTTGAGTGCATACATGCAGCAGACCGATGAACAGTATTTGTGGTCGCACTGGTTTATATCCCTGGACCCCACGCACTGGAACCAGGCGATTTTTTTAGGTTCCCTGTGATCGGAAAGTCTGACAAGATGCCCCTCTGTGGGACCGGAGGCCGATAACAGACGCTCAAATTCCATGGCTGTCATCACATTGGGATGCTGAGCATATTGATAATGCGTGAATTTTGAAGGATCAAAGGGTTTGAATCCCGGTGACAGGATCATGGCACCCACTTCCACTTCAACAATTTCATCCTGCATGGCGTGATCAATGGCATCCATCTGGCAGATTTCCGAGCAGACCTGGCATCCGCCGGTCTTAAAATGCATGCACACGGAGCGGTCAATGGCAGGGGTGTTTGGCACGGCCTGGGCATAGGG
>JAHJLV010000054.1 GCA_018821535.1 Pseudomonadota bacterium | reverse complement strand
CCTGGTATCGTCATATCCGATCCATTTTTATTACTGACCACTTCTCTGCTTTGCTGCAAAAAGGCATGCAGGAAAATCTTGATATCTGCATTAAAGAAAGAATTAAAAGATTAGATGAGTTGGGTGAAAAACTAAAAATATCCAAACATCTGATCACATCTAAAGGAGAGCAAAGTAGCTCGGAAATTATTGAAAACCATGACGTTGCCATCTTGAATATTAAAAGTGCCGTAGATATTTTTAAAAATCAGTTTGAACAGGCAGGAGTGAATCAGGAAGGTAAAATATTTATACAGCGGGTTGAAAAACTGGCAAAGAATGAGCACCAGAAGAAAAAAGATTATATTTCTGTTATTCAGAATTTGTCCGAAGAAGAAAAAGAAATGGGCAGCCTTTGGCTTTATAATATTGAACACACACTGGTAAAACAGCTGATTATTAAACAGGAATAGAATATGGGTAAGCTTTTTGGTACAGATGGAGTCAGGGGAGTGGCCAACCAGTATCCAATAACAGGTGAGGTTGCTTTAAAAACAGGACAGGCTGTGGGTATTTTTACCCGGGAAAGCGGGTACCATTCAGTGGTGATCGGCAAAGATACACGGCTTTCCGGAGATATGCTGGAAGCAGCTCTTTGTGCCGGTGTTGCATCAACAGGAATTAATGTTTTACAGGCAGGAATCATTCCGACGCCTGGTGTAGCTTTTCTATGCGCCCATTTAGAAACCGTGGGTGCAGGCATTGTTATTTCAGCCTCCCATAATCCCTATGAAGATAACGGGATCAAGATTTTCAGACGAGGGGGTGAAAAACTGTCAGATGAGCAGGAAGAAAATATTGAAAATTTTATTTTAAGCACAGACAACAAACTCATTTTAAATTCTGTGGTGGGCACAATAACACCGTTAGAAAACAGCCTGAAAAAATATGCAGACTTTCTATTAAATAAAGACGCTGTAAAAGCGATAAAACGCAATTCAAAGAAAAAACTAAGACTGGTTATTGACTGTTCAAATGGTGCTGCATCGAAAATTGCACCAATGGTTTTTAATAACGCCTTGTTTGAAACACAATTCATTCATCATATTCCAGATGGAAAAAACATCAATGATCATTGCGGGTCACAGCACACAGAAGATCTTGCAGTCAGAGTGCTAAAAGAACAGGCAGACATCGGGCTTGCCTTTGACGGCGATGCGGACCGTCTGATTGTTATTGACGAAAAAGGAAATCAAATTACCGGAGATCGAATCCTTGCGATTTGTGCACAGCACGCTAAACAGAAAAACAGGCTTGAAAATCCAGTTGTTGTAAGTACAATTATGAGCAATATCGGATTGACGCAGACACTTGACAGTCTTGGAATTACGCATATCAAGGCAGATGTCGGAGACCGGAAAGTTCTGGAACAGATGAAGGCGTCAAAGGCATCCATCGGCGGGGAAGATTCCGGGCATATGATCTTTTTGAATGAACACTCCACAGGAGATGGCATGTTGTCTGCTTTAATGTTGCTTAAAGTGATGAGCGAAACGCAAGAATCTCTTTCTTCTTTATCTTCAGTTATGAACGTGTTTCCCCAGGTGCTGATGAATGTAAATGTGGATGCCAGCCGTCCTGATTTCATGAAAAACAAAGTAATTGCAGATACAATTAAAAACATTGAAGAAAAGCTTGGATCAAACGGCAGGGTGTTGATTCGGTATTCGGGTACTCAGCCGTTATTGCGCGTGATGGTTGAGGGACCGGAGCAGAAAATGGTTGAAGCGTATTGCGAACAGATTTGTTTAAGCATTAAAGAAAATCTTTGATAAAAAATATACAGCCCCGAATAATTCATCAATTACATGTATTATTCGGGGCTGTTTTATTCTTATTTAATCTCTGCTGCCACCAAGGATATGAAGCAGCATGATGAATAAATTAATAAAATCAAGATAAAGGGCCAAAGCTCCCATAATCGCACCTTTTCGGATCATGGAACCGGTTGCATTATCCGGCATGGTGGCAGACATGGTTTTCAGTTTCTGGGTATCGTACGCAGTAAGCCCCATAAACACCATGACACCGATATAGGAGATGATCATCTGCATGGCTGAACTCTGGACAAATATATTGACAACAGTGGCAATGATAATACCGATAAGCCCCATCATCATGAAACCGCCCAGGGATGTGAGATCTTTTTTGGTAACCATGCCGTAAATACTGCAGGCCCCGAAGGTCAGCGCGCAAACGGCAAAGGTTGAAGCAATGGAAGAATCTGTGAATCTTATGAAAATATAGGACATGGTAATCCCGTTTAATATCGAATAAACGGTAAAGAGCATGGTGGCAGTTCCTGCTTTAATTTTCTGTATTCTTGCTGCCAGGAAAAAAACAAATCCCAGTTCTGCAATGATCAGCATGATCATTAATCCGGGTGTATAAAAAAACAGATTAAACAAGGTTTCATTGTGGGCTACATAGTATGCAGTAAACCCTGTGAGTGCCAGGGCGATGGCCATCCAGTTATACACACTTCGTATAAAAGAATTGGTTTTAACCAGTGCTGTGTCCTGTGAAAAAGAAGAAAACGTATTCATTTTGATCCTCCAAAAATTAGGTTCATTTTTAAGTATTCGCCAGTAATATAACACGGCGGGGGATAATTTCAAGATTATCATTTGGTTAAAAACGGTTTATTCGTGGGATTTTCGAAGCCCAATATAAAAGTTTACATAATATATATTATCAGACCCTATATAGTGGTAAGCGTTTTTGCAGAACAAGGCAAAAAAATGTGCTGCCCATTAATATTTAATTATTTTATTGTTAAAAAGATTGCGGTGTTTTATAAATAAAGACTTTTTGTTATTTGAAAGCATACACAGTTAAAATGGAAATAAAACAAACCGCACATATTTACACCATCTCAAAATTAACCAGGGAAATTAAATCTCTTTTAGAAGAACGCTTTTCTTTTGTCTGGGTAACCGGAGAAATTTCTAATTTTTCAACCCCTGTTTCCGGGCATTCATATTTTTCACTCAAAGATGCTGATTCGGTTATTCAGTCAGTGATGTTCAAAAACCAGAAGCGAGGTCTTAAATTTATTCCGGAAAATGGCATGAAAGTTTTTGGTCTTGCCAGAATCTCTTTATATGAACCCAGAGGAAAATATCAGCTTGTTTTTGAACATCTGGAACCCGATGGCACAGGTGCTCTGCAGATTGCCTTTGAACAGCTTAAAAATAAACTGTCCGCTCAGGGGTTGTTTGATGAAAAGCATAAAAAAAAGATACCGTTTCTTTCAACCCGGGTCTGTATTATTACTTCATCGACCGGGGCTGCAGTTAAAGATATTATTAATGTTGCCCAAAGACGATTTACAAACTGCTGTCTTGAAATTCTGCCTGTTAAAGTTCAAGGAAATGATGCTCAGGATCAAATTTGTCAGGCTATTGAATTTGCAAATCAGGAGCGTTTTCCGGATGTGATTATTCTTGCCCGGGGCGGCGGATCTATTGAAGATTTAAGTGCGTTTAACAGTGAATCTGTGGCGTTGTCCATTTTTAATTCTGATATTCCTGTTATCACCGGCATCGGTCATGAAACTGATTTTACGATTGCAGATTTTGTTGCGGATTTACGCGCACCCACGCCTTCTGCCGCAGCAGAACTTGCATTCCCGGATAAATCAAAACTGATTGAACAGATACATCGCTGTTCAGGCCAGATAACCGCATCTTTATCGGTGCAGTACCAGTCTTGTAAAAAAAGTCTGAATCAACTCACACAACGGCTGAAAACCCCTTTAAACAAGGTGTATGATTTCCGGTTTAAACTTGAAGATGATCAGGCAAGACTGCAGAATGCATTGAATCATTGCATCAGGCATCATCGTGAAAAATTGTGGAGACTTTCCGGTTTTCTGGATGCCTTGAATCCTAAAGCTGTTTTAAAAAGAGGATACAGCATATCTCGTACTTTAAAGGATAAAAAATTAATATTTAATTCCAATGATGTCAGACATGATGAACGAATTCAGATTATTCTGCATCAGGGAGAATTAATTGCCAAGGTGCAAAAATAAGTGGAAAAAATAAATGACAAAAACAAAATCATTTGAAACAGCATTAAAAGAACTAGAAGATGTTGTCAAAGAAATGGAATCCGGAGAACTTTCTTTGGAAGAATCGTTGCGTAAATATGAAACCGGAATAAAACAATCTCGATACTGTCTTGATTTATTAGATACGATTGAAAAAAAAATATCCATCCTGACCAAAGATGCGGATGGAAAAATTCAGGAAAAACCGTTTGAAGATGCGTGATATATGAATTTTGATCTTAAAGCATACTTGAGTCATCACCGAAATCTGATTAATACATATTTAAAGAAGATACTTGACGGCTGTGATTCAAACCGCGAGCTCATCAAAGCCATGAGTTATTCTTTGATGGCTGGCGGAAAAAGAGTAAGACCTGTTTTGGGCATTGCGGCGGCCCAGGCCTGCGGAAAGGATTTTTTACCTGCCCTGCCCGCCTGCTGTGCCATAGAAATGATTCACACCTACTCTCTTATTCATGATGACCTGCCTGCAATGGATGATGACGACCAGCGCCGCGGACTGCCAACCTGTCATAAAAAGTTTTCTGAAGCCACTGCAATTCTTGCCGGTGATGCCTTGTTAACCCATGCCTTTGAAATACTGTCCAGCCCGGAGCCTGTATTTGAATGCTTTCCCGATTTTCCGATCCGCCTTGAGCTGGTCAGCCATATTGCCAGGGCAGCCGGAACCCATGGAATGATAGAAGGTCAAATGCTGGATATGCAGTCCTATTCTTTGCACAAAAAAGATATGCTGGCCCATTTGAAACACATTCATGCCCTTAAAACAGGCAAGATGATTACAGTGAGTGTGATGGCCGGTGCCATCAGTGTGGGAACCCCCAAAATAGTTTTGGAAAAACTGATTACTTATGCGGATAATATCGGACTGGCTTTTCAGGTGGCAGATGATATTTTAAATATCGAAGGTGATCCCAAAATTATGGGAAAGGCAGCAGGGTCTGACATTTTAAATGATAAAATCACTTTTCCTGCCATTATCGGCCTGGATGAATCTAAAACCTATTCTAAAATACTTGTGGCAAACGCCATTGATGCGATTGCAGGCTTTGATGAAAACGCAGACCCCCTAAGAGCGGTGGCAAATTATATTGTTAACAGAGACAGATAAAAAAAGGTAAAAGGATTTTGAGTTTTCTTGAACAGATAAATACGTCCGGTAATATTAAAGATCTTTCCAGGCAGGAACTTAAAATACTTGCAAAAGAAATCCGTACACGGATTATTGATGTGGTATCCAGAAACGGAGGGCATTTAGCTTCCAGTCTGGGAGCGGTTGAATTAACCCTTGCCATCCATTATGTGTTTGATCTGCCAAAGGACACGTTGATATGGGATGTGGGCCATCAGTCCTATGCTCATAAGCTGATTACCGGCAGAAATGACCGGTTTGACACATTAAGACAGTATAAAGGAATTTCCGGTTTTTCAAAAACCAAGGAAAGCCCTTATGACGGATTTACAGTGGGGCATTCCTCCACCTCCATTTCAGCGGGATTAGGGATTTGCTACGGCAAATATTTAAACAATGATGATTCAGATGTTATTTCTGTTATCGGGGATGGTTCTCTTACTGCAGGGCTTGCATATGAAGGACTGAATCAGACCGGGGACTTGAAAAAGCGCAATCTGATTGTCATATTAAATGATAATGACATGTCCATTTCCAGAAATGTGGGATCATTGTCGTCTTTTTTAAGTCGGACCTTTTCCGCCAAATATCTTCAGACCATGAGAAACCAGTTTGGCGCTTTTTTAAAGTCATTGCCGAAAATCGGTGATGATATGTACAAGATTGCCAAGCGGTCCGAGGAGTCTTTTAAAACCTTTATTACGCCCGGAATGCTGTTCGAGGCCTTTAATTTTGATTATTTTGGCCCCATTGACGGTCATAATCTGGATCATTTGATTGACATCCTGGACAATATAAAAAATCCCAAAGATCCGATTTTACTCCATGTCACCACTAAAAAAGGAAAAGGATATAAACCGGCAGAAGAGAATCCGGTGTATTTTCATGGAGTGGGAGCATTTGCCATTGAAACAGGCAAAAGCAATAAAAAACCTGGACCCATTCAAACCTATACCCAGATTTTTGGTGCCCAGATGGTTAAAATGGCCAGAACAAATCAAAAAATTGTGGCAGTCACCGCAGCCATGCCCGAAGGAACAGGCTTAATTCAATTTTCAGAACAGTATCCGGAACGCTTTTTTGATGTGGGGATTGCAGAACAGCACGCCGTAACCTTTGCTGCAGGGCTTGCGTCCAGAGGATTAAAGCCGGTTGTTGCCATTTATTCAACATTTTTACAGCGCGCTTTTGATCAGATTCTCCATGATGTCTGCATTGATTCTTATCCGGTTGTGTTCGCAATAGACCGGGGTGGCATTGTTGGCGAAGACGGTCCCACTCACCATGGTCTTTTTGATTATTCATATCTTCGGTGTATGCCCAATATGGTCATCATGGCACCCAAGGATGAGGCTGAGCTGTCAAGAATGCTGGTAACTGCCATAAATTATGATGGTCCTTGTGCGGTGCGCTACCCCCGGGGAACTGCTGAAGGGTTTACGGTTGAAGATGATCCAAAACCAATTGAAATCGGACAGGCCCGGATAATTCAGGAAGGAAAAGATATCCTGATTATTGCCATTGGAAAATCTGTGTGTGAATCTGTAAAAGCGGCCAGAGAACTTGAAAACAAGGGGATCGGTGTAACGATCATCAATGCACGGTTTGTAAAGCCGCTGGACACACGGATGATTGTGGAACAGGCTTCAAGGATCAAAAAAATAATTACCGTTGAAGAGCATGTTCTTGATGGCGGTTTCGGGTCTGCAGTTCTGGAATGTTTAGCCGATGCAGGGGTGGCAGGCTATCTGCTCCGGCGCATTGGTATTCAGAATACCTTTGTTGAACACGGACCTCAGGATGTATTGCGAAAAGATTATGGGATTGACAGAGATGCCATTGTAAAAGAAGCAGTTAAATTACATGCTATTGAACTCAAATAACAGCCAAATGATACAAAATACAGTGACTAACGGGTCTAAATCTAAAACACGCATTGATGTCCTTCTGGTGGAAAAGCAATTGGTAAAATCCAGGGAACGGGCCAAAGCCTTGATTATGGCAGGCAAGATACTGGTGGAAGACATGGTGGTGGATAAGCCCGGCACGCTGGTGGCGCAGGATTCAAACATTATTGTCAAGCAGGATGATAATCCTTTTGTCAGCCGTGGTGGACGCAAACTTGAAAAAGCCATTGTGGAGATTCCCGTATCTGTCAAAGGAGCGGTTTGTCTGGATATTGGTGCTTCTACCGGTGGATTTACAGATTGTCTGCTTCAGCATGGTGCTAAAAAAGTATATGCCGTGGATGTCGGATATGGTCAGTTTGACTGGACGCTGCGTCAAGACCCGCGGGTGGTTGTTATCGAACGCACCAACATACGGCATATGGCATATGAATTAATAAATGAGACCGTGGATGTGGTGGTTGCAGACACCTCTTTTATTTCACTGAAAATCGTCATTCCTGCAGCCCAAAAATTTATGGTTCCGGGAACAAAAATTCTGGCACTGATCAAACCCCAGTTTGAAGCAGGCAGACAATACATAGGCAAAGGAGGTGTGGTTAAGGATCCCCAAGTCAGAAAACAGGTGATCAATGATATAAAAACTTTTTTTGAAAGTTCAGGATATGAAGTGATAACAGTTGTCCCCTCGCCTATTTTGGGCCCTAAAGGGAGAT
>JAHJLV010000005.1 GCA_018821535.1 Pseudomonadota bacterium | reverse complement strand
TAAAGCAGATTCTCCACTATAGGCCACAGACACTTTTTCACCCTGGTTTTCAAGCCGGAGGGAGAACATCTCAACGAAGTCTTTTTCGTCATCAACAATTAAAACTTTTGCAGGTATCTTTATCATTTGAATGATTTCCTTATTTGTTTGTCCATTGAATGTTAAATTAGCCTGTTAAATTAACCCCACGATTCTCCACCACACCGCAGCAACAAGAACCAGCAGGCTCAACAGGACCGGAGTGGCAACCAGCCCGGCTTTGGTTAAATCCGAAGATTTAAAATACCGGTAGCTGTATGAGATGGCGTTTGGAGGACATCCGATGACCAGCAGCATGGCAAAAGAGGTTGCCATCCCCAGGCAAAGGGCCAGGATGGTCGGGTTGACACCTTCAAGCTGGGCCATGGGAATAACAATGGGCAGAATCAGGGCTGCCGCTGCAACATTGGCCATGGCATTGGTAACCAGGGCACCGAAAACACCCACGCCGATGAAAAGCACCAGCCAGCCTTTGCCCTGAATCAGCGGGAAAAACAGGTTCGCAAAATATTCAGCAGCGCCGGAATATCCCATGGCAAGCCCCAGGGAAATACCCCCGCCGAAAATAAAGAGTGCAGTTCCCCATTCCATATTGTCGTTAATATCCCGCCATTTGAGAACACCGAACAGCACGAGCGCTGTGACACCCAGCATGCCGGTAACGGAATAATCCACACCGTGAAGTCCTTTGGTCAGCCAGAGCAAAAACGAGACAGCAACAATAATCAGGGTCTTTTTTTCAAGCAGGGTGAAGGGTCCGATTTCTTCATCAAACGCTGGCAGTTTGATTTTGGGGTCTGGCCGATATACAAGATATACGACAAATACGGCTGCAGGAACAGTGATCAGTGCCGCAGGCATGGCATAAAGCATCCAGTCGAAAAAAGTGATTTCAATTCCGGTGAATTCTTTTAAAAATGCCGCTGAAACCATGCATCTTCCCCCGCCGATCAATGACCCCATTCCGCCGGCGGAACAGGCAAATGGAAGGGAGAGCATCATGAATTTGGCTGTGTTGGAATTGGGTTCGATGCCGACAGCGCGCATCAGGGGCAGCATGGTAACAATCCCCACGGCAGTTGCTGCAGCATCATGCATGAACATCGATGCAAGCCCAAGCCCTATGGCAATGATAAATGTAAAGCGTGTGACACTGGTTCCTGCTTTTTTGATGATATAATATCCAAGTCGCTTGGTCAGTCCTGCCTTGTCCAAAGCAATGGCAAAAATCAGGCAGCACATGATAAAGATGACAACCGGATGCATGTAAGGTGCCCATGCATTTTTCACATCCGTGATCTGGAAGATGACCAGGGACGCCCCAATGCATACAGCTGTGATTTCCAGAGGGATAGGTTCCATAACAAATAATATGACAAGAACGGCAAGGATTGCAAGAAACCGCTTTGCCTTGGGGGAAAGCCCGTCAACATAATCCACCTGAACCGTATCCATTTTCAGGTCTTTTGCACGCTGGCTCAGGAAACTGGCGCTGCCTTCAAATGTTCCAGGGGTTTTGGCCGTGACAATATATGAGTCTGGTTTTTTATCAGAAGTCATTGAAAAATGTTCACTGACATTCTGCAAAAGAATTTTATCCTGATCCCCGGTTATTTTGAACTGTGTCCCCTCCGGTCTTGGCAACAGAAAAATGGCAATTCCGATCAGAATCGCCATGCACAGCTTAAATCCATTTGTTTTGTAAAACATGTTTTCTCCTTAAATATTCAACATATAAAATCAATCATCATTGAGTTATAATAACGCATCTTGTCCTCAGTGAAGTGTTCAGCCTTGCCACAGTTTAAAGCTATCAAAATATATGCCAGCTTGAGATATGATGCGGATATTCTGCTAACATATTGAATATAGGTTTAAATTAAGATTCGTAAAAAAAGCTGACAAAAATTAGTTGCTGTCAGCTTTTTTTATAGGTCGTGAATAATCCTGACAGACCGTAAATTTTTAAAAATATGCGGGTTTTCAGGCAGGAATAGTTCCACTGGTTTTTAGCCCCTCAAAATTGTTCTGCCGCATGACCTCATAGCATAAAATGGCAACGGCATTGGCGATGTTTAAAGATCGGGTTCCTTTGGTCATGGGGATGCGGACACAAGAATCTGTTTGTTCTTTGAGAAGGTTTTCAGGCAAGCCTGTTGATTCTTTGCCGAACACAAGATAAACCTCGGATGAATAGCAGAATGTATCGCATGAATGGGCAGCCTTCTGGGACAGAAACACCTTTTGTCCTTCAGGATTTTTAACCAGAAACTCGGCAAGGTTTTTATAATAATTTACATCCAGATCTTTCCAGTAATCCATGCCGGCCCGCTTCAGGTATTTATCTTCAATGGAAAAGCCCAAAGGTTCAATCAGATGCAGAACCGCATTCATGGCCTTGCAGATTCTGCCGATGTTGCCCGTGTTCTGGGGGATTTCAGGTTCCAATAGAACAATATGCAGTTTAACCATTTCATTCATCGCTCTTGTTTTATTCAAAAAAATGATGATCTTAATTGACATCGGTTTCTAAATATACCGAACCTGATTTTTTGGCAAGCACCGTATCATATATGTCAGTAAAGGAGGTATCATGTCTGAAAATACAAAACAGAATCGTCGTATTGTCCTGGCTTCCCGTCCGTTTGGAAAGCCGGTTCCGGAAAATTTTCGTCTGGAAAAAGTGCCGGTGGTACAGCCGGAGGAGGGCCAGGTCCTGCTGCAAACACAATATCTTTCCCTGGACCCCTACATGCGGGGAAGGATCAGTGACGCAAAATCCTATGCAGAACCGGTCGGGCTTGGTGAGGTGATTGTCGGTGCAACGGTCTGTCAGGTTGTGGCGTCAAAACACCCGAAATATAAGGAAGGCGACTGGGTCGTGGGATACAGCGGATGGCAGGACTATATGATTTCCAATGGCGCAGGTCTGATGCCGCTTGGAAAAGACCCTCAGAACCCGTCCTATGCCCTGGGCATAATGGGCATGCCCGGATTTACCGGGTATATGGGACTGATGGATATCGGCCAGCCCAGGGAAGGCGAAACCATTGTTGTGGCTGCGGCCACAGGACCTGTGGGCGCCACTGTGGGACAGACAGGAAAAATAAAAGGCTGCCGGGTGGTCGGTGTGGCCGGCGGAAGTGAAAAATGCCAGTATGCAAAAGAGGTTCTGGGATTTGATGACTGTATTGATCATCGATCCGAAGATTTTGCCCGACAGCTGAAGGCCGCCTGTCCTGACGGCATTGATATTTATTTTGAAAGCGTGGGTGGAAAAGTGTTTGATGCTGTCCTGCCGCTTTTAAATACAAAGGCCAGAATTCCGCTGTGCGGATTGATTTCCCAGTATAATCTTACCCGGCTTCCGGAAGGTCCGGATCGTTCATCTGCACTGATGAGCGCATTTTTAGTCAATCGGGTCAAGATCCAGGGGTTTATTGTTTTTGATGATTACGGCCCAAGGTATCCTGAATTTGCAAAGCAGATGTCCCAATGGCTTGCTGAAGGCAAGATTAAATATCGGGAACATGTGGTGGACGGCCTGGAAAATGCGCCGGAAGCATTTATCGGTCTTCTGGAAGGAAAGAATTTCGGAAAGCTGGTGATTCGGGTGAATGACAGATAAGTTTCAGGTACGGGAAGTTACAAGACTTTTCCCATATTATATGATATATGCCTGGGAAGAATTGAAATGGACAAATAAAAAAATCAGGATAGCATATGTCATTTGATGAACTTGGCCTCAGGTCAGAACTGCTCAGCGCTGTTAAATCCAGGGGCTATACAGCACCTACCCCCATACAGAACCGGGTAATTCCGGCAATCCTCGGGGGGAAAGACATTCTTGCCCGGGCCCAGACCGGAACCGGGAAAACAGATGCATTTGTCCTTCCCCTGGTTGAGATCTTAAGCCGAGGGCAGGTGAAAAGAAAACATCCCAGAGCCCTTGTGCTTGCCCCGACCCGGGAGCTTGCGCTTCAGGTGGGAGAAACGATCAAGGCATACGGGCGCAGGGTGTCCATCCGCTGCACAGTGGTGTATGGCGGGGTGAATATCGGACCCCAGATTGACCGGCTCAAACGCGGGATTGATGTGCTTGTGGCAACACCGGGAAGACTTCTGGATCTGGCGGAGCATCGTGATGTGGATCTTTCAGGGATAGATTTTCTTGTTTTTGATGAAGCGGACCGGATGCTGGATTTAGGGTTCAGCCAGGAGATATCTCAAATTCTGGATCTGGTTCCGATGGAGCGCCGGACCATGCTGTTTTCCGCTACATATACCCAGCAGATTCGTAATCTTGCAAACCAGATGCTCAAGGAACCGGACTTTATAGAAGAGACCCCGGATAAAAAAGCTGCGGAAGCTGTGATCCAGAAAGTGCATCTGGTGGACCAGTCAAACAAGCGCGCCCTGCTCATTCACCTGATCACAAGGCAGCGCTGGGAACAGGCCCTGGTGTTTGTCCGCACAAAACACGGGGCAAACAAGCTTACAGAAAAACTGGCAGCAGAGAAAATCAGTGCAGCTGCCCTGCATGGCAACAAGAGCCAGTCTTTCAGAACCCGGACACTGAATGAATTTAAACAGGGGCAGATCCGTATTCTTGTGGCAACAGATGTGGCGGCAAGGGGGCTGGACATCAGCAACCTGCCCCATGTGGTGAATTATGATATGCCCAAGGCTGCGGAGGATTATATCCATCGGATCGGCCGCACGGGCCGGGCCGGGGTCAGCGGGATTGCCATTTCTTTTGTCAGCCGGGATGAAAAACCCTGTTTGAAAGCCATTGAAAAACTGCTGGGCTACAAGATTCCGGAAGATGAAGTGGGCGGTTTCACAGAGGGCGGAAAAGCGCCGGATTTTGTTTTATACCGCCCCAATGATCCTGCCAGCGAGAAAAAAGCAGACAAAGCCTTAAAAGAGCTTGTTGATAAAAAGAAAGCATCAAAATCGCCGGCAAAAGCGTTGGCGCCAAAACCCAAACCCCAGTCTGAAACGAAAAACAAAACCCGTTCCAGAACATTTTTTCAGCAGTCCTCTAAAAAAGGCGGTGCAAAAAAGACGGGTTCAGGAAAAAAAAGATAGCAGACACCATATGATGTATCTCATCGGCAAAACAGATCAAATTGAAGATATTATACCGGCCTTTAAAAAATATTTAAACTATATGAGCCGGTATTATGATATCAGAAATATAAAGGCCTGGCAGGAAAAGGCGGTGAAGAATCTGGGACAGGATGTCATCACAGAAGACTGCCAGGTATATGTCCTGAAAAAAAATGACGATATTGCAGGTTTTGCTGTGGTGAACAGGCATCTGCGGTTTAATCCGTCCGGCCGGGCAATTGCAGAGTTTTATATTCAAAAGGGCCTTGAAGGAAAAGGATACGGCCGCAAACTGGCAGAATATGTTTTTTCCCGGTTTGAAGGGTGCTGGGAAGTTGCCGTAACCGCACACAATAATCCGGCACAGATATTCTGGAAAAAAGTGATCTCGTCTTATACATCAGGTGACTATTCAGAGAAAAGCAACACGTCCATCAATGACCATGGTTTTTTATTTAACAGGAAAACAGCATGAACAATAATGATATTCTGCGCCGAATCCGCTATATTTTTGATCTTGATGATTCAAAAATGATGGCGATCTGCGGCCTTGGCGGCCTGGAAGTCAGCCGGGCCTGGATCAGTGACTGGCTTAAAAAAGAGGATGATCCGGCATTTCAGGAATGCACGGATATTCAACTGGCCATTTTTCTCAACGGCCTGATTGAGGAAAAAAGAGGCGGGAAAAAAGGCCCGAAACCCGAGCCTGAGACCCGCCTGACCAATAATATTATTTTCAGAAAATTAAGAATCGCACTGGATCTGCAGGCTGAAGATATTCTGGATATTCTTGCGCTGGCAGGGGTCAGGATCAGCAAGCATGAGCTGAGCGCTTTTTTTAGAAAGCCGGATAACAGGCACTACCGGGAATGCAAAGATCAGGTCCTGCGTAATTTTTTAAAGGGCCTTCAGCTTAAATATCGTCCGACCGGTATCTGGCCGTCTGATACAGAATAAAAAAGAGTTGGAACAGGTTCTTTTTTTAGGCTTTTGAAGGCTTGTTGAGAAATTTTACCGCTTCTGACTTGTCAGTAAACAGTTCTATTTCTGAAGTGTCTGATTTTAAAGGTGCGATGAGTTTTTCAAAATCAAAACCTGCGGGAATTTCCTTGAACAGTATGGCGATTCTTTTTGAATGCAGGGCTTTGGCAGAGGCATTCATCATTTTTAAAATATTGGGGGCATCTTCAATATACGCAGACAGGTCCTGATCGGTCATGTCAATCAGCCGCCTTGCCAGGCCATCCCCTCGCCGGGTGCTGATGGCCTGCTGGATTTCAGAAAAGATATCTTTTACAGAAACAATTCCTTTTGCCTTGAGCACAACAATGTTTTTTTCCTTGTCTATGACATGATTGAATGGCATGTGGTTATCTCCTGCATGCTTGCCTGACATATTCTGATGATTTTTTATGACTTAGAATTTACGATATACTAAAAAGAATCTGAAAGCAAATGTCATTTTTTTTCGGGATTTATTTTATTTTTTTGAAAAAAAAGCTACCCTGAGTAAATTTTAATTTTGAGGAAGGTGCGATGAAAAGAATCTTACGTCTTATTGTCCGTGTCATTATCCTGACCGGTTTTGCCACCGCTTGTTCTGCCAGCCCTTTGTCAGATATCATGTCATTGTTTCAAAGAGATCTGGTGATTGATGTTGTGTATGCAGATCATAAAAATCTGATTCAGGAAAGCAGGGTATATATGGCTACCGATCCACAGGGTCAGAAAATTCTGATCGGAAAGGTGAATAAAATATCCCTGACAGACACGCAACAGTCTAAAGTCGAAATCAGTATTGATAAAGAATATAAAGAAAAGATGCATGAAACCACGGCTTTTGTTTTGATGAGTGCTTCTTTTTCAGAAAACTCAGAGCCGTATATTGTTGCGGTTCCGCCGCTGGATGTATCGAATAAAAAACTGCTGGAAAGGCAAAGTCAGGTAAAAGGCGTAACTTTTCTGGAATACAAAATTGCAGTTGCATCCGAAAGTTTTAACCGGTTGATGGAACGTATTAAAAAGCAGAACACTGATCTTCTGAAGCAGCTTGAGAATTATATCAACAGCTTTAATACAAATGCGTTTCAAAAGAAAATGGACGAGCTGACGGATCAGATTTCTGAATTTTCAATCCAGCAGAAAGAGGTATTCAAAAAAGAGGTCTTGCCATCATTACAAAAAATGTTTGATTCTTTAAAAGAACAGAATACGGAAGAAAAATCAAAGGAACTGGAAAAACAGTTAAGGGAAATTGAAAACCTGATTGATGTTTGATGTCCCTTTGTAATTTGTTTTATCTTTTTTCCGGGCTTTTAAGGGTGATGCGAAGTATCTGACCGGTTTTCCAGAGCCGCATGCGCGGCCCCCATGTCCCGGTTCCCCTGCCGACAATAAGATTCATGCCATTTATATGGTGTAGACCCTCTATGATCGGATACCGCAGTTTTACCAGATAGCCGAAGGGCCAGATCTGGCCTGCGTGGGTATGTCCGCTGAGCATCAGTCCCACACCGTTTCGGGCGGCGTTTTCCATTTGCAGCGGTGAATGGGAAAGAAGAATTGTGGCGCCTGGAGGACGGCCTGCAAGCGACAGTGCAATGGGATCTTTCTGGGGATATATCCATCCGGCCACGGTCAGATCTTCCACGCCGGCAAGGATCAGCCCGGGCTTAATTTCCACCCATTTGTTGGTTAATACTCTGAAATTTTCTGATTCAAGATGTGTCATTATGTTTCCGGCATAGAATTCATGGTTGCCGGGAACCGCCCACAGGCCATAAGGCGGGGACAGTTTTTTGAATGATTCTGCAAATGCTGTTTCATCCGGGCTGTGACCTTCAAAAATATCACCCAGCAAAACCACAAGATCCGGCTGTTGCGCCCTTACCTGGGCCATCCGTTTTTCCTGCCATTTTTTTCCGATCAGTGAACCCAGATGCATATCAGACAAGGCAATGATTACAGTTCCGTCCAGATTATCGGGCAGGCCTGCAAGGACCACATCATGATTTTCAACTGTCGGCGGTCGAAGTCCCTGAACTGTTGCGACAAGTGACAGCAAAAGGCCGATGAATAATGCCCAGCCTCTCAGTGAAGATGCCAGAGACGGGAAAAGAGTGCCCCACAGGGTCAGGATGTCCGTTATCAGAAGGGGAAGAAAGATCAGAAATAAAACTGCCAGCCAGTTCATTCCCAGAAGTTCAAAAATCTCTGCGATGATGCCTGATCTGGAATGCCAGACCACACGGCTTGAAACAAGAATGGCCCACAGGACAATACCTGACCCGATTAAAACTTTTCCGGAAACATGATGCTTTATAAATGGAACAGAAGCAATCCGCCAGAAGACATAAACATGCATAAAGGTACAGACTGAAATCAATATTGTGCTGAACATAATCCCCCGCAGTGCGATATTTTTAACGGATTTTCACATACATCAGGTATCGTGTCAATATAGCAGAAGGTCAAAAATTTTTCTTGACAAAAGGCCTTTTTGTTTGAAATAAGGTGATAGAAAAAATTCAGGTGCCGCATAATCGGCAGAATAGGGAATCCGGTTAGAATCCGGAACGGGCCCGCCGCTGTAAAAGAGGACGAACGCTGCAGGATGCCACTGGTAACATTCGGGAAGGCGCAGCAAGTAGGGTGAATCTCAAGTCAGAAGACCTGCCTGAATATGGTAAAAAATAATGTGGTTTCCCGTGGACAAGGAAACAGCATCAGCAGTCTGAGGCAAAATCAGGGAACCCCAGACCATTTAAAAATGGTCCGGGGTTTTTTTTATGTGTAAATCCCGGCCAAAAAAATACTGGAGTGAAAATATGAAAAAAATGCTTTTGGCAGTTTTATTATCAGCTGTTTTTTTATGGCCGGTTTTCGGATTTGCTGAAGAAAGTGCAGTGGAAAAGATTGATGAGGTAACAGTGACGGCAACCCGATCCGAAGAGACGGTCAATAAAATTCCTGCGAAAGTTGAAGTGATTGACAGTCGGGACATTGAGCTGACAACCGGTGAAACACTTACCGAGCAGTTAAAGAAAAATGCCTCAATCGGAGTTGTTGAGTATGGTACCGACCTTACCGGGATAGGGATTCGAGGATTTCGTCCTGAATTTTCCGGTATTACAAAACATTCTCTTGTTCTTATAGACGGCCGACCGGCCGGTGCCACAAATCTGTCTTCTATTTTAAGCGATAATATTGAACGGATCGAAGTGCTTAAGGGACCTGCTTCTTCATTATATGGCAGTGAAGCCATGGGCGGCGTGGTCAATATTATCACCAAAAAAAATACCGGGAAACTGACCGGCCTTGTGGAAACAGGTCTTGGATCGTTCAGCAGAAATTATCAGAAAGCGGCTATTGGCGGCGGGCTTAATGATCGTATGGATTTTGACATATCTGGCAGCCGCAATGATCAGCGCGGTGATATTCAGATGGGAAATGGTGCTTCCCGTTCCAGTACCAGTTATGAAACCCGTAATGGGGATATTCGCCTGGGGATGAAACTGGGCGATACCTGGCGGGTGGATGTCGGTGCTGACGGATACCAGGGGGTTGATCTGGAGCTGCCGGGTGAACTTGCGGACGGCGACATTGCTTCCGGGAAAAAAGATATTGAACGATGGGGAGTCGATGCCACGGTTGGCGGACATATCGGTGAGCGCAATGCCTTTTCGTTTACGGCCTATAAAACCCGGGAACTTTCTGAAAACTACCAGGATTATACCGGCTGGGGGCCATATACAAGTGTGCCCAGATATCAGTCAAGGGACAGTGAAATCGACTGGATGGGGTTTCAGATAAAAGATGCGGTTTCATTTTATGGACATAAGGCAATCTTTGGCTTTGACTATCAGGATATTGACACCCAGAGCCGGTATTATAATGCGGATGGAACCCGGAAGGCACCGTATTCTCCCGATGAAAGCCGCGAAAACATGGCCGGTTATGTTGAAACTATTTTCAGTTTTCTGGATCAGCGCATGACAACGACGCTCGGGTGCCGGTATGATACCTTTGACGTGGCAACTGAGCCCACGCCCTATTTGAACACATTTACCCCGAAAACAGAAACTTTTGACACCTTCAGTCCCCGGGTGGGTTTAAATTATCTGTTTGATATGGGGGTGCGACTGCATACCACTGTGGGAAAAGCCTTTGTGCCGCCAACAGCCTATCAGCTGGCAGCCAACAGTGTGTCAGGGGCAACTACTACCCTGGGAAATCCTGATCTGGACCCGGAATCTTCCATTACCTGGGATGCGGGAATCGGATTTGCCAGAGCCTCAGCAGGGCTTTCCATGGATATTACGTATTTCCATACCGATGTGGATGATAAAATTATTTCGGAAAATATTAACGCGACAACGGTAACCTACCGGAACAGCCTGGGGGCAGAGATTCACGGGCTGGAATATGAGCTTTCATTTGACATTGGCGCACCATTAAAATGGGATCGTTCGCTGACTTTTTTTGTCAACGGCACCCGGATTTTTAATGCCGAAGAAGAGCAGACCAATCATACCATGGCAGATGTTAAAAATGTGGCCACCCATACCGTAAATTATGGAGTAGGCTATGATGACGGCATGATTGAAGCAAGGCTTAATGCTCGGTTTCAGGGTCATATGAAAGACAATGACTGGAATGCAGCAGGCTACCCTGAAATAGAGTACCCGAGTTTTACGGTGGTTGATTTTTCAATGGGCATCAAGTTTAAAGATCATCACAGGATTCTTGCCAATATTGATAACCTTCTGGATCATGATTACTACGAGAAAAGAGGGTACCCGAAACCTGGCATGGCTTTTTCTCTTGGGTATCGGTATTCATTTTAAAAAACAGACAGAACCGGAGAGATCAATTGAACCTGAAGAAAAACTGCTGCAGATACGGTATGTTTAATCTGTCTGTTTACCTGCGGCTTGTCATTGGTATCAGTCTGTTTTTTATAACTCTGGATAGTGTCAGACCGGCTTACGGAAATGAGGCGGAAAAGACAACCCATGATATTGGCGAGGTTGTTGTGGTCGGCGATAAAATTGATGATTTCATTAAAGAAAATCCATCCCGGGTCGTTTTTATGGATGCACAAGAGATTGAGAAGCGAAATTTTCAACAGGTTCATGAGGTTCTGGGAAGCATGCCCGGCGTGGATGTCAACAACAGTTCCGGCGGGCCGGGCACCCGGATCTCCATCCGCGGCGGAGGCGGTTCCGGTGTTGTGCTGGTGCTGATTGATGGTCGGCCAGCTTCTGTCATGCAGTTTGGCGGGGTTGATCTGGGAAGTATCCCCATAGATATTGTCAAAAAAATTACCGTGTTCATGCCACCGGTTCCAGTCTGGCTGGGCCCGGGAAGCGCTGCCGGCGCAGTTTTCATTGAGACCAAAAATAAAATGCCCCGAAAAAAATCAGGGGATACAGGCAAGATCCGCCTGTCAGGCGGATCTTACGGTCTGGCAACGGCCAGCGCTACCGGCCAGTTTAATTCCGGGGACAGTCAGATCATGATTTCCGGCGGCGGATCGCATAAAGACGGCAGGCGGGATAACAGCCAAAAAGATCAGGGACACCTGAGCCTGCACTATGATCGGGAAAAAGACGGAAAGGGTCTGCATATTAACGGAAAACTCTTTGTATCGGATCATGGTATTTCAGGGCCGACCTACAATCCAACACCCAATGCCCGGCAGCGGTATGAAAAGGCAAGTCTTGACATGAAATTTGAAGGGGTTTCAGATCTTGCAGCGTTTACGTTAAAGGGCTGGGGGGACTTGGCAACGCTGGATGACACTGCAGAAAATCAAAGCAAATCCCGTCTGGATACATTGTCTACAGGGTTGGGCACAGATTTTTTTATTGCCGGTGCATCGGGAAAAAACGAATTGAGACTGGGCACCCAGGCAGAACACATCCGGGTGGACCATACCCTGACAGGGGAGCATGACCGGAATCAGTTATCTGCCCATGGTGAGTATAATATCAGAACAGCGCCTGTGGTGTATACCCTGGGAGTCCGGGGAGAATATGCCAGTGATTTTCATTTTTCACCCGGCGGACATGCCGGCATCAGCATTCCTGTGTTCAAAGACACCTTTTTAAAAGCCAATGCCGGATATTCAGAACAGATTCCCTCCTTTGGCCAGCTTTATCAGTCCAGCCACGGTGCGATGGATCATGTCCGGGGAAATCCGGATCTGGACAAGGAAAAAATCATATCTTCAGGGATGGGGCTTGATCATCGGTTTGCCGGAAAACATCAGTTTTCCTGTTCTTTTTTCAGGACTGAAACCAGGAATCTGATTAAATATGAGCGGGATATAAACAATATCAGTGAACCGGTTAATTTGAACCGGGCTGTCAAACAGGGGGTTGAGACGGTTTTTCAATTTAAGATTTTTGACCGGACAGATATTGATCTGAGTTATACCTGGCAGGAAACGGAAAACAAGGACACCGGTCATGAATTAAGCTATGCCCCCAGGCATTCAGGCAAACTGATTTTTAGAACACAGTTTTTGACAGGCACCCGGTTTGAATGGGTTACAAGAGGCTATGCAGATCAGTATTCGGATTCTTTGAACACGGAGACTGAGAAACTGGATGCCTATTTTGCAACGGATGTGAAACTGAGTCATCCCGTGGTGGTATTTGAAAAACAAGCTCTGGTGTTTGCTGATATCCATAACCTGTTTGACAAAGGATATGCAGCGCATTTTGGGTATCCGGATGATGGATTTACCTTTGAATGCGGCATGAGTTTTAATTTTTAGGTGTTGTTTCAGGTGTTGATAAAATGAGACATTTCGATCCGCAGGTCTTATTAAAATAGTTCTTATGTTATTGGATCTCTGGAAATATTTAATTTTGATCTGTGTACCGGTGATCGGCAGCTTTGGTCCTTTTCTGGTGGAGGCCAGGGCTGCCGATCATACTTTCTGGAATAAAGACATGCTGCATCTGGAATTTGCACAAATGAAAAAACATCCAAACGGCCAGGTGTCGCAGACCTTTATTGTCCATCGGCCGGAAAATCAGACGGATAAGATATCTGTTCTTTTCCAGGAAAACCAGCGTCCGGAAGTATATACAGTGCCCCTTGATCAAAACACCTTCAGCATTTTTGCAGATAAACCGTCGTCGATCCGGCTTTTTGTTTTTACCCGGGCAGGGCAGACCCATCATGTGGTGCATACCGATATGGTGCTTTTTGGAAAATCCAGATCTTTGGCCCTGCGGACACTGGCCAAACCGTCAGAGGCAGCCGTGTTGAAAACACTGCCCCATATTTTTCTGGTGGGCAGTGAAAGCTATTACTGGCATCAGACCGGTATCCCGTTAACCTTCAGTCTGAAGACGCAATTCCATCCCCTGCATCCTGTGAGGTTTCATGTGGCGGACAATCATCAGATCAAACCCCTTGCTGCGGACACATTGAACCCGCTGCAGTTTGTCTATACACCGTCCCATGATAAACAGCTCAGACAGGCCGGTTCCACAGCCGTAAAACACAATACGGTTTTTACCTGCCTTGCCCATGACAAAAAATTATATCACCTGGCATATACTTTTCAGCTTCACCGTTCCCGGCATGCGTTTGAAAATTATACGGCCGGGGCCATTGCGCTTGCAGGGGGTTTTTTAGTGTTCGCCGGATGGGTGATCAAGAAAAGGAAAACACCATGGTGGAAAGAATAAGGCTGTTTTCGCAGCATGTGTTCTTCATTGTTTTCATGTATGGCGGGCGCTTCGGCATTCATCTGGGCAGTGCGCTTCCCTGTTTTTCATGCCCCTTTGTCCAGGGGTGTGCCGGTCACTGCTATCTGATGGCGCTCCAGAGAACCCATGTGGGATTCCAGACCGCTTTTGAAGTATTTTTTTCTTCAGCCTTTGTTCATGTGCTGTGGCCCTTTGCACTGTTTTTGATTTTGTTTCTACCCTTGTCCAAACTCTGGTGTGCATGGCTGTGCCCGTTCTGTCTGTTTCAGGACTGGATTACCCTGATTCGTAAAAGGCTGCATATCAGAGAGTTTTCCATGTCCCGGCAGGTCAGAAACCGTTTAAAGCCTGTAAAATATATTCTTCTGGCCTTGCTGATACTGATTCCCCTGGCCATTGCCAATTTGGGTCTGCATCCGGACTGGGGGCTGCCGTTCTGCCAGATTTGTCCTGCCCGGCCCATTCTTCCGCTGTTTACCGGGAATGTGAGTAATTTTCATATTGACATGACCAACAGTGTCACCATTGGTTTTACAGCCACGGCCATGATCCTGACAGGTGTCTTTCTGGCGGGTATTTTCTTTAAAGAACGGTTTTTCTGCGTATTCTGCCTGCTGGCCCTGATGCATCTGTTTAAAAAACTCAGTCCCTTCCGGTTTGAAAAAAATGTCCATGCCTGCACCGGGTGCGGCAACTGTGAACAGATGTGCCCTGTGGATATTGCGGATGTTCATCTGGAAAAAGGAAAAAACCATATGCCTGGAGCTGTGGATGTGTTGACCCAGGACTGTCTGGGCTGCATGAACTGCGTTGAATCCTGCCCAGTTGACAATGCCCTTGTTTTCAAATGGTTTGATTTTAAAATTTTTTCATCTTCGCGGCAGTATATGACCCGGAAATGGAGTTCCAAATGACCCCTGTCTCCTCACGGCTGGACCGCCTTAAAACCCGGACAAAAAATCTGGTTCAAACAGAGCTGGAAACACAGACTTCCCTGATCCGTAATCATCCGGATTATTCGGACTCACTCGATCCATTTATTAAAATCTTGCAGCAGACCTTTTTTATCGAGCAGTTTATTGAACAGTCTTCCAAAGATATTGTTTTTACGCCCTGTATTCAGGCGCCTTTAGAGCTGTTCCATGCAGCAGGCCTGCAGCCGTTTAAACTGGCGTGCGGGTCATTTGCCGTCCAGAACATGGCGCCGCTTCATCTGCCGGCACTGACCTGCCCCATGATCAGATCCATATCCGGCCTGCTTGAGATGAACCAGACAGAAGGTATCCCGCTGGTGATTCCCACCACCTGTGACTGGGTGGTAAAATTCAGCGAACTTGCAGGCCTTTATGAAAAGACGGATATCCATTTTATGGAACTGCCGCACTTAAGGGAAGAAGAACGGTCTGCAAAAAGATGGCACAATGAAATCCAGCTGTTTAAAACCTGGCTTGAAAAAAGAACCGGGCAAAAAATTTATTCAAAAAATCTTCTAAGATCTGTCAAGCTGTATTCAAGAGCCTTTGAGCTCCATGACCGGCTGATCCGGTTGCGGCGCAAACAGATTGTGTCAGGGCTGCAGTATGCCCTGATCATGAATGCCATGCCCTATCAGGATATTGAGATATGGATGGCCGCAGTTGAAACCTTTGTTATCGGCCTGCAGGATACGGGAATCCGGAAAATTCCTGTTTTTTTGTCCGGCAGCCCCATTGTGTTTCCCAATTATAAAATGCTTTCTCTGATTGAAAATGCCGGGATGGCAGTTACAGCAGATGATATCTGCACCATGGAAAGAACGCTTCAGGGCACTGTGGCATATGAGGATGCATCGGAATTCGCCTTGCTTAAAGCCCTGGCGCAAAGATACCATACCGCATGTTCCTGCCCCACCTTTGCGGACAATCACCGGCGGATCAATGCCATGGTTCATACCCTGAAACAGTATGAAATAAAGGGGGTGATTTTTCATGTTTTAAAAGGATGCCACCCCTATGACATGGAAGCATCCATCCTTGAAATGCGTCTTAAGGATCAAGGTATCCGGTTTTTAAAAATAGAAACCGATTATGTCAAAGAAGATGAACAGAATATTGTCACGCGCCTGGAAGCATTTAACCGGACTTTAAGGAGTATAGAGCAATGAAAATCGGTATTGATGTCGGCAGCACCGGCATAAAAATAGTATTTGTGGATCAAACCCGCCTGATCTGGAAAAAGGTGGTGCCCACAAAACCGGGGCAGTCTTCTCTGGTTCAGGAACTTATGAACCAGGGACTTGCTGCCTGTCATGCACAGCAGGCAGATATCCTCAAAATCTGTGTGACAGGCTATGGCAGAAACCTGATTGAATCTTCCAGCAAAGTGGTTGATGAAATTTCAGCCAATGCTGCGGGCATTACGCTTTTGACTCAAGGAAAGGCACGCACCCTGATCAATATCGGCGGACAGGATGTAAAGATTATCAAGCTGGATCATCAGGGCCGGGTCACGGATTTTCGCATGAATGATAAATGTGCGGCCGGTACAGGACGATTTTTTGAGATGGCAGCCAATATTCTGGATACCCCTCTGGAAGAATTCCATGTAAAAGAGGATGTTGAAGCGGTCAGTATTAATGCCACCTGCGCTGTGTTTGCCGAAAGTGAGATTGTGTCTCTCCTGGCCAAAGGTATCAGCAAATACAGCATTATCAAAGGCATTAACAATGCAGTTGCAAAACGAATTGCAAGTCTGGCAGGCAGCGGCCATCTGGAAGAAGAGATTTATATTGATGGCGGGCCTGCCAGAAATTCCGGCCTGATTGAAAGTCTTGAAGATGCACTGCTGTGTGATATTAAAACAGCGGCAGATCCGCAGTTCACCGTTGCACTGGGCGCACTTTTCGCAGATTAGGCCCAGATTGAGGCCCGGAAACCGTCCGTTTTACGAAATGAGTAGTTGACGTTTGAAATCAATTATGAATCATCCGGAATCCCGGTGACATATTCGGGGACAATTGACGGTGATAAAATTGAGGGTGATGTGGATTTTTCATCCTATGGGACAGGTACTTTTACCGGTAAAAGATAATTCTGGATTATACTCTTTGAAGATAAATAAAGCCCTTTGTGTATTTTTTGATTCAATACACAAAGGGCTGTTTTTTTTTGATGTTTCCCAGTGTTATTATTTTTCAGAATCTAAAGATGAAAAAAAAGTAATAATATGGGAAAAAAAAGTAGCAAAATGGAAAATTTATTATCTTTATTTTCTACGTCTCAAGGCAGCCAGAATTGTCAGGCCGGAACCCAGCAGCCAGAGTGCTCCAGGCACAGGGACACTTGTTGTCTGATCCTGATATAGCCAGAATCCAGTAATGTCCACCCGGGTTTGAAAAATGCCGGAAAGATCATCTGTCTGCAGTTTATCATACGTTGGAGAGTCTGTTATTCTGCCCACATATGCATCGACCTCTGACCCGGGCTCTTTGTCGCGGGTCCAGCCGTAAACAGTATATTCGCTGGAAGAAGTGTTTATATAGGTCACGTGAAAATAGCCAGAGTCACTGCCATTGCCATCAATATCAATGGAACTTGGCCCCCATGCAGCATCAAGGATTTCATATTCCTGCGGCGTGGAGTCTGGAAAACCAGCACCATTGGAAATCTCACGGAATAAAAGGTTCACTGCTGCTACATCTGCCCATGTCCAGCCTGATAGATCAATGCCTCCGGCGCTGCCGGTAAGTTCACCGGTTTGAGAATTACAAATGGCATTTACATCAGACCATGCAAGTCCTAATGTGTCAGAGACCTGAAGCCATTGGCGGCCATTGCTTTCGATGTAGGCTGTGCCGGCATGCAGAGCAGAATTATAAAATAAAAAGGTGCTCAGAACAAAAGCAGATATCAGCCACATTTGTTTTTTCATTTAAAAATCCTCCAGTTTAAATATTTGTTTGTATTCAGGGATAAAATTCTGTCAAAAGAACAATTCCACATTAAAAATATTTTATCTGAAATAAAGCAATATTTATGCCATGTTTGCTTAACCAATTTTTGCAGCGTTTGTCAGGCATGAATTTTTATTTGATATTTTGTCTGCACTTGCTCTTTCCCGGGCATGAGCAGTCTGAACCGCATCCGCAGGAATCTTCCCCTTTGTAGATTTTCACAAAGCTTTTGATGCAGAAAAATAAAGCTGCAGCCACAATGATAATGACGATGAATAATTCCATGCTGAAAAAATCCTTTTATTTTAGGTTAAAATCAATGAACCGACCTGGTAAAAAATCACAGAAAGCCCGAATGCCAGAGTGGTGTTGAACACAACGGAAAACACCGCCCATTTCCATGAACCGGTTTCTTTTGCAATACAGACCACAGCCACAAAACAGGGGGCATAAAAAATGGTGAAGATGATCAGACTGAATGCGGTTAAAGGCCCCCAGCCTTCGGCGGTTTTGAGTCTTTCAGATAAAGACTGTGTTTCTTCGGGATCAACTTCTCCTAAAGAATACGCTGTGCCCAGGGTTGAGACCACCACCTCTTTGGCTGCAAATCCACCCACCAGACTGATGTTTGTCCGCCAGTCAAATCCTGCAAACTGTGTGATTCCTTCAAGGGCAAGACCGATACGGCCGGCAATGGAATTTTTTAAATTGGCCTGGGCTTCTTCCATATCCAGGTTTGTAAGGCGTTCTTTGACAGATGACGCCTGTTCAGACAGGTTGTCTGTATCCGCATACCTGATTTCATTAAGGACATTTTCAGACACAGATGCTGTGACGGCGTTTCTTTTTGTATCAAATATTTTCAAGGCTTGATCATCAAGTCCGGGAAAGGTCATCATGGCCCACAGAAGGATTGAAATTCCCAGAATAACCGTGCCTGCTTTTTTAATATACTGCCAGGTTCTTTCCCAGGTATGGATTAAAAGTCCTTTAAGGGTGGGCAGCCGGTAGGGCGGCAGCTCCATGACAAACGGCGTGGATGCTCCCCTGATGACAGTGGATCGAAGCAGCCAGGCCACCAGTAATGCCCCCAGCCATGAGATCATGGTGATCAGCAGCATGACCTGTGCCTCGTTTTCAGCAAAGAATGCTGCCACAAGCAGGGCATATACCGGAAGTTTTGCACCGCAGTTCATGAACGGAACCGTTAAAATAGTGGCCAGTCTTTCTTTGGGAGATTTTAATGTCCGTGTGGCCATGACCCCTGGGACCGCACATCCCCCGGCAATGCCGCCGGAGACAATGAATGCCATGACTGAACTGCCGTGAAGTCCGAACATTCTGAATACCCGGTCAAGCATGAAGGACATTCTGGCCAGATATCCGGTATCTTCAAGAAAGGAAATGCCTAAAAACATGAACATGATCAGTGGAACAAAGCCCAGAACACCACCAACCCCGTCAATAATGCCTGAAATGATCAGGGACTTTAAAAGCCCGTCAGCCAGGGCGTTGTCAGCCATGCCGGAAACCCGGCTGAAAAAGTTTTCAAACCAGCCCACAGGCAGTTCACTGTAGGTAAAGGTAAATTGATACAGGCCCATGATCACGGCAACCATCAGGATCGGCCCAAGGAAACGGTTGGTTACGATTTTATCAATGTTATCAGATAACTGCAGGCGGTTTTCATCCTGATAGAACGTAATGACATTCTGTTTTAATATTGAATTGATAAAACCGTACCGGTGGTCTGCAATGATTCCTTCCGGGTGCGCATTCAAGGTGACATCCAGGTGGGATGTCAGTTTTTTTGCTATGGATTCCAGTTCCCGGGCAATCCGGGGATTTTCATTTTTACCCAGATCCAGAATCTGCTGGTCATTTTCAAGGTATTTCAGGGCAATCCAGCGGGATCGGTATTTTTGCGTAAGAAATCCGGAAGACCGAATAATGTCAACCATTTGATCCAGTGCCATGTCAATGTCTGACCCGTATGAAATATGAACCGGCTCAGGGTTTAAATCTTTGCGCAAAACAATGGTATCTAACAGCTCTTTTTTGCCCTTGCCGGTTCTTGCAACAGTGGGGACAACGGGTACGCCTAACAGGATAGAAAGTTTTTCAATATCAATTTCAATGCCTCTTTTTTGGGCAACATCCATCATGTTAAGGGCTATCGTGACCGGAATCCCCATTTCCAGAAATTGAACAGATAAGTACAGATTTCTTTCAAGATTGGAAGCATCCACAATATTGACAATCATGGATGGTTTTTCATTCACAATATAATCTCTTGCAACGACTTCCTCAAGGGAATAGGCAGATAACGAATATGTTCCGGGAAGGTCCACCACATCAAATTCACCGGAATCTGTTTTGCAGAATCCCTGTTTTTTTTCAACAGTTACGCCCGGATAATTTCCCACATGCTGCCGCGCTCCGGTTAATGCATTAAACAGGGTGGTTTTTCCGGAATTCGGGTTGCCGGCCAGTGCGATTGAAGTGCTCATAATTTAAACCTCTACTTTAATATAATCTGCTTCATTGTTGCGAAGGGTTAATGTAAATCCCATGATTCTTAAGGAAACAGGGTCGTTCAAAGGCGCTCTGCCCTGAATTCTGATTTGCTTTCCAGGGATAAGCCCCATGTCCCTGACTCTTCTGCCAAGCTCTCCTGATGCTCCGACAGAGACAATGGTGCCGGTTTGATCAATATTCATTTCTCTCAAATTTATAACTGTCATATTCTCTTCCTTTTTTAGGTTACATTAAAACTATCTATAAAAATAGATTAAGTTATATAAACCTAACTTTTTTGCATGTCAATAAAAAAATGGCACTTTTTTTTTGGGGGGTCATGTGGGTTCAATTTTAAAATAATTTTATTCGATAAATTTATGTTGACTTCTTAAAAAGTTTTGTATATCTAACTTTCCTTATGATCAAAAACTAAATATCAATTAGCTTATTTAGGTCTGTCAAACTGGTGTCAAAAGACAGTAATTCTGATCACTTATGATTTACACACACTGATTTATAAATTTTTAAGGAGAAAAAATGAAAGCACTTGGTAAGACAATAAAGATTATTTTAACCTTCTTTGTTTTTGCAGGTTTCCAATCAGGTTTTGTTTTTGCAGCTTCCAGTCCGGCATTGGAAAAAAGAATAACTGAACTTGAAAAACAGATGGCGAATCAACAGGATGGATTCCGCCCGGCACAGATTTCAGACAGGATTAAATTATCCGGCGCCATTGAAATGGATTATTCCTATTCTGATGATTCTGATCTTTCAGATCGTTCAGCGGGGAATTCCACATCTGATCTTGATGTTGGCACGGTTGAACTGGGTCTTGAGGCGGGCCTGCATGAATATGTCACCGCCAGCGTATTGTTAAAAGGAGAAGCCCTGGATTCTGATACCCGGGTGTTCTGGGATGAAGCATTTTTTGAAATAAAAAAACAGGATTTTCCTTTATACCTTGTGGCTGGTAAAAGGGTGCAGCCCTTCGGGTCTTTTGAGAACCTGTTCATTAACGATCCCATCACCTGCGAATTATATGAAATCAATGATACAGGTCTTACCATCGGGTTTGCCGATGAAGCTGTTTTTAATCTTGATGTTTCTTTTACCCTGTACAAAGGTGAAACCCTGATCACAAAGCTCAATGATGCAGGCGTTGGCTGGTCCCGTAATAATACAGCTGGTTATACGGTTTCAAATGATGTCAATTCCTATATTGTCAGCACAAGCATTGAACCAATGCAGAACCTGCTGCTGTCTGTATCGTATAATTCAGAACCCGGGGATACGGACCGGAACACCACCCTTGGGGGAGCCCTGCATGCCCGGGCCCTGAATTTTATTTTAGATCTTGAGTATATCCGTGCGCTTTCAAGGGAACGGCATGTGGCGGACAACAAAGAATATACTGAAAATGCCTGGGTTGTTTCACTGGGATATCAGATTCTGGATCCGCTTCTGGTGGCAGTCAGGTATGAATTTTTTGATGCAGATAAGACAAGTGCCGGGAATCTGGAAAATCGATACAGTATCGGCGCGGTGTATACCTTATTTGAGAAGGATTCTTTTGTCTGCAGCCTTATGGGGGAATACAGAAGCTCCGCTTTTGAAACCCCGGCCGGCAGCAGTAATGATGATAAGGCAGATGAATTTTTTACCCGGATTGCCATTGAATTTTAATCCAGTTTAGTTTGTCTGTCAGATCACAGGTCAAGGCTGCAGAACAGGGGATGCTTTTGCAAAAAACGCCTGCATCTGCACAAGCTGCTGTCTGAGTTTTCGCAGCCTTGCCTGTCTTTGCCTGTCTTTTTCATCCACAGGCCGGGTTTCAAGATGTGTATCAATCCATTTTACGGCATTGTCCGTGTCATGGGCCATGGCAAAGGCCTGAGCCAGTTTTTCAAGGGTTTGCGGGGTTTGATTGTGTTTCAGGGCAGCCAGATAATAGTCGGCAGCGCTTTGGGGGGCATCCAGGGAAAAATAAAGATCTGCGGCAAGTTCAAGCTCGTCCTGGCTCATCGGGGTTAAAAAACCGTAAATAATCAGGGCGGCCAGGCCTTTTTTGCGATCATCATTTTTTAAATGGATGTGGGACAGGCCCTTCCACCATTTGGGTTCAAGGGTGTCTGTCCGGGTAAGTTCAATGGCATATGCCAGCGCTTTTTTATCCATTTCCAGGTGTAAATACTGATGCAGCAGGATTTCCTGCCATTTTTTGTTTTCAGGATATGGAATCTTATGGGCCAGCTCTTCGATATATGGCAGGGCTGTTTTGTATTGTTCCAGGGAAAACAGGATGTTGATCAGGATTTCTTTTTCCGCAAGGGTTACATCTTCGGGGTGAACCTTTAACAGGGTGTTAAACAGCGCCAGAGCCTTTTCACTGTTGCCGGACTGAAAATAACAGACTGCTGCGTAATACAGATGGACGCCTTTTTCAGGCTTACAATATTCATACCCTTTTTCAAATGCCAGGGCGGCATCTTTATACTGTTGTGTTTCATAAAAGCACCTGGCAAGGTTAAGCCAGCCTTCACCAAATGCCGGGTGTATTTTGAGCGCATTCTGGTAGCTTAGGATCGCTTTTTTTTGTGCGGTTTTATCCTCCAGCAGGGCATAGTAATTTCCCAATAGAAAATACAGATAATAATGGGGTTTTTCCGATGTATTTTCGGGCTGTCTGATACATTTATCCAGAAGCGTGATGGCCTCTTGAATCTGTCCTTTTTGATATAAGAGTTGAGCCTTGTTCACACAGAGTCCGGCAGCCGGTGAAAGGCGGCCCGGGTCTGTTTTTGAAGCAGCCGCTTTTGCAGATGCTCCGGCAGGCAGCAGCGTGTTCACAAACAGGGTCACGAGCATAAGAACAAGAATGAAATTCAGGCTGAAGTGCTTCATTAATCATTTCCCTCCAGCTTGAATTTTATGGTGGTTGCAGCTCGTGTTGCCACGGGGATGCCTTCCACAGTGGGCGGTTTGAATTTCCAGCGGGAAACGCAGGCGATTACAGCGCTGTTAAAAATGGTTTTGGGTCTGGCTGCTGTTATTTTGATATCCTGAACAATTCCTGCGGCTGTCACAATAAATTCCACATCCACAAACCCTTCAATGCCTCTTCTTTTGGCCTGGATTGGATAAATCGGCGGGATTTTGACAAGGGCCATAAGACCTGTGTCAAGTTCTGCAATATCATACACGGCTTTTAACACCGGGGCATCCAGTGAAAAATTTTCCAGGGGCGGCATGACCAGATCTGTGGGCGCTGTTGGCAGTTTCGGGTTAAGCTCAAATTTCAGATAGGGTTTGGCAATGGTTTTTTGGACCATTGGGTTGACAGGCGTGTGTTTTACCTGCTTGACGGGTTCAGGCGGCACATTTTTTTTGGGCTCTTTTTTTTGCAGGGGGGTCTCGGGTCTTTTTACCCGAACCACCTGAATATGTGACAATTCATCCAGTTTGTCCGGAGTATTGGGGACACGCTGGATCAGTCCGGGCATCAGGCCGAACAGGGTGAGGTTCAGCGCAATGGATCCTGCAACGGCAACGGCCCATCCCCATAAAGATCTGCCGGGCCGGATAAGCGTATGTGCTGTTTGGGGCATTTACTGTTCAGTTCCTCTGCTGGCGGCAATGGAGACATTTTGCGCACCAGCCAGTTTGCAGGCATCCATGACATTGATGACAAGCCCGGTCAGGCTTTCCTTGTCTGCCACGATGACCACACTGCCGTCGGGATTTTCAGCCAGCGCTCTTTCAACATTGGCCCGGACAGCACGGATATCCACTTCACGGCGGTCAATATGAATGGTATTGTCTTTGGTCACCCCGATCAGGATGGTGGTTGCGGTTTTACTCACCGCAGTTGATGCGGTGGGCCGGGAAATGTCCACACCGGTTTCTTTTAAAAAACTTGTGGTCACCAGAAAAAAGATCAGGAGGATGAACACCATATCAATCAAAGGGGCGATATTAAGTTCCAGATTTTTGGTATTTGCCCGTCGGGCAGCTGAAATATTTAGCATATGTGTTCCTGTTATATTATAAAAACCGTTTCAGATACATTCCTGTGGCGGCAATCCTGTATTTTACGTTAAGGGCCCGCTTGGTTAGAAAACCGCTCATGTAAAGACCGGGGATGGAAACCATCAGGCCGGTCTGGGTGGTGATCAGGGCAACAGAGATGCCGCCGGCCATGGCTCTGGCATTTCCGGTGCCAAAGACCGTGATCACATCAAAGGTATCCATCATGCCGGTGACGGTTCCTAAAAGTCCCAGAAGCGGCGCAATTGCGGCCAGGATACGGATGGTGGCCAGATGCGTATCCAGAGAGGAGACCAGCCGGACCACGGTTTCATCGAGAATAAAATCATCCAGTATGGGATCATGGCTCCTGGCAGCTAAAAATTCTCTGACCAGAAGCGAGTTGGCACCCTGGTATTTCTGATCCGGCGCCTGATTGGTTTTTACCAGTTGTCCTGCCATCTCCCTGGAAATATTCCTGATATACAGCCGGTGCAGAAAAAACATCCGGTTGATAATCAGAATCCACATGAAAAATGAGACCGTAAGAATGGGGATCATCACGATTCCGCCGGATCTCATATAATATTCTATGGAGTAGAGAAGCTCAATGAACATGAATCTGTCCTAATGCCTGGCAGCCCAGGTTTTAAATACCATATTCACAAAGGCCACGGATTTTTCTTCCATTCGGGAAATCTGGGTTTCCACCCGGCGGCTGAGCAGGGTGTGCGCCAGCATGATGGGAATGGCAACGGATAAGCCCAGCATGGTGGTCACCAGTGCCTCGGAGATTCCGCCGGACATCATCCGGGGATCGCCTGTGCCGTAATAGGTGATGACATGAAAGGTGTTGATCATGCCGGTGACCGTCCCTAAAAGTCCTAACAGCGGGGCAATGGCAGCCAGCATTCCCAGAGTGGATAAAAAGCGCTCAATGGCCGGAATTTCTCCCAAAATGGCTTCCTGGAGGGCATTTTCCATTTCAGGCCGGGGCCGGTCTTTTAATGCCAGGGCAGTCAGCAGAATTTTGGGAATCAGTTTTTGTTTTTTGCCTTCAAGAAGGGTTTTGCAGCCGTCCCAGTCATCTGCAATAATTTTTTCCCGCAAGGTGTTCATCAACGATTCAGCATTGATGTGGCGCCGCGAAAAAAAGATGATCCGTTCGATCAGGATGAGAATGGCAAATCCCAGAATCGCCAGGATCGGCCAGACAATGGCACCGCCCTTGGGCACCTGATCCACCAGGCTGAGCTGGTGAGCCAGCTGACGGATGGCACCGCCTTTTGAGACATCCATGTAGATATCATCCTGTTTTCCGTCCAGATAGGCATTGATGTTGTTCCTGATTCTTGACGAGGGCAGGCGGGACAGGGCAAAATAACGCTGGCTGCTGTCCGAGTACAGTAAAAATCCGGTTTCATTGTCCAGGGTATAGATGCCGGTGAAATTTCCGATGAGCAGGAGTTTTGCCTCTTGTTCCTTTCCTGTTCTGTCCACCATGGGGCCGTTTTTCACAGTTACCTGGCCGGATAACCGGATCTCGGAAAACAAGGCCTCGGAAATTTTTTGAACATCATCCATGGTGGGGAATTTTTGTCCGAGAATGATGGGTTCCAGAAAATCATGGCGGCCCGGTGCCAGCCCGGACTGCAGGCTTTGCATGAGAACAGCCTTGAGATCCTTTGCATTGGTCTGAACCACGCCCCGGAACTCACGGGTCACAGCAGATATTTCTTCAAGGCTCAGCCGCAGTTTTTCTTTCTGGGTTTTCAGAACATCGATTTTGCTTTGAATCTGCTGGTTATCTGTTTCCAGCGTTTTGATGCCGGCCTTGAGGTCTGAAATGGCTTTTTGCAGGCGGGTTTTATCATTTTGAATTTCATCAAGCTGTGCCTGTGCCCGGTTTTGTGCAGCCTGTGCCTGGGCCTGTGCTTTGTTTAAAACAGATTGTTTTTCCTGTTCTGCTTTTTGATAGATGGCACGCATATCCTGTGCGGTTGCAAAAGGGGTCAGCCCAATGGTGACCAGAACCAGAATCAGAAAGATAAAGCCCGGAAAAAGAGATATGAATTGTTTCATTTGCCACCTCCTGGCACTGCAAGGCGCCCGATGGGCAGGGGCACAAGTTCTGCAGGTTTGCGTTTGTTTCCGATTTCAACTGCGGACCGGATCGCGGGCAGGTGTTTGTCTGAAAGCTTCTGCCATGTGTTTTCAGCCGGGTTGAATACCCCGCAAATGCTCTGGTCAAGGGATAAAAAGAAAAGGCAGATTCGTCCCAGGCGAAAGATATTGCCCAGTGTTGCCTCCTGTTCTTTGCTGCCCAGCTGAATTCTGTCCTGGTAAACCTCTATGGTTGAACCGTATTCAGCTTCGATAAACAGAGCTTCCATGACTTTCCGGTATTTTTCTGCAATGGTGACCTGGGGGTCTTTCATGATCTTGTCCAGAGTGGCCAGGCGGGTGGAGCGTTCTTCTTCTAAAAAAGCAGCATCACTGGCAATAAAGGTGTCAAGCTGTTCATAAACCTGTGTCAGGAACGGAGACAGCTCCTCCTGCACCCGGATGGAGTCTTCTATCTGCCGGGTCATGGTCTGGTTGAGGGTCTGCAGGTATTTCTGCTGTTCGGAAAGGGTTTTGTTTTCGGTTTCAAGGAACTGTTTTTGCTGCACAAGCTGTTCATAGGTATTGACAAGGTCTATTTTTTCCTGTTCCCAGTGTGTTCTTCTTTCCTGGGACTGCTGATCCATGTGGATGGCTTTTTCAACATGCTGCTGTGCCCGGGATGAAAGGGGGTTGCTGTCAGTGGTATTGGCCTGCGGTGTCTGGCAGAAGCCGGATGACATCAGACCGGTCAGGATGAACACAACGCTCAGTGATATCAGTGAAAGTCTTTTTGCTACATCAATCATAGTGTTTTTACTCATGAGGGTTCATATCGTTAATAATAAATATCCAGGGTTTGCCCGTAACCGGATTGGGTTCCACTTTTATCTGTGTCCGGTACACGGTCTGGATATGGTTCTGGGTTAATACGTCTTCCGGGGTTCCGGAAGAAAAGATGGTTTTTGTTTCCTTGCTCAGCAGGATCAGCCGGTCTGCATATTCAGCTGCAAGATTCAGATCGTGAAGCACCATTAAAATGGTCAGGGACAATTCTTTTTTAAGCGTGGTGATCAAGTCCAGAATGGTTTTCTGGTGGGTGATATCCAGATGGGATGTCGGTTCATCCAAAACCAGCAGATCCGGTTCCTGGGTCAGGGCTTTTGCAATGGCGCAAAGCTGGCGCTCGCCGCCGCTGATCTGTGTCATCTGGCTATCTGCCAGGTGTGCGATACCCGTCAGTTCCATATATTTTTGTGCAATATCCAGGTCCTGCCGGGTTTCAAAAAACTGATATTTTCGGAAAAACGGCATCCGGCCCAGCAGCACATAGTCGCGCACCTTCATGGCTGTGGGGTCGATGGCCTGCATGACGGCAGATATGTGCATGGCAAGATCCCGGCTGGACAGGCAGGAGATGTCATTTTCAAGGATCTGTATGGTGCCGCTGTCCGGTATTTCATGTTTTAAAATGGTTTTGATCAGTGTGGTTTTTCCTGAACCGTTGGGGCCGATGACAGCAACAAATTCTTCCGGGTTGATACAAAACGAGATGTCTTTAAGAATGGATGCGCCTTTATACCCGAAATTCAGGCTCTTCACATTCAGAACCGGTTTTATGTTTTTTGAGGTCACAGGCTCACCTGCCTTCGGCTGAGTGCCCAGATAAACATGATCCCGCCGATAATGCCGGTAATTACACCCACGGGCAGTTCAAGCGGTGCAATAATCACCCGGGCAATCACGTCTGATGCGGTCAGGAATGCAGCGCCTGCCAGAAAGGAGGCGGCCAGCAGTATCCTGTGATCCGGCCCTGTGAGCATGCGGACAAAATGCGGAACAATCAGTCCGACAAACATGATGATACCGGCAACGGAAACAGATAATCCGGTTAGAAAAGAGGCAACGATAAATAGTATTTTTTTTGTTCTTGCTGTATTGACGCCCAGGCTTGTCGCTTCTTCATCCCCCAGTGTCAGGGCATTCAGGTCCATGCAGAAAAAATAGGAAATAAACAGACCAATCACAGACCCGATACAGGCCACCTGTATAAGCTGTGTATTGGGCTCGTCTAAAGATCCCATGATCCACAGGACAATATTCTGCAGATCATCCGTGTGGGACAGCGCCATGAGCAGCATGACAAGGGAGGATGCCACATAGGAAATCATGACACCGGTCAGCAGCATCCGGTTGGATTTTACGTGGGTGTTGCTGCGGTTCAGGCTGTAAACCAGAAAAATCACCAGACTGGCACCGGCAAACCCGAACAGGGGGTATGCGATAATTCCAATCACTGCATAGCATTTGAACAGGATATTGATGCAGACCCCGAGGGATGCGCCGCCGGAAATGCCAAGGGTGTAGGGCTCTACCAGCGGATTGCGGAACATGCCCTGCAGCAGTGTCCCCGCCAGGCTCAATGCGCCGCCGATAGCCATCCCCAAAAGAATCCGGGGCAGCCGGATTTCCATTAAAATGCTGTACTCAGCAGAGGAGCCGCCTGTCATCAATATGGCCGGAATGGTGTTTATATCAATCCCGGCAGCGCCTGTGCAAAGGGCAATGATGCCCACAACCAGCACCAGACAGAAAAGTCCTGAAAGAATCAGTATCCATCTGGTCATCCGGTGCTGAATATTTGGACTCAATTGCCTTCTCCTGTCTGAAGCGCTACAGAATTGATCAGAACCGGGTGCAGCAATGGCACGATATGTTTAAGCCCCTCCACAAAGGTGACCGGTGTCGGGCTGCAGACCATTTCCGGGTCCAGGACATGCACACGATTGTTTTTAACCGCCCGCATGTTTTTAAATTCCAGCCATTTCTGACGCTCCAGGTTGCCTGCTTTTTTGCTGCTTCCCATGGTGGCAATCAGGATAATATCCGGATCAACCTCCAGTACTTTTTCTCTGGAATACACGCCGGTTCCTTCGTGTTCGGCAATATTGATTCCCCCGCCATAACGGATATATTCATTGATAAACATATCCTTGTTGCCCGAATGCAGGGGTTTGATGCCGATCTGTAAAAAAACCGCGGGTTTTTCAAGCCCTTGTGTTTCTTTAAGGATGGCCTCAGCCATTTTCTGCGATCGGGCAACAATTTTTCGGGCCTGTTCAGCATGTCCCAGGGTCCGACCCATTTCCAGTGTCATTTCACACATCTGATCAAAGGTTCTGGGGTTTTGGGCGCGAACAACATGAACAGACAGTTTTTCCAGCTGCTTGAGCTGTTTTTCTCTGGACAGCTGGCTGGCAATTACCAGATCGGGTTTCAGGCGGATGATTTTTTCCACGTTCATCTGGATGACAGACCCGATTTTTTCTTTGTACTGGGCTTCTTCAGGCACGGTGCAATAGCTGGTATTGGCAATCAGCTTGTCGCCTGCGCCCACAAGAAATATGGTTTCAGTGATGATGGGGGACAGCGAAATCACGCGCTGCGGGATTTTGTGGTCTGCATGAACTGAAAACGCAGCTGAAAGCAAAATAAAAGCTGTTGCAGCCCAAATAAAAATTGTGTGGCCGGAAAATGGATATAATAATGGGTACAGTTTGTTATTCATTATGGCCTTTTGGGTCGGTTTTATCCAGATAATACAAGGAACCTGTAATAAGTGAGTTCAAGGCTGTTTTTAAAACCCGGGGGATTTTTGGATCTGAAATATAATCCTGCACTGCATGGATTTTTTTTCCTGCAATGCTGGATGCAATCTGTTCACACCAGCTATCAAACAGGGTGAGATCCTTGATCAGTCCTTTTTCATATTCATCGCTGATGGCAAAGGCAGCTTCAATAAATGCGCTGTATTGTTTTTCCAGAAGCAGATGTTCCATTTTTTCTGACAGGTCGGATTCCTGGATATTTTTCTGGTTTGTGCAGTCACAGGTCATATCGGATATCAGGCTGACAACAGAGATCTGCCTTTCTTTCAGGCGCTGAAATACATGCCTTTTTGCTGTAATTCTGTTTTGCTTGAGGATGGCCTGGTTCACTGCGGCATACACGGCTTGTGCCATGAGCTCGCCCATTTTGGAATGTCCTCCGGCATTGTCAATCAGGGTTCCTTCGCCGTTGACCATGATGATATTATCCGTGCCGGTTCCGGTGGCTTCATTTATCTGCGGAGTGTATGCGCTTCTGATATCCAGATCTTCAAGGGCGGCAGTCTTGGCTTCTGTGGCCGAGATGATCGCCCTTGTCATGGCCCGGCTGGATAATTTCATATTGGTCATGATGATCATGTTGATGGTGCCGGGTTCATAGTACATCCCAATGTCTTTTGACATCCGGACCGCATTGCCCATCACCCCTGCTGTGACAAGGGCAATGACTTTCATCTGTTTAAATTCAGCAGTCTGGATGCTTAAATTATCCATGTCAGCGCCGGTAACAAGAAATGAGGTGGTCTCTTTTCCCCGGTTACTGGCCTGTAAAATACTGTCCCGGATAAAATCAATTCCCATTTTATGGCCCGGTCCCCATGTGGGCGGGGAAGAATAGTGGTTGCCCACGCTCAGGATATTATCCCGCTGGCCTTCAAGCGTGGAAACAATGGTCATGGGCCGCAGAAAATCAATCATCAGGGTTTTGTCGTTAAAATCATAAATAGTGACCGGGGTGATGGCAGCAGATTTTATATAATCCAGATCAATCTGAAGGGGTCTGGATGGTTGGATTTTTGCCGGAAGAACATGGTTTTGTGTCTTTGCAAATTCATCCATATAAATCATGGAAGACAGCCACTGGATAAAATATCCTGAATAGGTGGCAGCCCTGCAGGTCAGTTCGCAGGGGAAATAATAAATCTCCTGGTTTTGAACCGCATCCACCTGGCCCCATCCGGGAAGAGAGAAAAATTTTTCAGCTGCTTTTTCATCTCCTTTGCAGCCATAGATGACCTGGGGATTGAATTTGATCCATTCTTCTTTTGTGACGTCCACAACAGCGCCTTTTCTGCCGAAATCAGGAGGGATACCGCCAGCCATGCGGATCAGGTCATTTTGAAAAGAATCATTGCCCGGTGTCATGATTGTGTCTCTGCCCATCAGCCGGATCACGCGTTTTCTTTGACCCGGAACTGCTTTGGCCAGCTTTTTCTGTATCAGGGCAATGTCTTGTGTATTTTTCTTGATAATTTTCCGGGCCTGTTCCTGTCGGTCAAACAGAACACCAAAGGTGGTAATGGTGTCAAAAGACTGCTCAAGGCCCGGGGTGTCATAAACAAACACCTTGATTCCCTGAGTGTTCAGCACAGCCATGATGGGCTCATGAACGTCTGACACAATGACCAGATCCGGTTTCAGGGCTATTATTTTTTCAACCGAGGGCTGGAAAAAACCGCCGACAACCTCTTTTTCTTCTGCGCCTTCAAGGGTTGCATCATGGTGGGTCAATCCTGTGACCGCATCCTTTGCCCCGAGTTCAAAAATGATTTCCGCAGCAGACGGTGCAATGCAGATCACCCTTTGGGGCGGTGCCGCAAAGATCAGTTCAGTCCCTCTTGAATCTTTGACACGGATATCGTCTGCGACTGCGAATGAAGCGCTCAGAAAGGTTATACAGCAAATGGCAATCAGGACATCTGTCAGTTTATGCCAGTGTGTTTTCATTTTTGGTTCCCTTTTTATAATACGTGAATCACGTATTTTTTTAAGACCCTTTAAAAAAACAAAACTCCGGGTCGATTATTTAAAATCGATCCGGAGTATTCCCTTTTTTTTATCCGAATTTTAAATATGTCTTCTTTTCCACGGAAAACACGTTCTATGATTCAGGCAGGTCTTCTGACTTTTGGATCAACCTAGTAACTGCGCCTTCCCATCTATTTTTTAAAAAGACAGTGGCAGTGTGCAGTGTTCGTACTCAAATACAGCGGCGGGCCCGCTCCGGATTTAAACCGGATTCCCTTTTGTACCTTTTTTAAGGCACCTGAATGTTTGAATTTGTATGCCAAAATTCAAAAAAAGTCAATGATTTAAACACCACAGGCTATTTCCCGGCCGGGAAAATAAACCCGTACCCTGCACCCACCAGACCACCGGCAAGATGACTGAATTGGGAAATCTGGTCTGTTTTAAGACTTGAAATGATTTCGCTGCCGATAAAAAGAAAGGCGATGATGATAAAGGTCAGGGGGATTTCTTTTGTTCTTATATTAGAAAACGAACCCAGCAGAATCAGCATAAAGGCAATTCCGCTTCCGCCGACAAGCGAGTTTGAAAACAGCAGGGCGTTTAATAGCGCTGTGGATATGGCAGTAATCAAAATCATTCCCAGAAGTTTTTTATGACCGTATTTTTCTTCAAGCAGTGGTCCGACAAGGAGAATGATCATAAGGTTCCCGACCAGATGCGGCATGTTCTGATGACCTGTAATATATGAAATACACCTGAAATAAAAGGACGGGTCGGAAAATGAAAAATATGCCGGAGATGAAAAATATTTTATCATGGTTCCGGTGCTGGAAATGGCCAGAATACATATCGATATGAGGGTATAAGTCAGGATGACAGGAGAATTGTATTTAATTTTCATGGATTTTTATCTATGCTTTTTAAGACAGGTTGTCAAGGCCGGGACGCGAACAGACCGGGAAGTTAACAGACCGGAACACGTTAATCAAGCGTATTCCGGTCTGTGGAATCAAGCTGCGCCATATAGTGATTTATGCGGTTTTAATTTCTATCTGTCTGGGTTTGGCTGCTTCGGATTTGGGAAGGTGAAGCCTTAATACGCCGTCTTTTAATTCTGCTTCGACTTTTTCAACATCAATGGTCTGGGGTACGGAAAAGTTTCTGACATATTCAACATCTGTGAATTCTTCGTAAGTCGGTGTTCCTTTTATTTTAAGTTTTCTGATCCCTGATATGGACAGGGTGCCATTGTCAATATCCACATTGATATTTTCTTTCAAAACACCTGGCATATCGGCATGGAGCAGAATTTCATTTTCATTTTCATAGATATCTACAGCAGGGGCTGTTTCATACAGTTCGTGTGTTTTTTCAATATTTTTGGTTTCTTTTTTGGTGATGTCTGTTGTTTTATCCATAGTGACCTCCTTTGGGGTAACCTTCTTTAAACAAAGATCTTTCCAGAAGTTCAGTTTATGCTGATTTTTTTGGGTTTTGCTGCCTCATGTTTGGGTAGAACAAGGTATAAAACACCATCTTTAAGGGTTGCCTCTACTTTTGATGAATCAATATCTGCCGGCAGTGTAAAACTTCGGGAAAAAGATCCTGTCCCGCGTTCAATTTTATGGGTTTTATAGCCTTCCGGAGTTTCGGATCCTCTGGTACCGCTGATTTCAAGATAATTTCCCTGGATTTTTACATTCAGATCTTCTTTGGCAAGTCCGGGAACTTCAGCTTTGAGTTCAAAATTATCACCGTTTTCATATAGATTGGTCCGCGGGGATGTGTGTTCAAATCCCCATTTATACCCGGATGATCTCCCGTAATCATCATAGAGATTGTTCAGTCTTTTTTGAAGAAGGCTCATGTTCCCGAACAATCTGTCAATATCACTTAATCTTGTGTACATAGTTCTTCCTCCTTATTATAGGGTGATTTAATCTGTTGCAGGTATTATGCTGCTTTTATTTCGATCATTCTGGGCTTGGCCGCCTCGGACTTGGGCAGATGAAGTTTGAGCACACCATCCTTAAGTTCTGCTTTTACCTTTTCAACATCAATGGTCTGGGGGACTGAAAAACTTCTGATATATTCCACATCAGAAAATTCTTCCCAGGCAAAAACCCCTTTGCTGTCAAATCGCCGGATGCCGGATAAAGAGAGAGTTCCATTGTCTATATTCACAGAAACATCTTCTTTTGCCACACCCGGCATGTCAGCATGCAGCAGGATTTCATTATCATTTTCATAGATATCCACAGCCGGAGTTGCAGATATCAGTGCCCGTGTTTTTTCAACTGCGGCATCTTGTTTTTTGACAATATCTTTTTTCTCACTCATGATAACCTCCTGATTAAAAAACTGATCAATTCTTGCATTAATTAATGGTAATCTGTCTGGGTTTTGCTGTTTCTGATTTTGGCAGACTCAGATACAGGATACCGTCTTTAATCGTGGCCTCTACTTTTTCGGAATCAACATCATCCGGCAGTGTGAAACTGCGGGAGAATGCGGCTGTCCCTCGTTCATTTCTGTGAATTTTATAGCCTTCAGGGATGTCAATCTGTCTTTTCCCGCTGATTTCAAGGTAGTTTCCCTGGATTTTGATATCGAGATTATCTTTTGAAATCCCCGGTACTTCTGCCTGAACTTCAAATCTGTCGCCGTTTTCCAATAGATTGGTTCTGGGAGAATTGGTTGCTGCAAAGGCCGGGCCGTAAAGATAAGACCTGTCAAAGTCACCAAAAATTCTGTCCACTTTGTTCCGGAGCAGATCCATGGCTCCGAACATTCTGTCGATATCACTCATTCTTGTAAACATAGTTCCGCCTCCTTTTATTTTTGTTTTTTTGTTTTGGAAGGTCGATGGTCAACCCTCTGTTTTTTGATTCGAAATTAAAATAGGCATGAAAAACTGTGTGTCAATAAAATTTTCATTATGATTAATATTTTTATTGACATAGTAATGTCAAAATTTTATGGTTTCAGTACATTCAGCTGAAGAAGCTTTATCAGGTGGGAGGACATTATGCCAAAAGACTATTACCTTGTTTTAGGGATAACTTCAGACGCAACACTGAATGATATTAAAGATGCCTATCGCAGACTTGCAAAACAGTTTCATCCGGGTCGCATTCAGCAAGGCATGTGGAGCCGCTGATCCCTGAAAATCCTTTTGAATCATCGCGGTCGCCACTGGAGCAGTTATTTGAGAATATATTTGGGCAAAACAGGTCTTGACAGTTTTATTTCTTAATTTATTTTTTGGAAAAATATGGGGGTCTGGTGGTAATCCCTTGTGCAGATTATCACTTTAACCGGAACCTGAATCAAGGAGGAAAAAATGTCTAAAGACTTTTGTATGGATTGTGGTATGCTGTTATCTCCCAAATCAAACATCTGTAAAGTTTGCGGGCTGGATAACAGTGAAAACGATTATTCTGACATCGCACTTGACATCAATTATCTGATAGATGCAAATGACGATTTTGTTCAGGAAATCGATCTGGAATTTTAATGTATCTAAAAATGGCGGGGCATTGATCCATGACCTTTAATAAATTTATTGAAATAAAAGACAAACTGGAACTCCAGAAATTTGTCCGATCCTCGGATCTCGACAAGAAGAACTGTGTTTCATTCTGTGGTTCTCCTAAAAAACATCCCTACGAAAAGAACCGGGTTATTCTTGTTTCTGATCCTTTCAGTGAGCATACGTTTTATTATGAATTTAATATCAAGGATATCCTGTCTGTGGAAGAACAGCCGAACATCACAAGTTTTAGCGGGGATTCCGTATCCATGGTCCGAATCTGGATAAAGAAAAAAAGTATTGCGCTCAGATGCACTCCGTTTATTGTTGATTCCTTGAAATAACATAATAAATACGAGTAATTTAAAAAAGGCTGTTAAAAAAGGCTTGACAGCAAATGGATATCAGTATTAAATGATAACAATTATCATTTAATACTGAACAGGCGGGATCTTTGTCAGATTATAAAAAAAGAAGTGAGATTATTATACGGAAATTAAGGCAGTCAGGTCTTAAGATGACGCCTCAGCGACTGGCCATTGTTAATGTTCTTGCAAAAAGTGAAGGCCACCCCAGCGTTGAGGATATTCATGCCCGGCTTAAAAAAGAGTTTCCCACAATGAGTCTTGCAACGGTATATCGAAATATAGTATTACTTAAATCACTGGGTGAAGTTCTTGAGCTGGGATTCCCGGATGGAAGCAACCGATATGATGGAAACAGGCCTTTTCCCCATCCGCACCTGATCTGTATTAAATGTAAAAAAATTCTTGATCCGGACCTGGACAGTCTGGAGAAAATGAAAAAAGAAGTTGAATCTGAAACAAATTTTAGGATTTTAAGTCATCGACTGGATTTTTTCGGGATCTGCAGCGCATGTCTGTCTGAAAAAGTCTGATATATTTTTTATATTATAATTGATAATGATTATCACATGATAGTTGTTATTTTATTTTTGATTAATAAAAAAAGGAGGTCAATATGTCAAATGGAAATGGTCAGTGCCCGGTAACGGGTGCAACACATAAACCCACTGCAGCAAGCGGAACATCAAATCGTGAATGGTGGCCCAATCAGCTCAAACTCAATATCCTGCACCAGCATTCTTCAAAGTCCAATCCCATGGGGGAAAAATTCAACTATGCCGAAGAATTCAAAAAACTTGATCTGGCAGCAATAAAAAAAGACCTTTATGCCCTGATGACCGATTCCCAGGAGTGGTGGCCGGCTGATTACGGTCATTATGGCCCTTTGTTCATCCGGATGGCCTGGCACAGTGCAGGAACCTATCGTACCGGTGACGGTCGCGGCGGCGCAGGATCAGGGTCCCAGCGGTTTGCCCCGCTTAACAGCTGGCCGGATAACGTTAATCTTGACAAGGCAAGACGCCTGCTCTGGCCCATAAAGCAAAAATACGGCAGAAAAATTTCATGGGCAGATCTCATGATTCTGGCCGGTAACTGTGCGCTGGAATCCATGGGATTTAAGACCTTTGGATTTGCCGGCGGCCGTGAAGATGTCTGGGAACCCGAAGAAGATATTTACTGGGGCTCTGAAGGAGAATGGCTGGGAGATAGCCGCTACTCCGGGGATCGGGATCTTGAAAATCCGCTGGCTGCGGTTCAGATGGGGCTGATTTATGTAAATCCTGAAGGGCCGAACGGCAATCCCGACCCTGTTGCGTCCGGCCGCGATGTCCGGGACACCTTTGCGCGGATGGCCATGAACGATGAAGAAACTGTGGCCCTTGTGGCTGGCGGACATACCTTTGGTAAATGTCATGGCGCAGGCCCGGCATCCCATGTGGGCCCGGAACCGGAAGCAGCCGGTCTTGAAGAACAGGGACTGGGCTGGAAGAACAGTTTTGGCATCGGCAAAGGCAAGGACGCAATCGGCAGCGGCATTGAAGGCGCCTGGAAGGCAAATCCAACCCAGTGGGATATGGGGTATCTGAATGTGCTGTTTAAATATGAGTGGGAACTGGTTAAAAGCCCTGCCGGTGCAAATCAGTGGCTGGCAAAGGATGTGGAAGAAGCGGACATGGTGGTGGATGCCCATGATCCATCCAAAAAGCACCGGCCCATGATGACAACCGCTGACCTGTCTTTACGGTTTGACCCCATCTATGAACCCATTGCCCGGCATTACCAGCAGAACCCTGAAGAATTTGCAGATGCGTTTGCCAGGGCCTGGTTCAAGCTGACCCATCGTGATATGGGCCCCCGTGCCTTATATCTGGGCCCGGAAGTGCCGGCAGAGGAACTGATCTGGCAGGACCCTGTCCCGGAACGGGATCATGAACTGATTGATGCAGCGGATATTGCCGATCTCAAGGCCAGAATACTGGCGTCAGGCCTGTCTGTTTCTGCGCTGGTGTCAACGGCCTGGGCATCCGCATCCACATTCCGAGGATCAGACAGGCGCGGAGGAGCAAACGGTGCCCGCATCCGGCTTGCCCCGCAAAAAGACTGGAAAGTCAATCAGCCTGATCAGCTTAAAACCGTGCTTGAGACCCTTGGAGAAATTCAAAAAGCCTTTAATGCTGCACAGGCCGGCGGTAAAAAGGTATCCCTTGCAGACCTGATTGTTCTGGGCGGATGCGCCGGTGTTGAACTGGCCGCCGGAAATGCCGGTCAAACCCTGATTGTTCCTTTTACACCGGGGCGGACAGATGCAACCCAGGGACAGACCGATATGGATTCGTTTTCTGCGCTTGAACCAGGCGCAGACGGTTTTCGTAATTATCTGAAAACAGAATTTACCGTTCCGGCAGAGGAGCTGCTGCTTGACCGGGCCCAGCTGTTGACACTGACAGCTCCTGAGATGACAGTGCTTATCGGCGGTCTGCGCGTGTTGAATGTCAATTATGGAAAATCCAGACATGGTGTTTTTACCCATCAGCCAGAGGCGCTGACCAATGACTTTTTTGTAAATCTGCTGGACATGGGAACAGTATGGCAGCCAACAGCTGAAAATAAAAACCTGTATGAAGGCCGGGATCGTGCCACCGGGGAATTGAAATGGACAGCCACCCGTGTAGACCTGGTTTTTGGTTCGAATTCGCAGCTTCGTGCGCTGGCAGAAGTCTATGGGTGTGAAGATTCCCGGGACAAATTTTTAACTGATTTTGTAACCGTATGGAATAAAATAATGAACCTTGATCGTTTTGATCTGATCTAAACAAAAAGTATGTCCAGGCGGTGTTTTAATGTCATTTGAAACACCGCCGTCATTTTTGAAATTTAAAAAACAGATCATCGGTATAAAAAAAATCGAGCATTTGTTCAGTTTTTCTTGATTTCTGTTGAAACCCACGCTATCCTTACCTTGAATTTTTTGATGAAAACGCATCATCTAACAAGACAGGAGGACGTATGTCTTTTGAACCATCTGAAAAACTCCAGGCTATTCTGGATTTAACACGTGAATTCCTTGACAAGGAAATCGTCCCTTTGGAAAAAGATCTGGAATCCAAAGGCTTTAGAGCAATCCTTCCCGAACTGGAAAAAAAG
>JAHJLV010000077.1 GCA_018821535.1 Pseudomonadota bacterium | reverse complement strand
GAAAGATGTCATTCTGGCTGCCAGCAGAGCAAAGGAGGACATCATCACAGTTGTTGGTGGTGGGATGGTAAGCAGTCAGCCATCTGTGGTCATGGAGGGACTAGGCGCGGATCTTGGGGTTATCGGAGAAGGTGAAATCACGGTATGTAACCTTGCTGATTCCTTAGAAAAGAATTTGGACCTTGCCGAGGTAGATGGCTTGATTTATAAGAAAAATGGCCGCCTTCACACGACGAGAGCGCGTAAAGAAATTTCTGACCTGGCGACAATTCCCTGGCCGGACTATGAAGGATTCGGTTTTTCAGCTTACCTGGATACCTCCAAGGCGTCCGGCAAGACTCGATATGCCTATATGCTCGCCAGCAGGTCTTGTCCATTTGATTGCACCTTTTGTTATCACCCCGTCGGGAAGAAGTACCGGCAACGCTCTCTGGATGATTTCTTCCGGGAACTGGATTTCATGTTGTCCCATTATCGGATCGAATATCTGGGTGTAGGTGATGAATTATTTTCTCTTGACCGGGATAGAACCCGTGATTTCTGCGAATTGATAAAGGAACGGGCGGAAACGTACGGAATAAATTGGAGTGTTCAGCTACGGGCCGATCATGTAGATAGAAATCTGATAGACCTCCTAAAATATTCCGGTTGTAACGTGATCAGCTATGGAGTTGAGAGTGCAGACAACACCATATTAAAGAGTATGAAGAAACATATTACAGTGGAGCAGATAGAAAATGCCTTGAAGCTGACAAAGGAAGCCAAAGTTGGGATTCAAGGGGCCCTCATCTTTGGGGATATTGAAGAAACCTGGGAAAAAGCAAATAACTCCTTGAAGTGGTGGGAAAAACATCGGGAATACCACCTCGATTTGACTTATATAAGGGTGTTTCCCGGAGCACATATATATAGATTTGCTTACGAGCATGGGATAATCAAAGACAAGTTGAAGTATTTAGAAGACAATTGTCCTTTAATTAATATTTCAAAGATGAGCGAGAATGAATATAAAGCGCTTGAAAAAAAGTTTGAATATTATCAAAAGAAATATTCCTATACTCCGGATGCAATTGAAATACTTGGCATCTCGGGCTCCGGTTGCCGCCTTTCGATAGTCTGCGGAAAATGTAAGGGAAGAAGCGAACAAACCTACTCTCCTCTTTCCCGAACTCTTACCGGATACAAACCAATATGTCCCCATTGTCGGGAGCGAATGAATATCAATGATGCATTCATTAACCACGTGTTTACTCTATTATTTCAAGACCGTAGAAAAGTGGCCGTGTGGGGATGCGGAGATAGTGCGCAAAAACTGTTCGAAAGATCGAAGAGCTTGAGAGAGAACCACATTTTTGTAGTCGATAATAATATCAAAAAACAGGGGAGCAATTTCTGGGGACATAGGGTAGCATCGCCGTCAATCATTCCTGACAAAAAGATCGATACAGTAATTATTGCTTCTATGCGCGCCGAAGAGATCAGCAACGAGATCGCATATAAATTTCCAGAAGTGGAAAAAATTATTAAACCGGCAGATTTGGCAACAATATTTAAGGTCATAGAGCACCTGTAAGTCGTTGATGTCAAAGTGTTAATCCTATAGAAATTGCTTTTTGTAACTGGGAACTTTTTTGAGGAACCATTAAAAGACAGTTTAGAGATTAAATATTTTGGGAAACATGTTGATACTTGTCTTATTGCAGAGGACAGAAAATAACCATGGATAAGTTTGGAATTAAAAATATAATATTTGATTTAGACGGAACATTGATTAATTCAGCAGGGGATGTAGTTTATTGTTTGAAAGAGGTTTATGGTTTAATTCCTGAATTTTCTAATGTGGAAATAAGTGAGTCTTTTATAGGGCCACCATTAAATGAACTGATAAAAAAGATCACACCAAGTCTAAATGAGGAACAAACTAGTATAGTAATAAGAGAATTTAGAAACTGTTACGACAATAGCTCTTTTTTGAAAACGAGACTATATGAAGGTGTTTGCGAACTTATTCATGATTTAAAACAGCATAACATCAAAATATTTATTACAACAAATAAACCCTTTTTTGCTACAAAAAAAATATTGAAAAATTTGATGATTGATGATTTTGATGATGTGGTATCATTAGATGTAGTGACAGGAGAAAAAATGAATAAAACAGAAATGGTATCTTATCTAATTAATAAATGGGGCATTGAAAAGGATACCACTTTAATGGTAGGGGATGATGCATCAGATATTATTGCCGCGCATAATAATGGCTTAAGGTCAGTGGCTATATTAGATGGTTATGGTGATGCAAATATGATATATAAAGCCAAACCATTATATGCTATAAACTCAATTAATGATTTTTATAATCTATTCATGACTCAATTAGAATTTTAATTTAATAGTATAGGAATTTCATTTTTTGGACGCAGATGAACGCAGATTTTCAGGATTTTAAGCATGTAGAATTAACTGAGAAAATCATAAAGGCATTCTACAAGGTTTATAATGCTCTTGGGTATGGCTTCTTAGAGAAGGTTTATGAAAATGCCTTGCTGATTGAATTGGCAAAGTTAGGTATCCCTGCGATAGCCCAGGCTCCTATCCAGGTTATCTACGATGGAAAGTCTGTTGGGGATTAT
>JAHJLV010000004.1 GCA_018821535.1 Pseudomonadota bacterium | reverse complement strand
TTGGTTTTGCAGGCGGTCTATATGATGCCGACACAGGACTTGTAAGGTTTGGTTATAGAGATTATGATCCGGATACAGGGCGATGGACTGCAAAAGATCCCATTGGCTTTTCAGGCGGGGATACCGATCTTTATGGATATGTCCTTAATGATCCGGTTAATTTTGTTGATCCTGAGGGATTAATCGGATTAGAGATCTTCCCCAAAATTTGGAAATTTTTAAACCGAGTAGACGATGCATCAGATGCGAAAAAAATTGCTGAAGAAATTAAAAAGGGAGCTGAATCGGAACACCCCAACCCAGAAGATGGCTATAAGGTAATTGAAGAAGTTGTTGATACACTTATCAACCCAATCCCTTTTACAAATTCAACTAAAGGGGAGGGAATGGTTGAAGATGTTATTAAAAAAATAAAAGACAGACAGAAACAGTTAGATAACGCGTGTAAACTTTAAGTCGTCTACAAAAGCATTGATGATGGAACAAAAATATAAAAATTATTTTTTAGCTATCGTGTTGGACTCTTTTATAAATCCGATATCGTTTTTCCAGCCATGCTCGATATTAAAAACTTTTGGTCTCCTTTTATTTATTCTTTTATCTGCGGGGATAGGTTTGTTTGATTGGTTCTTTAATAAAAATTTTATCCCAAACTCATTATATCTTGAATTTCAAAATTACCCCAAGCTTGGTAGCATATTAGAAGAATTCCTGATTGGAATTTATGCAATGTTATTAATGGCGATCTTTTTGAAATTCCTGTTATTTATAAAAACTAAAAAAAGGATTGCGGTTATTCCTACTTTTTTTACTGTGATTTATTATTCGGCAATTATTAATCTATTAATGTTCCCTGTTTTAATTGGAATTAGCTTTATTAATCCCCAAAATACTGTTTTCTTAATCACGATCGAGAGCATTACGGCGATAGTCATTCTTTTTATTCCATTTACATATTGTATTCTAACTAATACTTATGAATTAAATAAAAGATTTATCTTGCTTTCATACATACTTTATCTGTCGACGTTGATTTTTTCAGGGCTGCTATTACCCTGACATAAGGAAAAAATATTTTTTATGAGTAACCTTGTTGAGTTGGAATTCTTAAAAAAGCCTAAATCGATTTTATTAATTATACTCAACATACCAATATGTTATCTGTATTTTAAAATTATTTTTGGTGATCTTTTAAACTTTGGAGACAGTGTAAGGCAGGCAGGACAATTTGATCTAATATCATTTTTTAAAGGGAATTTATTGGATGATTGGTGGCATACATTAAAAATAATTGTTTGGTTGTTATTATGTTATAAAACTATCCATTGGGAGTATAATTATTTTATAGGCCTATAAAATAATGCCGAGAAATTCGATGACATGATTGTTTTTTCCCAGAAGCCGGGGTCAGGTCTTGAAATATAAGTTTTTATGGTAGAGTTCGGGTACGCCGAGATCATTTTTAGCTCAAAACTTGCTCTTTTACAAAATTAGAAAATCGATGGGAACGGTTGGTATTGTAAGACTTCCGTTTTAGGCCCAAAGCCGCTTAATTGGTTTAATGTCCTAAATGATCCGGTTAATTTGGTGGATCCAGAAGGGCTTTGGTCGGTAACTATTGATGGCTACTATGGATTGGGAGTTGGTGCGGTTATTGGACAGGACCCGAATGGGAAATGGTTTGTGTCTGGAAGATTTGGCTATGGTATTGGAGGTGGCTTTAGCTTCGATCCTAAAGGAACAAGTCCTGATCCATGCACATTTAAAACTGGTCCTAAAGTTGCTTCATTAGGGTTGTTTGCGGAAGAAAGTCTTGCTTTGGGGCCTATTTACGGGGGTGTATCTGCAAATGCTGGTGGAACTGTTAACACAAGTGGTGAAATTAATTATTATGGGGGTGTAAGTCCAAAATATGGGATTACTTCTAATTGGTTCAATTTGCGGGGAAGTGTTGCTGGGGGTGTTGAAGGTACTTGGTATTTCCCATGATTAATGATGATTTTTTATACTGAGGTTCAAATGAACTATCCACTATCAAAATGGAATTATTTTAGACTTTGCTTAGTTTTTATTTCAGGGTTGTATGGGTTCTTTAATATAGATAGTTATCAGACAAATAACTTTCCTATCGGACCTATTCAGTTATTTGTTATTTTTTTGTTTATTCCTTTTGGATTAATTTTTATCATAGCATTACAATACATTAACAAACGGACAGGAAAAGTTTGGCACCCTCCTTCATGGAAGCTTAATCCACTGAATTTTAAACAGCCACTTCAATTTTTTCATTTTGCAGCGTTTATATTTATTGCAAATGGTTTGACTTCATCAGTCAGCCTTATATGGAAAGGATATAACTATACTTGCCAAACTGTTCTTCCATTAATTATTGGGATTGCTTTATTAATAGGTATTCACTTTTGTCTGATACTTTTTAAAAATAGAATAGAAAATATGGACAACAGCTTGTAGAGAGTAGGAGGCTTGTCAAATCAGACCTATCCTATACTCTTGGTCATTTTTATAATGAGCCTTCCAGGAGCTTTGAACAGCATCCCGCATAACCCCCTTGCGTCAGGAATAATGTCGCCTTGATCTAAAGTAATAAGCTTTTGTTTCTTCAAATTTAGATTGGATATCAGGCTTTTTTCTTTTAAACTTGACGTAAACGTTAATATTGGGTTTAATGAACACTTCATTAAAAAAAATGACATAGTTTAAATGAGGATTTATGAAACCAGAAAAGATTGAAATTCGATGGCACGGCAGGGGCGGGCAGGGTGCGATTACCGCAGCCAAGATCGTTGCCCATACAGGGTTTGAATCCGGATATAAAGGGATTGTCATGGCGCCCACATTTGGAACCGAACGAAGAGGCGCGCCCATATTCACTTCCCTTAAAATTTCCAGACAAAAAATTTACGATCTGTCTCCCATTGATACCCCGGACATGGTGGTAGTTCTTGATCACACCCTTTTAGAAGAGGTGGATGTTGCAGCCGGACTTAAACCCGGAGGTCTGATGATCATCAATACGCCCAGACCTGCAGAAGAATATCATTTTGCAGGCATGAAAGTGGCCGTGGCAGATGTCACCCATCTGGCCCAGGAAGCAGGGCTGCCCAGCGGGGTGGTGAATTCGGGTATTATCGGGGCGTTTTCAAAAGCCACAGGCCTGCTGGATATTGACGATCTGGTGCGGGAAATTGAAAATGAATTCAAAGACAAAAAACCGGAAAAAAATGCCGCTGCTGCAAGACTGGTCTATGAGAAAACCCGGCTTGGAGGTGCTTTGTGAAACCTTATAAATTTTCAAATTTTTTGTCTAAAAGTGAGTCCGGGCCCGGAGACGGCGGACGAACCGGATCATGGCGGGTTCTTCGTCCTGTGATTGATACAACTGTCTGCATTCCTTCTAAAACCGGAAAACCTGCCTGTTTTAACTGCTGGCTTTACTGCCCGGATGCCGTGATCACCAAAACCATTCCGCCGGTCATTGATTATGAGTACTGCAAAGGATGCGGTATCTGCGCACAAGAGTGTCCTGCCAATGCCATTGAAATGCAGGATGAATCCCAATTTGCACCCAAGGAGAAATAATCTGATGCATATGATAGAATCGGGAAATGTGGCTGCTGCAACCGGAGTAAAACTTGCCCGTGCAAATGTGATTGCAGCTTACCCCATTACTCCCCAGACCCCTTTGACAGAAAAACTGTCTGAATTTGTGGCTGCCGGTGAACTGGCAGCTGAATATATCCCCGTGGAAAGCGAGCATAGCGCCATGGCAGTCTGTATTGCCGCCTCATCTGCCGGTGCAAGAGCTTTTACCGCCACCAGCGCAAACGGCCTGCTTTACATGAATGAGCAGCTTCACTGGGCAGCCGGTGCAAGGCTTCCCATTGTCATGTGTGTGGCCAACAGAGGCATCGGAGCCCCCTGGACAGTCTGGAACGATCACCAGGATACCATCAGCCAGAGAGACGGCGGATGGATACAGATCTATGCCAATGATCATCAGCAGATTATTGATTCAGTGATCAAGGCGTTTTATCTGGCCCAGACGGTGAGTATTCCTGTGATGGTCTGCTATGACGGATATATTCTGTCCCACACCTATATGCCCTTTGAAAAACCGGATCAGGACCAGGTGGATGCTTTTCTGCCGCCGTTTACACCTGAAAATATGCTGGACCCGGACAGGCCGTATAATTTTAATACGGTGACCCTGCCGGATGTACGACCGGATATTCACGGTCAGACAGCACCCGGTTATATGGAAATCCGGCATTGTCTTCATCAGGATATGCGCGGGTCGATTCAGGTCCTTGAAGAAATTGACAAAAAATTCCAAGCCGCTTTTGGCCGGGGCGGTCATCCTTTTGTGGAACCCTATAAATGTGAAGATGCGGATCATGTCGTGGTCTGCATGGGATCGCTTTCCTATCATTTCAGGGATGTCATTGATCTGCTTTCCCAGGAAGGGTTGAAAATCGGTGTGATGGGTGTTCAGCTTTACCGGCCTTTTCCGGAAAAAGCCATTGTAGAGGCACTGTATCAGAAAAAATCAATCATGGTGTTTGAAAAGGCATTGAGTTACGGAAATCAGGGGGCATTGTATGCAGATATCAAATCAGCCCTTTATCCCTGCGAAAATCGGCCTGAAATGAAAAATTTTATCCTGGGTCTTGGCGGACGGGAAATTAAAACATCCATCCTTGTTGAAACCGTTCGAAATGCCGTCAAACACACTGCAGCATCAGATGATCATCCCATGTGGGTGGGATTAAAGTGTCAGGAGTAAAAAAATGAACCAGAAAACATCAATTTTAAATTTAACCGAAGATGAGTGGGTGAATCCGGGAAATCGAGCCTGTGCCGGGTGCGGTCTGGGCATTGTGTACAGGACAGCATTAAAAGCCCTGGGTAAAAATACCATTCTGGTCGTACCGCCCAGTTGTCTGACAGTTCTCCAGGGACTTTACCCCATTGCCGCAACCAAACTGCCCTGTCTTAACGTGGTGTTTGCATCAACAGGCGCTGCTGCAACCGGAGTTCGGGCAGCCATGCGCGCCAGAAAAAAAGACGGGGTGAATGTCGTGGCTTTTGCCGGTGACGGCGGTACCGGTGATATCGGTATTCAGGCCTTGTCCGGCGCATGTGAGCGGGGAGATGATATCCTGTATATCTGTTATGATAATGAGGCGTATATGAATACAGGGGTTCAGCGGTCAGGCACAACACCCCAGGGTGTTGTAACAACCACAACGCCGATCCATGGAAAATCCCAGGTGAAAAAAGATATCCCCGCGATTGTGGCGGCCCATCATATTCCATATCTTGCAACCGCTTCTGCAGCTTATCCGCTGGATCTGTATGACAAGGTCAAAAAAGCGATCACCAAAAAGGGGCCAAAATATATCCATGTGCACACCCCTTGTCCGTCGGGCTGGGGATTTGAACCGTCCCAGACGGTGAAAATAGGAAAACTTGCTGTAAAAACAGGACTTTTTGCTTTGTATGAGATGGAAGACGGGGATTTTAAGCTGACCGGGCCATCGTTAAGTGCTTTGAGCAAACCCCGGACCCCGGTCAAATCCTATTTTGATGCCCAGCAGCGCTTTGCCTCCCTGGATGAAGAGGCCATCGCGCAACTCCAGCATCAGGTGGATCAAACCTGGGCCGGGTATATGGGTTAATCAATCCGGATACGGGCATCCAGCGCAACTGCGCCGGACCCGTCCTCAAAAACCCGGACCGGATTCAGATCCAGCTCCTGGATGTCAGGAAAGGCCGCCATCAGGTGACTGATTTTTTCAATCAGATCCAGATAGGCGTTGATATCTGCTTTTTTGTTTCCACGGGTTCCCTGAAGAATTTTATAGGATTTAAGCCGTCTGATCCGGTGGTCAAGTTCCTTCTGGTTGGTGGGGCACAGGACATTTTCAACATCGGAAAAAACTTCAATAAAAATACCGCCGAATCCAAAGGTCGCAACCGGGCCAAAAGAATCATCCACATGGGCACCGATGAACATATCATGGCCGGGTTTTGCCATTTCCATCAATCTTACCCCTTCAAACCGGGCATCTTTTTTATAGGCTGTCAGGTTTGATCGGATGGTATCAAAGGCCTGTTTTAACGCAGCATCATCCTTAATATCAACAATGACGCCCCCGGCATCTGATTTATGAAGGGCATCAGGGGAAATCACTTTCATGACCAGCGGATAGCCCAGTTTTCTGGCCAGCGCCTGTGCATCTTCCAGGGTACGGGCAATGCCGGATACAGGTGTGGAAATGCCGATTTGAGCCAGAAGATCCAGGGTGTCTTCTCCGGTAACCCCTTTGTGTGCATCTATCCAGGCCTGGGCAGGTTTCAGGTTCAGATCTTTGGGCAGCCGTGTTTCAAACGGGCCCTCTGATTTTTTCTTATGAAAAAGGTATTGCTGTTTCATCAGTTTGACCATGCGTTCCGGTGAATTGAATATGGGAACCTTCAGATTGCGTTTGGTTTTGGACATGGTCTTTTCAGGCGCATACAGACAGGTGGCAAAAGGTTTGCCCGAAGAGCGCATGGACCCGATAATATCTTTGGAAATATCAGTTTTGAACATCCGGTAAAAAACATCATCACTTTTGGGCATCAAAGGATTTTGTGTAACAAAGACTGCACCATCTACATTTTCATTGTGCAGCACCATATGAAAAATGTCCGTAAATGCTTTGGGACTGTAAATGTCGCCTAAATCCAGAGGGTTGGCAATGCTGACAACGCCTGAATTCACATAGGATTCCAGATCCTTGAAAAAATCTTTTCCCGGATCGGCAAAAATAAAGCCTTCTTTCTCACACAGGTCTGCCAGCATCACCGTAAACCCGCCCGCAGGACTCATGACCATGAGGCGGTTGCCTTTCAGAGGCGGCAGTTCAAATGCCTTGGCCGCTGATATGAATTCTGCAAAATTGTGAATCCGGGTGATCCCGGCCCGCTCAAAAGCGGAGTTGATAATATCATCATTATTGCTTACGGCAGCAGTATGGCTCATGGCAGCCTTGTTTCCGGCCGGGGTGGTATTGGCTTTAAACACCACAAGGGGTTTGTTGATTTTCATGGCTGCCTCAATCAAGGCCCGGCCATTGGAAATGCTTTCCAGATACATACAGATGACTTTGGTTTCAGGATCTGTTCCAAAATATTCAATGCAGTCGGTTTCAGTAATGTCCAGCTTGTTGCCGATGCTGGCAAATTTGGCCATGCCGATGTTTTCGTCTCCCAGAAGGTTCCACAAAAAAATTCCCACCCCCCCGCTCTGGGTGATGATGGACATGCCGCCGCTTGGGGGACTGAAAATGGGCAGAAAGGGCAGACACAGGCCATTGGCTGTGTTGGCAACGGTAAGTCCGTTGGGGCCGACAAACCGGATCTTGTGTTTTCTGGCCACCTGCATCAGTTCTTCAGACAGTTTTGTGCCTTTTTCTCCGGATTCGTTAAATCCGCCCGCGGGAATGGCTGCTCTGCGGATTCCGGCATGGCCTGCCTGATCCAGGGCTTCGGGTATAAAACGGGCCGGTAAAAGAAATACAGCCAGATCCGGAACTGTGGGCACCTCATTGATATGTTTGTAGATTTGGATGCCGTCCACATGAAAATCCTGGCTGTTGGGATGGATACCAATGATCTGGCCTTTAAATCCCCAGCGGATCAGGTTTTCAACAATAAGTCGGGGGATATTGTTCTCTTTGGAGGACAATCCCCAGATGGCAATGGAATCCGGATAAAAAATTTTATGCATGCTTATTCCCTCATATGGTGTTGTGCTTTTTTCAGTTTTTTTTAAAACAGTCAAAAGTTAACGTTAACGTAAGCTGTCTATGTCTCATGTAAGATCGTGACTGTCAAGCAAAACTGGCCGTAAAAATTGATCCTTTAAATTCTTCGGATAACTTGACACTGTCCGCCACTTACACTAATAATGGGTCTGTTTTTATCGCTGTTCATGACAGATATAATTTTGATTGGGGTATATGTTGAACAAATTACCATAAAGGCTTCGAGAATACAACTTCAAGGAATACAATATGGATAAACCGGATCAGGAAAAAAAAGAACCCGAAGATGCATTTACCATTTCTGCTTTGGCTGAAGAATTTGATATCAGCACACGCACAATCCGGTTCTATGAGGAAAAAAACATGATTTTTCCCCAGCGCACCGATGGAAACCAGCGAATCTATTCCCGGCGGGACAGGGCAAGGCTTAAACTGATCCTCAGAGGAAAACGGTTCGGGTATTCACTTGAAGAGATTTCTGAAATTATCGGCATGACAGAAGTGGATTTTGATGAGGAAAACCAGATTAAAAAGGCATTGAAATTCGGGAAAAGACGGCTTGCAGAAATTCGGGAAAGGATCAATGAATTAAAACTTTTAGAACAGGATCTTTTATCCTTTCAGGAAAATATCAAAACCCGCCTGGACAGTCTAAATACATCCCCAAAATAATGTTTGCCGGCCTGGATAAATTCACCAGACCGGCATTTTTTTATAGATCTTTTATCTTTAAATATTACAGACGTGATGCAAGCACTGCAGCGCCGATAGCTCCATTTTCCTGGGCCAGATGTCCCACAATAAGATCAAATCCCAGACGGGCTTCAAGGGCCTTTCGCATGCCCTGATTTTTTGCCACCCCGCCTGTCATCATCACCGGTGCAGCAAGATGTGTTTTGGATGCTAAAATGGCAACTCTTGCGGCCGCAGAATCGTGAATACCGGCAATAATATTTTCTCTTTTTTCCTGGTTGGCAATCATGGAAATGACTTCGGATTCTGCAAATACCGTGCAGATACTGGATATTTTGGCAGGTTTGTCCGCTTTAAGAGAATATTCTCCCAACTGGTCCAGTTGCACATCCAGCGCATTGGCCATGACTTCCAGAAACCTTCCCGTGCCTGCTGCACATTTATCATTCATGGCAAAATTATCCATCTGACCGTTTTCATTTATAAGGATGGCTTTGCTGTCCTGTCCGCCGACATCAATGACCCCGCGAATGCCCGGAGAAATAAAATGCGCCCCTGCAGCATGGCAGATAATTTCAGTTAATGCCTTGTCTGCAAAATCAATGCTGTTTCGGCCATATCCTGTGGAAACAATGGCTTTGACATCGTTCCGGGTAAGGTTGTTTTTTTCAAGAAGTGTCTGCAACACGGCTTTGCCTGCATCCAGATGGTTGTATCCGGTGCGGATAATCAGCGTGTCAACCAGTGTATTGTCTTTTATCAGCGCGGCTTTTGCCGTAATGGAGCCGATATCAATGCCTGCGTAAATCATATGATGGTTGAACCTCCATCTATAATCAGTGTCTGCCCGGTAATATAGGATGCACCCTGGGATGCCAGGAACAAGACCGGTGCCACAATTTCTTCAGGCTCAGCAATTCTTCCCATGGGAATGCCTTTTACAATATGCTGTAAAAATTCTTCATTGCCCCAGAAGGGCTTTGAAAACTCCGTGCGCACCATGGCCGGGGCCACGGCATTGACCTGAACATTGAAAGCTGCAAGTTCCGAGGCCAGCACTTTTGTCATCATTTCAATTCCTGCTTTGGCAATGCCGTAAATTCCCATTCCAGGGCTTGCTTTGGTTGCAGCCACAGAGGAAATACTGACAATTTTGCCCTGTTTTTTGTCCCGCATCATAAATGCGGCTTTTCTGGACACAAGAAAAGTTCCCCCAAGATTGGAATCCATGATTTTCTGCCACACCCCGGGGTCGAGATCAGCGATGCCGGGGGTCATCAGATTCATTCCCACATTATTGATCAGGATATCAAGGCAGCCAAAGGATGCACTGATCTGTTCAAACATGGCATCCACATCTTCAGGTTTGGCAATATGGGCAGCAATGGTGGTTAAATGATCCGGATTCGGCAGATTTTGTCTGGCCGATTCAAGATTTTTTTCCTTGCGGCCGCAGATGATGACCTTTGCGGACTGTTCCAGAAGTGCCCGGGCAATTTCAAAACCAATGCCGCGGCTTCCGCCGGTGACCAGAACAACCTTGTCTTTAAAATTCATGATTCTTAACTCCTTTGTTTTATCATTTCCATGAAAGCATCTATACGGGTTTCTATCTGGGATGTTGAAAAGCTTCTGGGATCCACCATATCCGCTTCGATCATGAGTACCGGGATCCCTTTTTTCTTTGAAACGATATTCATGATATCCATCTGACCGAATGAATAGGGTTTGCAGGACCGATTGGAATGCATGATCAATCCTTTTGCATCATAAAAATCAATCATGTCCATGACTTGATCCGCCATCTGATCCACCCCGATATTCAGATAAATCCGGGTGTATGCCTCGGCAATGGATTTTAAAAACTGGCTTTTGTCTACATATTTAATGGTGCCGCACCAGGCTGAGGTATAAGTATCTGCCACAAGACAGGCGTTGTGCGAACTGAATTTATCAGACAGCCATTTGAGCTTGGGCCAGATGGGCAGATTATCCCACAGCAGCCGATGCTGTTCATCGGGAACAACGCCAATGCCTTGATTGATCCGCTGGGTCATTTCTTCGAGCAGTTCCTGATAGAAATCAACCGCAATCCGGGTTCCCCGCAGGGTTACAATCAGGGCAAGAAAAAAGAAGGCATCAAAGGCAGACATGGGGGATGGCTTATGGGCCGCGGTTTCTAGAATTTTTTGCCAAAGCATCTGCGCATCATAGGAAAGATCTCCCACCTGCTGCATTTTGTCATAATCAAACGGGGCTTTGCAGATTTTTTCAAGAAAGGCAATGTATTCACCCAGCTGTGTTTCGACATATTTTGCAATGGCGGGTGAATATCCGGTATGACAGACAGGCGTGTCCAGGATAAACAGCGGAACATTATAATATCGGGCCTGAACCTCATACCATTTTAAAACCGTGCCGCAGATATTATTGCAGCAGATCAGCATGTCCGGTTCAGGAAGTCCGCCCAAGGGGCCTCCTTTGACAACGGCACAGGAAATATCCGCCCTTGCATAGGAACACAGATCTGAACTGTATCCCATGTTCTCAGCCTTGACACACAAATCTTCTCCCATTTTGGATGCACCGATCATGGCCGCATGATTTTCCGGATACACCGGTATGATGTCCATGGCAAGAAGCGGTTCAACCGGGCCGCCGGATGTGATCCAGGCAATCTTTTTATTGTTCTGCCGGGCAGTCAGGGCTTCCAGATAATATGTGGTCATCAAATCCCGCATTTTTTTTGCAGATTTTATTTTCAGGTTGTTTTTTTGATCATCAGACATAATGGTATCCTTTTTTATATCATATGGATGAAAGTCTCAATCCGGGTGGAAAGCTGACCTGAGTTCTGCTGCTGGTCATCAAGTTCACACAGAATGCTTTTGATATGATGTTTGTCCAGAGTTTCTTTTAAATACGGGTAATCAAAACCATGCGGATCACAGAATTTGAGCAGCATGAAGACAATGCCGTCAGCCTTGTGTGTCTGACACAGTTGCACCAGATGATCCCCTCTTTTTGTAAGCCCGTTGTGCTTGGCAGGGCAGGGCAGCCGCTGGGAATATCTTTTGACCAGGGCAGATATCGGGTCTGTGGTTTCATCTGTCAGTTCCTTGAACCATCTTTGGCCTGTACACAGATCATCTGCGACAACACAGCCTCCGGCAGCTTCTATAATGGTGTAAACATCCGGAGAATCACAGATCCCTCCGGCAATGATGATTCGTTTTACCGGTTTATCCGGAGGCTGTTTTTTTTCAAGCTGGTCAACGATGGTATTTAACAGCATTGCTGCTGTGTCCCGATCCATGATCATGGTGCCTTTCACAATGGCCAGAAGATCACAGGCATTGAGTATGCCGGGGTTTTGAGCGTTGAGCTCATAAATTCTGGATAGTTTTTTTCTGATGGTATTGTATGTCAAAATGGAGTCATGCAAGGTCTCATCAGAAATGCTAGTACCGCAGGCATTTTCAAGATCCTGTCTGAACTTGATCAAAACATCCTTCATATAGGTTAAGGCGCTTTGCGTATTCAGTTTGGCCGGCCATACCACATCCCAGAAAAATTCATATCTGTTATTCATGCGCCAGATGTCACTGAGTCTCTGGATGGAATCACAGGTGTGGGGAAAAACAGCTCCGGATAAAAAATCAAGCCTGCCGGACAGGCTGTTCTCCAATACTCCCCTGACCGGTGAACAGCAATAGGCCTGAAGGTGATTTTCAGCCAGCACAATATCTGATTTTGATGAAAACAGCCGCATGGGATGAAACCCTGCTGCATGGATCAGTTCCTCGGGAACATAGGAGCACATATAACCGATGATTTTTTTGGAGATATTCAATTGTTCAGGTGTTTTGCAGTTTGCAGCATCGTGAAATGCTGTGAGTTCTTTCATGTTTTATCCTCCGTTAGAAAATAGGGCCAAACTCAAAAGGTCTATTGGTTCTTATATCGACCGATGGTCAATAAGTCAACCACTGCTTGAAAATTTTTTTTTACTGTGGTATGTCAGGTTTTTATATATAAATTTAACGGAGCAAACATGACAAAAGCAGACACATTACAGATACTCAAGGAAAAAGAACGTGAATTCAGACAGAACCTGATTATTGATGCTGCAAGAGAGGTGTTTGGCCAGAAAACCTATGATAAAGTCAGCATGGCAGAAATTGCAAAGGCCGCGGGTATTGCAAAATCTTCCATATATACCTATTTCAAGAGTCAGGAAATTTTATACGTCACCATTGCCTGTCAGGATGTGCAGGGCTTGCTTGACGGTTTGAAAAAAGAAGTTCAAACAAAAGACAGGGATGTCGTCCAGACACTTATTCAATATTTTCTGGACTATTATATCACCCATGAATCCCAGTGGAGAATGATCACCCATCTTGCCCTTCATGGAAAAAATGATATGGAATCCAATGAAAAACTCAATGACGCCAGCCGGGAATTAATGAATATCATTGAACAGATGTTTATTGATTCCGGGTGCAAAAAAGACGCCCGCCTGATGTCTCATACCCTGTTTTCCTGCCTGTCCGGTATCCTGATCGCTTTCAGGAAATATCCCGGAAGAACCGAAAAAGAGCGCATTGCCCATATGAAACGCATTGGAACCGTCATCGATGCCATGATGCAGACGTATATATTTTAAAGAACATCTGCGACCTCCCTGTCCTGCTGTTTATCAAACAAAGTTGTTCCTGTGAGTTATCCGGTCATCATACGTATCTTAATAACAATTTTGAATTTTTATAAATACAAAATTGTTATTAACTATTGAAGTATTTAAATCCACTCACACAATGAAATCTCTTTTAAAATA
>JAHJLV010000053.1 GCA_018821535.1 Pseudomonadota bacterium | reverse complement strand
GGTTCTTTCACTCATTCCTGCAAGTTGCAGGGCACGCATGGACTGATTGTAATAATCTTTCATCATAATCTCCTTTAATTTGGGTTTTTGGTGGAACCCGGAAATTATGAATGAAAACCAACTGCTTTTGCAACTTGCAGGTACTTTAAAATTGGATGGGATTCTGCCGCGCAGCGGATTTCTTGAAGTGTGCCAGGCCAAGCTGTTCTAAAGATGGTAGCAGGCCTACCGGAGCCGGTTTTCAGGAACAGGCTTCAAACCGCCCCTAAACTGCTGTGGTAAAAAGTCATGGTGGCGAGCGTTGGGGGAAAAGGCAGGCGAAAGATCCTGTCAGGTGTGTATTATGGAGACGAACGCAAGTGAACCATTGATGAGGTGTCGAAAAACCGAATGTTGTCATCAAAACCGGGATGCTTCAAGAATCCCGGGATAAATCCGGAGGGGGCCTGATGACTGTCCGGATGGTGGCCGGCATAGAGATGGCGTGAACATAATATAGGCTTTAGGATGGAACCTGGGAACCTGTCGTTCCGATGTTAAGGGAGCAGTTCAAACGGAAGAACCGTAAGAACCTGAGTACCGATGCGGAGCACAGGGGCGGAGCAACCCGTAGTAGTGATGAAAATTCTGTAATGGGATTGGAGCAAAGGGGTTGCATTGTCCGGTTTGATTATGAAGACAACCGGGAACGGGAGGATTGGATTGAATCAAATAAAGTCATTTTGTATTTCCAAAAACGAAGTCTGGTTGGCTTACAAGCAAGTTAAAGCCAACAAAGGTGCCGCTGGGTTGGATGGACAAACAATAAAGGAGTTTGAACAAGACCTGAAAGGGAACTTGTATAAACTCTGGAACCGTATGTCCTCTGGGAGCTACTTACCCCCACCAGTCTTGCGGGTAGAGATACCCAAACCAGATGGAAGAATGAGACCGCTTGGCATTCCCACTGTAGCAGACAGAATTGCCCAAATGGTGGTAAAACAAAGACTGGAACCTGGACTGGAACAACATTTTCATCCGGATTCCTACGGTTACCGTCCCGGCAAATCTGCGCTGGATGCGGTGGGAAAAGCTCGCAGATGCTGTTGGAAGTTTGACTGGGTGTTGGATCTTGATATCAAAGGATTTTTTGATAACATTGATCACAAGCTAATGATGAAGGCGGTACGAGTGCATACATCTGAAAGATGGATGCTCCTGTATATTGAAAGGTGGCTTAAAGCCCCCATCCGGCTACAGGATGAAACTTTAAAGTATCCGGAAAAAGGAACACCGCAGGGAGGTGTTATCAGCCCGTTATTGGCAAATCTGTTCCTGCATTATGCGTTTGATAGATGGATGGATCGAATATTTCCGCAAATCCCTTTTGAGAGATATGCCGATGATGTGGTCTGCCACTGTACAAGTCAGAATCAAGCTGAAATATTAAAGCGAAAACTGACGGATCGAATGCATGAAGTTGGACTTGAACTCCATCCGGATAAAACACTGATTGTCTATTGTAAAGACAGTAATCGGAAGGGAAATTTTGGAAAAGTATCATTTGATTTTCTTGGATATACATTTAGACCAAGACTTTCAAAGAATAGAGCAGGAAAATATTTTATCAATTTTTCTCCAGCCATCAGCAATAAAGCGAAGCAGAAGATCCTTCAAGTCATGAGAGACTGGCGGTTACATCACAGGACACATCTTGATGTATTAAACCTGGCTTTGAAAATTAACCCTGTTGTCAGAGGGTGGATCAACTACTATGGCCGATATTATAAATCAGCCTTATATCCGTTGCTTAAACACCTGAACAGAAAATTGGCCAAATGGGTTAAGCGGAAATATAAACGGTTTAGATACCATGAACTGAGAGCGCTCCACTGGTTGGGCACAATTGCACACCGCGATTCCAATCTGTTTGCACACTGGACATATGGCATCAAACCATCGACTGGACGATAGGAGCCGTATGAATTGAGAAATTCACGTACGGTTCTGTGAGCAGGTGAAGGTGAAATCCCTTTGCCTGACTTGACCACGTCGTTGCAGCGGACCCCAAGGAGCGAGCTCCTTGTTCCCTCGGCTTCGCTCGGTGGCCCCTGAACTCCCGAGATAGTGAGCTCCACATTATCCCAGAGAATGGTTCCCTAAATGATGAATAATTGGAATATACCTGATTGGATAGAGAAAGAAGTTCGGGAGCGTGATAAGGTTTGTGTTTACTGCGGCTGTGATTTCACATCGGCCAAAGTATCGAAAAAAACAGCGGCAAGCTGGGAACACATTATCAATGATGCCAGCATTATAAATAGAAAAAATATTGCGCTATGTTGCTGTGGTTGTAATGCGAGTAAGGGTCAAAAGAAACTCTCAGATTGGTTAGAATCAAAATACTGCAAAGAAAAAGGTATTACCCCTAATTCCGTGGCTCAAATAATTAAACAAGCTATTAAAAATGGCCAATAATTTCAAGCAGAACAAAAAAATGGATAAACTTGATAATCTGGAACACTATAAAATGAGGCGAAATATTTTTATTGGTTTTTTTGTGTTTATAATCCCATATGATAGCTATCCTTAAATTTCTTGCATTATCCATCTAAATGATGCACATTAATATGTATCATATATGCACATATTGGGGGATAAAAATGAGAACCACGTTGAATATCGAAGATGAGCTTGTTGATAGAGCATCCAAACTTACCGGAATAAAAGAAAAAACATCTCTTGTTCGTAAAGGGCTTGAAGCCCTGATCAGTCTGGAGAGCAGTAAGCGTTTAGCTGCACTTGGAGGAAGCGAGAAAAAAATCCAGATGCCAAGGCGACGAAGATTGGAGTCATAAAAAATGATTCTTGCCGACACAAATGTTTGGATCAAACATTTCAGAGAATCTGATACTGAGCTCATTTCTCAATTGAATGCAGGTTTTGTTGCATGTCATCCGTTTATTATTGGAGAGTTAGCCTGTGGTAACTTGGGCAATCGAGCAGAAATTTTAATGCTCCTCCAGGCACTTCCCTCATCGCCTGTTGTTGAGGCTACAGAATTCTTAGACTTTATCGAAAACAATACACTAATGGGGCGTGGCCTTGGATACGTAGATATTCATTTATTAGCTTCGGCTATTATAGGCAATGTCCTCCTTTGGACTTATGATCGACGTCTCAATGATGCGGCAATAGACCTTGGCGTTTCGTATCCAAGGAGATAAAAAATAATTTGCCGTTGAAATCAATTTCTGGCACAATCTTACCAGTAAGATTAATATCATTTTGGAGAATACTATGACAAATCTTGCGACAACCAAAATGTCATCAAAAGGTCAAATTGTAATTCCAGAAGAAATACGGAAGCGGCTAAACCTAAAAACAGGGGCGCAATTTGTTGTTGTTGGCGAAAATGATGTTGTGATCCTGAAAAATATTACTCCACCCTCGATTGAAGATTTCGATGATCTGATATCAAAAGCAAAAAAAGCAGGTAAACATGCGGGGCTGCAAAAGGCTGATATCGCAGATAGTATTAAAAAAGTTAGAAATACCAAATGAAAATAGTCCTTGATAGAGGATGTTCAAAAACGGTCTTATCGTATTTTTTGTATCCTGAAGACAAATATTCTGCCTGAGGATACACACGTTAAGCCAAGACGATTAAAAACATCCTCCATCATCATTCCCCCTTATGGCTTTATCTGCAAATGGACAACACCATCAACGATTATGGAAATTTAATGGATATTTTCCGGTTGCCATCTTTATTTTTAACGCTGATGTTCAAGTCAAGGCTTGAATCCCGGACACCCATGGCAAATTTGATCTTCCCCTTATCACCGTCAATATGGGTCATTTCCCGGACCGCCTCAAAAACAGTGGCAGCTATATCGGGACCGGGTGAGGGAAGCTCAGTATCCCGGTATTCGGCAACCACGGACACTTTTCCATCCTCATCCTGCCGGATGGAGACTTCCTTTGCATTATTGTTTATGCCGTGAAGCACGCTCAATGCCAGCCATTTCAAAGCAGCATCAAGACTGTTTTTATCATTTTTAAGTTCCGACATTTCCTTGAGCGGGTCTGTGGTTGAAAAGCAATCACAGAGTTCCTGCACTTTTAAATGTAAGTTTTCAGTATCGTTCATGTCTATATCTCCTTATTGAAAAAGGTGAGAAACCTATGACCTGAAAAATAAGCAGCAGCCAGATCTTTTCAACCTTTAAATTCCACTGTCCCGAAAAGACCGGTGGGAATCCGGCATTGGACCATCTGCCACTGGACATATTATATACGGGTTCTTGAATTGTATTTTCAAAAAACGGTCTTATACTATTTTTTGTATCCTGAAGACAGATATTCTGTCTGATGATACACAAGTTAAACCCAAACGATTAAAAACATCCTTATGTTCAAGGAGGTGACGATAATGAAAGAATCAAGCATTGAAAAAAGAAAACTACCCGCTGAGCTCTGTTCCTGTGTGGATGATGAAAAATCTTCCCTGCACCTTGAGTTTACAATTCCGGGTGTGAAAAAAGAAGATATTGATCTAAAATTGAATGCCGACAGTTTCAGCCTGAGAGCTGGAAAAGAGGATGCGGAATATGTTTCCACGGGAGCTTTTTGCTGCCCGGTTGAAATCGAGAAAACAGAAGCCAATTATGAAAACGGGCTTCTCCTTATTAATATTCCCTTTAAGGATCCATGGGAAAACGCATATAATGTGACTATTCATTAAAACAGCAGTGTACTAAACGTCACTGAAATATGCATGACGAATAATTCAGGGCAGCACTTTAACGGTGCTGCCCTGAATTTATTTTTAGAAACAATCAGCAGACCAGAGTATCTGTTTTCAAATCATTCAATGTATCCTTTGCCCTGGCAGTCCGGACACTCAACATCCGGCTCGCACTGGCAGTCATCAAATCCGTTTTCGCTGTCCATGCTTCGCCATTCAGCATCACATTCACAATTGCCAACAATTCGTTTTTTACCTTTGCACTTTGGGCAAACCTTTTGAGATTTCATTTTCTTTGATTCCTTTTGTCACAATTTATGCATACCCTGCTGCCAATTGACTGATATTGTCTTTTAACTGGTATATCTGCCACCCGAGCCCGATACACTGCTTTTTCTCCATACAGATATCCGCATCTTCAGAGTCAAGAAATGTTTTCAATTCCTGATCGTCTTTCTTTAATAAAACAACCCAGGCTTTGTTGCTATGATCAAAATCTACCTGGATATCGATACCGCATTTTCCAACATCCGGGTATATGGATTTTATTTTTTCGCATATTTGATTTTTCTGATACATGGGACCTCCTTATTTACAGGGTTTACAGAAGGTGTATGTATATACAATAACAATCCTTTGCTCATTGTAAAGATGGCTAAATATTGCAGAAGCCGGGCTCAGAAGCAGCAGCGTATTGAGAACTCAGCACATCGGGTCTTTTTATATTTATACGCAATTGCCCTGCAGTTAGAATGCAGTTTTCATGGGTTGGAATTTGACATTTTAAAACTTTCAGTTACTATTCAGAGGCAATGGATACATCTAAAGACATAAAACCCGGGAAAAAACGTTCCCCAAAGCCACTGAACCGGCCGTCACGTATCACTTATAATCCGGATCTGCCGATCACGGATCGAAAAGAGGATATCATCACGGCGATCCGGGAAAATTCCGTGGTGATTATTTCCGGTGAAACCGGGTCTGGCAAGACCACCCAGATTCCCAAATTCTGTGTCGAAGCCGGGCGGGGAACTGCAGGCATGATCGGCTGTACACAGCCCCGACGGATTGCAGCCATCAATGTGGCAAAAAGAATAGCACAGGAACTCAATGAACCCATGGGCCAGTCCGTGGGCTACAAGATCCGCTTTGATGACAGAACCAGTCCCAAATCCTGCATAAAACTGATGACCGACGGCATATTGCTTGCCGAAACCCAGGCAGACCGCACCTTGAGTGCATATGACACTATTATCGTGGACGAAGCCCATGAACGCAGCCTGAATATTGATTTCACCCTGGGGATTCTGCGAAAACTGGTGCAGAAACGAAAAGACCTGAAACTGATCATCACCTCTGCCACCATTGACACTGAAAAATTCTCCAAAGCCTTTAACAATGCACCCATTATCGAGGTCTCCGGGCGGATGTTTCCGGTGGAAATCCGGTATCAGCCGTTTTTAAACCCGGATGATGAAAAACAGTCCCTTGAAGATCAGGGGTATGTTGAAGCTGCGGCAGATGCCGTGGGAATGCTGCTGTCCAAAAGGGGTTCAGGAGACATTCTGGTATTCATGCCCACAGAACAGGATATCGGCGAAACCATGGAACTGATCCGGGCAAAAAAATATGCCGGGGCCACCATCCTGCCATTATTTGCAAGGCTGTCCGCAGGCGAGCAGGATAAAATCTTTGCCAGCCAGACCGGACGAAAAGTCATTGTTTCCACCAATGTGGCAGAAACGTCTTTAACCATTCCAGGCATCAAATATGTGGTGGACACAGGCCTTGCCAGGATTCCGCGCTATTCACCCCGAACACGGACCACAGCCCTTCCGGTCAGCCCGATTTCCCAGTCTTCTGCCAACCAGCGGGCCGGCCGGTGCGGCCGGGTGGAAAACGGGGTCTGTATCCGGCTGTTTGATGAAAATGATTATGGTTCAAGACCCTTTTTCACCACCCCTGAGATTCTGCGAAGCAATCTTGCCGAGGTTATTTTGCGGATGATTGCCTTAAATCTGGGGGATGTATCCACTTTTCCTTTTATAGATGCGCCCACCCCCAAAAGCATAAAGGATGGATTTGATACCCTGATTGAACTGGGTGCGATCAAAGAAAAACAGGACATTCCCGGAAAATCAGGAAAAAAACAGGAGAAAAAAGAATATATCCTGACCCGAAACGGTCGTTTGATGGCAAGCCTGCCCATTGACCCCAAACTGTCCCGGATTTTAATTGAAGCAAAAAAGAACCAATGCCTGAATGAAGCCGTTATTATTGCCACATCCCTTTCCATTTCAGATCCCCGGCAGCGGCCAGCAGAAAAAACCCAGGCCGCAGATCAGAAACATGCGCTGTTCAAAGATCCCGGCTCTGATTTTATTACCATCCTGAACATCTGGAATGCCTATAAAGCGGCTGAAAAAAAATTAAATTCCAGGGCCCAGCTTAAAAAATTCTGCCAGGATCATTATCTATCCTTCAAACGCATCCGGGAATGGAATGATATCCACGGCCAGATTGTCAGAATTTTAAAAGACCATGACATGGAAGGGGAAAACAAGGCATTGCCCCCGCTGGAGACCCGTGACATGAAATCAAAAGCATTCAGCCTTGGGGGGCCCTTGTATATTGCGCTTCATAAATCCCTGCTGGCCGGATACCTGTCCAATATTGCCCATAAAAAGGAAAACAAAATTTTTAATGCGGCAAAAGGTCAGCAAGCCATGATATTCCCAGGCTCTGGCCTTTTTTCCAATCCGGGCAACTGGATTGTGGCCGCCGAATTTGTCAAGACCAGCCAGTTGTTTGCCAGAACCATTGCCAATATTGACCCGGAATGGGTGGAAGAAATTGCCAGACCCTTATGCACCCGTACCTATTCTGATCCCCACTGGGAAAAAAAACGCGGAGAAGTGGTTGCAAAAGAGCAGGTCTCCTTGTTCGGGCTGATCATTGTCAATGACAGAAGCGTGGCTTACGGAAAAATCAATCCGGAAGAGTCCTGTGAAATATTTATCCGCCATGCCCTGATTCAAGGAGAAATTCATCAGCCCTTTGAGTTTATGGAACATAACCGTCAGCTCATCGAAGAGATTGAAACCCTTGAAGACAAAACCCGGAAAAAAGATATTCTGGCCTCGGAAAATGAGATCCTGATGTTCTACCGGTCACGAATGCCCGGCCCCTTTTATGATATCCGCTCTTTTTCTAAATTCATCAAGGATCAGGTCAGCCAGGATTTTTTAAAAATGACACTGGAAGATCTTCAGAAATCCCAGGTGGATGACGAGGAGCTGTCTTTATTTCCGGATATGCTGGCCATGGAAAATGCCAGCTTTACACTTGAATACCAGTTTGATCCCGGATCAAAAACAGACGGCGTCACCATCAAGGTACCGGCACACAATGCGCCCCTTGTATCCAGACACAAACTTGAAAAAATGGTGCCGGGCTTTTTTAAAGAAAAAATCATTGCCCTGATAAAAGCATTGCCTAAAAATTACAGGGTCCAACTGATGCCGGTTTCCGAAAAAGCCGACATTATTGCAAGCCGGATGCCCAAAAGCAATCAGCCTTTATATAATCAGCTATCTTTGTTTATACGCGAACATTTCAATCTGGTTATCCCTGCCACTGCCTGGTCAGACAAGGACCTGCCCGATCACCTGAAAATGCGGATTTCCATTCGGGACGAAAAAGACCGGGAAATAAAAGCGGGAAGAACTTTTGCCGTGTTAAAGGAATTTTCAAGTCAACAGGTTCCGGACGACGATCATGTGTTTAAGGCCGCACAAAAAAAATATGAAAAATCACCTGTCACTGAATGGAATTTCAATGATCTTGAAGATTTTATCATCGTCAACCCGGTTGCCCGTGGCGATCATGCGTTTACACAAAAAGGATATCCGGGGCTTCGGATAGAACATACCCAGACCCAGAATCCTGTCCTGGCCCTTTGCCTTTTCCGGTCACAAAAAGCTGCACTGGACCATCATCAAAAGGGGATAAAATATCTTTTCGCCTTAAGCTATCCCCATGCGTTCAAGGCTCTGAAAAAAGATATCAATGCATCTGCAGGCATTAAAAAAATGGCCCTGTTTTTCAGCGGCCAGACCCTTTTTCAGGCGACTTTGTTTGAGCAGATCACCTCCCATGTATTTGAAAAAAACATCCGCACACAACATGATTTTAAAGCCCAGGCACAAAAGGAAATCAAAAATTTATACCTGACCGGGCAGGAGTATATTAAAACCATCCTGCAATTGGGCGAAGAATATCAGGCCTGTTTTGAACTGATCCAGAAACTGAGCTTTACCCACCAGAAAAAACCAAAAACCTTTCAGATTCTGTCCGGACTGTTTTCGGACTTAAAAAATCTGGTTCCGGCAAATTTTCCTGAACTCTATTCCTATGAGAAAACAAAACAGCTTCACCGATATGTGGCCTGTCTGAGAATCCGGGCACAAAAAGCTGCTGACGATCCAGCAAAAGAAGAACAAAAGGCCGCGCAATTAAACAAATACACAAGGCATTTAGACCAGCAATTGTCTGGTCTTTGTGAAAACACCTCGGAGCAGAAAACAGCGCTGGTGGAAGAATTTTACTGGATGCTGGAAGAATATAAAATTTCCCTTTTTGCCCAGGAAATCAAAACCCTCACTAAAATTTCCACCAAAAAACTGGACCAGGTTCTGATCAAACTGTCAACAATGATTTAGCAGGACAATCGCAAAAAAAATGGGTGATCGGACCTATTACCCTGCTGCCGTGGAAAGGATCATTTTAATTTTTTACATATGCTGGTCCTGACCTTTTTCCTTGAGATTGTCTTAAAAAACTTTTAAGTAAGAAGCTGACATTTTAAGACTTTCTTATAGGATCAACAGTGAATACGGACTATGAAATACAAAAAATAAAACATTTGAATCTTGTTCTGCGGGCCTTCAGGGACGTGGGAAGACTTCTGGTGACAGAAAACGACAAGCAGAAACTGATTAACGGCATCTGCAATATTCTTGTGGAAACCAGAGGATATTATAATGCATGGATCGGACTTATTGATAAACACCGGAATGTCAAGAGGGTTGCCCAGGCCGGATTCAGCAGTCAGTTCGATGAAATGCGCACGCACCTGAAACAAAAAACGTTTACCCGCTGTATTGAACAGACCTTTGCATCCGAAGATGTTTTCAGCGTTGCCGATCCTGTAAAAGAATGCCCGGACTGCCTTTTGTCAAAAAAATATTCCGGCAGAGGGTCCATGGCCGCACGCCTGACCCATGAGGACAAAAATTATGGATTCCTGGTCCTGTCCGTTCCACAGGAATTGAGCCTGGATGATACTGAAAAAAATATTGTAAAGGAAATTGCAGATGATATTGCCTTTGGCCTTTACCGCATGGATCTGGAGGTCAAACGCAAAAAAGCAGTCAAGGAACTGGAAGAAAGCCAGCTTCGGTTTGAAACCCTGATTAAAAACTCGTTAAACTGCATTGCAATTTTCCAGAATGATCAAAAAATATATGGAAATGCGGGGTTAAGAAAAATCCACCACCAGATCATCGATGCGTTTGAACCCCCGAATTTTAAAAACATATATATCGAAGATCTGCCAGGCATCAAAAACATTTACAACGACCTTGTTTCAGACAGAATCAGACACATTGATACAGATTTTCGATATTACCCCCAGGGAAAAGAAAAAGAAGATTCCCAACTGCGATGGGCATCAGTCCGGGCCCGTAAAATCGAATATCTGGGCAAAGAATCGATTATCACCAATCTGATGGACATTACAGATTCCAAAGAGGTGGAAACCTTTTTAAGAATCCAGGACAAGATGACATCCCTTGGGCGGGTCACAGCAGGAATTGCCCATGAAATCAGAAACCCGTTGTCCGGCATCTATATTTATCTGAAATCGTTGAAAAAAATATATAAAAACATGGGGGATGTGAACTCGGTTCTTTCAATTATTGACAAAGTCACGCTTGCCGCAGATAAGATTGAATCCATCATCAAGCGGGTGATGGATTTTTCAAGACCGGCCTCTCCTCATCTCATCAAGACCAATATCAATAAAAACATTGATGACGTGACCAAACTGACATCGGTTTCCCTGCGCAAAAACGGGATTAAATTTATCAAGGAGCTTTCTCCGGATATCCCGGACTGCTGGAATGAACCTTTGTTGATAGAACAGGTTGTCTTAAACCTGATCACCAATGCTGCCGAGGCCATGAAGGATTTTGACGGCGAAAAAATCATCCGGCTGAAAACCTGCGCAAAAAAAGACACTGTGGTCATCTGTGTGGAAGATTCCGGCCCGGGCATCCCTTTGTCCAGTCATTCAAAAATATTCGACCCGTTTTATACGACCAAAACCAACAGCTCAGGCATTGGGCTGAGCATCTGCCACAGAATCATCACCGATCACGGCGGATCTTTAAGATTCAATCCTGACGTTCCAAAGGGCGCCAGATTTGTCATAGAGCTGCCCATAAATAAAAACGGAAAAATATCATGATCCCCTATTCCATCCATATTGTTGATGACGAAGAAAGCATCCGGGACGGGCTTGAAATGCTGTTGTCCGAAAATTATGACATTGCCTGTTTTGAAGATGCCGAATCTTTTCTGTCTGATCTGGAAAAAAACCAGCCGGATCTGGTACTGATGGATATCGGCCTGCCGGGCATAAACGGGGTTGAGGCACTGAACCGTATCAAAAAAAATCATCCGGATCTTCCGGTGATTATGATCACAGCCTTTGAAGATATCAATATGGTGATCCAGACCATGAAAGCCGGAGCCTTTGATTTCATCCTCAAACCCATGAATCCGGAAATTCTCGAACTGACAATCAAAAAAGCGCTTTCATCCATTGCCCTGAGAAGAGAAGTCAAGCTTCTCCAGGAAAAATATCTCACAGACAATCAGCCCTGTTTTATCGGTGAGAGCAAAGGCATTGAAAGTGTCATGGATTTTGTAAACATGGTGGCCAAAAGCCCGGACACCCCTATCATGATCATGGGAGAAACCGGCACGGGAAAAGAACTTATTGCCCGGGCCATCCATGCAAGAAGTCCTGTTTTCCAGGGCCCGTTTATCCCGGTGAACTGCTCTGCCTTTCCCGAAGACCTCATTGAAAGTGAATTGTTCGGATATGAGGCAGGGGCTTTTTCCGGTGCCAGAACCCAGGGGAAAAAAGGATTTATCCAGGAGGCAGATCACGGCACGCTTTTTCTGGATGAAGTTGCTGACCTGAGCCCCGGCGGCCAGGCAAAACTGCTTCGCTTTCTTGAAAGCGGAGAATTTTACAAGGTGGGGTCCACAAAAAAATACCAGGTGAAAACCCGGGTGGTATCTGCCACAAACAAGGATCTGGAGGCCCTGATCAAAAAAGACCGTTTTAGAAAAGACCTGTACTTCAGACTATGTGTGGTAAAAGCAAACATTCCTTCTCTGAACGAAAGACGGGAGGATATCCTTCCTTTGGCCAAGCATTTTCTATACGAATTCAACAAAAAATTTAACAAGGATATCCGCAATATTTCTCCGGATGCCCAAAACATTCTTTTATCCCATACATTTTCCGGCAATGTCAGAGAGTTGAAAAACATGATTGAACGGGCCTGCCTGATCTGCAGCACCGATGCGCTCACAACAGAAGATTTAGGTCTTCGCATCCCTGCAACACCGAAAAATCCCAGCCCGCCGGAAAATCAGACAATCCTGGAAATGAACATACCGGATCAGGGAATCGACCTTAAAGGCCTTCTGGAAAAAATTGAAAACCGGTATCTGAATCATGCCCTGCATCTTTCAGATGGCAATGAAAGCAAGGCGGCTCGGCTGCTCAATATGAATCACCACACCTATCGCTATAAACTTAAAAAAACCTGGAAGACTGACCAATGACAACAGATATCTGTTTTATGAGCGCAACACAGCTTGTTCACCTGATGCGCAGAAAGGAACTGTCAGCAAGACAGGTCATGGAAGCCCATATTGATCAGATTCAACAGATCAATCCCAGGGTGAACGCCATTGTCACCTTTTTGCCCGAACTCGGGCTTAAACTGGCAGATGCTGCAGACAAAAAACAGATGGCCGGAGAAAACACCGGCGTGCTGCATGGACTGCCCGTTGCCCACAAAGACCTGGTGGACACCAAAGGAATCTTGACCACATTAGGATCGCCGATTTTCAAAAATCGCATACCCACTAAAAATGCACTGATTGTGGATCGGCTGCAAAAAGCCGGTGCCATCACCATCGGGAAGACCAACACGCCGGAATTCGGCGCCGGATCACAAACCTTCAATCCTGTTTTCGGAGAAACCTGCAATCCCTATGATATGACCAAAACATGCGGCGGCAGCAGCGGCGGCGCAGCAGCAGCACTGGCCTGCGGAATGCTGCCCATTGCAGACGGCAGCGACACCGGGGGATCTTTACGTAATCCTGCCAATTTCTGCAATATTGTGGGATTAAGACCTTCGCCAGGGCGAGTGCCGGACTATCCCAATGCAGCAGCATGGTATCCTGTTTCTGTCCAGGGCCCCATGGCAAGAACTGTTCAGGATGTGGCGCTGATGCTCAGTGCCATTGCCGGGCCTGATCCACGCTCCCCCATTTCCATCACCACACCGGCACATTTTTTCAGTCAGCCGCTGGAAAGAAATTTTAAAGGCACCCGCATTGCATGGAGCCGGGATCTTGGCGGATTGCCGGTTGACAGCCGGGTCACACAGGTCATTGACAGCCATCGCCATGTTTTTGAGTCATTAGGCTGCCGTGTTGAAGATGAGGAGCCGGACTTTTCCAATGCAGACGATATTTTCAAGGTCATGCGCGCATGGTTTTTTGCACTGCTTTTCGGCAAGATGCTCAAAACACACCGTGACCATATAAAGGATACTGTGATATGGAATATCGAGCAGGGGCTCAAACTTACCGGAGTCCAGATCGGAGAAGCGGAAAAGCAAAAAACCGCTCTTTATCACCGGGTTCGAAAATTTATGGAAACATATGAATTTTTAATCTGCCCGGTGAACCAGGTGTTGCCTTTTGACATCAAGCAGCCGTCCATCACCCGGATAAACAATGTCAAAATGGAAACCTATATCGACTGGATGAAATCCTGTTACTATATAACCGTTACCGGTCATCCGGCCATCTCTGTCCCCTGCGGGTTCACAGCCCAGGGGCTGCCGGTGGGCGTTCAGATTGTGGGGCGCCACCAGGATGAACTCGGCGTGCTGCAACTGGCCTATGCATTTGAACAGGCCACACACTATTACAGACACCGGCCTGACATGGCCTCACTTTCCTGCCTATAAACCAAGGGCCTGCTGGACTGCTCCCACGCCAAAAGTTCCCCATCGCCGGCCATGAAGATGAATGGGCACATAAATCGTAATCACTGACTGGCCTGTGGGCACAACAAAGGTTCCCATGCTGATTTCACCGGAATTGGCTGCATTGTTCAGCTCAACTTCACTTGCCACAGAAAAATACATGTACCGGCTGTGATTCATGTCCACTTTGGGATCTCCGGTTTCAGGCATGGACAGTTCACTGCGGTTAACCGCCAGATACCCTTTTTCATCTGACGGCAGCCAGTAGATAATCCCTTGTTTCAATGCGCCCTTATGCCATTCATCAATGGTTGACTGGATTTTTCTGCGCAAGGGCTCGCCGTAACTGACGTCATATTTACCCATCTTGGAAGACTCTATTTTTTTATAATTGCGGTCAAACAGATTGACACCTTCATCAACAAGCTCTTCCATCATTTTCTGGATGATATCCCGCCGTTCCATCAATGTTTTCACAAAAGGTTCCACAACACTGTTCTGCAGACGGTATTTCACCAGATCTTTCAATGCGGTATTGGTGGCATCGCGCATGAAATCCGCATTCACAAAACTTTGATCCATATTTTTACGGATTTCTTCTCCCAGCTCCCGGATCTCTTTGGTCCGTTGCAGCCCCTCACTGTTTGTCTGGGTCAATTCCTCAATCGTGGAACTGACCATCAATAAATTTTCGTTTGAACTTTCAAATTCTTTCATCATCTGCCCGAATTTATCCACAGCCGCCTGAATGGCAGTTTTTGCCTCACCTGTGCTGAGGGTGGCAGACTCGGTGCTTTTCGAGGTTTCAGAGACTGCCTTTGTCATCTCTTCAACCAGCTCACTGATCTGGTTTGCAGAATTTCCCACCTTGCTTGCAAGGGATCTGACCTCACCTGCAACTACAGCAAAACTGCGGCCGTGCTCTCCGGCACGTGCAGCTTCTATGGCGGCATTCAATGCCAAAAGATTGGTCTGGGAAGCAAAATCCTGGACCGTATCAAGTATGGTTCGAATATTTTCCGAGCTTTTGACCAGGCGTTTAACGGTCTGATTAAATTCAACCAAAACTTCAGAAGATGTTTCCACATGATCGGAGGCTTTGCCCAGATCTGTCATGCACTGCTTGCCCACATCCAGATTCAGGTTATTGGCATCTGTAATACCGCAGGTCCGCTGGCTTAAATCCTGGAGCGCACTGTTGGTTTCGTCATTTGCCTGAAAAATCAGATCTGATAATTCTGCCTGTCTGTCTGCATTTTCCCGGGACTTGACCCCCAGCTTTCTTGCATCCGCAGACGCCAGTGCAATCTGCAGGCTGTTTTTTAATAAAGAGGACAAAAGTGAATTCATGCGAACAAGGAACTGGTTGATGTTTTTCCCCAAAGCGCTCTGACCCACGACATCCTCAGGTATCATCCCCCGCATGTCAGGGTGTTCACCGTTTGCAGCTTTTAGGCAGGCGATATAGGCGTCTGAACCCCCATCTGATGCTGCAGTCTCCTGACCGAAAAATTTTTCCGGTCTGCCATGGAACTGAAGATGCGCAAATGCGGCTATTCCCAGAAGACCCACCAGAAGTGCTGCAAAAGCTGCGATCCCTTTGGCAGACACAAACAGGGCAACTGCTAAAATCAAAAAACATGCAAATTCAATAATAACAGCCATACGCTGTCTGTTCAGAACAGATTTCATAACCGTTTTTCCTTATTTTTAATTAATGATTCCACGATACCATTCACAGTCTCACTCTTTATTAAGGGGTTTCATTATGTATAAGATATGATCTGATGTTTCGTCAACCTGAATATCCAGATTTTTGCGTTAAAAAATTATCCTTCAGGAAACTGCCGGCAGTATTCATACAATGCCATATTTGCAGCAGATGCTGCATTATAACTGTGGGGCATTCCCCAAACAGGGATTTCAATAACATCGTCAAGCTGGCCCAGGATGTCATCGCTTATCCCGAGACGCTCATTTCCGATCACCAGAACGGTCCGGCGCGCAAAAGAAAAATGATGAATATTCTGTGAATGGGATGCCTGCTCTATGCCGACAATACGATATCCTTCCTGTTTAAGCTTTTTTAATACCGGACTTAAAGATCTGTGCGTGCTGACACAAAGGTGCGATGTTGCATCCCGGGCAATTTTTGAAATCAGCGATGCGTTTCCACAGATAATCATTTTTTCCACTGCACAGGCACTGGCAGTGCGTGCAATCTGGGAAATATTCACATTGCTTCTCATGGGCACACAGGCGACAATCAGCTCTCTGGGCCGGATCAGGCGGGTGGGGTCTTTATGCCGTTCATGAACAAAGTCACTCATTTTATCCTTCCTTTTTCTGCCATGGCCGCATCCAGGGCCTGTTGATCATAAAAGACATCATAAAGATACAGTCCTGAAGCAGGTGCTGTGCCCGGAGAAGCATTTCGGTCTTTTGCCTTGATAATTTCGGGAATATCACTGATCATAACCCGGCCTTCCCCTGTCTTGACCAGCAGACGGATAATATTGCGCACCATCTTGTATAAAAACCCATCAGCAATAATTGCAAAACACAAAAAAGGGCCATCCTGCACAAGATCCAGAGCATGCACGGTTCGAAAGGTGGTGGACCGCTTAAAATTGGGGACCTTGGCAAAAGAGGCAAAATCCATTTTTCCCACAAACAGCGGACAGGCTTTTCTCATGGCCCCTGCATCCAGTTTTTCAGGAATATGCCAGACCCGGCCGTTCTGTTCCAGCGGCAGTTCGGGATGATTCCAGATATGATAACAATACCGTTTCCCCATGGCGGACTCCCGTGCATGAAAGTGTTCAGATACTTTTTGAAGATTGAGAATCTCAATGGTATGACCCAGCACATGATTAAGCATTTTGACCGCATCCGGGTCAAGATGATCAGGAAGACGCACAGTTGCAACCTGCTGCACCGCATGGACCCCCCGATCCGTTCTTCCGGAACCTTCCACATTGACCCGCAGACCAAAGCACTGGGTGATCGCATTTTCCAAAGCCCCCTGGATGGTGGGGTTGTCTTTATGCCGCTGCCATCCATAATACTTTTGTCCATCATAGCGGATATCCATTCTATAATTGGCAAGACGGATTTCTTTTGTATCCAAAAAATTTTTATCTGTCATCGATTACCTTCCCGAAAACACAGTTAATACAAAAAGGCCTTTTTGAGCATAAAATTTTTTATTTCCTCCTGGATACGTTTCTGGCCAGAATCAAGAATATCGTTATGCCCGCAGCCGGAAAGCTCGACCAGTTTTTTTGCACCGGCAAAATTTAACACCTGCTGCCGGGCAAACTGAACAGGAATAATATCATCGTCTGTCCCATGGAAAAGAATCACCGGGGCCTGAATCCTGCCAGCCTGGATATCGGCCTGGAATTTGTGTTTCAATACATGGTTAACCGGCAGCCAGGGATAATGATGCCTGGCAACGGCTGCAATGGATGTATACGCAGAAAAAAGGATCAACCCACTGACTTGCGTGTGTGCGGCGGTAATCGTTGCCACGCCTGTGCCCAGCGATTCACCCATCAGATAGACAGGCAGATTATCAGGATTCATCCCTTTGATATGAAGCGTCAACTCAAGTGCCTGCTCGATGATCAGACTCTGTGTGGGAGAATTCGTATCCTTGCCGTACCCGGGATATTCGAATAAAACAATATTGGCATTAAATGCTTTCAGCAAATCCGGAAAATATGTCCGGTCACAGGCATTGCCTGCATTTCCGTGAAATATGATAATCCATCTGTCAGGGTGAGGATCTGCCTGGAGATAATATCGGATATTGCCAAAGCGCTGTGCAGTAAGATTATATTTTTCCATTTCAGGACAGTCGCCAAAGGCTGTCTTTCCCGGGAAAAATAAAAACCGGTCCTGAAACAGGTAAAAAATCATCAGAATAATTCCGTAAAACAATACGCCCAGACAAATGATATATACAAGCGTTTTCACCTGATCAATCCTTTCATTCAATATTTTTTATTTGTTAATATACAGCGTGCCTGATTTTTAATGCAGACATGACATGTTTATATCCCTTCTCATCAGTTTTCAAGCCCTGAAACGGTTCTTTATCATCAGAACTAATATTTTTTAATGATTCAATTGACAGGGGATAAAAATTTATGCAATTAAACCTTGAGGAAAAGCAAAGAGAATCCTGGGCGTATTAAAAAGAGGTGGCATGGCCAAATACCAAATTTTAATTGTAGATGACAGCCGGATGATGCGCAATATTATCAAAGGATATCTGGCTGAATTCGACTGCGACACCATGGAAGCCATTGACGGAGAAATGGGCCTTCATCTGGCCCGTGAAAACCATTTTGATCTGATCATCACTGATGTGGAAATGCCGCGTAAAGACGGGATAGCATTGTGCCGGGCCCTGAAGAAAGATCCGGCCACCAGAGGCATCCCGATCCTGATCACCAGTTCCTTTGACTCTGAAGAGGATATTCACAAAGGTTTCCAGGCAGGCGCAGTTGCCTATCTGTCAAAGGATGAAGTCCCTAACCAGTTATACACCTCTGTTGAAAGTATTTTATCCAAATCCAGTTTCAACACCTCAAAACTGATCATGATTGTGGATGATTCAAACATGATCAGAACCCTTGTGGCAACCGAACTGTCCAAATCCGGATACCGCACGGAAACTGCGCAAAACGGTGCAGATGCACTTGAAAAACTCAAATCCCGGCGCCCGGACCTGATTCTTTCCGATATTGACATGCCAATAATGAACGGATTTGAATTCTGTGAAGCACTTCAAAAGGACAAACACCATAAAACCATTCCCTTTATTGTCATGAGCGCCAACTCGGACAGAGGGCACATGCAGCGCATGCTCAAAAGAGGCGCACAGGCTTATCTGGTTAAACCCTTCAACATGGACCAGGTAACGATCCTGGTGGACAAGCTGCTGTCTGATCATTTTGTTTTACTGCTCAAGGACCGGGAACGCCTGGATTCAGAACGCCGGATGATGCTGTCCACGATTACCAGTCTGGTCAATGCCCTGGAAGCACGGGATGCATACACCAAAGGTCATTCCACGGCCGTGGCCGGAATTGCAGCCGCACTGGCCAGGCTTTCCGGCTCCACGGATAAGGATATCCAGAACATTCTCATTGGCGGCCATCTGCATGATATCGGCAAAATCGGCATCAGTGATGCCATTCTTTTAAAACCCGAACATTTAAGCGAAATCGAATTCGGCACCATTAAAGAACACCCCATCATCGGTGCCAATATTCTTTCGCCCATTGAAAGTCTGTCCAATATTATTCCCATGGTACGGCATCATCATGAACGCATGGACGGTAAAGGATATCCCGACGGACTCAAAGGATCAAAAATTCCTTTATGGGCAAGGATGACAGCAGTAGCAGACACCTTCCATGCCCTGACAAGCAACCGTCCCTATCGAAAAGGCATGAAAATGGAAAAAGCCGTGCAGATCATAGAAGATGTTAAAGGGACACAGTTATGTCCGGACTGCGTGGATTTGTTTTTCCAATGGATCAACCAGGATAACTCAGAAAAAATCAAAGAATGGGATGAAGTCATAACGTTTGAAGACGAAATCGTGTTCAAGCCATAAATGGCAGGCGAATGATAAACCGGGTTCCTTTTCCCTTTTCCGACTCCACCTCAATCTCGCCTTTATGATGTTTTGTAATGATAAAATAAGAAACACTTAAACCCAGTCCAGTTCCTTCTCCCACAGGTTTGGTGGTAAAAAACGGATCAAAAATCCTTTTTTGAATATCTTCATCCATACCCGGGCCGTTATCTTCTATTTCAATACACAGTTTTTGTTTAAAGGTATCTGCCCATACTTTTAGAACAAAGCCCGGGTTTTGAACCTGAGCTTCCTGCATGGCATGGGCTCCATTATTCAGAATATTTAAAAATACCTGCTGTAATTTAGTTGCCTCACAGGAAATCAACGGCAGGTTCTTTTCATAAACTCTTTTGATTTCAATGTTCTTAAAATCATAACGATCTTTTAAATCAAAATCCGTTTCTGCAAGTTTCACTGTTTTATCGAGCAGTTCCGGGATCGAGCAGGAGGATATACTGCCGTTGCTTTTTCTGGAAAAACTGAGCATATTGTCTACGATATCTGCCAGACGGATGCCTGATTTCTTTATTGCAGCCGCCATCTTCAGGATACCTCTTTTTTCCATATAAGTCTGAATGGCCTTCATATCCAGGCCCAGATCCCGGGCTGCTTCAATATTTGCCTGCAGTGATTCATCCGCAAGACGCCGGGTAATCAATTCTGCATTCTGTATCATCCCGGCAAGGGGGTTGTTTATTTCATGGGCCATGCCTGCTGAAAGCCCCCCCACTGAAAGCATTTTTTCCGACTGCACCATGATTTCCTGGGCCTGTTTCAGCTCAGTGATATCCCGGGCAATGGACAGCATAAAATCCTGGCCATGCATCTGAAAAATTCTTGCAGACATCAACCCGGTTAATGTTTGACCGCTCTTTGTTACAAACTGCGCTTCAAAATTCTTCACATAACCGTTTTTCTGCAGTTCTTCCGTCAGCCGCTTCCTGTCTGCAGGATATTTCCAGATTTTAACCTCCACTGAATTTTCACCTGAGACATCCTCAAGGGTATAACCGGTAAGATCAGTAAACCCCTGATTAATATCAACATACTTTCCATCAGACACCCGGGTCAGATTGATCGCATCCGGAGAGGTATGGAAGGCCAGACGGAACCGTTCTTCACTCTCCTGCAATGCCTGATCCGCCTGTTTGAGGGTGGTGATATCGCGTGTCACCCCCTCAACACCCAGAATATTGCCCTTTGAACCTCTGAAAATTCTGGCATTTGTGGAGGCCCACCAGATACTGCCGTCTTTTTTTTTCAGCCGGGCCTTAAAATTCTTCACCTCACCTTTTTGCTTAAGATGTTCCAGAAAAACAGTCCGCTCTTCAGGAATCAAATAGATTTCCCGTGCCATGTTCATTCCCACGGCTTCTTCAACGGTATAACCCGAAAGATGATACACGGAAGGCGATATATAGGTGATGCAACCGTCCGTGTCCGTACGGTAAAATAAATCCAGGCTGTTTTCCACCAGTGAACGATAGATTTCAAACTCGTCTGTGCTGTATTTATTTTTTTTAAAAAATTTTTTATACCCGGTTTTTAAACCCATATCCATTCCAGATTCAATCATACAAAAAAAATCTACGCCAGTTGTTTCCCCGCACCCGGTCCCGGGGCAACGCCATAGATCTCTTCTATCTTTAAAATAACAGCCCCTTTGGATTTAAGCGGAAATCCGGCCTTTGCGCCGAGCTGTTCAATCCACTGGGCTGTTTCTTCATATCGTTTACCCTGGGTTTCAATGGTGACAGAGCCTTTCAGCTGATAGCCTTCATGCCCTTCCCAGTAGGTCAGTGTTACCTGTGGATTTGCTTTCATATTGGCCAGGGTTTTGTTCAGAAACTGATCAGAAATAAGAACAGTTTCATCATCAATGATTTTTTTTGCCCCCACCGGCACAACATTCGGCCTGCCGTCCAGGGTTGAGGTTCCAAGCGCGACTGCGCCCACTTTTTCAAAAAGCTCTTTCATTCTCGGGGTCATTTTTGCCATTATATGATCTCCTTGTATTAAAAAATAATTAAATACTGCAACATGTTAAAACATATTATAACTGCCTGCACAAAGCCACCAAAAAAAAATTATCAGCTATTGTGATCTTCGCCTGGGTCTTCATTTCGGATATCACCCGGGCCGGGATAATACTTTTCAAGACATTTATCGCAAAGGCCATGACTGAACGTCACTTCTGAATGTTCTGAGATGTATTTTTCAAGTTGGTTCCAATATCCTTTATCATCCCTGATTTCTTTGCAATGCATGCAAATGGGAACAATGCCGCTCAATGTTTTGATTTTTGCATGCGCATCTTTAAGTTCCCTGTTTTTTTTGTACAGATCCCTTGCCAGATTTGCCATTTCATTTGACATGATGGTCATCTTTTGAAGGGCCTGCTCATTTGTAAGCATCAGATGTACACCAAAAATCAGGTGTCTTTGGGCATCAACGTGAACCACATGACACTGCAACGATATAATGGAAGCATCCCGGGTCTTGAAATTCAGACAGACCGACTGGTCTTTTGCTGAATTTAAAGCGGTTAACGATTCATGACTTTCCGGAAGCATAAAAGAATACATTGATTCTCCGGCAATACTTTTCCCGGAACCGACAAGTCTGCCGAAACAGTGATTATGTGTTATGATATTCATATTCTTATCCAGCACAATAACGGCAAGGGCATCGGTATGAATAAAATAATCTTCACATTTGCTGACATACCTGGAAATCTCTTGTTTAAATTGATCCATTATTTTTCCATCTTGGCAAACAGTGTTTTTATTTCCTGAATATTTGCAGCAAAACAGTCTGCACCGGTGGACTGCCACAATTCCGGATTTTCATTAAAAGTCCGCCCGCCGATAACCACCAGAATCTTTTTAAGTTCTGCATCCGCTTTAATGACACCGATCAGTTGTTTTACTTTCAGGATATTAAACGGCATTGTCACCGACATTGCCAGCACTTTGGGTTTAAAAGACTTTAACAGTTCCAAAAGATCGTCTGCCGGGGTGTTGGCGCCAAGATATTTCACATCCCATCCGTCATGTTCAAGGATGTCTGAAATCATCCAGGCCCCTATTTCATGATATTCGTTGGGAGCAGCTGTTATCACAACTTTTGGCATCACCCTGTCACAAACCACATCCACCATGCTGGTGGATGCCATGACACGGCCCACAACGGCAGAAGCAAGGTGCTCCTGGGCAACTGAAACAGTTCCCTGTTCCCAGAGCATGCCGACTTCATACATTACCGGCTGTATGATCTGCAGATAAAAAGGCTCAATATCTTTTCCGGTCAATACAAATTCTTTTGCAATACCCAGACATTTTCTATGATCACCGTCTAAGGCAGCTGCCAGAAAAGAAGTCTTTTTTTCAAGCCAGTCTTCCCGGACAGGAAGTTTGTGTTCCTTTTTAATTTGAGACAGATACATCATATTTTCATGTTGCTTTATCATCCACGCATAGACAGATTTGATTTCTGCGGTCATATCCGTTGCCATATATTTATCTATGGCCGCCACCCATGCCTTTAATTCAACCGGAAAATAATCAAAGGAAAAAGAATGTGCCGAATAGGCGCGATAAACCCAGGGGACTGTCCTGGCAAGCAGTTCATAGTTTGCTATGCTGAACACTGTTGCCATAAATGCCGCATGATGACGGTGATTATCATACATGACCTGCAATGGATTATGGCCGGTCAGATCATGAATTTTCGGATGAGATGCCAAAGTTTCATCCACATATTCTGTCAAAAAAGAAGTTTTTTCATGATACGCTGTTGCCGCGGCTAAAGAGACCACCGGGAGTTTTTTAGCCTCTTTGACAATATCATCAAATCCTAAAAACATCTTTTGTTCCGCCTTTTTTTTGATTCATGAAACAGTGGAATTAAATCAAAACCTGCTGATTTTAATATCCCCTTGCCTTAAAACATATAGGCTGGTAAAGATTATAGTCAACTTTTAACGAAAATGCGAATAAATTATGAAGACACCACATACAGAATGGACAAAAACAAGCTGGAAAAATTATCCTGCCCTTCAACAGCCCAACTGGCCGAACCCCAAGGAAGTGGATAAAGTCTTAAATGACCTTTCCCTGCTGCCCCCTCTGGTTTTTGCAGGAGAAATACGGGATCTTAAAGCCATGCTGGCCAAAGCATCAAGGGGAGAAGCCTTTTTACTGCAGGGCGGGGACTGTTCAGAAAATTTTTCTGAAGTTACCGCTCCCAATATCCGGGAAACCCTGAAAGTCATGCTTCAGATGGCCGTGGTCATGACATATGCCGGGGGCAAGCCTGTCATCAAACTTGGTCGGATTGCCGGCCAGTTTGCCAAACCCCGGTCATCTGATACGGAAATCGTGAACGGTGTTGAACTGCCGTCCTACCGGGGAGATATGGTCAACAAGAGCGAGCCCACAAAAAAAGGCCGAACCCCCAACCCCAAATATATGCTCAAGGGCTATTATATGTCTGCCGCCACCCTGAATCTGCTGCGGGCATTTACAAGGGGCGGGTTTGCAGCGCTTCACAGGGTCCAGGCCTGGAACCAGGAATTTGTAATTAAATCCCCCATGGGCCGCTCCTATGACCGGCTGGCAAAACAGATTGACCAGGCCATTAAATTCATGAACACCATTGGCATTCCCATAGACATTCCCCAGGTGAACCAGACCCAGTTTTTTACCTCCCACGAAGCCTTGCTTCTGGGATATGAACAGGCATTGACCCGGGTGGATTCAACCACCGGCGACTGGTATGACTGTTCAGCCCACATGGTCTGGATCGGAGAAAGAACACGGCAGGTGGACGGTGCCCACGTGGAATTTTTAAGCGGTGTTCTCAATCCCATTGGCGTTAAAATCGGGCCGGACTGTAATATTGAGGATGTCAAAAAACTGATACAAAAACTGAATCCGGAAAACGAGGCTGGCCGTCTGACGCTGATCACCCGCCTGGGAACCCGGAATATCGAAAAGGTTTTAACTCCTTTGCTGCGGGAAACCAAAAAGGAAGGGTTCAACATTGTCTGGAGCTGTGATCCCATGCATGCCAATACCTATACGGCGGATTCAGGGCACAAGACCCGTGACTTTAATGATATTCTGGAGGAAATCACCCGGTTTTTTGAAGTTCACTGGGCTGAAGGCACCATTCCCGGAGGTATTCATCTTGAAATGACCGGGAAAAATGTAACCGAATGCCTCGGCGGAGCCAGAAATATCGTGGATGAAGAACTGCACAGCAGATATGATACAACCTGTGATCCGCGGTTAAATGCTGAGCAGAGCCTGGAAGTTGCATTCCAGATTGCAGAAATGATAAAAAAATAATCCAGATCAGACACTGCTGTTTACTGACACAACCCGGCCATCTGTGCTTGAGATGGCCGGGCTCCAGAGATTCAGACATTTTTTTTATTTGGTAACACGGTACGTGCACATTTTACAGCGCACGCCTTCATTTTTAAGATAATCCGTATCCTGCATTTCAAGCAGTTCCCAATTGTTTTCCTGTTCTATTTTGAGCATCTGGGACCGGTAATCATAGTCTTCAAATGCACCTTCCCGGATCGTAAAACAGACAATACCGCCGGGTTTTGACACCCGGACCAGTTCGTTAAAGGCATGGGGTTTGACATGCCCGTATGTAAATGTTCCGGTACAGACCACAGCATCGTATGAGTCATCCGGCATATCCAGCGGTGCATTCAGGTCTGCCTGGATATAGTCCTGATACAATTTTTTGACCGCAGCTTTTTCCAGCATTTCCTTTGAATAATCCAGGGCATCCATCTGTGTGTACCCCAGTTTTGAAAGCTCCTCTGCAACCAGCCCTGTGCCGCAGCCTGCATCCAGTATCCGGCACTCTTTGTCATCCAGAGCCTTGTCCAGTGCTTTAGCGCTTTCAATATGCGCGACATAGCCAAATTCGCAAACCGTATCACTATCATATTTGGTGGCCCAGTCTTTGTAGGCATCCATAAGCTGTTCACTGTTTTGGGCCGTATATACTTTATCCAGTGTCTTGTTATCAGAAACCATCTTATGCTCCTTTATTTTCCATAACCTTATATGTACAGAATTTTGCAGTCACGCCCTCCTTGATCAGATAATCCGCTTCCTTGAGTTCTTCAAGCTGCCAATGCTTTTCAAATTCGGTTTCGATCATTTTTTTGCGATATCCGTCTTCCTGATACACACCATCCCGGATGGTAAAACAGATATGCCCCCCGGGCCGGGTCACCCGGATCAGCTCGTCCATTGCATGCGGTCCCACATGGGCATAGGTAAACGTTCCCACACAGATGGTTGCATCGTAGCTGTTATCCGGAATCTTGAGCCCTTTATTCAGATCTTCGTGAAGCAGTCTGTCATAGACCTCTTTTTTCTGCGCTTCCATCAGCATATCTTCTGAAAAATCCATGGCATCAACATGGGCATATCCCAGATCATTCAGGATCTCCCCGACCAGACCGGTACCGCAGCCTGCATCCAGTATCCGGCATTCTTTTGAATCAACATATTTATCCAGCATTTGCACTGCAATCTGTGGTCCGACATACCCCATAACTTCAGTCGTATCGTGATCATAAAGGCTGGCCCATTTTCCGTAAGCATCTGCCAGTTCTTCGTCATTTTCCGCATCATATGTTGCTGTCCATAATTCCGGTGTCTGTGTCATAAGTTTCCTCCTTGCGAATGTGTCATTTTTTTTAATCTCTTCAAATATCTATTCTCTAATATCTATTAATGTACCGCCGTGGCCTGCTTCAGCGCATCAATACGGTCTGTGCGCTCCCAGGGGAAAATATCCCTTCCAAAATGTCCTAAAGCCGCCGTATCCTGGTAGCACCATCCCTTCGGGCGGGTCAGGTCCAGATCTTTGATCAGCGCTGCCGGCCGGAAATCAAATATTTCACCATTTTCCAGGATATCCTGGATAACAGACTCATCCACTTTTCCTGTGCCGAAGGTTTCTACATTAATACTCAAGGGCCTGGGCATGCCAATGGCATACGCCACCTGAATCTCACATTTGTCTGCCAGACCGGCTGCCACGATATTTTTAGCCGCATACCGGGCATAATAGGCTGCAGACCGGTCCACCTTGGACGGGTCTTTTCCGCTGAATGCTCCGCCGCCATGGCAGCCTACGCCGCCATAGGTATCCACGATGATCTTTCTGCCTGTCAGTCCGGCATCGCCATGGGGTCCGCCAATCACAAATCTTCCGGTGGGGTTGATATAATATTGGGTGCTGTCATCAATCAGGCCGGTGGGATTTAAAAAATCCACTGTCACTTCAGTGAGATCACTCTGAATTTTTTCCAGTGACATCTCATCTGTCTGATGGGAAATTACCACACTGGTGATTTTTACCGGAACACCATTTTCATGCAGAACCGACACCTGGGTTTTGGCATCCGGCCGCAGATAATGAATCTGTCCTGTTTTTCTTAAGGTCTGAAGGCGGTCCAGCAACTGGTGGCTGTAATAAATCGGCGCGGGCATCAGTGCAGGCGTTGATTTTGTCGCATAACCGAACATCATGCCCTGATCCCCGGCGCCCTGCTCCTCGTAGAGGCCTTCACCTTCGGTAACCCCCTGACTGATATCACAGGACTGCGGATGGATATGACAGGCATACTCAAAGGTCTGGCTGGAAAACTCCAGCTCCCTGCGGTTGTATCCGATGTCATGGATCACTTTTCTGGCAAGGGCTTCAGGTTCGATCTTATCCCACTGATTGCAGGTAATCTCTCCGATCTGCATCAACAGGTTTGTGGTTGTGGCGGTTTCACAGGCCACGCGACTTTCAGGATCCAGTGACAGGCAGGCGTCCAATACAGCATCAGACGCCTGGTCACATATTTTATCCGGGTGCCCTTCACTGACAGATTCACTTGTAAAAACATGGTTTTTAATTATTTTACTCATAGTTCCCCTTTTTTTGTTATTATTATCCAGCCTATGACCGGATGTTCATACAGATGTTCATATTCCGGTTTTGCAATCCCCATGCCATGGCTTTCAGACCACCGGGCAAGAACCGCCAGAAGACAGGTGATGCAAGGGTGACCACATAAAACCTCTTTTTTTTTAACAGCCCGGCACAGGTATTTTTTCATTGCACAACCTGTCTGCAGAAAGGGTTTGGGCAAAAACGCACCAGTTTTAACGAAAACCAAACATTACTGTGCAAATTTTTCTCAAAACATACTGTTTCTGCTTGTTTTCCGTGCCGATTTTATGAAGTCAAGGGAAAGTTTCATTTGTTTTTCACTTGTAGATTTGATAGTATCGCCTTTTTACAGGAAATATTATCATTATTTGATACTGTGTATTTTTTTTACACAAGAAAATATCTGCCGACAGGAACAAACAGGAGCACGGAATGCATATTGATAAAATCCGGATCATCTGCGTTGATAAAGGACGGGAGCTTGCATCCCACCTGAAACAGATCTTTGATGAAACACAGATCTCGCTTTCATACCAGAGAACGCTGGATGAAGTGGTGGACCGCTTCGAACGGGAAGCCTTTGATCTGATGCTTTTTTCCAGCTCTGTCACCCAGGGCCGCCAGGACAGCGCCATTGAAATCCTGGAACTGGTCTCAGCCAAATGCCCCCGGACACAAATTCTGTTTTTTACAGAACCCGGTCAGCTGAAGCTGGCCAATGCAGCGTTAAAGGCCGGTGCATTTCATTATTCCACGTTTCCCATCAGCCAGGAAGAGCTTAAACTTCTGATTGAAACTGCCATTGCAACCAGTCCGCAACTGGGCACCAATATGCTGTTGCAGGCGGGAAATGAAAAAACAACATTTGAAACCATGATAGGACGGTCTTCTGCTGTTCTGCAGGTCTACCGCCAGATCCGCCAGGCTGCTGCCGCAGACATACCGGTCCTGCTCATGGGCGAAACCGGAACAGGAAAGGAACTTGCAGCACAGGCCATCCACGAACTGAGCAACCGAAGCCGTATGGCATGCATCCCGGTGCATATCGGCTCCCTGCCTCCGGATCTTGTGGCCAGCGAACTGTTCGGACACGAAAAAGGCGCCTTTACCAACGCTGTCCATCGCCGGAAAGGCGCTTTTGAAATGGCCGAAGGCGGCACAGTCTTTCTGGATGAAATCGCCACCATTGACCAGAAAATGCAGGTGAGCCTCCTCCGGCTGCTGGAAACCAGTGAATTCTGCAGGATCGGGTCTCTGAAAAGCATGCAATCAGACGTCCGTGTTATTGCCGCCACCAACGCAGACCTGGAAGATGAAATCCGGAAAGGCAATTTCAGAGAAGATCTGTATTACCGGCTGGATGTGCTTCGCATCGAGATGCCGCCGCTCAGGGAACGCCACGGTGATATCAATCTGTTGTCAGACCATTTTATCAAAACCGCTTCAGATGATTTTAAAAAAAATGTCCGGGGGGTTTCTTCTGATTTCATGAGCTGTCTTGAAGCCTATCCATGGCCCGGAAATATCCGCGAGTTGAAAAATGTCATACAGCGCACCGTAATCTGTGCACCGGAGGATATTCTCAGGATCAGCCATTTACCGGATCGCATCCGTCTTTTTAAATCGGAAAAAACAGCCATTCAAATCAACGTGGGAATGACTCTGGCAGAAGTTGAAAAAGAACTGATCGCAAGAACACTCAAATTCAACCGGAACAATCGAAGCCGGACCAGCAGCATGCTCAACATCTCCCGGCGCTCCCTGTACAATAAAATTTTGCAGTACAATCTGAGTTGACCTGAGATTTATTCTTCATCGTTTTCTTTTTGTAACGGCCCGGTCAAAAGAACAGGAGACGCGTCGATTTCTTCAGCCGACATCAGGCTCACCACCCGTTCAAATGCGCTTAAGACCATTAATTGTTCCCAGTCTGCCATGCCGGAAAACCGTTCTGTAAATTTTTCCTGCAAAAGCGGCGGCAGCTGGTCAATGATTTTTTTCCCCGCATCTGTCAGAAAGAGGCTGGTCGCGCGTTTATCATCCTTATTTTTTTTTCGGGAAATATATCCTTTTGCTTCCAGGCGCTGGGTGATGTCCGTGACTGTGGCCTGACGAAGGCTGGTTATTCTCGACAACGGCGTGATAGAAATCTGACCGTGACTGGCGATTTCCTGCATCACAATCAACTGAGGGCCGGTCAGACCGAATCTTTTATTCAGCATTCTGGAATGGATATCAATGGCCTGAATAATTTTACGAATCGAAATCAGTAATTCTCTGCTGCGACTTTCATCCATGCTGTCTGCAATTTCTCCATGAAAATAAATTCAAATTAAATTTGCACTCGATTACCTTAGCCCAGATTAAACCATTTTACACTCAATTTTTTTTCAAGCATTAAACAATGTATTCAAAATATATATCCATCCGATAAAAATCCATGATAATTTATAAAAATCATTTTATACCAATAAATTATAACAACAGTATCGCTGTCTCGAACCTATGATGAATTTGACATTATGCATCGTATTCGATATATAATTATAGTTCAAATCAAAAACAGGGAAACACTGTCATGGATAAAATTATCATCCAGAATCTGTATAAAATATTCGGACCGGACCCGGACAAAGCCATCAAAGCACTTCAAAACGGGGACACCAAACAGGATATCCATGAAAAAACCGGCATGACCGTGGGCGTCGACAATGCGAATTTCACCATCCAGGAAGGAGAAATTTTTGTTGTCATGGGCCTGTCCGGATCAGGAAAATCCACACTGGTCAGAATGCTGAACCGGTTGATTGAACCTTCCAGCGGAAAAATCCTTATCAACGGCCAGGACATTACCCGGATGACACACGACAATCTTGTACAGTTCAGATTAAAAAATATGAGCATGGTTTTTCAGTCTTTTGCACTGATGCCCCACCTCACGGTTCTGGAAAATGCAGCATTTGGCCTGGCGCTGGCCGGTGAAAGCAAGGGCAAAAGAGAAGAACGGGCCAGGGATGCACTGAGCCAGGTCGGGCTCCAGGGATGGGAAGGTCACTATCCCAAGCAGCTCAGCGGTGGCATGCAGCAGCGGGTCGGGCTTGCCAGAGGACTGGCTGTGGATCCGGATATTATCCTGATGGATGAGGCGTTTTCTGCTTTGGATCCGCTGATCCGGACGGAAATGCAGGATGAACTGTTAACCCTCCAGGAAAACAGTGACCGAACCATTGTCTTTATTTCTCACGATCTGGATGAAGCCTTACGGATCGGCGACCGGATTGCCATAATGGAAGGCGGACGGGTAGTTCAGGTGGGCACACCCGAAGAAATCCTGCAGAATCCGGCAGATGATTATGTCCGGGCCTTTTTCAGGGGGGTGGATCCTACCAATGTGATTTCAGCTGGTGAAATTGTCACAAACACCCATCCGACCATTGTCAAAACCAGAAAGGGCGGAATCCGTGCAACGCTGGAGCTGTTAAATGCCAAAGATTTTAATCACGGGTATGTCCTGAATTCCAGACATCAGTTTCTGGGCATTGTATCTGTTGATTCCCTTCAGCAGGCCGTCGAGGATAACAGAACCGGAGAACCCATTGACACATGTTTTTTGCCAGATGTTCATACGGCCATGACCCATGACAATATGCAGGACATCCTGCCGGAAGTTGCATCCAGGCCATGGCCCGTACCCGTGGTGGATGAAAACAATATATTCAGGGGCGTGGTTTCCAAAAACAGATTCCTTAAAACCCTTCATAAATCAGAAAAACACCTCCCGGTTTAACCTTTAAAATATGGAATGGAGCGTATCATGTTTGAAGAAAAATTAATTCCACTGGAGCGTTGGATCACCACTTTTGTTGAGTGGCTTGTGGATAATCACCGTGAATTTTTCCAATTGATCAAATGGCCTGTGGAACAGACCCTGTCAGGATTTGATACCGGTTTGAATGCGATCCCGCCTGTGATTGTCATCTTGTTTCTGGCGATCTGTGCATGGCGGTTTTCCGGCTGGGGACTGGCAGTTTTCACCCTTGTTGCCATGACCTTTATCGGATTTCTGGGATTCTGGGAAGACACTATGACGACCCTGGCCATGGTTCTGGCATCCGTGCTGTTCTGCACCATTGTGGGGGTGCCTTTCGGGATTGCCACAGGCAGAAACGACCGGTTTGAAAAAATACTTCGACCTTTTCTGGATGCAATGCAGACCACCCCGTCTTTTGTATATCTGGTTCCCATTGTCATGCTTTTTTCCGTGGGCAATGTCGCAGGTGTTCTGGCCACCATTATATTTGCCATGCCGCCGATTATCCGTCTGACCAGCCTGGGTATCCGCCAGGTTCATCCGGAACTTGTGGAGGCGGCTTTGGCGTTTGGCGCCACCCGTACCCAGGTACTGCTCAAGGTTCAAATTCCGTTAGCACTGCCGACAATCCTTGCCGGCTTAAACCAGACCATCATGATGGCACTTGCAATGGTCGTTATCGCATCCCTTATCGGTGCAGGCGGACTTGGGTCTCCGGTAATTCTCGGGTTAAACACGCTGGATATCGGGCTGGCCGTTGTCGCAGGATTGAGCATTGTCCTGCTGGCCATGGTGCTGGACCGGATTACCCAGTCCATGGCAGGGAAAAAATATGAATAATCAAACACAAAGGAGTTATGTATGCGTGGAATAAAAACGTTTTTTGGAATAATCATTATGTTGATGTTAATGCTGCCGGTCCTACCGGCCGCAGCAAAAGGGGTAACAGTCAAGCCGGCAAGGGCGACCTGGAACACCGGTTTTTTCCAGGAAGCGCTGGTCCGAAGAGGTCTGACAGCACTTGGATTTGATGTTGAAAAGCCAAAAGACCTGACCAATCCGATCTTTTATAAATCCGTGGTTCTGGGGGATGTTGATTACTGGTGTAATGGCTGGTTCCCCATGCACAATGGTCAGCTGCCCAAAGATTTTGACGAAAAAGCAGGAAAATACGGATATGTTGTCAAGGCCGGCGGGTTGCAGGGATATCTGGTATCAAAAGCTGCAGTTGAAAAATACAACATAAAATCCCTGGATGATTTTAAACGCCCTGAAGTTAAAAAAGCCTTTGACCGGAACAACGACGGCAAAGCCGATCTGACCGCCTGCCCGCCGGGCTGGGGATGTGAAAAAATCATTGCGCATCATATGAACGTGTATGAGCTCAAAGACCATATCAACCCGGTAAAGGCATCATATGAGGCCGGGATGGCTTCTGCCATGGGATCTTACAAGGCAGGAGCGCCGATCTTTTTTTACACATGGACACCGAACTGGACGGTTTTCAAGCTCAAACCCGGCACGGATGTCATGTGGATCAATGTGCCTGAAATTATACCGAACAAAGATCAGGCAGTGGCTGTTGACAGAATGACACAGACCGGTGTCGACGGTGCTGTTTCTGACCCTGTCAAACTGGGATATGTGGTATCCGACATACAGATTGTGGCCAACAAAAAATTTGTTGAAAAAAATCCTGTGGCCAGAAAATTCTTTGAGATATTCACCCTGTCGCTGGCAGATATCAACGAGCAGAATACGCGCATGAGCCAGGGAGAAAAATCCCGGAAAGATATTGAACGCCATGTGGATGAATGGATCGCAAAAAATAAAACCACGTGGGATAAATGGCTGTCCCAATCCCGCAAGACAGCTGCGGTCCAGATCAGATAATCTTATGCCGCCGGATTAGGTTCATATTTAGAAAAATTGCGAATTCTTCTGAAATCTGATAAAAATTTTTCGCAATCTTTCAATATTTCAAATCAAACTGAAACATCCTTTTCTCCAACCATCTGATATAAAAGAGAATATAATTTTTTATATCTGTGGCATGTTTCATGCTATTATGGGTGCCGATATAACAAATGGACAGGGAGCTCATGAAAAAAGAAACAGCAAAAGCCGTTCAGATCATGATCATTGACAATGACAAATATATCAGGGAATCTTTAAGCACTTTTCTGAAAAACGAGCGCTTTAAACTCCTGATATTCAAATCCGGGGAAGAAGGGCTGAATGCCTTTAAATATCAGGATATTGATGTGGTCATTGCAGATTATTTTTTGCCGGACATGGATGGAATGACGCTGTTGAAACAGGTGGCTGTTGATAAACCCGGGACCGCAAGAATCCTGATGGCCACACTGACAAATGATGAACTCAGATCTGAAATATCAAAAAACAAAATTGATGCACTCATAGAAAAACCCTTATGCATTGCATCCATTGACACAATTCTTGATGAAATAATTAAGACCGGAGAAACCCAATGAATGATAAAATCTTGAACGATAAAAGCACCTGGGACTGGCAGACGCCTGAAAAACAGATTCCCGTAAAAGAATGGGAAGACGAATTCAACTGGGTACAGGAACCTTGTGCAAGCCCGGATGGTGAAAGCATTGCCGCAATTGTAAATGTTGATGACGCAGAATTTTCAGTCTGCAAAAATGGAGAAACCTGGGAGGAGACCTTTGAAAAAGCCTGGGCACTGAAATTCGGGCCGGACGGACGACTGGCCGCATTGACCGCCAGCGACGAAGAATGGACTGTCTGTGTGGATGGTGAGTGCTGGGAAGGCCGGTTTGATTATGCCTGGGATTTAAAATTTTCACCGGATGGATCTTTTATCAGTGCTGCAATTCAACAGGATTCCGAATACGGCATGTCAGTCAACGACACAACCTGGGAAACCCTCTATAAAAACATCTCCGGCACCCTGCTGGGACCTCTTGGAAATTCTGCAGCGGTTGTCCAGGTGGACCATATGGATCAGGCCGATATTGAAGCCTTTGCCGCAGGACTTTTCTGTGTGGCAGTCAACGGAGAATTACAATCTGAACGCTATGTGAATATTGAAAGCATCTGTTTTGATTCCACAGAAGAAAAAACCGCTTTTTCCATACGCAGAAGCCGGCTGGATTATTCTATTGCCACCAACAGCGGACCCTGGAAGTCAAATTTTCAATTTGCCTGGGAACCGTGTTTTATAAACCATGGCGCATCGATTATTGCGCCGGTTCGCCAGAACGGCAAATGGCATCTGTTCAAGGATGATTCAGATTTCTGGAACCGGCCTTTTGAACAATTATGGAAACCGACTGTTCATGACAGCACGGGTAAAATTGCAGCTGTGGTCAGTGAAACCTTTGGCAGATGGGGTATCTGTGAAAACAACACCCTGTTGAATTTCCAGTGCAACACCATGATCTCTGAACTGTTTTATTCAGACAATGCTGAACTCTTGATTGCCCTGTTCAAGGATAATGATCTCTGGGATCTCGCTGTCATCCGCAATGGCAACGTCACCCCATGGGGTCTTAAGGCAGATAAGCTGTGGGCGCCTGTAATCAGTGCCGACACCAAAATTGCAGCCACCCGCATGGAAAAAAACAATCGGTATTATCTGGTGGTGAATGGCAAGGTGTATCAAAATGATTTTGACATGATGTTTGAACCGGCCATCAGCCCGGGCAGCGACAAAATTCTTTTAAAAGCGATTAAAAACGGTATCTATTACCGACAGACCCTGTCCCTGGACAAGGTCTTGTAAAAGGAGAAAAATATGCATTCCTTTATCCAGTTCATCACAGGCCCCATGGTCTGGATTTCCTTTGGAATATGTTTCATCGGTATTGTTTTCAGACTGCTTCAGATTTTCAGACTCACCCGTGAAAAAGAAAATTTTATGTTCACGTTTCTGTCTGTGAAATTCAGTCTGCGGTCCATCCTTGTATGGCTGGTTCCTTTTTTGCCGGTAAGCACCAGAAAAAGCCCTGTGTTTTATGCAGTATCGTACATTTTCCACATTTTACTGTTCTTGACGCCGCTCTTTTTATTATCCCATGTCATCCTGATTGAAGAAAATTTCAACCTGTCCTGGTGGACAGTGAGCGACTGGCTGGCAGATATTTTCACTGTGGCGGTTATCTGTGCCCTGATTTTCTTTGCCATTCGACGGAGGATGGTGCCGGAAGTCAAATTTTTAACCGGATTGTCTGATTATGTTTTCATCATACTTGTGGCCCTGCCGTTTATCAGCGGTTTTATTGCCTACCACCAGTTTTTTGCCTACCAGTGGATGGTAATCATTCATGTCATTTCCGGGGAACTTATGTTGATTTTAATACCTTTTACCCGGTTCTTTCATATGATTCTGGCCCCGTTAACACGCGCCTACACCGCTTCTGAATTCGGTGGTGTCAGACATTCCAAAGATTGGTAAAAACTGGTCTGGTAAGCTCCAGCCTGACAAACCAGGTCTGGTAATAAAAGGAGAAATTCATGCAGGACGTAAAAACAAATAAAAAAGTAATTGATGAAGGTGTTGAAGCTGGTCTGGCAAAGCTGACACCGGAAAAAATAGCCAGTGTAATCAACCAGGTACTGGAAAAAGAAACCGGAGCCCGTTTCAAGGCATATGTGCAGACCTGCATGCGGTGCGGCTTATGTTCAGATGCCTGCAGCGTTTTTCTGTCCAATGACAGAGCGCCCCAGTACTCCCCTGCGGCAAAGGTTAAGCAGACGATCCTGGAAATGATCAACAAAAAAGGCAGGGTATCCAGAGAATTTTTATCTGATGCCGTAAGAATTGCCCATACCGAATGCAATGTCTGTAAACGATGCTCCATGTATTGCCCGTTCGGCATTGATATTGCCTATATGATGCTGACGGTCCGGCGGATCATTCACAAACTGGAGATCACCCCGCTGTATATTCAGGACACAGTCAATTCCCATGCTGCCACAGGCAACCAGATGTGGGTCAAACAGGACGAATGGATTGACACCCTCCAGTGGCAGGAAGAAGATGCCAGAGAAGAATTTGAGGATTTAAGAATTCCCCTGGACAAGGACGGGTCTGATATCATGTATTCGGTGATTGCACCGGAACCCAAATTCCAGGCCGGGTTGATTTACCAGATGGCAACCATCATGCATGCCGCCAATGTCAACTGGACCATGCCGTCCACTCCGGGCTGGGACAACTCCAATATGGCCATGTATACCGGTGATTTTGAGACCTCGGGCCGGATTGCCAGAATCCATTATGAAGCTGCGGCAAATCTGCATGTCAAAAAAATTGTCATGGGCGAATGCGGCCATGCCTTCCGCTCGGTTTATGATGTGGGCAACCGCTGGGTGGGCTGGACTGCTCCGCCGATAGAACTGATTCATGCCATTGATTTTTACCATTTTCTGCTGACTACCGGCAGAATCAAGGTGAAGGAAAAATACAAGAAATCCGTTACGCTGCATGATCCATGCAATATTTCCAGGGGACGCGGTCTTCACCATAAAGCCAGGGAAATTGTGAATATACTGTGTGAAAATTTTATCGAAATGACCCCGAATAAAGAACACAATTACTGCTGCGGCGCTGGTGGCGGCGTTATCAACTGCGGCCCGCCATGGAAAGGCACCCGGATGGTCAATAACAAGGAAAAAAGCCGTCAGCTTAAACGGACCGGGGCGCAGGTTCTGATCGCTCCCTGTCATAACTGTCATTCCGGCCTTGAAGACATTGTTGAACATTATGAACTCGGAATGGAAATTAAATTTTTCGGAGATATCATTTTTGAGGTCATGGAAAAAACTATTTTTGAAGAGGGCAATTAAGATGAATCATAAACACCTTTTTATCATATCCGGGCTGATCTTTCTGACCTTTTTTGCATATATGACAGTATCGGCCCAGAACGAAATCATCCGGCTGGACAACAGCGCCTTTGAAAATCCCCAAAGACCCGGTGCTGTTTTTGACCACGATACCCATAACGAGATGGCCGGTCTTGAAGACGACTGCTCGGTCTGTCACCATGTATATGACGGTAAAACGCTCATTGAGGGTGAAAGTTCGGAAGATTCTGCCTGCTCAGACTGTCATGAATTAAAACCCACACCTGAGAACAGTGTCCCGTTACGCAAAGCCTTTCATAACCGGTGTAAAGACTGTCATTTTACATCACAAAAAGGCCCGGTACTGTGCGGCGAATGCCATATCAAATAAGAATTTGATATGCCGGGAAGTGGTATCAATATATCAGGTTTGCCATGTTCCATAAGGAGATCACCCATGTTTAAAAAAATGCTTTTTGCTACAACAGCGTCCCCGGTCTGCGATGCCGTAGCAAAGATCGCATTTGAACTTGGTCAGAAATACAGTGCTGAACTGATTGTCTGCCATGTATATGGACCCTCCGGCCATGACAGCAATTTCTCCCATACCGATGATTCAGCTGATGTTTCAACCAAGGGGGAACACACTCAAAACACTGACAGTATTGACCGGATTAAGGATGAAATGCAGGCCACCTATGCAGCACTGATCAAAAAACACGGGCAGCCAAGATTTGAAATCCCTTCCGGGGACCCGGCTGCCCGAATTCTGCAACTTGCCGAAAAAGAAAATGTTGACTGCATCCTCATGGGCCCGCACACCCGACAAGAAGACACTGCCGATGAAAGGTTCCGGGGAATTGCCGGAACCACCCTGCAAAAAGTTACACAACGTGCCCGGTGTCCGGTACTGGTGGTCAGCCGCCCCTGTGAAACCTGTTTCTGGTATTTTAATAAGATTATTTTCGGAACGGATTTTTCTGATGCATCCATGGCGGCATTCCAGTTTGCCTTTAATCTTGCAAAAACCATCGGGTGTAAACTTTATATTTTTCACGCACTGGATATCAACGCCACCCAGGCAGGCATCCTGCCCGGCCAGACCACAATAGAAAATCGTATCAAAGCTGCAAAAACACGGATTGAGGAAGACTACATCTGCAAGATAGGTGATTTTGACAATTTTGAAATCACCATATGGGAAGGTGTCCCCTATGTGGAGCTGCTCAAATTTGCCAGAGAAATCAGCGGAGATCTGATTGTCATGGCCCATCACACAGAAAGCAATGACCAGAACAAAGCGCTTTTAGGCACCACAGTGGAGCAGGTCATTCTCAGATCTGCCTGCCCGGTTGCCAGTGTGAATCCATCCTTGTAAATCCTGAATTTTTTACCGCAACATCATTAAAATGCTTGATATGTATCTGAAAATGCATAGGTTATGACCGTCAACGACAATCATTAAATTAAGGATGCTGCTTTGATTTTTGAAGAAATAACCTATACCGTTGCCCTGATTGCAGGTCTGACCTCTTTTTTTTCACCCTGCATTCTGCCGCTTCTGCCGGCATATTTTTCATTTATTACCGGCATGTCCATCGAAGAATTAACCCGGAATACTAAAGGAACCCGGAAAAAAGTCTTTTTTGCCACCCTTTTTTATGTGGCTGGATTTTCCGTTATTTTTATCCTTTTGGGTGCATCTGCATCGTTTTTAGGCAGCTTTGCCAGAGAGTATTCCTGGATTATCCGATATCTGGGGGGGACGGTTGTCATCATTTTCGGCCTTCACCTGCTGGGCATTATCAACATCAATGCCCTGAATTTTGAAAAACGAATTCATCTTAAGGAAAAACCTCTGCATCTATTGGGCGCCTTTGTTGTCGGCATGGCATTTGGTGCAGGCTGGACACCCTGTATCGGGCCGCAGTTAGGTGCTATCTTAGGTCTTGCAACCCATCAGGGAATGGCAGCGGATCAACAGGGAACAATATTGAAAGGAATTATACTGTTAAGTATCTATTCAGCAGGCCTTGCCATTCCTTTTCTGGTGATCTCAATTTTCATCAATTCCATTCTGGAAATCATGAAAAAAACAAAAAAGCTGATGATCGTTCTCAACAGAATTTCAGGGATATTGCTGATTGTCATCGGACTGCTACTGATCTTTGATCAGTTTAAACTGCTGGTTATCATATGATTTGTTTTGAATCTGCAGGTGTTTTTGCAATCCGGTAACAGATGGCGCAGGCCAGACAGAAAATAATATCCAAAGGCAGATGATCCTGAATGGTCTTGTCAAACAACAGTTTTACCTGGCCCGGGAAATCCTCATCTCCTTTCCAGTAAAGCACAGCCACAGGAATCAAAGGGGTGATTGAAAAAGAAAAAGACGCATCCGCAAGGTTTAATTTTTCTCCACCCAGTTTTTTGCAGACACCTGCAAACACAACCAGATCATCTGAAAACCGTTTTGCAAGCAGGTCCGTGGGGATCGTGTGCGGTCCCCTGAAAAAACCGGCTCCACCCGGAATATCTTTTTCAGATACCCATTGACCCGACACGGGCAGATTCTTTGACTTCATCAGAAAATACAGTATAAACAAATCCATCAGTGCGTAATCAGCAACTGTCTGAGAATTCTTGGGATATATTTTATGTTCATCAAGATCCACGATATACGGGTGCCCCCATATTCTGACTTCATATTGATTCTGTTCCCTGTCAAACCGGCATCCGGTACGCAAAACCACCTGTGCAGGATCACATGCTTTTAAATCCATAAAATGAGTAATTTCTGCACTATCGCCCATGACATCCTTTTTTTTAAAATGAGAACTTGTCCCAGAACTTGAACGGTTCGAAATGATGACTGCCGGGAATAAACGGGCTCACCTCCGGATATTCTTCAATGAACTGTTTCTGGAATGCAATTCGTTTTCGGTTGGAACGGTTATGAAGGTCTGCCGCTCTTCTGTATCTTAAATAGTATACGTCATAATTTTTCATATGCTGCTGACTTTTGTGTTCCATGATATTTTCAAAATTATCATGGGTATACTGCAGCAGCGTTTCAAAACTTGCAAGATAACCGGTCTGACTTTTCTGGTGCGATATAACATTTTCACTGGAATAAAAATCCTTGACCGCAAACATCCACGCCAGGTTTTTACGGTTGAAAAAGGGTTCATGGTCTTGGATAAATCCCACCAGATCATCAATCTCCTGCTGATTTTTTTTCACCATTTCACGAAGCTGACCGATCAGGTCAATCGCAGACTTGATATCCGTAATCCTTGACTGAACCATACTGATACTGTCCAGTCTGCCGGAAGCATTGTACAGGTCAATGGTCGTTTTTTTAATATTATCATTTAATTTAATCACCTGTTTTATTATCGGCGGCAGATTGTCTTCCGGGGGTTTACGGGTCTTTGAAACATATAAAAAGATCACAGCCCCCAGCACTGCTGAAAAGACAATACTGATCACACTCCCCCGCATACGGTTTTTTTGCATCCATGCTTTTGGAGTCATTGGAAAAATTCCCTTCAGTATTGTTGTTGACTGTACGACGGATATGCTGGCATTTATTCGTTCAGCACAAGAGAAATAATATCATTGATCGACCGTTTTAAACCCGGAATTTTGCTGGCGCTTCTGCCTGCAACATTTAAAAGTTTCACATTGAACTGGGGCAGCCATGTCCGAAGAACTTTAGATGGATTTTTCTCTGTTTCAAGATCAATATGCAGCCAGGGTTTTTTATGGGCTTTTGCAAAATTTATTGAATCAATGGCCGATTGTGTCAGTTTGCCAAAAGAAAAAACAACGGTCCCATCCGCTTCCATTACATTCTTTTCAATATTTTCACCATTTTCGCCTTCGCCCTTGGTTAACTCAATAATACTCGTTATCTGATCATTCAGCTCGTTTATTTTCACATTGCTGCCGGTCTGTTTTCTGATGCCCTTAAATGTGTCAACGCTTGCACCCGTAATCGCTGCTGTCAGATTCTCAATCGTGATGATAAGGCGTTCAAATTTTTCTCCAAGTTCCTGGAACTGTGCTGTATCCATCGGAGACATGGCCACCGCAGACCCTGCGGCCACAGGCACCGACTCCCCTTCCAGCGGAGCACCGCCCAGTTTTATCCGGATTTCATCTTTGGTCATGCCGCTGGTCTGATAATACCCGTAAATCCGCTTTACCAGATCTTCTGCATCCGGGGGATATTCCTTAACGCCCTCATGCTCGACAGGATCAGGGAAAAATTCTTCAAAACGGCTTAAATATTCCCGGATAGTACTTGCCGAAACATCAAGCGATTTAGCCATTTGAGCAATTGATTTCATTTTTAATTTTCCCCTGGAATAAAATTAATTCATACTGCAGTGAAAGGCCGTACTCTGAAAAAGAAATGTCTCTTTACATAAAATGAATATTTTATAATTTATATTAAAAATCCATCTGGAATTCAACATCTTTTTTCAGGGCGACTGCCTGTGATTTTTTCCTGTACTCGCCCTGTCTGAAAAATTCTGTTTTAAAAATCCTTGAGAAAAAATCCTTGAGAATTTTTTTTTAACACAGTAGGATCAAACAGTTATTCCCCTGAATTTCAGGGTATGATGCTATGCATACAGATCAAAATTACAGCAGTGTATTTTCATTTAATGATATTTAAAACTTTGGCTTAAATTGACGGGCTGTTTTATCTTATCGTCCGGACAGGTTTAATGAAAGGTGGACATGGCGGAAAAATTTGATCATACCGTATTGATTGTTGATGACGAAGAATCAATTGGAAGAGCGCTGGGAAGGCTGATGAAGAGCATCGACGTCAAATATGTATACATGGATTCAGGCCCTGCTGCCCTTGAATGGATTAAAAAAGCCGAAAAGCCTTTTTCCCTGATTCTGTCTGACCAGAGAATGCCCCAGATGGACGGATCTGTTTTTCTGGAAAAAGCCAAAGAACTCACACCTTTCAGCATCCGTTTTCTGATCACAGGGTATGCCGATGTAGATGCAGTTACCGATGCCGTCAACAAGGGGTCCATCCACAGGTACATCAACAAGCCATGGGATAATAAAGTTCTGGCAGAAACCGTCAAGGCCGGGCTTGAGCAGCATGCGCTGATTATGGAAAACAACCGGCTTTTTGCCCTTGCAAAAGAACAGAACACCAAACTCTATACCCTGAATACCGATTTAAAAAAAAGCGCTGCAGTTCATCAAAAGGCAATCATCCAGAAAGACAAACAGATCCGGGAACTGAATGCGCTTCTGGAAAAAGGCTTTGAAAACAGGAACTATATCAATGAAATGGAAGCCCTGCTCAAAGAAACCCGTATGCTTGAAGAGGAAAAACTCAATTCTCTGTATGTCGCCATTATAGCAGAACTGTACGAACAGTTTCAGGATATTGCCACCAGAAACGGCTTTGAGATGCCGGAAAATATTCCAGGAGATTAGATTTGCATGTCAGTAAACGAAGACAACAGTGAATATGGTATCCTGGTTGTGGATGATGACGAACCCATTGTAAAGAACATGCGCCGGGTTTTGCACAGAAAAGGATTTACCAAAATGGTATCTGCCCTGAACGGTGAGCAGGGCATAAAACTGCTGGAAACCACCCAATCTCCCTTTTTCCTGATCATGTCCGACCAGAGGATGCCGGGCATGTCCGGCAGCGAATTTTTAGAAAAAAGCATTCTCCTGAGCCCTGAATCCCGACGAATGCTGATCACAGGCTTTTCAAATTTTGATGCCATCATTGATGCGGTCAACAAAGGCGAAATCCACCAATATATATCAAAACCCTGGGATAATGATGATCTGCTGCTCAGAATAGTGGGCGAACTTGAGATATATAAAAGCTTTCAGGAACGAAAACGCCTGTATAATATCACCAAACGCCAGAATGCAAAGCTGTTTGATCTTGCCGCCACCCAGAAAAAAGAACTCCAGAAATTTGCAGATGCGCTGAAAGAAAAAAAAGATAAAGTAGAGAATTTAACCCAGGCACTCAAAGATGCAAAAGAACAGGCGGAATTCAAAGAAGTCTTTTTAGGCCTTGATGAACTGCTTTCCAGAACCATCACCATGAATAAGCCCAATCTGATTGCTGCCTTTAAAATTGCACGAAAAGAAGTCAACGCCATGATGGAAACCATATATGACCGTCATAAATTTTCCTTTCAGATGGATGGCACTGCCAGTGCAAACATGGAAGTGGATGATCTGGATGATGCGGTTTTTGATATTATTGATCAGATTATCGAAAATGTCGTCATTTCTGTTGAACCCAATTTGTTCGGCATTGGATCGGAACCCGTGGCAGGCATTGTTATTGATGATTATACACAGGTGCCGGGTTTTGATGAACTGGCATTTAATGACGGATTTCTCACAAAGGGAGAGCGGGAAAAAGCGCTGGAAGAGCTGGAAGCAAAAGAAACAGAAACTGCCACGGGTCTCACCATTGACAAGGTTCTGATTAAAAATGAATTTCTGCGCCGCCAGGATTTGAGCCGTATTTTTGCCAAGCTTGCCATGATCGAAACCCGGCTGCTGGACCGTGAACTGGCTAAAATGATCATTGACCGTGAACTGGCCTCTAAAAAAGATGTGGACCGTGCCTTTAAAAAACAGCTGAACAATTTTGAAGACAGCGGGGTTGCTGCGCTCATGGCCGACATCCTTGTGGAGTCCGAGGTAATCACCCGGGAAGTCAGAGATGAACTCATGGCAGCCCAGGACAGAACCGGGAAGAAGAAAAGCACCATTGATGAGAGCTCACAATTTTCCTCTGAATTCGGCGCTTTTGTTGATCTGCAGATTTCAGAAGATCGGGTCCAGGCATGGATACGGATTCCGAAATCCGTCCATGGCACCACAGATATTGAGCCGATAAAGGCGCTGATGAAAAAACGCGGCATTTCATACGGAATCGTATCGGATACAGAAATCCGAAGATTTTTAAAAGACTGTACCGATCCCCATGAAAAATTTGTTGTGGCCCAGGGAATTGCCCCCAGTGTCGGTAAACCTGCCCGGATTATCTATCATTTTAAAACCGAATCCGAGCAGGCCGGTGTTATCAACGAGGACGGATCAATTGATTTTACATCCAGAGGAGAATCTCCTTTTGTTAAAAAAGGTCAGCTGCTGGCTGAAAAAATCCCCATGCAGCACCCGAAATCCGGAACCGATATTTTTGGAGAAACCCTTCTGGTCGGGGATGTGGATGATGTTCCCCTTGAAGGCGGAGAAGGGGTGGAGCTGTCCGAAGATGGGTTAAACATCACAGCCCTCATTACAGGACAGCCCAGTGTGGACATCAAAGGGGTTGTTTCCGTGCTTGAATCCTTTACCGTGAAAGGGGATGTGGATTTCAAGACCGGAAATATCAATTTCAACGGCAACGTCATTGTTACCGGTACCGTTAAAGAAGGCTTCATGGTGGAATGTGAAGAACTGACTGCAAATGAAATCAACGGCGGCATCATCAAAATCCGCGGGGATCTCAAAGTCTCCAACGGCATTGTAAACTCAAAGGTCCAGACAGAAGGAAGCGTACAGGCCAAATTTTTAAACAAAACCATTTTGTACGGCTACGGAAATATGATGATCACCAGAGAAATCATGGAATCCCATATTGCCATCAGCGGGGCATTAAACAATGAAGCCGGACGAATCACAGCAAGCCAGGTTGCAGCACGGAAAGGCATGAGTTTAAAACAGGTCGGTACGGAAAAAGCAGATTATTCAACCATCAAGGCAGGTGCTGATGATCATATCCGGTGGGTGGCCAAAAAATTTGATGTGCAGATTGATGAAAAACAAAAAGAACTGGATCTGACCATTGCCCGTAAACTGGATTATGACGAAGAATACAACACCCTCCATGTTGATATTGCCAACCAGACTTTTGCCCAGGAAAAGATCACCAAAAAAATGGATTTTCTGGAGAACAGGATCGGGGAAGTGAAAACGCCGGAAGAAAAAGCAACTATTGCGAAAGAATTAAAAGAGCTTGAAGCCACGGTACAAAAATCCGATGAAAGGATCAAAGCTATTTTTGAAGAACAGGATATGGTTCAACAAAATTCAAATGCATGTGAACAGAAAATAGAAATGCTCAATGACGAAATTAAAGAAATCAGGAAAGAGAAAGACAAAATTATCAATCGCCTGGAAAAAGATGATCCGGTGCCGGAAGTGAAAATCACCAAAAAGGCATACACCGGCACACGCATTACCGGAACGACTGCAACAATGATTTTAAAACAGGATTTGGGTGCCTCAAAATTTACAGAAATCGATTCGGATAATCCGGACAGCCCGAAACAATTAATTCATCAGACCCTGAACCTTTAGCATAAAGGATGAAAACCTATCGCCGGCAAAAAACCATATAAGGTCATGGTCATTGAGCCCACCTCTGAATTAAGGGGCAGGATGCAGTCTCTTTTGATCAGCAAAGGATATTCAGCAGACAGTTTTGATTCTTCCCTGGATGCTCTGGACAAAATCAGGACTTCAGTCAATGAACCTTACACAGTTGTCATCTCCAGCTATATGATGCCCAGAATGAAGGGGGATGCGATCCTTAAAAAAGCCGGCGAAATATCCCCGGATGCACAACTTATGCTGCTGGCTGATACAGGAAATCTTAAAACCCTTATCAATGCCATAAATCAGGCTGGCATCAATGCCTGTCTGACATTGCCCTTCACAGATGAAGATTTTCTTATCCAGGTGGATGAGTGCTGCAAACACTATGACACCAACCTGAAACAAAAAAATCTCAAGCGGGTCACTGCCCGGCAGAACAAGCAGTTGTTCAAAATTGCCAGCAATTATAAGCATAAAACCGATAATTTTGCCGAGCAGATCAAAAAAAAGGATACCGAGATCCGGCTGCTTGAATCCAGAATAAAAGCTGCCGGTGGAAGCCTTGCCACAGATAAGCCCATTACCATTACAGACATTTTAGCTAAAAAAAATATCCCCGTCAGCCAGAAGACGCTGTATGACCAGTTTGATGCTATCAAAAATGAAATCAAAACCATTCTTGAAGCTGCCGCATCCGGAAACAGCCTGTCAGTCAGGCCGATTTCCTATGCGGAAGCCCAGACCTTCTCCCTTCTTAAACATCAACACAAGGACATCGCTGGGCAGATCCTGCCACTGACCTGCCAGATCCTTTTTGAAGGCAAAACGCTGTCGGCACAAAAACCCGGTACACACCCTGCCCTTGTTGCCTCTTATGATTTTAACCTTGAAGTAAAAGACATTGTTCTGGACGAGTATTTTGAGCTCGACCTGTCAGAAGATCATACCAAAGCGTATATCAAACTGAAAAAATCAGATACAGCATCTATGGACACCACCCATGTCCGACAGTTTCTTGAAAAACACCAAGTCATAAATGGAATTCAAATGGATCAGGATATTGCCATCTGGCTGCAGAATGCATCCCCGGAAGACAACGCATTTATTATCGCCCAGGGCAAGGCCGCAAAGCCACCTAAAAATGCCCAGATCCGTTATCATTTCCCGACAGATTTCCTTCATGCAGGAAAGATCAATGAAGACGGCAGTATCAATTTTCAGGACAGAGGAACAATCCCTCATGTAGAAGAAAACGCATTTCTGGCAGCAAAAATCTTTGCTGAAGAGGGCACTCCGGGCATCACAGTTACCGGAAAAGAGATCCCGGTCGGAGCAGCTGAAGATCTGACCTTTTCTGCCGGCCCCGGTACACGAATATCTGAAGACGGTATCCGGATTTATGCCGCAATCGCAGGCCAGCCGCAACTGGACGCCTTAGGCAATATTTCTGTCCGTCCTGAATATCATTTAAAGGGGGATATCGGCTTTGAAACAGGCGATGTGGATTTTGACGGCAATGTTATTGTCAACGGATCTGTAAAACAGGGATTTAAGGTTAAATGTGCATCCTTGACTGCCAAAGAAATCCAGGGTGCTGAAATCGACATTAATGGAGATCTGAATGTTTCCATGGGAATTGTCGATACAGAGCTTGTAAAGGTAAAAGGGAATGTACAGGCTAAATTTGTGCATAATTCCAAAATCAATGCCTTTGGGGATCTGATCATTCAAAAGGAAATCATTGATTCAAAGATTTATTTAAGCGGGGCCTGTATCAACAGCAATGGGACCATTATCAATTGTGAAATTTCAGCCAAAATGGGAATAGACGCGGGTTCCATAGGCAACACATCATCAAAACCTTCCAGCCTTACCGTGGGTGTGGATGAAAACACAAAACTGCTGGTGGCCAAAGTTGACTCAAAACTGACCATTAACAATAGCGCAATCAATGAACTTGATCAGGAAGTCAAAGCCCTTGCACAAGAAAATCAGGATCTGCATGCTGTTATCTCAAAATATGCATATATACAGGATCGGGCTCAACTGGAATTGAAAAATATTGAAAAAAAGATGGATGATCTGAAAGCCTCGGGAAATATGGCGGCCTATCAGAAAATAACAAAAACAGTTGAAGAAATCAGAAGGAATGCCGCAGAAGCAGAGGAAAAAATCAATCAGGGGTTTGAGCGCCAGGATGCAATTGAGATAGAAAGATCGCAGAAAAAAAAGCGAATCAGAGAATTTTTTGATGAAAACAAAGGCTTTGAAGATGAAAAGAAACGGCTTAGAGAATTTTCCGAAAGACAAAAGCCGCTGCCGGAAGTCAAAATTTCAGGGAAAGCTGAATCCGGGACCCGATTCTTTGCAGAAAATTCTGCTTTAACACTGAAAAAAGCAGTCTCCCGCTGCAGAATTAAAGAAATCACAAAATCCCATGGCGCTGTCAATGACATCAAGTTTTACGACATGGAAATTACAAATTATTAGATTTTATCGTCAAGACTATTTTCCGGGCAGCACGACGGTAAAGGTTGTCCCCTTTCCAACGGCACTGTCTATCGTGATTTTTCCTTTATGTTCTTCAATAATATTATACGCAATATTCATCCCCAGACCTGTCCCTTTTCCAATCTCTTTGGTGGTAAAAAACGGGTCAAATATTTTAGGCAGATTTTCCGGGGCAATCCCGCATCCGGTATCAGAAATCAGGATCACCACATTTTTTCCTTCCGCTCTGGTCTGAATCCTGATTTCCCCTTTTTCTTCAATGGCCTGCCCTGCATTGACCAGAATATTCATAAACACCTGATTCAATTTCTGGGGGAACCCTTCCACCATGGGGATGTCACCCAGCTCTTTTATCACTGTGGTCTTATATTTCAGCTCGTTATGAACAACATTCAAGGTGGATTCCAGACCTTTATTGATATCAACCAGTGTCTGCCTGTCATTGCCCGGATGGGCAAAGCTTTTTAAATCCCCGACGATCTTGCCTACCCGGCTGGTGCCTTCCTTGCAATCCTTTATCAGCTCAGGGATATCTTCTCTGATATAATCAATTTCAACCTCTCTTTGTTTTTCCAAAATTGCCTTGACTTTTTTTTTATGTTCTTCGTTCAGGCTGTCAAACCCCTTTTCATGCAAAGATGTGGTTAAATCCAGATATTGCTCCAGCAACGCATCCACATCCTGAATATAATCATTTAATGCATCCAGGTTGCTGCCCACAAATCCGATGGGATTATTGATCTCATGGGCAACACCTGCTGCAAGCTGACCGATGGATGCCATTTTCTCGGACTGCAGTATCTGTGACTGGGATATTTTTAATTCCGCCAGGGCCTGATCCAGTGAATTATTTTTTTCAATCAGCTTTTCCTGCATATGATGATGCTGACTTTCAAGTGTTACAATCCGTTCTCCTGTCTTGATTCTCGAACGCAGTTCATCCGGCTTGAACGGTTTGATGATATAATCATCAGCGCCTGCCTCAAAAACTTCCACCAGGTCTGTCATCTTGTCTTTTGCAGTCAACAGTATGATGTATGAATATGTCTTTTTGTCAGATGCGCGTATCCTTCTGCACAGTTCAATACCGTCCATTTCCGGCATCATCCAGTCTGAAATCACCATATCCGGAAGGGTTTCAAGAAATCTTTCCCAGGCGATCTTTCCGTTTTCCGCCTCAACAACGTCATGACCTATGTTTTTTATGGCTTTTTTGACCAGAAGTCTTGACACATAATCATCTTCTGCAATAAGTATTTTCATGCATTACCCCAGTCAATTGTATTGATATGCGTTTTAAAATTGTGATACCCCTTTCCCAGCAGGGCCAGATGCTCCTGCAAAGACTTTATATCTCCCAGATCAGAAGTATTCTCCAGCATACGCGCCAGGGCATGAATTTCCCGGGCACCGATGTTTGATGCACTCCCTCTGAGAGAGTGGGAATAGCAGGACAGCGATTCAAAATCCCTGTCCGAAATCGCTTTTGCGATCTGATCCATTTTTTCAGGCAAACTTTTTATAAATTCATCCAGCAGCATTTTAAGAAAGGGTTTATCATCCATGGCCCGTTCAAGCGCTTCAGAATAATTAAAAATATCGGCCCGGGATTTGAGTTTTCGTTCAAGCTGATGTTTGGGGATATGGCTGTCAAAAGACTGTTGCAAGCTGTCAGCCCATTTTCCTACAATCTCGGATAAATTCCGGGATGTCAGCGGTTTCAGTATATAATCGTCTGCTATTGTTTTTTGTGTATCTGTCAAATCATGATCTGCCAGCACAACAATAACCATTTTGATCTCATCCTGATTTTTTGGCGCCTGAATTTGTTTTAGTTCCTTTAATACCTCAGGTTCAGACGATTCCAAATCAACCAGCACGATCACATACGCTGTTTCCTGTAAAATTTTCTGGACCCCGGGTTTATCATTGGCAACCAGAACCGAATAGCCTGATTTATTTAATGCCGCATGAATAATCTTACGGTTCACCATCCCGACCTGAACCAGCAAAACAGAAAAACGCTGTTTTTTATTTTCCCTCAGAAAATGACGGGTGATCAGTTTTCTGTGTTTTTCTCCCTGCATGGCAAGCACTGCCGTCATGCACTCAAACAGGACAGAAGCCTCCACCGGCATGGGCAGATACCCTTCAACACCAATCTTTTCAAGCCTTGTAACATCGCCTCTTTTACCCTGGGCACACAACATGATCACCAGCGTTTCCGATAGTTGCGGATTCCGCCTTATTTTTTCTGCAAGGGTTTCGCCATCCATACCCGCATCTGCACCGGACATCTGCATGGCAATTAAAACAATATCATATGCATTCTTTTTTACCGGATCCAGTTTCTCAAGCGCCCGTTCGCTGTTCACCGCCTCCTGGAAATCAGCCCCCCATAATTTGAGCATGTCCTTTAGAATCGCCCTGTTTGCTTCATCACTGTCCACAATCAGTATTTTTTTATGCCGGATATCCTGCTGAATCCTGTTTGAAACAGGAACCTGAGCCGGTTGCTTTTCAAATTCCAGAACAAAGCCGAATCGACTGCCCTGTCCTGGAATACTGTTTACTTTTATCTGACCGCCCATCAATTGAACCAGCTGGTTTGAAAGACTCAAGCCGATGCCGATGCCGCCATATTTTCTGGTGGCTGTCGCATCTGCCTGGGAAAAAGAATCAAAGATAATGTTCAGCTGATCCTCTCTGATACCAATTCCTGTATCTGCCACCTCAAACTCCAGAACAGTATGAGCCTCATTCTCTGATCTGCACCCCACAGACACACGGATCTGACCTTTTTGAGTAAATTTCACTGCATTATCAATCAGATGATTCATTACCTTGCGTAAATGTTCAGGATCTCCTTTTAAAAGCGAATGAACTTGATCATCCACCTCAACCGTCATTTGCAGCCCCTTTTTATCCGCCTGCAGCGACATGGTTTTTCTGACTTCCTCCATGGTCACCCGCAGGTCAAAATCAATAACGGAACACTCAATTTCTCCGGACTCTATTCTCGAAAAATCCAGAAGATCCGAGATTACAGACATAAGGGCCTTTGCACTGCCCTTCAATATCGCCATGAATTCTTTTTGCTCATCATTTAAAGGCGTATTTTCAAGCAGATCCAGCATTCCAAAAAGGCCGTTCATGGGGGTTCGGATTTCATGGCTGATGTTGGAAAGAAAATCACGTTTTGCGTGATCTGCATCCAGCGCTTTCTGACGGGATATCACAAGCTCGGTGATATCCTGAAGGGTAACCACCATTCCCCCATATTGTCCCTGATCATCTTTTATTGCATTGGCGCTTAACCGGGCATGAATCTGCTGCCCGCTTTTTGTTCTCCGGATGGTTTCCATGCCGGAAACCACCTTGCCTGCCATGACATCTTCTATGGCTTTCCGGGTCTGATCCTGCCTGTTTTCAGGAACATAATCGATCCGTTTTCCCAGCAGTTCTTCCGGTCCCCAGCCAAAAACCCTTTCAAAAGAAGGACTTATATATCTTGCAAACCCATCCTTGTCATACACAATGACAGGATCTGCACAACAATCCATAATTTTCTGCCATTCTTCCAAAGGCTGTTTCATGGGCAAATCCTGAATCAATACAATCCCTTTTACATAATTATATTTTTGCTATTCCTTCCTGCCAGAGGGGAATCCTGGCAGAAAGGCCCAGTTTGTCAAAATAGGGAATATCCAGACCAACGATTGTTTCAATGCTGTTCTGGGGGGAATACTCATTTCTTTCCAGCCGGTCTGCAATATGGATAATGCCGCACAGTTCAAATTCATGACTCCCTGACCGGGACGGTTCATGATGAAAGGCAATTCCTTCGACAATATCCACCGGCAACCCCCAGAGTCCCAAAAGATACGCTCCCACCTGGGCATGGCTTACCCCGAAGATCTGTCTTTCAGCTTTGAAAAAAGATATGTTTTCATCTGCCACCAGGGCTGAAACCGTTTTATAGTCATCTGTGTAATACTGACACAATATCAGCTTGCCGATGTCATGAAGCACACAGGCAATAATGACATTTTCCACAATTTTTTTATCCAGTTTCTCGGTTGTTGCGATAAATTTGGCAATCGCCCCGGTCTTCATGCAGTGCTGATACATTTCATCAACGCAGATAACAGACAGGGCATCTTGACTGAGTCTGGAAAAAATTTCCAGGCTCAGAACAAGCGTTTTGATCACATCCATTCCCAGAAAAGCTACTGCATCTGCGATATCTGAAACATGATCTTTCATCCCGAAAAAAGATGAATTCACCAGCTGCAGGACCTTTGCTGTCATTCCCATGTCTTTTGCAATGATCCGGGCCACATTCTTTGCACAGGCTCCAGGAGAATTCAGTTCTTCAATGATCTGAAGATATACCGTTGGAAGGCTGGGAACAGATGCCATCCCGCCCAGAAGTGTTTGAAGCGCTTCCTGGTTTAAAAAATCGCAAAGCGAACACGCACGGGTGATCGCAGATATCAGAGCCTGAGTTTCACAGGGCTTTGACAGATATTGATGGGCTGATTTTACCGATTTCATCACCATTTCCTGGTCAGAATATCCGGACAGAATCATTCTCACCATCATGGGATATTTTTTCCGGACTGTTTTTAAAAGAGCTGCTCCATCCATCTCCGGCATCCGCATATCTGAAACAATAACATCAAAAGCCTGCTTTTCCAGAAGATCCAGCGCATCCTTCCCGCTTTGTACAAACTCCATATCCCATAGGTCTCTTACCGGTCTTAAACTTCTTTTCAGTCCTTTTAAAATATTGACTTCATCATCAACAAACAGGATACGCTTTTTCATGTCTGTCTTCCCTGAACCAAAGATTTTTCAAGCAACTGGTTAATGCTTTCAACATATGCTTTGTTCTGGCAGGGTTTGGACAGATAATCCAGAAACGGGTCTTTCCGGGTCAAGGAGATAATGGATTCCAGAAATTCAATATTTCCGGAGATAAAAAGAACCGGAACTTGGGCGTTTGATTCACGGATCGTCTTGTACAGATCCATTCCGCTTGTTCCCCCCGGCAGAAGATAGTCCAGACTGACCAGGTCATAGGCTTTATTCACCAGAAAATTCATTGCCATGCTCCCGTTCTGGGCAACATCCACTTCATGAAAAAACGGCTCCCCTTGAAGAATCATGGACTGGACGTCAAAAATAGAAGGCTCATCTTCTACAACCAGAATTTTCTTGTTCGTGATAATCCTGGATTTTTTAATTTCAATTCTTTCTTCGATGGTCAGGTTCCGGCCGATTACCGGGAAACTGATAATAAAACGGGTTCCCGTATCTATTGAGGACTCAAACCGGATCTGCCCCCTATGCTTTTCCACAATTTTCTTTACATTGAACAACCCGTAACCGGTTCCTTTTATGGAAGCATCATACGCACCTGAAAGCATTTTATTGTTTTTCAATGTGAATGCCGGGGCATAAATACTGTTCTGATGTTCCGGAGGAATCCCGCATCCGTTGTCAATCACCTCCACAATTAGATTATCCGCCTCATGGCGGGTATGGAGAACAAGTCTGGGGGATGCTGTCTTGCTCATGGCATGAATGGCATTATGAACAATATTCACCAGTGCATTTTCGATCATGCCTGGATCAGCCAGAAGTTCTGGCAGCGCCGGTTCAAAATACCTGACAACCTCGATGTCCTTAAGATCTTTTTTAAGAAGATTCAGCACCAGATCTATTTTTTCATTCAGATCAAAATAATCCTGCCTGGGCTCCTGGTCTTTTGCAAACACGACCAGATTCCGGGTCAGATTCCGTCCTCTCTTGGTCTGTTCAAGGATCAATTCAAAGGTCTTCCGGTCTTCGGGGTCTTTACAGTCCAGCAGACTCAATTCCGCATTACCCATAATCGCACCCAGAATATTATTGAAATCGTGGGCCATTTTCCCAGCAACCTGTCCCACCAGCGCATGTTTTTCCTGCTCTGCCGCATGCTGATGGGCTGCCTGCCGTTCTTTCTGGGCTTTTGTGTATTCTGTAATATCTTCAATGGCGACCACCACACATTTTTTGCCTGTAATGGTCACTGTCTGAGATGACAGATGCGCCTCTCTGACCTGGCCTGCCTGATTGAAAAAATTTACCGTAACCTGGAACAGCATCTCTTTTTGCTTCAAATCCTCAAGACCCGAAAGACTTTGTGAATCAAACAAAAAATGATCCTCAAGCAGTTTTCTGCCGATCAGATCTTTTTCTTCATAACCGGAAATCTGCAGACAGCTTAAATTCACATTTAAAATTTCAAAATCACTTTTTGTTGCAATGATCAATCCCACAGGGCTTGAGTGAAATATTTTTTCAAATCGCTCTTCGCTTTCCTTCAGTGTCTGGTTTGCGGTTTTGAGCGCATCTATCAAAAGAATCGCATTCAGTCCGTCTGAAATCCGTCTGCCGATTGAATTCAACAGGACCCGGTCTTCGGAGGACCACATGGAGGAACTTTTGCACCGGTGCATACCCAGCATCCAGGCCTGATCAATTTTGGGGAAAAGCGCCATCCGGATTTCTGATTTAATCTGATACTCACGGGCAAATCTTCCATATATCTTCAGCAGGGCATCCTGATCGTAGACCACCGGCTGATCCTCTGTTAATAAAGCTTTCATGGATGATGCAAGTTCTTCCGTCATGGGAATTTTCCGGCGCGACACTCCCAAGCCTTCATATCCGGACCGCGAACTTTCCACGCTGATGGTAAAATGGTCGGCTTCAGGGTCGCAGGGATACAGCAGCCAGGCCCGGTCGCATTCAAACATATCCAGCATGGCATCCAGAATGTGCTTGAGCATATCCTGATCATGCCGGGTATTGATGATGATATGATTGATCGTATCCAGATGCTTGCGGTCTATCTCTGCTTTCTTTCTTGCAGTTGCCTCATTGCAGACCACCACAATTTCCTCGGAAGGCAGTTTATACACATAATTTTCCCGCCATTGAACGATCTGCCGGTTCTGATAACGACGGGTCGGCAGGTGTTCAGGCTGCCCGGAATGATATACCCGTTCAATCACCTCCATCAGACCGGATTCCTTTATCATGGGAAATGCCTGTGTTATTGATCTGCCCAGAACCTGATCCGGAGTCACATTCTCCATTCTGAGGGCAGCTTTATTAAAAGATTTAATCATAAAATCGCGCCCCGAATCAACAGCACTGAAAATGGCCACCCCGCTGTACATATTTTCATAAACGGCATTCAGCCTTTCCTGACTCTGGGCAAGGGCTTCTCTGGATACTTCCTTTTTCTTCACTTCCCGGTTTAAACGATGATTAAATTTATAAAGGGCGATAATGATAATCAAAAACAGTATAAGCCCGCCAGCCAGACCTGCAATGATCAGCCAGACCCATGTATCCTCATTCCCGGCAGATGGATCAAACACAAATCCTTCCAGGGAATACCCCGAAGAAATCAGATGATTGTTCACAAACGTCCTGGCAATATGTTCCCAGCGGCCTGGATTATTATGGCCGATGGAAACCAGATCCGGCAGAATCAGCTTATCCATGGCAGCGGCTTCATATTCAAGATGTGCTTTTGATTTTCCGGAATTATAGTCTTTTAAAATCAGATCAATCATTTCCGCTTTGTTTGCCATGGCATATTCCCAGCCTCTGATGCTCGCTTTTTTAAAGGCCTGGACACGGTATGAATTTTTTTTTGCATATGCCTGGGACGTAAAAATGGTGTCCCCATAAAAATCCACGCCATATGCTGAGGGCTGAATAATAGTAAATTCAATCCCTTTTTCCACATAATAATAGGGCTCATTGGTAACATAAACCGACATCGCATCAATGGTCTGATCAAAGAGATCTTCTTTTTTCCAGGGTGCATCAATCATTTTAAGCTGATCAAGCCTTACCCCTTCATTGAGCAATACTGCATGAAGTTCAAGATCCCTGGTCTGCATGGTAAATTTTATCCGTTTACCGATAAAATCCTGCGGGTGGTGAATGCCTGTTTCTTTTCTGGATAAAAACACAAGGGGGGAATGTTGAAAGATCGGTGCCAAGGCAACCACGGGTTTTTTATCCCTGAGCCGGGAAAGCAGGATTTCTGAATTTGTCACACCGAACTGGGCACGCCCGGATACCACTTCATCGATAGTATTCAGCGGGGCCCCACCTTCTTTGATATTTACCGCAAGTCCTTCCTGCTGATAAAAATGTTTAGCCTTTGCAGCATAAAATCCGGCAAACTGAAACTGATGGTGCCACCTGAGCTGAAGATCCACCCTGGCAAGCGGAAGCTTCAAGCCTTCCTGTGCAGATAAAAAAGCAGGGGAACCCAACAGGATGGAAAAATACAACAGAACCATAAAAAATTTCAGAGCAGCCCGCTTCATTCCACGTCACCACCTTTTAAAAGAGTTGACAAAACACAATAAATTACTTGTATTAAAGCTGTAAGTAAAAATCAAGCTGGAATAAGACCTGCAGAAAATCAGAATTGCTCCAGAGCGGCCTTGAATGCCTCAAATTCTTTCCGATCAATTCCCTGCACCCCAAAAGGCCTGCCTGTGCTGTCATGGCAGTCGGAACCACCGGTGACCAGCAGATTATATTTCCTGGCCCAGGAAAGCATCAGATCCTGATGCTCCAGGGTGTGCCCCGGATAGTACACTTCCAGACCATTCATCCCTGCCTCAATAAATTCAGGGAAAATCTGTTCCACAATCTCAAGGGGCGGCAGAACTTCCTTATAATGCCCGCCACCGGTAAAGGACCCTGCTGCAGGATGCGCCAGGGCTGTGATTATCCTTTTATTGTTCATAAGCTTTTTTGCCTGGGCCATATCAATGCCCGACGGCAGATATGCCGGGCTGTCATTGCCAATCACCTGGTTGATCACGGCAGGGTCTGTAATGCCGTGAACCTGATTCAACGAAAGGGCGAAATGACGACGGCTGGCATTATCACTGAACCGGGCAATATCATCAAACGCAAGATCTTTTTTCAAAATTGCGTTTTTCCCATTCGGACCGAAAAACGTATTGATTTCAGCCACCCTGGCACGCACCAGTTTTTCTCCTCTTCCGCTGGCGATGATGTCACTGATTGAGTCAGTAAAAAGCTTGTCATTCAGATGTTTAGAAGAAAAATAGCATAAAAGATGCAGGGTGCCTGTAAAATATCTGCGTTTAAAACGGATCGAAACCTCCACTCCGCAAACCACCTCGATCCCTGCTTTTTTCCCGGCATCCACTGCGGTTTTCAACCCCCTTACCGTGTCATGATCTGTAATCCCGATAGCCTTGATATCAAAGCTTTGAGCAAGATCCACCAAGTTTTGTGATGTAAAATCTCCATCAGAAGCTGTGGTATGATTGTGCAAATCCGCAAATATAATTTTTTTCATATGTTTTTTCTAAAAAATAAGATAATATTTGTTTTTTCCAAACTAAATGTATAAAAAAGAGTAAACCATTTAACTGAATTATTTTTGGAGAATACAATAAAAGATGGATATTATCAATGAATTAGGAAAAGTCACTACCGAAGAAAGTGCAAAAACGGTATTCAGGAAGTCAATGGATGACACCCAGCTGAACCGGATTTTAAAAATTACACACCCGGATGTACTGAAACGAATTGCCAATGCAATTGTTCTGTGCAATCCTGAATATATTTTTGTCAACACAGGTTCCAATGAAGACAAGGCCTTTATCAGAAATCTGGCACTGGAGAAAAAAGAAGAAGCGCCGCTTGCCATGCATGGACACACCATTCATTTTGACCTGGCCCAGGAACAGGGAAGAATCGTAGACAGAACTTACTATATTGCCAATCCAGAAGACCATATCAGCACTCTTGCCAACCGCATGGACAGACCCACAGCCCTTGAACAGGTCAGATCCAATATGGTGGATATCATGAAAGATAAAACCATGATTATCGGCTTTTACATGCGTGGCCCGGTGGGTGCTCCGGTATCCAACCCGGCCCTTGAAATCACAAGCTCTGCATATGTGTCCCACAGCGCAGAACTTCTATATAGAAATGCCTATGCCGCCTTTAATGAAGAAGTTGAAAAACTGGGCCATTTTTTCACCAATGTTCATTCCGAAGGATTAAACAGGCCTGAAGACCTTCCGGATGCCAGAGTTTTCATGGACAGGGAATTCAGAACAACCTTCAGCTGGAAATGCACCTATGCAGGCAATACGCTGCTTTTGAAAAAAGGAAATCATCGGTTTGCCGTGGATAAAGCCGTATACGAAAATAACGGAAATGAATTATCCGAACATATGTTTATCACCGGCATCCAGGGCCCTGGCGGACGGACAACCTGGTTTGCAGGTGCGGCTCCCAGCGGGTGCGGAAAAACCACCACAGCCATGGCCGGGAATGTGTTCATCGGCGATGATCTGGCCCAGATGTGGATCGCAGATGACGGCAGCATCCGATCCATAAATCCGGAATGCGGTATTTTTGGAATCGTTGAGGATGTCAATCTTGACGGCGACCCCATGCTGATGGAAGTCTTAAGAAAACCCGGTCATGAAGTGATCTGGTCCAATGTTCTGATTGATGATCAGAAGGTTCCCCACTGGGTGGGAAACAATGAACCCCATCCGGATAAAGGAATCAATTTCCAGGGTGAATGGCACAAAGGTAAAACAGATGCGAATGGAAAACCCGTTCCCATGTCCCATCCCAATTCAAGATGCACCATGGCATCAACCTCACTGAAAAATTATTCCTCAGAGGCTGAAAATCCTGAAGGTGCACTCACCCGGGTCATCACCTATTCAGGGCGGGATTCCGATACCATGCCGCCGGTGTGGGTTGCACAGACCTCTGATGCCGGTGTTGTCATCGGCGCATGTATCGTTTCTGCGGCCACTGCAACCGAGGTCGGTGCAAGCGGTGTCAAAAGAGCACCCTGGGCCAATGCCCCTTTTATTCCCGGCGCACTGGGCGACTATATGGATGCCCAGTTTAAATTCTTTGGCAACCCCAAAATAAAAGAGACGTATAAACCGGTCATGGCCGGATTGAATTATTTTTTGACTGACAAGGCTCGAGGCGGTGATTCCAATAAGCTGATCGGAGAAAAAAGGGATGTAAAAGTCTGGCTGTCATGGCTTGAAAGGTATGCTTACAATGAAATAGGACATCTGTCAACGCCGATTGGAAATCTGCCCAGATATGAAGATCTTAAGATTTTATTCAAAGAGATTATCAGCAAAGACTATTCCAAAGAACTGTATATCAAACAGTTTTCATTATATCTGGACAATATTATCAAACGGATTGAGCTCCAGCAGAATGCCTATTCAAAAGAAGAAGGCATTCCCCAAAAGCTGTTTGACATTCTGGCAGAACAAAAACAGGGTCTGGCCGCATTAAAGGAAAAACAGGGAAGCATTGTTTCTCCGGATGTCTTCTGATATTTGATTCCAGTCATATTTAACCGGATTTTTATATAAAAATTGTTCACTAAAAACGCCGCCCTGGATAAAGAACAGATGTCCAGGACGGCGGTTTTTTATAACCGGTGGGCCAGTTTTTGAATCTCTTCGTGAACCAGAGGATGGGTTACGATTTGACCTTTTTCGTCAATCCCCCTGTAAAAAAGGCCTGTCTCATATTGTATGTCTGCTGCATCAAAAAAATACCGGGCCGTCAGTTCAAGGCCCTCAAACAGATCTTTTCCCTTTGTGGCTGCCACGCCTAAAAGAACGCCTTTTCGCACTCTTCCCCTGTAATCATCTGTTTTGAGACGATATTTTCGTGACCAGACCACCTGTATTCTATCAATCAAAGTTTTCAGAGCTGACGGGAACCCATAAAAATACACAGGGGAACTGACAACAAAGATATCTGCCTTGTGCAATGCCGGTAAAAATTGGGTTGTAAAATCATCATCAAAGATGCATACCCCTTTTGTTTCACAATGCCCGCAACCGATGCAATGATTGATTTTAAGCTTTGCCGCATGCAGCACCTGGGTCTTATGCCCCAGAATTTCCATTTCTTTCATGAAACAGGACATTAAATAATCAGAATTGCCTTTTATTCTGGGACTGCCGTGAACGCCTAATATATTCATATCAATCAGTCCACAATGGAAAGTATTTCCACTTCAAAAATCAAGGTGTCTCCGGGTTTGATGATTGCGCCGGCACCCTGATCCCCATAGGCCAGTTCCGGGGGAATATACAGCATCCACTTGGAGCCCACGGGCATCTTCTGCAGGGCTTCTATCCAGCCTTTAATTACACTGCTGACCTGAAAAACTGCGGGTTTGCCCCGCTTGTAAGACGAATCAAACACTGTCCCGTCAATCAAACGGCCTTCATAATGACATTCAACGATATCCGTCTCTTTGGGCAGCGGACCTGTACCCTGTGTGATTATTTTATACTGCAGCCCGGATGAAAGTGTGACCACCCCTTCTTTTTTCTTGTTTTCATCTAAAAACTGACTGCCCAGGGCCTGGTTTTTATCTGCCTCTCTTTTTATAGCTTCAATCTGTTTCTGACGATCGATCCGTTGATAGGCCATCAGCATTTTCTGAAGCTGATCCTCTGTAAACATAGGTGTTTTTGCAAGACTGTCCTTTGCCCCCATAAAAAAATACTCCGGGCTCAATGCAATGGTCTCTTTTAATTTGTCAAAAATATCATACCCAAGGGCATAACTGATCTGCTCTTCAAGACTTGCTTTATTCAAAGATTTTTCATCGGGCATGGATTGATTATTTTCATCAGCCAAAGACTGCACTGCTGCCCCAAAGAAAAATAAACATATAAAAAAATATCGAAAATACTGCATGATTAAATGCCTCCTGACCTTGGGATAATTTAAATTGACCTGTGTGTAATTTAATGAAATAGGATAATATTATCATATTTGAATTTAAAATCATCTTAAATTTTAAACCAAAGGAGAAATGTTCATGAAGATTCAGTGGATAGACGATATGTCTCTTGGCAGAAAAATTATTGGCGGCTTTCTTTTTGTTTCTTTGATAACCATCCTGGTCGGCGGATTCGGATTCTCAAAAATTTCACGAAATATTTCCTTTGTTATGAACATGGTAGACACAAATGTCGTCTTCCTGAAACAGGCCCAGGAATTAAAAATCTCTATCCTCCAGTTGCGGCGGTATGAAAAAGATTTTTTCCTGAACGTTGAAAATACAGAAAAACAAAAAGAATCCAAAAACAAATTTGACCTCACTTGTCAGCATATCGAAAAAACAGTCTCCGACATGGACGTCATCGCCGGAAAAACACCGTCTATTCCTGAAGAAACCATGATATCCATTTTAAAGGCACAGCCTTCATATATTAAATATAAAGACGGGTTTACATCGCTGACCAAAAAGATTTCATCTGACAATACCATCACAGCTCAGGATGCCGACCAGTTAATGAACCCGTTAAAATCCAATATTTATGAGTTTGAATCCAGTGCAGACAAGGCCATTCAAAAAGCGTCGACAACACTGGATTCTGTCGCAGGCCAGATTCATTCTTCCAGAAACAAATGGCGGATTATCATTGGACTTGCCCTGCTGTTTGCTATCTTTTCAAGCATAATCATGGGAATTATACTGACACGCCTGGTTACCCGGCCGATTGCACAGGTGCTTGCCTTTGCAAAGGACATGGCAAAAGGCGATCTTACGCATGCCATGGATTTAGACAGAAAAGATGAAATCGGCACACTTGCGAAAGCCTTAACATCCATGTCCGACCATCTCAAAAAAATATTCAGGAATATCCTGTCAAGCTCCCAGACACTGATTTTATCTTCTGACAGCCTTTCCAGAATTTCTGATCAGATCAGTGCCAACTCGGATGAAACAGCTCAAAAATCAAATACAGTGGCAGCCGCCGCAGAAGAAATGAGTGCAAACATGAACACCATTGCTTCTGCCACTGAACAGACCACTGCCAATATCCAGATGGTGGTTTCCGCCGCAGAAGAAATGACAGCAACCATTCAGGAAATTGCCAACAATACCGCCAAGGGCAGTCAGATTACCCGGAATGCAGTTGCGCATGCCCAGGCTGTTTCTTCAAAAGTAGATGAGCTGGGCAGAGCGGCAAAACAAATTACCAAGGTGACCGAAACCATTGCAGACATTTCAGAACAGACCAATCTTCTGGCACTGAACGCTACCATTGAGGCTGCCAGAGCAGGAGAAGCCGGCAAAGGATTTGCAGTTGTTGCCGCAGAAATCAAAGTGCTTGCCCAGCAGACAGCTGAAGCAACCAGTGAAATAAATTCCAGAATCACCGGCGTTCAGACCACGACTGCAGAATCGGTTAAAGCCATTGATTCCATTGTTAAAGTTATCAATGAAATCAATGAAATTGTATCTTCAGTCGCCGCTGCCATCGAGGAACAGTCTTCCACCACCCGGGAAATATCCAGCAATATCGGGCAGGCTGCAACCGGTCTTGAAGAGGTGAATAATAATTTCAACCAGATTTCTGCAGTAACAATGGAGGTCACCCAGAGCGTATCTGAAGTAAACCAGGCCGCAGATCAGACCACAGCAGACAGCCGGCAGATCAAAGAAAACGCGAAGACTCTGTCCGGTCTTGCAACGGACTTAAACAAAATAGTGGAACAGCTTAAAATTTAAAGCATTTCTATCACACATGCCATGGATACCCCGCCGCCGCCGCAAAGCGTGGCAAGCCCCGTGGATTTGTTATGATTTTTTAATGCATGCATCAGTGAAACAACAATCCGGGCTCCCGTGGATCCCACGGGATGCCCGAGTCCGATTCCCGAACCATTGACATTGGTTTTATCACGATCCAGCTCCAGCTGTCTTTCACACCCGATATACTGACCGGCAAATGCCTCATTCACTTCCACCAGATCAAAATCCGAAATCTTCATCCCGGTGTTTTTCAGCAGGTTCTGCACTGCCGGTACGGGTGAAAGCCCCATAACAGACGGATGACATGCACCTCTGGAGGTGGCTTTAATCCGTGCAATCGGTGTAATGCCCAACTGTTTTGCCCTGGAAGCAGACATGATGACCATGCCGGTTGAACCGTCATTAATACCTGAAGCATTTCCTGCTGTTACTTTCCCGATTTTCGGAATAAAGGCCGGCGGCAATGCTGCCAGCTTTTCTATGGTCATGCCCGGCCTGAAATGTTCATCTTTATCAAAAACAACTGGATCTTTTCTTTTCTGGGGCACCGGAACCGGAACAATCTCCTCTTTGAAAGATCCGTCCAGAGTCGCCCGCTCTGCCTGATTGTGGCTTTTCAATGCCACCTCATCCATTTCCTGTCTTGAAATATCCAGATGCTGGGCAATAAATTCTGCCGTATGCCCCATGGCATAGGGTTTGCCTGTATACAGGCTCAAGGGTGCTTTGGTTTCATCCACAGGCCCGTCTTCCGGATGGGGCATAATATGAGACCCGCAGTGCAGGGCATGAATCATATTATCCACAAAAACCTGATCCTGCAGACGGCATCCCCATCGGGCATTCGGTACGCTGTACGGCACCGAGGACATGTGTTCGGTGCCTCCTGCCAGGATAATATCCGCCATACCGGCCTGTATCATGGCCATTCCGGATATCATGGCTTCCATCCCGGAAATGCACACCCGGTTGATCGTGGCTGCGGTCACCGTATCCGGAATACCTGCAAGCAATGCTGCCACCCGTGCCACATTCAGCGTGTCACAGGATTCCATACAGCACCCGTATCGGATATCATCTATCATTTCAGGGGATATCCCTGCTCTTTTTACAGCTTCTTTCATGGTAACCGCCGCAAGACTTGCGCCGTTCATGGGCAAAAGTGATCCCCCGAAAGATCCAATGGCCGTCCTGCAGCCGGAAACAATAACAACATCTTCCATGTTTATTTCTCCATTTTTATTTATCATTCAGTCAAACATACAAAATTCACCTGGCCAGAATAAATAGGGTTTATCAAATTATCAAGAATAATCCTTATTTTATATCTTTTATTTAGTGATTAAACTCGATTCAATCATTTTTGCCCGATCCAAAACACCAAACTCTACTATTTTCATATGAATTCCACACATGAAAAACTATCTTTTGAGCTTGATTTTATTAAATATTTCTGCCTATTCTATTTTTTTTTAATTTCAGGAAAAAAGATGAATAAAATTTTCAGCTTGTTCTGATGAAATAGTTATTAATTTAGGAGAAAGATAATGGCAAAAATTGTAAATCGTGAAGAAATGGCCCAAGGGACCATCATTCTAAACGAAATCCAGGCCGAACGGATATCACAAAAAGCAAAACCCGGACAGTTTGTGATCCTCCAGGCCGATGAAACCGGAGAACGAATCCCTTTAACCATGGCAGATACCAATCCGGAAAAAGGAACCATCACGATCATATACATGGTTGTCGGAAAATCCACTGCCCGTTTTAAAGAACTGCAGGTGGGCGATGATTACTATGCCCTGATCGGTCCTCTGGGCAAACCCACCCACATTGAAAACTTTGGAAAAGTTGTCTGTGTAGGCGGCGGAACCGGCATTGCAGTTCTGCACCCCATTGCAAGAGCGCTCAAACAGGCCGGAAATGATGTCACCACTATTCTGGGTTCCCGGTCCTATGATCTTCTGATCATGGAAGAAAAAATGAAAGCGGCTTCCAACACCCTGCATATCTGCACCGATGACGGATCAAAAGGCCATCATGGATTTGTCACCGATGTTCTGAAAAAATGCCTTGAAAATGATAAGATTGACCTGGTTGTCGCTATTGGCCCCATTCCCATGATGAAATTCTGCAGTCTGATCACCAAGGAGAAAAATGTCAAAACCTTTGTCAGCCTGAACCCCATCATGGTGGACGGTACCGGCATGTGCGGCTGCTGCAGAGTCTCTGTCGGCACAGACACCAAATTTGCCTGCGTTGACGGTCCTGAATTTGACGGTCACAAAGTGGACTTTGATGAGCTTGCCAAACGTCTGGCATCCTATGTGGAGGTTGAAAAACAGAGCATGGAAGCCTTTAAAAAAAGCAGACAGCAATAATCCAGGCTTTAATGGCCTTACTATATGATGGAGAAACAAATGTCCGATAAAAAACAAGAAAAAATAAAAGTATCCCGGGCAAAAATGCCCGAACAGGATCCAGATGTCAGAAGACGGAATTTTAAAGAAGTCCCCGAAGGACTTACCCCTGAAATGGCAGTTGCCGAAGCAAAAAGATGCCTTCAGTGCAAAAACCCCAAATGCATGGAAGGGTGTCCGGTGTCCGTCAAAATACCTGAATTTATAAGCCTGATCGCCCAGGAGGATTTCATGGGTGCTGCTAAAAAACTGTGGGAAAGAAATGCCCTGCCGGCAGTGTGCGGGCGGGTATGTCCCCAGGAAGAACAATGTGAGGGCCAGTGTATTGTCGGCAAAAAAGACAAACCCGTTGCCATTGGATATCTTGAGCGCTTTGCCGCAGATTATGCACGCAAAAACGGCTCTGGCGAAGTCCCGCCCGTTGAAGAAAAAACCGGCAAAAAAATTGCAGTTATCGGTTCCGGCCCATCCGGGCTGACCGTTGCCGGAGATCTTCTGCTCAAAGGTCATGATGTCACCATTTTTGAAGCCTTCCACAAACCTGGCGGCGTGCTTGTCTATGGTATTCCTGAATTCAGGCTGCCAAAAGAAATCGTTGCATCGGAAGTTGCCACCCTTGAAAAAATGGGCGCAAAAATTGAATGCAACTCAGTGGTGGGTGCATCGGTGACCATAGATGAGCTGTTTGCAGAAGGCTATGATGCCGCATATATCGGTGTAGGTGCAGGTCTTCCCCGGTTTATGAATCTGGAAGGAGAAAACCTGATCGGCATTTATTCTGCAAATGAATACCTGACCCGGACCAACCTGATGAAAGGCTATCTGTTCCCTCAATATGATACCCCTATTGCCCGGGGCAAAAATGTCGTGGTATTAGGTGCCGGGAATGTGGCCATGGACTCTGCCCGGACAGCCATGAGACTGGGTGCTGAGTCTGTAAAAGTGGTATACAGAAGAAGCCGGGAAGAAATGCCCGCAAGAGCGGAAGAACTCCACCATGCCCAGGAAGAACACATCGAATTTGTTCTTTTGACCAATCCCACCCGGTTTTTCGGAGACGCAAACGGCCGCCTGATTGGCATGGAATGCCTGAAAATGGAACTGGGAGAACCGGATGACTCCGGCAGACGACGGCCTGTTCCTGTGAAAGGCTCTGAATTCAGGATTGACTGTGATCTGGTGGTGGTATCTGTCGGATCAAATGCCAACCCGCTTTTGACCAACTCCACGCCGGGGCTTAAACTGAACCGGTGGGGAAATATTGTTGCAGATCCTGCCAATGGTAAAACCAGCAAAAGAGGGGTATGGGCCGGGGGAGATATCGTTACCGGCGCTGCCACCGTTATTCTGGCCATGGGTGCGGGACGTGCGGCTGCAGATTCCATTCATGACTATCTGAGCCGCGGCTGGTAGATCCAAAACACGACTGAATAACACAAACACTCCAAAGGCTGACGGTTCTTGATTAAAGAACCGTTGGCCTTTTTTATCAAAATTCTTTATTATCAGCATTATTCATCAACACTCTAATCAACATAAGGACAGGTGATAAAATATGTGTCTGGCTGTTCCCTCAAAAATCATACAGATCAATGATATGATTGCAAAAGTGGATGTGGACGGGGTCATCAGAGAAACCAGCATCATGCTGATCGATGATCCGAAAATCGGTGACTATGTGATTGTCCATGCCGGCTTTGCCATCAGCAAGGTGGATGAAGATGCTGCGCTTCAGACCCTTGAGGACATGCGTACTATTCTGGCCAATGAATCTGATCATACACCGGATAACTAAGCATATATTGTTATGAAGTCATCTGTCATCACAAGACAGCTTGAAATTGAAGGTGTTGTCCAGGGAGTGGGATTCCGGCCGTTTCTGTTCATGCTGGCACAGACCCATCATCTGTATGGAGAAGTGTCCAACACGGCAGACGGCGTAAAGATAGTTGTCGAAGGCACATCCGAAAACATAAAACAGTTTTCAGATGATATCCGTCTGAAACTTCCCCGACTTGCATCCATAAAAAATATCCGTTCTGCAGATGGCCCCTGTAAGCATTTTTCAGAATTTAAAATACTGAAAAGTCAGCCGGCCGGCCACAGAAACACCTTGATTTCTCCGGATGTGGCCACCTGTTCTGACTGTCTTGAAGAAATGCAGGACAAAGACAACCGGCGGTATGAATATCCTTTTATCAACTGTACCAATTGCGGGCCCCGGTTCACCATTATCGAAGATATCCCCTATGACCGGCCCAAAACTTCCATGAAAGCCTTTGGCATGTGTGAGTCATGCCAGAAAGAATATGACGACCCGGCAAACCGGAGATTTCATGCCCAGCCCAATGCCTGCCCGGATTGCGGCCCACATATTTTTTTAACAGACTCAACCGGCAAAAAAATTACAACCGGTTCACAGCACACCCTGTCCTTTGCCGCCAACAGTTTAAGCCAGGGCAGAATTCTTGCGGTAAAAGGGCTTGGCGGGTTTCATCTGGCCTGCGATGCTGCCAGTGCAGATGCAGTTCAGCGCTTGAGAGAAAAAAAAATCCGGCAGCATAAACCCTTTGCCCTGATGGCAGGATCGATACAAACCATCCGCAGATATGTTCATGTCAATGAAATGGAAAAACAATTACTTGAATCCTATCACCGCCCCATTGTGCTGCTCAGAAAAAAGCAGACAGATGAAACCCCCTGTCCTGGCGGGCCTGTAAACGCAGTTGCGCCTTTTAACCCCTGCCTGGGTGTGATGCTGCCCTATACGCCGCTGCATTCTCTATTGCTTGCAAAAGGACCTGACATACTGGTCATGACCTCCGGCAACCGATCCAAAGACCCCCTTTCCATTGACAATCAGGATGCCCTTGATGCCTTTGGGCATATTGCAGATTATTTTCTGCTGCACAACCGGGATATCTATTTTCGGGCTGATGACTCAATTATGCGGGTTCAGGCAGGTCAACCCCGGTTCATTCGCCGCTCACGAGGATATGCGCCGCTGCCTGTGCACATGGACAAAAAAATGGCAGTCTCCATTCTGGGCTGCGGTGCGGAACTGAAGAATACAGTATGTGTCACGCGAAATTCAGATGTTTTTCTCAGTCAGCATATCGGAGATCTGGGAAACCTGAAAAGCCAAGCCTATTTTAAGACCAGCATTGCCCATTTAAAACAGATTTTTGATGTTCAGCCCCAAATCATTGCCCATGATTTGCATCCGGGTTATATGAGCACCCGATATGCCATCACACAATCGGGAATTAAAAAACAGGCAGTCCAGCATCATCATGCCCATGCCGTATCCTGCATGGCAGAAAACAATGTGGATGAACCTGTCCTTGCCATCACCCTTGACGGCACAGGATATGGAACAGACGGCCATATCTGGGGCGGTGAAATCCTTTTATGCACCCGTAAAGAATTTAAACGAAAAGCCCATCTTTGCCATATCCCCATGCCCGGTGCAGACAAGGCAACACTGGAACCCTGGCGCATGGCCGCATCATTTTTGTATGCGGCTTTTGGAAAAGATTTTTTAAACCTGGACATTGAATACATTCAACAGATTGAAAAACAAAAACTGGAATTTGTCTGCCAGATGATCCGGAAAAAATTAAATTCTCCTTTAACCTCCAGTACAGGAAGACTGTTTGATGCAGTGGCATCCCTGCTGTGTCTATGCCATGAAATCTCCCATGAAAGCCAGGCTGCCATGGCGCTTGAAGCCATTGCCCAATCCTGTCAGGATGACAGTGCAAATGCATATGCGTTCAATATCACCGCTGTTCAAAACCACAATAAGGACACGGTTTTTGAAATGGATATGCTGCCCTGCATCCGGCAGATCATCACAGATTTAAGAAAAAAGCAGCCGGAAAACCGCATCAGCTTGAAATTCCATCAAACCCTGGTTGACCTTTTCAGTAAAACAGCAGTACAAATATGCCAGGAAACCGGTATTCACAAGGTCGTGCTGTCCGGCGGCGTATTTAATAATGATATCATACTGCAAAATATGATACATAAACTTACGGCCCTGGAGTTTGAGGTATTTACCCACACACAGGTGCCCACAGGTGACGGCGGCATATGTCTGGGCCAGGTGATGGTCGCAGCTGCTTTGGAGGAAAACGGATCATGAGTTTAAAATATGTTGAAGAATTCAGGGACGGCGCACTGGCAAAGCAAATCATAAAAAAGATTTTAGCTGTCAGCAAAAAGCCTTTGCGTCTGATGGAAGTGTGCGGCACACACACCACTTCCATTTTCAGGCATGGCATCCGGAGTGTGCTTCCCAAAAACATTACCCTGCTTTCAGGTCCCGGATGCCCGGTTTGCGTCACGGCACAAAAAGACATTGATACCTTTATCCATCTTTGCAAACAAGACGATGTCATTATCACCACATTCGGAGATCTGATCCGCGTGCCCGGGTCCGGCTCTACCCTTGGAAAGGAAAAAGCAGAAGGCGCAGATGTCCGGGTGGTATATTCTGTTTTTGACGCAGTACACATTGCCAGGGAAAACAAAGACAAGCAAGTGATCTTCTGTGCCGTGGGGTTTGAAACCACAACCCCCACCATTGCGGCAGGAATTCTGACCGCAGCGGCTGAGCACATCCGGAATTTTTGCATTCATCCGGCCAACAAACTGACACCTCCTGCACTTGCAGCGCTCATGGAAACCGACGGCATCCACATTGACGGATTCATCCTGCCGGGTCATGTTTCTGTGATCACCGGCACCCATGCCTACAAAGACACCTTTGAAAAATATCAGATTCCGTCCGTGATCGCAGGATTTGAACCCGTGGATATTTTAAATGCCATTCTCATGCTGATTGAGCAAAATGAGCACAACACACCAGGGCTTCAAAACGCCTACCCGCGTGCGGTATCTGACCTTGGCAACATAAAGGCACAGAAAATCACAAGCCAGGTTTTTGAACCCTGTGATGCTGTCTGGCGGGGAATCGGCAGCATCCCCTCAAGCGGCATGGCGCTGAAAAAAGAATTCCATCCATTTAATGCAACGAAAAAATTCAATATCCAGGCGATTGACACACCCGAGCCTGCCGGATGCGCCTGCGGTAAAATTCTGATGGGGCTTAAAAACCCGACCCAATGTGCGCTGTATAAGAAAAAATGTACCCCCATGACACCGGTCGGTCCCTGCATGGTTTCCAGTGAAGGCGCCTGTGCTGCATTTTACAGATACAACTGAATTTTCAAAAAAATGAAACAAAAAGGGAAAAAATGAACACTGAAAAAATTTTATTGGATCATGGCTCAGGCGGAAAAATCTCCCATGCCCTGTTTGCGGACTTGATTCTGCCCCTGTTTGACAATCCGGAACTCTCCTGTCAGGATGATGGTGCCATCCTGGATTTTGAACCGGGCAGGCTGGCTTTTTCAACTGATTCCTATGTGGTGGACCCCATCTTTTTTCCCGGCGGAAACATCGGCGATCTGGCAGTAAACGGCACAATCAACGACATTGCCATGTGCGGTGCTGTACCCAAAGTCATCAGCGCAGGGTTGATCCTTGAAGAAGGCTTTTTGCTCAAGGATTTAAAAATCATTCTTGAAAGCATGGCAAGCGGTGCAAAAAAAGCCGGTGTAAAAATTGTCACCGGTGATACCAAGGTGGTCCCCAAAGGCAAAGCGGACAAAATCTTTATCAATACATCCGGCATCGGCATCCTGCCATCCGGTATCCATGTCTCCGGCAATAATGCAAAACCCGGAGATCAGATCATTCTCAGCGGCACCTTGGCAGATCATGGAATAGCCGTCCTGACAGCACGGGAAGGATTATCCTTTGAGTCTGATATTCAAACCGATTCTGCAGCCTTGAACACCATGACCCGGCAGATCATTGAATCCGGCTGTGATGTCCATGTTTTTCGAGATCCCACACGGGGCGGCCTGGGAACAACTTTGAACGAGATTGCGGTTCAATCAAAAGTCGGCATAAAAATTTATGAGCCTTCTTTGCCCATCAAAGGATCGGTTCAAGGCGTATGCGAACTGCTGGGCTTTGATCCGCTGTATATTGCCAATGAAGGAAAATTAATCTGTTTTACATCAAAACAGGATGCACAAAAAACACTTGAGATTATACAGAAAAACGAATTCGGCAAAGATGCTGCCATCATCGGGGAGGTTACCCATACAGATCCCGGCGTTGTTCTGCTGCAAACTGCCATCGGAGGGGTCCGGCTTGTTGACATGCTTACAGGAGAACAACTGCCAAGGATCTGTTAACGGGTTTATGCAATCAGCCTTTCAATCTGATTTTTTGCCACAGTGATAAATGAGTCAAACGCCCGGGTAAGTGTGGGTGTCATTTCCACTCCCCAGTCGATTTTTTCCGGCTCAATCCCGACCACTTTAAGTTTTGGGCTGAATCCCCGCATTCTGGCCATTCCAAGAGAATCCAGAAGGTCAACATCATGAAGGGACAGAACCTGTTTCTGGTTTTTTACCAGATCTTCCTCATCCAGACTGTAAATGGTTCCAGGGGCCTGCCCTGCCCGCACAACATCGAGCACCAGCAGATGTTCGTATTTTTCAAACAGATAAAACAGATCCTGGGTAAAGGTTCCGCCGTCGATAAAATCAACCTGATCATTATCGCTGTTTTCCTCCCAGAATCTACGGATCGCATGGACACCGATCCCTTCATCCATCATCAGAATATTTCCAACCCCCAATACCAGCAGTTTTTTCATAAGGGTATTTCAACCTTGATCTGACGACCGGTTTTTGCGTCCAGCACGTGGACGGCGCAACCCAGTCACGGGTCAAAGGAGCGGATCAACCGCCCCACATTCACCGGGTTTGCAGGATCAGGCACCGGAATACCGATCAAAGCCTGCTCCATGGGACCCCGCTGCCCCATATCATCCATGGGATTGGCATTCCAGATGGTCGCTGAAGTGATCTGATAATTGGCAATCTTTTTATCTTTGATATCCACATAATGCAGCAGCGCTCCCCTGGGCGCTTCTGTCAGGCCAAGTCCCTCTGCAGAATCCGGGATGGGAGACGGCACAAAGGTTTCCTTGCCCGGCTGGGCCTGGGACAGCCAGAGTTCCACAGCATCCGCCACCATGGCGGTTTCTTCAGCTCGTGCCACATGTCTGCCAAGAACAGAAAACGCAGCATCACCGATGTCCCGCATGCGTTTGACACCCAGTTTTTCCTGACCGGTTTTGGACAGTTCCGGATTTGTCACCCACATTCTTGCCAGCGGCCCGCCTTCATGGGGTTTTCCATTATATCTGGGGGCCTTTATAAAGGAATACGCATCCTTTTTGTTCACATCCGGAACTGTTTTTCCCTGTCTGGGATTTAAACCGGTGGTTGAATCATCAAAAAAGGAATATTTCACATATTCTTTAATAAGCGATACATCCACAGGATAATCTTTCCCGTCTGTATAGACTCCGCGTTTTAACAACGTATTGCCTGCATCATCCATGGGAAAAACACCCCATGCGACACAATTTTTATATCCCCCGCCGGTTTTAAGAAGATCACCATAGGGTCCGGCAAGCAGATACACAAGGGGAATATATTTTTCCATTACAAATTTTTTGACCACCTTGAATTTTTCAGCATATAAATTCAAGGCTTCTCTGGTGGGAATTTCTGTGGTACCCCCCACCATAATTCCCTGAACATGAGGCATTTTGCCCCCCAGAAGCGCCAGCATTTCATGGCAGATTTTGCGCATTTCAAGCGCTTCAAGATATTGTTTCACGGCCTCTTCGTTAATTTCTTTGGACACCCGGACATCGTTTTTTGCATATCGGGGAACAAAGGGGGCCACGTCCGGTCCGTTCACATAATCCAATGCTGCCAGATGATAAAAATGCAGGATGTGGGACTGCAGAAAATTGGCTCCCAGAATAAGGTTCCTTGCAATCCTTCCATTGGGCGTCAGTGTGATGCCAAAGGCATCATCCAGCGCCAGCGCCGAGGCTGTGGCATGTGCAGTCGGGCACACCCCGCAGATCCGCTGGGTAATCTGGGTTGCATCCCGGGGATCCCTGCCGATGAGTATCTGCTCAAAACCGCGGTACATGCCGCCAAAAATTCTGGCATCAGATACCACATTGTCTTTAATCTCCACTTCCACTTTCAGATGACCTTCAATCCGGGTGATCGGATCAATCGCCACTTTAATTTTTTTGCCACCGGACACCAGTGCAGCCTGTTTGCTGCTGTCTGATTCTGCTTCTGTCTTGGGTTTACAACCTGCCATAATATAATCTCCCTGTGGGTTAAAGGTTTTGAATCGTATTTTTATGCGGGTTCATAAAAAGGAGAGAATGAATCCGGGAAACCCGGTTCAACGCAACCGATACAAAGTGCATTATCCACGCACCAGTTCATGCCATTGTTCCATTTACGCTTATAACAATCTGCATATGTGTTCGGACCTTTACACCCAAGCTCCATCCGGCAGCCCTGAGCATCAGACATTTTCTCGGACAGGTTGTTATTATCATATTGTTCAAGCCGGGGACAGTGCTCATGGATATTTTCACCAAAAAAGAGAATTGGTCGACCATCGCTGTCCAGCTCCGGAATCCCTTTTTCCAAAAGGTAAACAAGTGATCCGACCATCCAGTCCGGATGCGGCGGACAGCCGGGGATATTGACCACCGGTGTCTTGATTGCATATTGCTTAAAAAATTCCATCACACCGGTTGCACCGGTGACATTCCCCTTGGCAGCAGGGATGCCCCCATAGGATGCACAGCTTCCCACAGCAATAACACTGCCTGCTTTGGAACCCAGATCCTTTACAAGATCCACCATGGTAATTTCTTTTTCATGATATTCGCCGACAACACAATATTTTCCGTCTGCTGCTGTTGGAATCGCCCCTTCAACAATCAGTGAGAATTTCCCATTATATGCGTCTGCGACACGATAAAGATTTTCCATGGCTGTCTGGCCTTCGCTGGTCATAACTGTAGGCAGAAATTCCAGATTGATCACCTTGAGGATCACATCCGCGATGGAAGGCTCAACACTGTTCAATATGGAAACCGAACATCCTGTGCAGCCTTGCCCCTGTATCCAGAGCACCGGGTGTTTTTCCAGTGCCTTGGTTAATGCCCTCACAAGCGCAGGGTTGAAAACCTGGGAAATACCAATCCCGGCAGCCGTTCCTGTAAACACCTTTAAAAACGATCGCCTGGAAACCCCGGTCTTCTCTTCTTGTTCATCTGGTAAGCTTTGTTCATCTTTCACGGGCACCTCCTTGATGCTGTTAAAAACCCAAACCTGACAATATGATCGACTTAACCGCTTTAAACAAATATCAAAAAAATATAAAATTGTGCTGAATGTGCCAGTTTCACTTTGTGCCAACATGGTTATCACAATTATAATGCGTGAAAATGCTTGTCAATGAAAAAATATATCTGAAAAATTTTATGATTCCCATTCAGTCAATGATAAAAAATTATTGAAATCACAAAAATTAATTTAGAAATGCAGAAAATGATTAAAATCAGCAGCATTATGTACTGACTTGTCAATCTTTCATCAGGTGTCTCAACTATTAAATTTCAAGACACCTGATATTACTTATGATTGCTTGATATATACTTTATGGTCCACCAGGGATAATGAATATATCCCGCCTTTGATAAATTTTTGTTCACCGAAAATGGATATCAGCCGGATACCGTCTTCATCCGGCTCCACTTTATCCACAGCTTCCATTAAAAGGGTTTCCTTGTCTTCTTCAAGTAAATATGCATTTGCTTCACACATAATTTTTATCACTCCTTATCTTTTATACCTTATCCATTATAAAACAGATAAATATTGTTCCAGCATTTCATCCACCATCTGGGGCAGCGGCAGATTATTTGTACCAACGATTTTCAGATTTTCCTGACTTAAGGGCAGCAGAATTTTCACCCCCTCTGCCAGACTCACCGCTTCTGCCATCAAAGGCGTCACCTCTCCCATCATGGCATGGGGAATAATAATACCCACAGGCCCGATAATCACATCGGCCTTCTTAACCGTCTGCACGATTGCATTGGTTCCGGATGCACCCTTGTTGGCTCTGGATTTAAGCATCTGGGCCGTTGCAATGGCATTGGTTCCAAGCGCTATGACCATCACTTTTTCTTCAAACCGTTCCTTTAATTTTTTAATGACCACAGAGCCGATACCGCCCCCCTGACCATCTATTACACAGATTGTTTTTATATGATCTTTATTCATAAATATTGCGCCCTTAAGGTCACTTGTTTTCTAAAACGTTGTTTATTTTATCTGATATATCATCCGCAAGCTCCTGCACCGGCCGATTGCCATTGATAATCACCACCTGTTCCGTATCCTTTAATTTATCAAAGGCTTTAAAATAATTATCCCTGACTTTTTTCATGACATCCATTTTTTCGTACATGTCAAAACTGCTTCGATTATCTTTTATCCTTTGAAAGCATACATCCGGATCAACATCAATAAAAATCGTCAGATCCGGCCTCAAAATCTGTGCATTCAGCGCATTGGAATGAATCACCCAGTCCATATCAATATATTGTGAATGATATGCGTAGGATGAAAAATAATACCGGTCACACAGCACAAGTTTCCCCTGATCCACAATTTTCTTTATCCCGCAGGTTTCATTCATCAGATGATCGGTTCTGTCTGCTGCAAAAAGAGATGCAATGGTTCTTTGGTCCGTGGGCACCTTTCCTGAAAGCATCTGGCGGATCAGTCTGCCCACAGGCCCGTCCGTGGGCTCAAATGTGGCATAAACATCATATCCTGCCTGCACAAGATGCTTTTGTGCCATCTGTATCTGGGTACTTTTCCCGGAACCGTCTATTCCCTCAAAAACAATGAATTTACCCGCCTTCTGACCGCCCAAATGTTCAACCCCGCATATTTAAACCTTCATTAAAATCAAGCCATTCCTGTATACCAGTATCGGCATGTCTTCGCAAGCCCGCCGTCCGGATCGGATAATCTATCCGGGATCAATTCACATAAACATAGGCCACAAAATTTGCCTCGGCAAGCCAGTCGCCTGAATCCAACAGTTTTATATCCACCCTGTAAAAATCGCTGTTTGGTATCCTGGTCGATTTTATACCGATGGTGTTCACATTTCCATCCGCATCAAACCAGTAGTAATCCTTTTCTTCGGCGTGCTTAATGACATCCTCATGGTACAGGGTAAAGGAGATGACTGCTGCAGGAGTCCTTCCAAAAGCCGTACCATCTTCCAATATCGCCTGATAATAAGTAAATCCCTTTCCGTTCCAGTACTGGCTGTTCGGGGTTTGCTGACCGCGTTCCCACTCGCTTCCCAGGAGCACTCCTTTATTGATGGAGGACACAGATGGGTTATGTGACGGCTGTTGCGGTGCCCGGACAGTCACTGTTTTTCCGGGTTTGATATCATTGAACACAGAGACCTGATAACTGCTGTGACTGTTTGATAACAGCCCTTCCGTCAGATATTGATCCCATTTTTTATCCGGGGCCATGGTTTTCATTGCATACTCGGGCATAAATGGGAATATGGCATTGTCCACCGGCGTATAATTGATCAACTGGACATCAGCCCAGCTGTCCAGCTGCTGTATTTTTCGAAGTTTTATGGTTGAAGTTATATTTCTTGAATTGCCGCATTTGGGAGCAGACGATGACACAGATGCCTGCCCCTGATTTTCGGCACTGTATGACATATCAAAGCAATTGGCGTCTGCAGGACCCTCGGGCGTGTATATTGTTTCATTCATATCTTTAAGCCCGAAATTGTCTTTTTTAAATACGGCCAGGGCTGCATTTCCCATAAAATCATATACCTGGGTACTGGAATTTAACTCGGTTGCAGCAAAGGCATAAAGACCCTTTGCAAACCCCAGCGGATTAGATCCCACAAAACTTCCGCCCGCATCTTTGACGTAGTTGAAAAAAGCTGTGATCACCGCACCATTTTCCTGCCAGAATGTTTTTTCATCATGTTCGGTCATCAGAACATTCAGCAGCAGACTGTCATATGCTTCCAGGGTATTATAATCCATCACAAAGATGGGTACTCTGGGATAGGTTGTTGCGCCTTTATTATTGACCGGATCTCCGCCTTTGTTTGCCAATGGCCGCATGCCAAAGTTCTTTGGACGGTCTTCGTTATCGATCATGGGAAAAGGCATGGAACGACTGAAGATCTGGTCTGGCCCGACTGCTATTTGATTATCCCTGAGCGGTTCGCTTAAAACAGATGTGGCCAGGAGGGAAAATTCCCCGAAATGCTCATCTGACTTATCATCCTCGGTTTCTGCCTGGTCTGATATGGTTATCCTGGAAAGCTCTGCCACATATGTCCATTTTACTGGCGCTGCATTTCGCGCAGCCACCACCACCTCATTGCGTAGATTATCACCGGCAATAAGCCTTGAATCCGTCAACCATCCCCGGGTGGTAAACAATTCCAAAGAGGTGACCCGTGCGTCAATGGGGTTATTGGCAACAACAAAGCTATAGCTTCCTGTGGGCGGATTTTCAATATCATAGAGGAAAGATCCATTGTACCCTTTTGGCGGCATGTCCCAATCATAATATCGAACCTGTTTCCATTTTGAACAAATGGCAGCACCATTGAACGTCAGGCTCCCGCAATCCTTTGCCTGTCCGTATTCCCTGGTGAATACCTGCCTGTAAATCCATGCATTTTGATTTTTCACCACAGTAACACCGCCCAGGGCACCTGCACCCTCATCTAACTGACCGCTCTGGGAGGACAGCCTTTCTGCATTGGCCACAAAAAATGAAAGCGCGGGGGATTCCTGAGTATTTTGTTTACTGGAAAGCTCCAGAACCGGTGTTTCAATCACACTGAATTTCATGCCGCTGTGCTGAACCGATGGGAGTGTCACGATTGAATAGGGGACATACGAACCGTTAACGGTGAATTTATCTTTAAATGCCGTTTTATAAGACACCACATGGTCAACTGAAAAGCTGCCCTTAACCTGGGCATGATCTTTAAGCAAGGCTGGTGTTGTGGCAACAAATCCGGACTCTCCGATCTCTCCTTTGGATGTGCTGCTGCTGTTTTTTTCAGTGCCCGTCACCTGAAGGCGGAATTGCAGTTTTCCGTTTGCCGGAAGATGCGCTTTATCCACCCAGAAATAATAATCCGATGGCACCGGGGCAGCGGTGGAAATGGAACGGTCACTGACAATCCAGGGGACATATGAACCTGATGCGGTTTTTTGGAATACGGCTTTATTCTGAACCGGTAAATTGAATTTGGCTGCATTCAGTGTCGGTTTTAAAGCATCAATACTGTTTTTCTGCTGCAATTGATATGAGATTGTTTCAGCATCAATCCGCGGGCTGACCGAAACGCCCGGATAGGTCCTGGCTATATTCAAATGTATTTTGTAAAGACCGGTTTCCGGTATATCAATGAGAGACTTGATCTCCAGAGCGCCTTCAGGTATTAAAAACGGTGTGGATGGAGTCAATTCAAGCTTTCCCCCGTTTTGGCGCCCAATGGATTGCCTGAGCCCCTTTCGTCCGGCAAGGGCAACGCTGTTATTTTTGGGTTTGGCAGCCATGGCTGGTTTACCATATGCCGGGGAAGCGGAAGGTTTGCCCATTTCAACAGCCTTGACACCCTGCAGCATCTTCATTGCAGGTCCTTTATTGTGCAAAATGGCATATTCCTGAAGTGCTTTTTCACGGCTGGCCAGATGACCCGGTGTGGTCAATACATTTTTGCCCTGACGGCACCAGTTGTAATGGGAGTTATAATCCGGACTCCATACCGGCGGGCCAAAGCCGGCACCCATGGCTTTGGATTCATTAAACTGCCTCACTGATTCAGTGCCATATCGTTTAAATGCTTCCTTTGCAAATTTTATGGCATTTTCCTGGAGCGCCTTTTCCCGGTTTGCCAGATGCGTCGGTGTGTCCGCCAGATTGTTTCCCTGAACACACCAGTTATAGTGGTGATCAAAGCTGCTGTTCCATGCCGGCCCTGTAAATCCGGCTTTCAAGGCGACATTCTGCTCATTCTGCCGGACAGACTCGGCAGCATACCGCCGGCAGGCTTCCAGATTAACGGCAGACGCCGATGATAAACAAATAATCATCGGCATTACCAGGATGAAGAATACGAAAACGATCCCTGCACTAAAACGATGGTCATAGGCTGATGGTTGCATTATGTCCTCCATGTAAAAAAAATATTCATTTTTGTCTTCATTGCGGTTCCTGCTGATAAATGCAGTGCAAACCACCGCCATACCGATTCAGGCTGATCGGGTTGATGGTTTTAATCTCCCGGCCGGGGAAAAAATGTTTCATTAAATTCTTCATAAAATCATCTTTTTGCTTGACGGATAAAGGCTTTCCCGGAGCCCAGTATTCAGGAACCAGAACCAGCCCGTTGGTAATCAAAAAATTCAGGTAACTGGTTGCGGCCACATCATATACAGCATCGGTTTTGCTTGAAACTGTTTGTTGTATGTCAAGCTCCGGCAGCGGGACCTTTATAATGGTGAACGCATTTCCATCCTGATCGGTTTCCTTGAGCAAAATCCGGTAATTTTCCCTCATCCGGTCATGATTGATCCGGTTGACCGGATGAGGGGCATCTGTCCATGCCAGGAGAATCGTGCCGGGATTGACAAACCGGGCAAATTGATCCACGTGCCCACCGGTGCCCCGGCCCCAATATCCTTCTGCTATCTGCTGTGCCCCTTGCGGATCCTGGGCCAGTCCCCGGTTGAGCCAGATTGCTTTTTTCTGGCCCAGAGTGCGCAGGATCTCCTGTTCAATGGTTTCCTTTGTCATATCCGGATTGCGCTGTAAAATAAGGGAAGACAGAAGAATCGTACCATTTCCGTTTACATCAAAGGCGCCGCCTTCAAGGACAACAGGTGAAGCAATCAGCGGCAGGCGCCTGTGGCCTGCAATGTTCCGGTCAATTTGATCAAGATCTTTGGCTTTTTGAGATCGGTTTTTTAATCCTGTATTTTGGTAATTACTGAAATTAAAATCAGCAACAGCCTTTTGCTTCCGTTGGTTGACCAGAAAAAGCGGCCCTGAATCCCGGAACCAAAAATCAGCGGGCTTCAGAATTTGAACTGTAATCCTGGACGGGTCTATGCCCAGCATGGAGAAATAGATGGGCTGTTCCGAGAAAAGTCCCTGGTCTTCGACCACCAGATGCACATGAACATGATCCGTCACAGTCTGGATGAGCTGCTGCAAAAAGGCTTCATGAACCAGGCCTTCATCATGGGTGCGAAAGCCCATCCACACGGACGTATGGGGTTCCCATTCCGCAGGATAGATAAATCCGGTTTCAGCAAAACCATCAACACACCGGAAGATGCACAGCCCCACCATAAAGAAACCGATCAGCAGCAACTGCCGAAACAAGGTTTTATGGCCCCCGGCCGGGATCAAATCCTTTGATCTGAATGGGCTTTTTGATACCCGGCCCTTTCAGGATCGGTTTTTCAGGCAGCGCAGCCGGTTTCTTTGCCATGGCATCGGGAAGGGTGGCTGCATCGGCTGCCGCATGTTTTTTTAAATATGCGGTTCTGATCTCATTTCCCTGACTGGCGGTTTCATCTGGAACTGTCATACACCAGTTATAATGGCTGTCATAATCATTGCTCCATACCGGCGGCACAATGCCGGAAAGCTTATGTTTTACAGCCAGTTCATACTGGGCAAGCGCCTGGCTGGCATAAGAACGGCAAAACTGGGCCTTGTTTTGAAGGTCGGTATCCTTCTTTTCCTGATTCATTTTTACCTGTGCTTCCTGAATCAGCCGTCCATTCTGCCCATCCCACAAAAAGGGCAGCTTGAAGCGGCCGTTAACAATGACCTTTCCCGACTGAATTAAAAAGGTCATAATATACTGGGATTGAAAGGGTTTGGGCGGCAGTACCAGAATGGTTTGAGTGGTGCCTTCCGGCAGCTGTCTGAGCGCATTGGGTTTATACCCTGCATCAATACTCTGCTGGTTTTCATCATAGATGAAGGCGCCGGAATAGACCGGTCCCTTCACTGTCGGGGCAGTCCGGTAACGCAGGGACAACACCATATTGCTGTCCTCCACCGATACAAGATCGCACCCGTCAATACTGCCCGGCACAGCGCCCAATACCTGACCGGATGAGGCCTGGTCTTTGTTTATCGGCACAAAATCTGTAAATTTTTCAAGTTGAATGGGGCGGGGAATGGAAATCGGTGTCGCTGATACCCCGCCCCCCTGTTTGATTGCTCCGCTTACAACCGGGCCGGTTGCGGCAGCAGCGCCGTAAAGCCCGAAAAAAATAACCGCAGAAGCAAGAAGCAGTATTCCGTTTTTCATTGAACAACTGGTAAACTTTCTCATACCATCCTCCAAAATATGTATGCTTTGTTTTCAGATTGCTGACAATGGTTCTCTGGTGCTGATCAATACATCTGTCCGGGCCGGATCAATGACCCATATTATTTTCGAAAAAAGATCACCCCGTCTTTCCAGTGAATTTCCAACGCACGCCCTGCACTGTCTTTTTTTATAATTTTTCCGGAATTACCGCCAGCACCCTTAAGATCCACCCAGGTCACATCCACAATATCTCCGGATATTGTCCCTTTAGCCTTTTGCAGGGCAATGGGCAAAAACCAGGATATGGTATCTCCATCCTGCTCAATTTCGTAGGGCAGGTTGATGGAACTGTTCCAGCTTCCGGCCATCGAAACTGTTGCCGGCGGTGCCATGGGTTGCGGTTGTGCTGGAATCGGCTTGGCTTCCATGATCACCGGCAGCATGGGGGGCGGAGCCGGTTTTGGTTTTGAAGAAACCGCCCCTCCGACCTTGGATACCGGTTCAAATGCAAGAATAAAGGAAGACACCTGATCGCCAATATTGAAATCCCATAAAGAAAAGATCCGTGCGGAAGATCCTTTTCCGGGAAATTCAAGCGGCGTTCCCATAAATTGCGGATGCGGGTAGAGGTTTACTCTGATACTGCCCAGTTTACCCGGCGAAAGAACAAGCCGATCGAAATTGTCGTTGGTGTGTTCCGGGAGACGGCCGACTTCAAGACTATTGCGGCCTTCAACCCCAGGCTCGAAATAGTAGTACACACCGGGTCTGTGGGAGGTAAAAAGACCGGAACTCTTCTCCCCGATGGACTCCAGAACAATATGGCCCGGAAACCCCTGTTTGGGACGATAAATAATCAGCGCATCGTGAAAAGCAGTTGAGTTGACCGTCTCATGAAAACCGGTCAACGAGGCCTGAATATCAGTAACAGCCTGATATTCCGCCGGAGGATTGGCGCATAAAACAACAGCGACATCCGACCCGGCCTGCAAGGAGGATATTTTATTTCGCAATGCACCAAGATCATGAACAATCAGATGTCTTTGCCCGGACTTCAGTGTATAGGTTTTGCTTTGTCCCACAAAATTGGGGTGTTCGAAAAGGATGATTTCATTCGTACCGGGATCTGCTGTCACGATGCTGGAAAATAGAAGAAAGGAAAAAACGAATAAAAATAGCCAGCCTGCATGATTGCGCATTGTTTTTCTCCTTTTTGTATATATAGATTTAACCATGTACCGACATGGTAACTTAAAACAAAAAATATATTATTCTTTTTAGAATAAAGCAACGTTCTTTCTTTCTGTAATTCTGCAAGGCAATAGCATGTGATTTTTTAAATAAACAGTTTTCATTGACATTTTAGCTATATTTAAATATGAATCATATCTAAATTGAAAACAAATAGATGCAACACAGAACATAATCTTTGTTGGAACAACTTTCCCACCATATTAACAGTTGGCTGACTTTTTTCTGAAAAAACCGGATAAAAATCATGAATGAAGAAACAAAATCAATCCACGAATTTGACTTCAAATTAATCTGCGAATATTATTCAGGTATGAAACGACAAGGGCCGGGTAGCCCTGAAGCAACTATTAAAGCCTTAAGCTTTATTGATAATCTGACAAACGAATCCCGCATTGCTGATATCGGTTGTGGAACCGGCGGTCAGACAATGGTAATGGCTTGTCATACGCCAGGACATATCACAGGTATCGATTTGTTTTCCACCTTTATAGATCTGTTTAACATTAATGCTAACAAATTGAATTTTCAGGATCGAATAAATGGTATGGTGGGTTCGATGGACAACCTTCCTTTTCAGCATGAAGAATTAGACCTTATCTGGTCGGAAGGCGCAATCTACAATATCGGGTTTGAGCGGGGCTTGAATGAATGGCGTAAGTTTTTGAAAACCGGAGGCTATATTGCCGTTTCTGAGGCCTCATGGTTTACCGAAGAACGGCCTGTCGAAATCGACGAATTCTGGAAGGATGCGTATCCGGAGATAGATACCATCCCAAATAAAGTCGCACAAATGCAAAAAGCTGAGTACATTCCAATTGCCAGTTTTGTTCTGCCTGAAAATTGTTGGACTGAACATTTTTATATCCCGCAAATTCCTGCACAGAAAAACTTTTTGAAAAAATATTCAGGTAATAAAGCAGCTGAAGAACTCATCGCAAATCAAAGACATGAAGCTGAATTATATTACCGATATAAAGACTTTTACGGCTATGTTTTCTATATCGGGAAAAAGATTTAGCTCCTGTGGCTGATCAGAACACAGACAAGTCCTGCGATTGCGTCATTCTGCTTCATGGACTTGCGCGGACAAAAAAAATCGTTGTCAACCCTTGAAGCCCATCTGAAAAAAAAGGCTTTAACGTTATTAATCAGGCGTATCCTTCACGGAAAAATACAATCGAAAATCTGGCTGTTCAGGTAATCCCATTCTGTCCTTGATCATCCCGGGCAAAGATGACGACAAAGTCTCCGTCAGAAGCGCTGAGTTGAAAGGAATGAAGGATTTTTTAATCACGCATGACTCCCACACGTTAATTATGAACAAAAAAAATGTATGCGGACAGGTGAGTTTTTTTCTTAAAACCGGAAGATTTGATACATCTTTGTCGAGTTTTTTTTGCAAATTATAAGAATAGGCTGTATAAGGATGTAAAATTCGGGTTTGCCAAGATAACTATTCACATTATCTGAACGGACTCAAAATAATTAAAGAGGGTTTTCAAAGGGAAAAAATTGATGAAAAAACATATATTGATACTGATCTGTTTTACTTTTTTAGTGTCAGTGTCTCCTGTGTCTGCCCAAAGCAGGGAAGTCTTAGGGTGGCTTGAAATGATCCGGGTATATCCGGGAAATATGAAACTGCGTGCAAAAATGGACACCGGTGCAAAGAGTTCGGCAATTAACGCCTATGACCTGAAAAAATTCGAACGGGATAAAGAGACATGGGTCAGTTTTGAACTCAGAGATCATTCAAAAAAGGCAAAACCCAAAACCATCCTCCTTGAAAAAAAGGTGATTGATTCTGTCAAAATCAAACGAAAAGGCGGAGGTCTTGAAGAACGTCTGGTCGTCAATATGGAAATCTGTTTAGGCGGCATTCACAAGGAAATCAGAATGAGCCTGATAGACAGAAGCAATTTCAACTACCAGGTTCTGATCGGCAGGACGGATCTGGAAAATGATTTTATCATTGATCCTTCTGCCACCTTTACCCATAAACCGCTGTGCAGGGTGCCGGTGCAAATGGACAGACAATGATGGATAAACAATGAAAAAAATTCAACTCTTTGTTTTGTCCGGGATTCTGATATGTCTCGGGTCTGCAATTTTCATCTATAAATATCATTTTTTGAATTTCCCCATTACCCCTGACAAGACCTCCAGTTTCTGGGATATTGAAATCAGACTGTCAGTGGATGCTGAGGACAAACCCTTAAAAGCCAGCCTGTTTCTGGCCGGAGAATCTGAAAATTTCACCATCAATTCAGAGCATTTTCTGTCAGGAAAATACGGTCTGGTCACAGAAAAAAAGAACAATAACAGAAAAGCCGTCTGGTCCATCCGGAAAGTCAATGGAAGACAACACCTCTACTACCGGGTTCTTGTACAAAAAACTGCCGGGAAAAAACATACCAGATTAAAACCTGAAAAAATATCAGCATCACCGCTTGAGGAGCCTTATTTAAGCGCTGCAAACAGATTATGGAATGATGTTTATGAACATTCAGCCGACTTGAATACCGTTATTGGAAATTTATTCAAGCGCCTGAACCAGGCGAAGACAGATGAAAACATTGCTCTGTTGTTAGGAAAAGATGCTGCTTCAACGACCAGAAAACTTGAAACAGCAGTTGAGTTATTGGCATTGGCCGGCATTCCGGCCCAGGTGGTTCATGGTTTTGATCTGAGAGAAGAAATTATTCAGGTAAAAATGGTCAGCTGGCTGGAAGTATATCACCAGAGAAAATGGACAAGCTACAATCCGGGCACTTTCGGTGGAGATATCCCGGAAAGCTATATTGCCTGGTGGAGAGGTTCTGAGCCTATGTATAAAATCCGGGGAGGAACAAATTCCCAGATCCAGGTGACGGCCCAGAAAAATGAGACAAAAGCCATTCAAAGCGCCATTGTGCAGAGCAAACTTACGGCCCCCCATTTTTTAAAATTCTCCCTGCTGAATCTTCCCATCCAGAACCAGATCATCTACCGTGTCATTCTGCTGATTCCTCTGGGTGCTCTTCTGGTGGTGATTTTCAGAAATATTATCGGCATCAAAACATTCGGCACCTTCATGCCGGTTCTGATTGCGCTGTCTTTCAGAGAAACTCAACTGCTGTGGGGAATCATCCTGTTTTCCCTTGTTATTTCCATAGGTCTGGCCATTCGATTCTATCTGGAAAATTTAAAACTGCTGGTTGTCCCCCGGCTGTCTGCGATATTGATCGCTGTCATTATCATCATTGCCGGGTTAAATATCTTCACCTATAATATGGGACTGCCCCTTGGGTTATCCGTCTCTCTTTTTCCCATTGTTATTTTATCCATGGCAATAGAAAGAATGTCCATACTCTGGGACGAAAGAGGTCCCGGAGAAGCGCTGAGCCAGGGTGTCGGGACATTGGCTGTATCTGCTGTAATCTATTATGTCATCAAAAACCATATTATTGAACATACCATGTTTTTTTTCCCGGAGCTGCTTTTTATTCTCTTTGGCATAACCCTTCTGCTGGGGCGCTATTCAGGATTCAGGCTGGTTGAGCTTTACCGCTTCAAGGAATTTGCCAGGAAAAAAAGATAATGTTTCAATTATATAAACAACTTTCTCAAAAAGGGATTCTGGGCATCAACAAACGGAATGCGAATTATACTCTCAAATACAATGCCCGGAACAAATATCCCATTGTTGATAATAAATTAAAGACAAAACAGCTTGCCATTGAAGCCGGCATTCCGGTACCGGAGCTTTATGCTGTCATAGAAATCGAGCGCCAGATCCAGGATTTTGATGATATGATAAAAGATCTGCCTTCCTTTGTGATTAAACCTGCCCGCGGAAGCGGCGGAAACGGGATTGTGGTGATTTCAAATCATGTAAGGGATATGTATCAGAAAGCCAGCGGCGATTTTATCACATCAGATGAAATTAAATATCATATTTCCAATATTCTCAGCGGCCTGTACAGTCTTGGCGGACAAACTGACAATGCCATCATCGAATACCGGATACAGCCGGACCTGATATTCGAACCCATTTCCTATCTTGGGGTTCCGGATATCCGGATTATTGTTTTCTTCGGCATCCCGGTAATGTCCATGGTCCGCCTTCCCACCAGAATGTCAGATGGCAAAGCCAACCTCCATCAGGGCGCTATCGGTGCAGGAATTGATATCGCAACCGGCATCACACTTTCTGCTGTCTGGAAAGATACCATTATCACAAACCATCCGGATACCGGGTATCCGGTATCCGATATTAGAATTCCTTTCTGGGAAAAATTACTCAATCTTTCCTCCAGGTGCTATGAAATGACAGGCCTTGCATACCAGGGCGTGGATATTGTTCTGGATAAAGACAAAGGACCGATGATTCTGGAGCTTAATGCCCGTCCCGGACTGAATATCCAGATTGCCAATCAGGCTGGATTATTAACACGCTTAAAGCTGGTGGAAGCCCATCATCATGAACTGGAATCCATTGATGACAAAATTCAGTTTGCCATTCATCATTTCAAGCACTCAACCGCACTGGAATAAAAGGAACGCTCAAATGAAACTGGATATGCCGGCCATTGGAATTTTGAGAGGTGTAAATGCTTCATTCTTTAACGAAATCATGGATGTTTCATTTAAAGCCGGCCTTCAGGCCATTGAAATAACAATGAACACTGCTTTGGCAGCCCAGATGATCTACGAAGCACGCACATCAGTTCCCCAAGGCAAATTATTAGGCGCAGGAACCGTGTGCAACCTGAACGATGCCCGAAAAGCCGCTGATGCCGGTGCCATGTTCTTTGTCACCCCCAATTTGAATATCCCGGTGATTGAATTTGCCATGGCCCAGAACATTCCCATAATTTCCGGTGCTTTTACACCCACAGAGGTCTACAATGCCTGGAATGCCGGCGCTGATATGGTCAAAATTTTTCCATGCAGCACATTCGGCCCTCAGTACATAAAAGAACTCAAAGGTCCTTTTGACCAGATCGATTTTGTTGCCGTGGGCGGTGTTACCCTGGAAAATTTAGGTGACTATTTTTCAGCAGGGGCCAAAGCTGTGGGTGTCAGCAGTTCTCTTTTCGGAAAATCTGCACTGGCAGACCGGAATATAAATCAACTGTCCCGGAATGTAAGTGATTTCATTGCCAGATGTATACCATGGACGAAAATACCAGAATAGTACCAGGGATGCAGTACAATCGGTATTTAACAATATTAAAACTATGTATTGATTAATCAGAACAGGAGGCATCAAGATGTTTAGACCGGAAATAAAAGTGTTAGACTGCACTGTCAGAGACGGCGGGCTGATGAACAAATGGCAGTTCAGCAATGATTTTGTCAAAGCTGTCTATGACGCAAACACAGAAGCTGGCATTGATTATATGGAAATCGGTTATCTGAGCTCTGAAAAGTCATTCAGCAGGGAAGAATTCGGACCATGGAAATTCTGTTCTGAAAAAGACATTCAAAAAGCAATCGGAAACGGAGAACGGAAAATCAAACTGTCTGCCATGGCGGATATCGGCAGGATCGCCTATGATGATATTCCGGTCTGCTCTGAAAGCTCTCTGGACATGATACGGGTGGCCTGTTATGTACACCAGGTGGACAAGGCTGTTGATCTTGCCCATCACTGCATGGATAAAGGCTATGAAACCACCATTAATCTGATGGCTGTTTCCACTGTCGGCCCAAGAGATCTGAACGAGGCACTTGAAGATCTGAACAAAAGCCGGGTTCCCGTCATCTATCTGGTGGACAGTTTTGGTGCTTTCTACTCAGAAGACATTGATGCGCTGTCTCAAAAATATATGGAGCGGCTGCCGGGTAAAACCATAGGCATTCATACCCATAATAACCAGCAGCTTGCTTTTGCAAATACCATTTCATCCATCATCAACGGGATCAATTATCTGGATGCCAGTTTATACGGAATCGGCCGCGGCGCTGGAAACTGTCCGCTGGAACTGCTGCTGTCTTTTCTTAAAAATCCCAAATTCAATGTTGAACCGCTTATTGCGGTGGTGGAAAAACATATCCTTCCCTTGAGGGAAAAAATTGACTGGGGCTATTTTATTCCTTATATGATCTCAGGCGTACTCAATCAGCATCCCCGGGCTGCCATGGCACTGATGGAATCAGAAAAGAAAAATGACCTTCTTGAATTCTACAGGCAAATGACCAATACGCCGGAAATGATATAAATTCATTGGGCGTATCAGAATAAAAAATTACTGATACGCCCTGTTTCAACACATAATTTAAAGTGCTTCTACAATAAATGCATGTCCCGGGCCACCGCTGGCACACAGGGATGCACAGCCGAATCTTTGACCGCGGCGTTTAAGCTGGTTGATCATGGTCACAATCAAGCGGGCACCGGTTGCCCCGACAGGATGGCCAAGCCCGATACCAGACCCCACAGCATTGATGTTTTCCTTATCCAGTTTAAATTCACGGTTACAGCCAATCACCTGGGCTGCAAATGCTTCGTTAAATTCAAAATAATCCACATCAGAAAGTTTCATATCTGCAAATTTCAAGGCATTATAAACTGCCGGAACCACACCCATTCCCATAATTTCAGGCTCACATGAACCCGGGGCTGAAGAAACCACTCTGGCAATCGGAGTAATACCCAGTTCTTTTGCTTTATCCGCACTCATCATGATCAGGCAGGAACCGGCATCATTCAGGCCGGATGCATTGCCGGCAGTCACTGTACCCTCTTTTTTGAAAACCGGACGAAGTTTTCCAAGGGCTTCCAGACTGGTGTCTGCTTTAGGGTGTTCATCTGTATCAAACATCACCATGCCTTTTCGGGTCTTTATTTCCACCGGGATGATCTCATCTTTGAACCAGCCCTGGGAAATGGCATGAACAGCTCTCTGGTTGCTCATCAATGCCCATTCATCCTGTTCTTCACGGGAAATGCCATATTTTGAAGCAATATTATCGGCAGTAACCCCCATATGATATCCCAGCAGGGCATCCACAAGTCCCCCGATCATCAGACTGTCCTGAATATTTTCACCATCTCCCAGACGATACCCTTTACGGGCATTCATCAGAAGATACGGGGCATTGCTCATGCTTTCCACACCGACAACAGCGCCCACATCAATTTTTCCCAGCATGATTTCCTGGGAAAGCAGTTCTGCCCCTCTCATGGAGGATGCACACTGCTGATGAACTGTAAAAGCAAACGCTTCCACCGGAATCCCGGCTCCCATGGAAATATGGCGGGCCGTATTTCCCGGAGAACCTGCCTGATTACACTGTCCGCAAACCACTTCTTCAATAAGGTTTTTATCAATTCCGGCTTTTTCAATTGCGCCGTTCAAAACTGTCACCCCCAGTTCAACCGGAGTTTTCCCGGCAAGTGATCCCATATAACTTCCGATGGCAGTTCTGGCGCCGCTTACTATAACAACATCTCTCATAATTTTTCCTCTCTTGATAAAATTTTATAAACTCCTGATTTTTAGCAAGATTCATATGTCAAAGCAAGGAGTAATTATTTGCTATTTTATTAATCGCATTCATCAAAAAAATCTTGTTTTTTTACGGCAGATAGGTGGCGCAGGCATCCTCTGATTCCCAGGCCATCACCCGGGACACCCTGATTTTTTCCAGTGCGTTTTCATTGAGCAGGGTCTGGACCCGATTGGCAATGTATACCGCAATCCGTTCAGAGGTCGGCTGCACACCTTCAAACATCTCAAGCTCATTTAAAAATTTATGATCCAGTTCACCCTTGACCACCTGCCGGACCGCTTTTTTGATATCACCGAAATCAGCCAGGACACCGGCTGAGTTCAAATTTTCGCCCTGAACGCACACTTCCACATTCCAGTTATGGCCATGCAGATTTTCACATTTCTGCCCCACCATGGTGAGTTGATGCGCCCCGGCAAAGCGTGTTTTTACTTTCAATTCAAACATACTGTATATGGCCCTTAAATATTCTTGAATAAATTTTTGAGTTTATTGGATATTTTATTTGAATCCAGCTTATCAAATTCTTTTAATAATGCGATTTGCTTCTGGTTCAGTTTGGTCGGTGTTTTTATGATCACTTTGATAATCTGATCCCCTCTTTGACCGGTTCTCAAAGAAGCAATACCCTCTCCGTTGAGTTTAAATATCTCTCCATACTGCGTGCCTTTAGGGATTTTAAGTTTTTTCTCCCCCACAAGGGTCGGGATAGTAATTTCATCTCCCAGAGCAGCCTGAATAAATGAGATATCAATTGCACAGATAATATCAACATGATCCCGCTGAAAAAATTTATGTGGTTTTACATTGATCACAACGTACAGATCCCCGGGAGGACCATCAGCAGATGGCGAGGCTTCACCTTCTCCATTCAGCCGCAATTTTGAACCCACATCCACACCGGCCGGAATTTTCACCTGAACCTTGCGGGTGATTTCAACCCTTCCCTGGCCCCTGCATTTGCGGCAGGGATCTGAAATGATTGCGCCCTGTCCTTTGCAGTACGGGCAGGTGGTCTTGACTTTGAAAAAACCCTGATTCTGGATGAACTGGCCGGAACCATGACACTGCGAACACGTCTGGGGAGTTGACCCGTCAGCGCATCCTGAGCCTTTGCACTCATCACACTGGACCCGCTTTGGGATGGTTATTGTTTTTTCTGTTCCAAACGCGGCTTCCATAAAATCAATGGTCATATCATAACGAAGATCGGAACCTCTTTGAACCCGGTTGCCCCGTTTGCCGCCAAAACCGAAAAAATCTTCAAAAATATCCCCGAAACTTGAAAAGATATCTTCAAAACCGCTGGGGCCTGAATGACCTGCGCCCTCTAAACCCCTATGCCCGAACTGGTCATAAATCTGGCGCTTGTTATCATCATTGAGCACTTCATAGGCTTCTGATGCTTCTTTAAATTTTTCTTCGGCTTCTTTATTGTCCGGGTTCTTATCTGGATGAAATTTTATGGCAAGTTTCCGGTATGCTTTTTTTAATTCAGCCTTTTGAACATTCCTGTCAACACCAAGTATTTCATAATAATCTCTTTTTTCACTCATATAAATCCCAGCCGCCTTACCTTTTTATCAACCGTTGTTTTAATTGTATTCTTTCCTGTGTTGTGATACGTGTTCAAACCACCTTGAAAAATAACTTAAACTAACTCACAAATTCTGGTTGTCAATATACAGGTGCAAGATGAATAAAGAACTTGATTTTGTCAAAGGAATGTTTGACAAAATCGCCCCCAAATATGATTTTTTAAACCGACTTTTAAGCCTTGGCCAGGATACGGTCTGGCGCAAGCAGATGGTTCAGGCGGCAACCCTTGAAAAAGACTGCAGAATACTGGATGTGGCCTGCGGGACCTGTGATGTTTCACTGGAAGCCGACAAACAGCTTTCAAAACAGATCTCCATTACCGGCCTTGATTTTTCCTATGGCATGCTGCGCCTGGGCAGGGCAAAAATTAAAAATAAAAAAAATATCAGTCTTCTAAACGCGGATGCACTGAATCTGCCTTTCAGATCAATGCATTTTGATGCCGTATTTATCGCTTTTGGAATCCGGAATATCATGAACCGCCAACAAGCGCTTCACGCCTTTTATGAAGTGTTGAAACCCGGAGGACGTCTTGCAGTACTTGAACTGAGCACTCCTGACAAAGGATGGCTCAAAGCGCTGTATCTTCTATACTTTCAAAAAATCCTGCCGCTTGTCGGCTCTTTTTTTTCAAAAGATCAGGATGCCTACAGCTACCTGCCGGAATCGGTGTTGAAATTTCCATCTGCAGATGCGTTTTCCGGATTGATGAAACAGGCTGGATTCAAACAGATTAAATTCAAACAAATGACGCTGGGAATTGTCACCCTGTTCATCGGAACCCGGGTTTAAGGTTAAAATCTTTTTTTCAAAATTGTCGGTTTCAGCCAGAGATCATCATTTTTTTCAGGGTATTCGATATTATAATGCAGCCCCCGGCTTTCCTTTCTCAACAGAGCAGATCGGATGATCAGCTCTGCAACCACAGAAAGGTTTCTCAATTCAATCAAATCCGCAGTGACTTTAAAATCCCAGTAATATTCATTAATTTCTTCCTTTATATTCTTGATTCGTCTTAATGCCCGCTGCAGGCGTTTGTCTGATCTTACAATCCCCACATAATTCCACATCAGACGACGAATTTCATCCCAGTTATGGGACACCACAATCGCTTCATCACTGTTGGTTGTGCCCGCCTCATCCCAGGGTTCCAGAGAAGCAGTAAATATATCAGCCACCTGTTTAAACTCCTCGATGGAGGCTTCGAATGCCCTGTGAGAATAAACCAGGGCCTCCAGAAGTGAATTGGATGCCAGGCGGTTTGCGCCGTGTAATCCGGTACAGGCGGTTTCTCCCACTGCATACAACCGCTGAATATCAGTCCTTCCATTAAGGTCTGTTGCGACACCGCCGCACATATAATGGGCTGCCGGGACTACAGGAATCCGGTCTTTTGTGATATCAATACCGAATTTAAGACATTTTGCATGAATATTGGGAAAACGTTTTCTGACAGCATCAGGGTCCTTATGGGTAATATCCAGAAAAACCGAATCTGCCCCGGTCCTTTTTAACTCGGTATCAATGGCACGGGCAACCACATCTCTGCAGGCAAGCTCCTTGTCCTTTGAATAATCTTCCATGAACCGCCGGCCTTTTTCATCCACAAGATATGCCCCCTCACCCCGCACCGCCTCTGAAATCAGAAAATTCTTTGCCTCGGGATGATACAGACAGGTGGGATGAAACTGAACAAATTCCAGATTGGCCACCGATGCCCCTGCCCGGTAAGCCATGGCTATTCCGTCTCCTGTGGCAATATCCGGGTTGGATGTATACAGATATACCTTGCTGGCTCCGCCGCAGGCAAGAAGCGTAATACCGGCATAAAAGGTTTCAATTTCCCCGGTTTTATTGTTCAGGACATATGCACCGCAGCAGATATTTTCATTCTGGGTCACCAGAAGACCGCTTCTTATGCTGCTGGAAAAGGTAATCAGATCCACTGCAATATGATCTTCCAGTATGGTGATGTTCTCATTTTCCTGTGCATTTTTAACCAGGGTGTCTTCAATTTCCTTACCGGTCAGATCATGGGCATATACAATCCTTTTTGCAGAATGTCCGCCCTCCTGACCCAGGGAAAAATCATATGCACCTTTGCCGTCTTTGTTGAAACGGGCTCCCTGGTCCACAAGCTCCCGTATCCGTGCAGGGCCATCCTGGACAACCATCTGTGCAACCTGTTTATCGCACAGGCCGTCACCTGCATTCAAAGTGTCCTGTATATGAAGGTCAAAAGAGTCCATTGAACTGAAAACTGCTGCCACCCCTCCCTGGGCAAGGGCGGTATTGGTCTGCTGAATCTTTTTTTTGGTAAGAATTGTTACCTTTCCGAATTTTGCAATTTTTAATGCATAGCTTAAGCCGGCTATGCCGCTTCCGATCACCAGAAAATCTGTTTTTTGAATCATAGCAGGCTGCTTCTTCTTTTCTTTCGTGTGCTCAGACCAAAAATAAGCCCGATAATGAATACGCCCGGTCCGATCAGGAACCAGACCTTTATTTCATCATTCAAATCATTTTCCAGCTCTTCAATTTTTAATTTCTGAGCTTCATACTGAGCTGATTTTTCTTTATATCTGGCATCCAGTTTCAAAAAGTCAGCTGATTCTTTTTTTAATTTATTATATTTTTCTTCAATCTGAACAAGAGCAGCATTTTTCAAAACAATATTTTTATTTTCCTCTTCCAGAATTTCAAGCCGGGTGACCAGTTCCTGGTTTTCTTTTTCCAGTTTCGCCACCACCAGCGCATCTGGCACTTTTTGGGTTAAAAAGCGTGACAATACCCATCCTGTTTTCCCCTGCACTGTTTTGACATGGGTCCAGTCTTCCTGGAATTTAACGATCTCAAGTTTTGTGCCGGACTGCAGCATGGCGACAATCTTATGCTCTACTCCCGGACCGGTCCTCATGGTTATTTTTGTTACGCCTGTCACATAAACATCTTCAGCAAAACACACACCTGCAAAAAGAAACAGCCCGGTGAGAATTATGCCAAATAATTGCTGTAAATTTTTCATTTATACATTCTCTCCTGTCAGATTAAACTTTTTTCAGTTTCATCCCTTACCACTGCAGTGTTTGTTTATCAATACGAAAAATACTGTGGCCAGTGTTATTGTTTTATTTCTTCAAGATTTACAGGGCAGTTTTAAATGATCATACCACATAAATAATAATAAAAAAAAACCTTTTCAATCATGCTAAGAGTTGTGTATAAGATTGTAAACATGGTTTTACAGATCAATTTTGGCAATTGCAGCACTCGAAATGACAGGATATATATGGTTTAAACCCATAAATTATAATAACACCAAACAAGAGGAGCACGCAAAATGACTGAGTCTAATTGGAAAACCCCATACTGGCCCGACGGCGTATCGCATACGGTCAGCGATTACAACTTTCCTGTGTTTAAATTTCTGGATGATTCTGCCCGGGATTATCCGAACCTGCCGTTTACCATTTTCAGCGGTGCTTCAAGAAGTTTCGCCAAGGTAAAAGACACTGCTGACAGAGTTGCCAATTTTCTGGCAGGAAAAGGAATCAAAAAAGGCGACAAGGTTGCCATTTTTCTTCCCAATCTGCCCCAGTTCCCTGAAATTCTGTTCGGGATTCTGAAAGCAGGCGCAACTGCTGTTAACTGCAACCCATCCTATACGGCACATGAACTCAATCATCAGCTCAAAGACTCAGAATCAAAAATGGTCTTCTGCATGGATCACCCCGAATTTTATCCCAATACCCTCAAGGCCATTGAAGGCACCGGCATCAAAACCGTTATTACCTGCAATGTAAAATCCTATCTGCCGAAAATCAAAGGCATATTGGGCGGTCTTCTGGGAAAAATTCCCACTGCCGGACCCCTGCAGCCCGGGCATTTGAAGTTTGATGATATTGTTGCCTCATCCAAGCCAGTCCCTCCCAAGGTTCAGATCAATCCGATGGAAGATACAGCCATCATGCTTTATACCGGAGGCACAACCGGACTGCCCAAAGGCGCTGAACTCACCCATTGCAACTTCACATCAAATGTGGAAGCCATATATCAGTATTCCCGACTGGTTCATGAAGAAGGCGGCAAACCTGAGAAAATGCGCTCCGGCGGCTATCACTGTTCTCTGGGAGTTCTGCCCTGGTATCACAGCTTTGGTATTACCGTTGTTCTCTTCCTGTCTGCCAAGGTTGCAGGCAAACTGGTCTGTGTTCCTGACCCGAGAGCCGGAAATCCGCCGTTTACCGAGGTACTCAAGCTGGTTCAAAAAGAAAGGCCCACATTCATGTCCGCTGTTCCCACTATTTTTGTGGCCTTTACCAATCATCGGGATATTGACAAATATGACCTGTCTTCATTGATGGGATGCTTTTCCGGAGGTGCCCCGCTTCCGCCTGAAGTCTGCAAACGCTTTGAAGAAAAAACCGGTTCTGTTATTTTTGAAGGATATGGCTTAACTGAGACCTCTCCGGTTCTGTGTTCAAACCCGTCATTCAAAGAAACAAGAAAAGTGGGCTCCATTGGTTTCCCTATTCCGGGAACAGATATCAAAATCGTTGATCTTGAAGATCCCAAAAAGGTTCTGCCCCAGGGTGAAGACGGTGAAATCGCCGCCTGCGGTCCTCAGGTCATGAAAGGCTACTGGAAAAGAGATGACGCCAATGACGAAGTGTTTGTCAATATAGACGGAAAAAGATATTTTCTCACCGGCGATATCGGCCACATCGATGAAGACGGCTATGTTCTGATCACTGACCGTAAAAAAGACATGATCATTGTCGGCGGCTTTAATGTTTACCCAAGAGATGTTGAAGATATCCTGTACACCCATCCCAAGGTTGAACTGGTTGCTGTTGTCGGGGTGCCCGATGACAAGAGCGGTGAAAAAGTCAAAGCCTTTGTTAAAATCAAAGATGGAGAAAAGGTTACACAAGAAGAAATGCAGGAATTCTGCAAAGAAAATATGGCAGGTTATAAACGGCCCAAATTTATTGAATTCAGGAATGAAATTCCTGTATCCAATGTAGGAAAGGTTCTTCGCCGGGTCCTCAGAGACGAGGAGAAAAAATAAGACCCTGTCGGTATGCCATCCACGGTTATGATCTGCATAACCGTGGATGGATTAAAATCTCAAGGCAGGAACAAGCGTTTCCAGTACAGACTGGAGAAACGAGTCCACCTCATCAAAGCGAATCCCCAACTTCATCTGCTTCCCGATCACCTGGACACTTCTGATTTCTCCAGGGATGGCAAGCGTATCGGAATTTGCGTATGAAAGAAGCAATTCTATCCCCTTGCCGCTGATATTTTCCCATGATCTGAAATAGTCCACCATGCACATGCAGCCTTTTGCACTGATGTTCGTAATAACACCGGCATCCTGGTGGTCATCTGTTCTCACATGGATGGGCAAAAAACATTCAACTCTGCTGTGCATTCTGATATTACAGCTTTCCACCCTGTCCGGGTACTGTAAAAACACCAGATTATCCGGCGCATCCAGCACCATGAGAACCCTGCTTGAAAAACTGAAGATGTCATCCTGACTGATATATTTCACCTGCACGGGTTCTTCTTTTTCCAGAGCCACCGGCTGAGAGTCCATTCCGGGCAGATTGGCGATCAGATAGGCACCCACTTTCATGCCGATGAGTTTGCTGGACAAAAATTCAGTTTTCTTGCGAACTTCAATTCGAAGGGGGGTGCCAAGTTCAATAAAAAGCCGCTGACTTAAATCAATGCCCTGCTGATTCTTTTTAACCATCCTATCTGCCTCCCCTTCTGAACACGATAACTTTAATGGTTTCAAAAACAATTAAAAGTTCAAGAAACAATGAAAGGTTGTTAATATAATACAGGTCATACCGAAGCTTTTCCACTGAATCTCCTATGGAAGACCCATACGGATACATCACCTGGGCCCAGCCGGTAATTCCGGGCTTGACCGCATGACGCTCCATATAATAGGGTGTATTCTCACTGATCTGTTTTACAAACTCAGGGCGCTCGGGCCGGGGACCGATAAAACTCATGTCTCCTTTCAGAACATTGATAAGCTGCGGCAGTTCATCAATCCGGGTTTTTCTCATAAGATGACCAAAAGGACTGACTCTTGGGTCATTTTCCGATGCCCAGGCAGCACCGCTCATGGATTCTGCATCTGTCACCATGGATCTGAATTTATAAATGGTAAAATCTTTCCCGAATTCTCCCACCCGTTTTTGCAGATAAAAGACAGGCCCCGGAGATTTATATTTAACAAAAAATACAAACAACGGGAAAAACGGCAGTGTGATCAAAAGAACCAGGGCTGACAATATAATATCAAAAATCCGTTTTAAAAACCGGACCAAAGGCGTGATCAAAAATCCATTGCTCTGCACAAGCCAGCTTGGATTGATACTTTCCACAGGAATCTTTCCGGTCATGGTTTCATAAAAATTGGGGTAATCAATGATCCTGACACCGATCAGTTTGCAGGCCACCAGTTTGGCAATGGCAAGATTGCCCCGCTTTTCCGTTAATGCCATAACAATGGAATGCACCTTATGCTGTCTGCACAGCTCAACAATATCATCAATTTTTCCAATGATTTTATCCTGGGCCACATCCACCGGATCAGAAGGGGTGCTGATATAACCGATCAAGCTGTATTTGTTTGCAGACGCACTGATCATCCGCTCCACCTGAAGTGCTGTTGTCCCTGTTCCGATAACCATCAGAGGCTTTACAAACAAGGAAGACCGGACAATAAACTGATAAAAGCTGTGCCACAGAATCTGAAGCACATAAAAACAGATCAGCCCGAACACCAGCCACCATAAAATTGCCGAGAATTCAGCCACCAGTATCAGAATCAAAAAACAGATGCCTGTGGCAATTGCGGCCCGGACAGCAAGACTCCTGAACTGCCAGGTTTTTACAGTGTAAATTTCACAGATAAATGAACTGAAAATCAGGGCAGGAATAAACAGAAAATACCAGGGCTGCATAAACAACCGGCTATCCGCCTGATTTTGATTCATCATATATATAAAAAACAAAATGAAAACAGCAGCAGCAATATCGCCTGCCATAAGAACAATCTGCTTTCTGATAAGACTTTCCTTTGTTAAAACACCCACGGCTGTATCCTGATTATCTAATATTCATACATTTATAATACTGTGTTGAGATTTGATATAATACAGGCATTAAGGTGTCAAGCAAACTTATATATGATTGCCCTGAATTTGGATGGAAGTGACATGGCGATTTAAGAAAAGATTTTCTATTAAAAAAAACACAGGCGTGCAGGGTATTAATGTGACCGGGCAGTAAAAATCAGGCGGATAATTCAGCTACACAGACACTGGTCCACTGTGTCACCCTTAACCAGTCCGATCTTTTTTCAGGACGAGTCCGACGCTCAGTGCTGTAATCTCTGCGGTCACAGCCCAGCAACTCCACAACATCGATATTATATCGCTGACGGCGATCCTGATCACTTCTCCGATCCAGAAGGGATCGTGTGTATTTAACCGGTAGAATCTGTATCATTTTTTTACTCCATTCAAAATTTTCTTTTATTATAAATACCTGCGCCAAAAAAAACAAGCCAATAAAAAATTTAATTGGCCGGCATTTTTTTTCAGGCAGATTCCTTTTCCACCCCCCTGTATTTCAGCAAAGATCGACAACAGCCGATAAGGGATTATAAAGGTTTTTCCCGAACATCTTAACAGTTGACATCTGGTTTTATTTATTATAGCCGTACCCTATAATTGACATAGAAACAGCAGTTTACACAAAATATAGATATAGAGGTCATTTTGAGTGATTCAAGCCTGTTAAACTCAACCGAGAGATTATTAAATTCCATCCGGAAAAGCACCCCTGCACCAGCAGAAAATATGGCCCCCACCAATTTTGCAGAACAATCTGTTTCTATTGAACATGCTCAAAAAAAATCCATGTGTGCAGGTATTCTGATTGATGAAGGCTTTATTGCCATGGTTCTTTCCGGAACCACCAGGGCAAGCCAAACCCGAGAACTGCTCAAATGGTCTTATGTCATGATCCCTGAATCCATGAATCCCGGACATGTCCGATTTGCCGCATTTCTTAAAAATACACTGGAGGATTTTTTAGGCAGATTCAGACATGCCCAGATCTGGACTGCTGTTGATACAAAATATTTCAAGCTCAGAAACATCATTATACCGGATATTCCTGAATCAAAAACTGCCAATGCCGCAATCTGGGAGTTTAAAAAAGAATTTGAGATCCTGCCGGATCAGGAAATTTTTGATTATCAGATCAAAGGCGATATACAGGTTGACGGAATTAAAAAGAAAAAAGTCGTGGCGTTTTCAGCAGAAAAAGATCAGATCAGCCTTCTGATTTCCCTTTTTTCAAAAGCCGGGTTTCCCCTTGCGGGGATCACAGCACTGCCTTTTGCATTCTGCAACTTTTTCTCAAACGGGATTATCCCCAACAAAGCCCCGGTTGTCCTGACAAATGTTTCCAGATACTATTCCAATATTCTATGTCTGTCACCCACGGGCGTTCTGCTGGTCAGAAATATCAAAACCGGTGCATTAAGCCTGATTGAAGACCTGATAGAAATGGATATGGAAAACAAAGAACAAAATAACCGTATTGACATATCTGAAATTTTAAATTTTGACACCCTGAACCCCTTGTTTGATAAAATGAGCCCTTCTTCCGACCGGCTGATCAGCAAAATCGTCCGCACCGGAGATTATTGTTCAAACAATTTCACAGCCAATGCGCCCATGGAAGAGTTCCTGTTTTTTGGAGAAACAGACAACTGCGAAGCTTTTATAGCATCTGCCAGGGAACAGATTCCAAACAAAGTGTCCCTCTTCAACCCCTTTGAAGGAGATGACATCTCTTCATCCTTGAAAATCAACCCGCCGCTGAATCCTTCCCAAAGGAACGGAATTATTCCGGCATATGCCATTTCTCTGTCATCCAATGAAGATACCCCTAATTTCCTTTATACCTATGAGCATAAAAAAATAGAGGCAAAACAGCGAAAAATCAATTCAGCCATTATGGGGATCTGTGCTGCCAGCCTTTTAGTCTGCCTTGCCCTGGGATTCTGGCTGTCTGCCCTGGAGAAAGAACAGATACAGCGAATTGCTCAAATTGATTTGCAGATTGCAAAATACACCCCCACGGTAAACCAGGACATGATCAACACCCAAATTCTTGAGGCCCGGAAAAAAGCCGCTGTCATTAAAAAATACACGACTGATTATCTGTGTCTTGCCGTCATCAATGAAATCTGCTCCAAAACCCCTGACAGCATTTCCATCATATCCCTGGATGCTGATTTCAGGTCACCCCTGGAAACTGGAGATAATAACAAAAAGGCGTTTCAAAAACGATCAATGGTATTAAACGGTGTGGTAAAAACAGACCACACATCCATGGAATCCATGTTGACCGGCTATATTATCAAGCTGGGGGATTCTCCATTCTTTCAGGACATTGTTCTTAAAGACAAAAAACTTGAAACAGAAAATAATGAGAGCCATCTTATATTTACTGCTGTCATGGAGATGATTTAATGTCTGAGCCAAAAAATCCAAAGCTTGCCAAATTGTCCTCCATGACAACAGGTATCATTGTAAGCGGAGCTGCATTAATCCTTTTAATAAGCTTAGGGATTCTTATGCCCCGGTTTCTTGAAATTCAACATCTAAAAGAAACCGCTGTCAGAAAAACGATTACCCTTGAGCATCAAAAAACTCTATTCCCGGTCTATGCCAGCGCAAACAAGATAACTGAACTTGAATTTAAAACCCAGCTGCCCATTGTTGAACGCAAACCGCTTGACCGGGAAAAGATACCATCTTTAACCGACACTTTCAAACAACTGGCAATCAGACATGACATGACATTTTCAGGCAATATTTTAGATATCGCCACCTTAAATGCCTTGACGGATCATATATCCATTGAGCTGTCCCTTACAGGAGACCTGTTCCATTTCAGAAATTATCTGATTTCGCTGATAGAACTTGAATTTTTCAATTCCATTGAAGGCATAAAAATCCTGGCAGATCAGCAGAAAATCAAACAGTTCACCACAAAAATCATGATTGATATAGATAAAAAATAACTTATGAATAAACGTGAAGCCATAATCGTCATCATTGCCGTTTTAATAACTGTTTACGGTCTTCTGGACTATCTTGTATTTTCAAATTCCGGCCCGTCTGATCAGCTGGCTCAAATTGAAACTGAAAAAGCCCGGGCAAATGATCTTGCCATCACTGCCCAGGCCCAGCTTCAACTGATCCAGAAAGCCACACAGAGCTCTGATCTGCCCTATTTACTGCGCCTGACGCAATCTGCCTGGGAAAATGATCCATTTGTTCAATATGATGCAAACGCCCGGGCAAAAAAAGAAAAAGACAAAACCATCCGGCAGGATATCCCCCAAATCAACTACACAGGATTTGTCCAGGCAGGAAACAATCTTATGGCCATCATCAATGGAATGGAGTATATGGTGGGTGAAACAATAAAAGATATTGGATACAAAATTTTAAATATCACACCGACCAGAACCCGGCTTCTTACAGATGCAAACACGGAAATTATTCTTTTAATCAAAGAAAATTAGTGCAGATATTATGATAGGAACAAAAATGATAAAACAGAACATACTCAGCTGCCTGGTCATTTTTATGTGTCTGATCACATTTACCGGATGTGCGTCAACCCCCAAAAAAACGCAAGAACCTGATCCCTATGAAAAATGGCGGACCCTGGCGCAAAAGTCAAAGGGCAACACCCCGGGCCCCAGAAAACATACATTTGATATAGAAAAAGAGGAACAAACCGCTGCCCGGAAAACAGAATCTCCAGAAAATGAAAACCAGAAACATGAAACAGACCCTGTTCAAAAAGCACTTCCCACCATGCCGGTCAGCCTGAAGATGCATGAAGTGTCCGTGCCGGTTCTTTTAAGAACCCTGGCCCGGGTAGCCAATATGAATATACTGATCAATGAAACCGTTACAGGCAATGCAAATTTGAATATTGAAAATCTGCCCTGGGATAAAGCATTTACCAACCTTTTAAATACATACAGCCTGACTTATCAATGGCAGGATAATGTTTTAAGAGTGATCACCATCGAAGATCTTAAAAAAGAAATCTCTCTGATGGAAGCGCGTCAGACATTTGAAAAAACAAAAAAACAGCATTCCATTGCCATGCTGTCCATTCAAAAAGAAGAAGAAAAACTCGACCCGCTTGTCACTGAAATTATCAAAATTGACTATGCAGATCTCAAACCACTCAGGGACAATCTTGAAAAATATCTTCTGTCCGGTGAAAAAGCCGCAACATCTTTGCAGGAAAATAAAGCAGACGGCAGTTCATCCACATCCAGTCCTGAAATCCGGGGCTCCATTTTAATGGATGAATATACCAATTCCCTGATTATCCAGGCAACCGCATCTGATATTAAAAAAATTGTGCCTATCATCCGGCAGCTGGACAGACCCGGCGAACAAATTCTGATTGAGGCCCATATTGTTGAAGCAAACTCAGATACAGCCAAAGAGCTTGGAGTCCAGTGGGGCGGACTGGGCGTGAATTCCGGCGGCCGCCGAAACTCCTGGATCGGCGGTCCGATCGGGACCTTTGATTCTTCATTGTTTGTCAGTACAGAGGATGCCACCGCAGCCAATCCTGCCGGGTCAGCCATCACCCATCTGCCGGGCATAGGAAATGCGGTCAATTTCCCATCATCTGAAAATGCCGGCACAGCCGGCTGGCAGGGAATGACCCTGGGGCTGATGACCCAGACTGTGGGCAATTATATCCTCTATGCCCAACTGACCGCTTTGCAGAAAGAAGGCAAGCTCAATATCCTTTCCAAGCCATCCATCACCACCATGGATCATAAAAAAGCCATTATCGAAAGCGGCAAGGAAGTTCCTTTCCAGACCATTGAAGACGGTGAAACCAAAATCGAATTTAAAAAAGCCGTCATCAAGCTTGAGGTTACACCGCATGTCATCAATAATGAGGTCATCCGGCTGGAAATTCTGACCCACAAGGATGAACTGGACTGGACCAATACGGTTTCCGGCAACCCCACCATTATTACCAAAAATGCTGAAACCAAAGTGACGCTTTTTGACGGCCAGACAACGGTGATCGGGGGACTGAACAAGGAGAAACTGCTGGAAGGTCAAGCCGGTATTCCCTGGTTAAAAGACCTGCCAGGTCTTGGTGTTCTTTTCCGAAGCAATTCAAAATCCCAGGATATGGAAGAGCTGCTGATTTTTATCACACCCCATATCCTGAAACAAAGACCCCAGAACGATTCAAAAGATAAAGACAACAGATAGGGGCCAATGGAATACTACCGGACATTAAACTTCGTCAAAGAACCGTTTTCAAATTCTCCTGATCCGGCTCTGTTTTACGAATCCCGGCAGCACCTGGAAGCGCTTCAGCAGCTTGAAATTGCAGTGCGCCTGAAAAGAGGGCTGAACGTTATCATCGGGGATGTGGGAACAGGCAAAACCACGCTCTGCCGTCAGCTCATCCAGAAAATCAGCCAGGAACCTGCCATGGAACACTCCCTGATTCTGGACCCTGCCTTTGCGCGCACAACAGACTTTTTAGACTGTATCTTAAAAATTTTTTCCGGAACAACTTATCTTGGGTGTGATGATACCAATTTAAAGGAAGAAATTAAAAACTATCTGTTCCAGAAAGGAGTGGACCAGAAAAAAACCATTATCCTCATGATTGATGAAGGCCAGAAACTTCCTGTATTCTGTCTTGAGATATTGAGAGAACTTTTAAATTATGAAACCAATAATCAAAAACTGCTGCAGATTGTTATTTTTGCTCAAAAAGAGCTGGCCCAGACCATAGCTCCCCTTGAAAATTTTGTTGACCGGATAAATTTTCAGTATGAACTTGCACCCCTTGGTTTTTCAGAAACCAAAGGGCTGATTGATTTTCGCATGAATGAATCAATGGACCGGGGAAAGCGCAATACCATTTTTACCTGGCCTGCATATTTTACGCTGTATTATTTTACCAAAGGCTATCCCAGAAAAATCATCAACCTGTGCCACCATGTGCTTTTGTCCCTGATTGTCCAGAACAGATCAAAGGCCGGACATTTTTTTGTAAGAGAATGCGCTTTGAAGACCGGTTATCTGAAAAAATCTAAAATCGGTGTTTTCCCGACTCTGCTGGCTGCATCCATGATTCTGTTCTCCATGTATTTTTTCAATTTCCCGGACCTGTCCCGGTTCTGGCCGGGACAGACACAGGCAGTTGAACCTTTAGCAAACCCTGCAAAACCTGCAAAACCTGCTGAACCGCCAGCGCAAATTCTGATTGAAAAACCGCCTGAACCTCCTGTTGAAAAACCAGTTGAACCAGAACCGGATACACGGTTGATGGAAACCGCAGAAAAACAAATCCTGTTTTTAAAAAAAGCCCACCCCCAGCCATCTGCCACACCGCAAAAAGCCGTGACTGAATCCGCTTATTACGGAGCCCTTACAGTTCCACAAAATGCAACGCTGTCAAAAATGAGTGAACACATATACGGCACCTTTGACAAAGACAAGCTGGCCCTGCTGCTGGCCCATAACAAAAATCTCACAGATCCTGATATGCTCACCGTGGGCATGTCCTTGAAATTTCCTGTCATTCCTGATTATCTGAATGGCTGGAATCCTGAACACTTCTGCATCGTGCTGTCTGATAACCTGTCCTTTAAACAGGCCTATCATCTTGCAATCCAGCTGGAAAACAAAGCATATACCGTCAGGGTTTTTCCATCTCAACCAGAAACAGGTCCATTCACATACCATGTTGTCATTAACAGGGCCTATAAAACAGTGAACAGTGCTGAATCATTCAAAAAACAGTTTGTTTATACCGACCAGGCAGCCTGTGTTCAGATATCAACACTGATTTCAGAGTTTTAACCAAAGGCAGGGGGTTTCGAGCATATGATAAAAGGGTGCTATTTTGAAAAAACGTAAAAAACTGGGCGAAATGCTTCTTGAATCCGGCCTGATAGACAAAGCCCAACTGGAACTGGCCCTGGCCGGATACCGGAACAGCGGCATGAAACTGGGCCAGTATATGGTCAGGGAAGGTTTTGTCAATGAGACCGGAATTGTCAACTGCATATCTGAACAGATCAAAATACAAAAATACAATGCCGGAGAATTTCCCACCACAACTGCCTTGTCAAAATTCATTGATGTGGATACGGCAAAAAAATACCAGGCCGTTCCCATTAACCAGCAGGGCGGTTTTCTTACCATTGCCATGATAGATCCGCTGGATATTACGGCCCTGGACAATATTGAGATTCTTACAGATATGGAAGTTGAACCTGTGATCTGCACAGAACAGGATTTCAAGCTCCTGATATCCGCCATTTACGGCACCTATGCCGGCAAAGACGGTATGATGGAAAATATCCAGGAAATTGAAGAAATGGATGTGATTGAAGAAGCCGCTGCCGAAGACGCCTCTGCCATGTCACTGCAGGATATGGCTGAAGAGGCCCCTGTTATCCGGCTGGTGAATTCCATTTTAACCCAGGCTGTCCAGGAGGGTGCCAGTGATATTCATATCAGCCCTGAAAAAGATAAGATCGAAATCCGGTTCAGGGTGGACGGTAAACTCCACCATGTCCCGGCACCGGCAAAAAAACTGTTTTTATCCATTGTTTCCAGGCTCAAAATTCTGGCCAATCTGGATATCTCTGTTTCCCGGATTCCCCAGGATGGGCGGTTCACCGTCTTTGTCAGCGCAAAGGAGATCAATATCAGGGTCTCCACCATCCCCACGGTTTACGGCGAAAATGTGGTCTTAAGACTTCTGGATACCAGCTCCGGCATTTACAGCCTTGAAAAATTAGGCGTATCCCAAAAAGATCAGGAACTGATTGAAAAAATGATCAAAATGCCCTATGGCATGATTCTGTGTACCGGCCCCACAGGCAGCGGAAAAAGCACCTCTTTGTTTTCCATGCTCAAGCTGATCAATACCCCGGACACCAATATTATCACCCTGGAAGATCCGGTGGAATACAGGATGGAACATATCCGGCAGGCCCAGTTGAACCGGAAAGCCGGCATGACCTTTGCCAGCGGTTTGCGGTCCATCCTCAGACAGGACCCGGATGTCATCATGGTGGGAGAGATCCGGGATTCTGAAACCGCAGGGGTTGCAGTTCAGGCTGCGCTCACAGGTCATATGGTTTTAAGCACCGTGCACACCAATGATGCAGCAGGGGCCATCTCCCGATTTATTGACATGGGAATTGAACCGTTCATGATTTCATCGGTCATTCTGATTTCCATTGCCCAGAGACTGGTCAGAAAAGTGTGCCCCAACTGCAAGGAATCCTATACCCCGACAGACGAAATCCTTAAATTCTGGGAACTTGAAAATACCGTAGATGCCCGGTTTGTAAAGGGAAAAGGATGTTTTCAATGCAAAAACACAGGCTACAGCGGACGGGCCGGCATTTACGAAGTGCTGCATATCAATAGCAGTGTTCAGGAAATGATCATCAACGGACTTTCCGCCCAGCAGATCACCAGAGAATGCGTAAAATCCGGCCAGTTAACCACCCTGAAAATGGATGCGGCTCAAAAGATCATCCAGGGCATCACAACAGTTGAAGAGGCTGCTTCGGCAGTAATGATGTAAATCATGGGACTCTATCAATACAAAGCATATACTCAGAACGGCAATGAGATTTCCGGGGAAATAGAAGCAGATTCCAAAGAAGCCGCAATTGATATGATAGGCGCCCGGGGGCATATTCCGGAATCTGTGAAAAAAAAATCAGGCAATGTCCAGGATTCCAGTAATTTTCTGGTCCGCCTGGAACAAAAACTGACCCCTGTTAAACCCAAAGAAATCATTTTATTTACCAAACAGTTTAAAACTCTTTTTAAAGCCGGTGTCTCCATGGTTCAAATTCTGACAATCATGGAAGCCCAGACAGAAAACAAAAAACTAAAAACCTGTTTAATCCAGATGTCCGATGATATCAAAAGCGGTTCATCCATGCACCAGGCCTTTTTAAAGCAGAACCATATCTTTTCTTCCCTTTACTGCTCCATGATCCAGGCAGGGGAATCTTCCGGGTCTCTGCCCGATGTTCTGGAGCGCCTGATTTATATCATTGATCATGAATTCAAGGTAAAATCCGAAATAAAAGCAGCCTTAAGATATCCTGCCATAGTCCTGGTTATGCTGGTCAGCGCATTTTTCTTTTTACTCACGGTGATTATTCCCAAATTCATTGAAATTTTTAAAACATTAAAACTGGATCTGCCGCTTCCCACCCGGATCTGCCTGTTCATGTACAATATGCTGCATGATTACTGGTATGTCCTGCTCATCGGTCTGGTACTGATTTTCATATTCCTGTATCAATCCTTTAAAACCCAGACCGGCAGATATTACAGGGATAAGGCATTTATGGAGATTCCCCTGATCGGACCCTTGATTGTCAAAAGTGCCATGTCAAGGTTTGCCAGTATTTTTTCCATCCTCCAGTCCAGCGGCATCACCGTGCTGGAATCCATGGATATTTTATCCCGCACGATTTCAAATGCTGCCATTACCCGGGAATTTAAACAGATCAAAGAAAGCCTGACCGAGGGCATGGGGATTTCACGACCATTAAAGCAGGCCAGATATTTCACTCCCATGGTGGTCAATATGGTGGCCATCGGAGAAGAATCCGGAAACCTGGATGAAATGCTCCAGGAAATTGCCGACCATTATGATGCTGAAGTTGAATACAGCACAAAAGCGCTTTCCGATGCCATTGCACCTATTTTAACCATCGGTCTTGCAGCCGTGGTTGGGTTTTTTGCCCTGGCCATATATCTGCCCATGTGGGATTTGACAAAAATGGTAAAATAACCCGACAAAAACCGGGATGTTTTTTATGATAGACCTGCATTTAAATACACTTTGGGAAAGTTTTTCCCCGGAAAACAAGAAAAATCAAGAAAAACTTGAAAAAATTCACAACGGCACGGATTTTGCTCTTTCAATTAAAAATCAAACGTATTAAAACCTATTTTAAATCATTTTTTAATCACTAAAGGAGAGAGAACATGATGAAGCAGAAAACAAATTTAATGATCACCAATCAAAAAGGGTTCACCTTAATTGAAATCATTGCCGTCCTGGTGATCCTGGGTCTTTTAGCTGTTGTTGCGGTTCCCAAATATATCGATCTTCAGGCCCAGGCTGCCCAGAAATCTGCCGATGGTGTCTGGGGTGCTGCAAACTCGGCAGTTTCCTTGAATTTTGCCAATGGCATTCTCAATCCTGCTGGCAGCACGCCCATTGCCACGGCAGCGGATCTGGTCGGCGCAATGGAATCCACACCCCAGGGCTGGACTGCCTCCGGCACCACCTTGACCGACAGTTCCGGTACCTATGTTATCACCATAACCGCCGCAGAGGTTGAAGGTTCAACCAGAGCAGTTCTTACTAAAAGCTGGTAGATCAACAGAACAGATCATCATTTAAATACGCGTTGAATCACAAGTCCATGGGTAGGGTGTTCTGTGTAGACAGGCATAAAACAGACCCATGGACTTTTTTAGTTTTGTAAGATATTTTCCGGGGGAAAATGGTGGACTTTAATTTTGCCCGAAACCATAAAGGATTTACCTTAGTTGAAATTATCGCCATTCTGGTCATCATTGGCCTTCTTTCAATTTTTGCTGCCAGCAGAATCACAATAGACAATACGGATCTGTTAACCACTCAAGCTGCGTTGAAAACCCATCTGCGGCATACCCAGTCAAAAGCCATGCAAAGCACCACCACCATCCGGGGCATCCGTTTTGATACGGCCCTGGATGAATACTGGTTTTTTGAATGCAGCATCAATACAAGCTGCTCCTGGACAGGCGGAAGAACCCTGCCCTTTGGTGCAGAGGCCAGTTCAACAAATTTTAACAATGACCGCATCAAAACCAGCCTGGCAGATATTGACATCAGCCAGATTACTGTGGGCTCCGATTCCCACACGCGACTCACCCTGATCTTTAATGAAATGGGCGTGCCCTTCTGGCTGGGCAATTCATCCATCACCTTTGTAAATCCTCTGGAAAATTCCACCGGAATCACCCGTTTAACCGAAAACATCACCATTCAACTGACAGACACCTCAGGAAATACGGCAGATCTTGTCATTGCCGGCGAAACAGGATTTATCCAATGAAACCTGTCAATCATCAGACCATAAATAACAGTGGTTTTACGCTCATCGAAGTGATTATCGGCATTGTTATGGTCAGCATTGCTGCCGTGATCATGATGTCTTTTCTGGAATCCGGCCTGACCCAGAGTCATACCCCTCTGGATGTGCTCAGTGATAATTATGACATCTACCGGTCAATGGAAATTGTAAATGCGGATTACCGGGCAAAACTTGAACAGGATGCATCCCAGGATATCGGATTTTATGTGGGAGCCGATCTGTCCTCCAAAATATCCGGCCTGTCCGGGGCCAGCATAAAGGGAGGCTATATCGATTTTTCAGATCCGGATGTGAACCGGCAGGTAACAGAAACCGCTGCGGCCGGAGCGACCATGTATGTAAAAATCACTGCTCAAAAAAATAACAGTAAAATGATCTCCATCCTAGGAAATTAATGATGCGTGTTTTTCCAACTGAAATAAAAAACCATGGCGGATTTACACTGATTGAGCTGATTGTCTCCCTTGCGATCATTGCACTGATCGGATTCGGGGCCAGCTCGTTTCTTATTTATGCCTCAAAGGGATTTTTACTGACCCGTGCCAATATTGAAACCTTTCAGAAAATCAATCTTGCCATGGAACGATTGATCCGGGAAACCAAAAACATGGAAACCATCTGGGCAATTTCATCCGATTCCATAAGGTATCAGCGGGATGGACAAAATTTTGGGATTGCACAGACAGGAGACACCATCCGCATGACCCGAAGCAATTCTCTTCCCGGTGCAGGCAGTCCCGGAGCCATTTTGATGGATCATGTGAATTCTTTTTCCCTTGGATTTGAAGATATCAACGGAAACCCCTGGACTGTGCCTGCGGATAACCGTCTGACCGGGCTGTCTAAAATTAATATTCAGATCACCGTGAATATTGAAAATACCACCAAAACATTTACCATGCAGGTCAACCCGTTTTACAATGATATGGTAAACGGCCCAACATCCTGACGCCCTTGGGCTTTTAATGGAGGAAAACATCATCATGCCCTTACAATCAAGATTATCCCAGAACGGCTCCATTATGATCACCATCATGGCCATGCTGATTCTGATTTCTCTGGGCGTGGGAATCGTGATGCTGTTCAGCACATCCAGTCTCCAGAAATCCGAATACAATATCAAACTTCGGGCAGCCAGTCTTGCCCAGGCAGGATTTCGATATGCTGCAGGAGAATATATTTCAGCCGGTAACCTGTCTGCAAAATTTGACCGGCTTGCAGGCCTTCACGAAGAAAATGTCACCCTGCTCAATGATGAGGGCAGTTTCAAGCTGGAAATCTACCCGTACTGGTTTGTCACTGCATCAACTGTCAATACCTCTTCAACACTGCCGCTCATTGTTTTAGGCAAATTTCCAGATGGATTTCAGGCTGCGCTTCCGGCAACAGGAACCGTAAAAATCAATACTGATTTTTATGAGTATTCAAGCGGAAATGCCAGCCCTGGAGCTGGTTTTAATCCAGACCAGTTCAATATTACACTGAATACATCTGTCACGCTTCCAGAAAATACCAGCGTCCAGCTGGCCTTTTCTCCGCAATCATCACAGACAGTGACCCGGGGCGGGACCCTGACCCTGTCTCCTTCTGATGACTGGCTGAACATCTTTCCCAGGCGCAATGGCCTGATTGAGATTTTCAAGGATAAAACCCAGTCTCTGGGAATCTATAAATATAGAGAAAAAAAACAGGGATCCGTTCTTCTGACCGGCATCACCCCTGTGGAAGAGGATCAACTGCCCCTGACCATCAACAGTTCTTCTTTTGTGGTGCTTAAAAAACAGGCATTGATAAATTCCACAGGTAATCTGGGAACCGGCAGTTTTGCCGCTGACCTGGGCATTGGCCTCAATGTCTTTATCACTGATGAACTCCAGATTCCGGCAGACACCCCTGAGCCCCTGGACATGGGAGGCGGCGGCCCTTCAAAACCAGAAGTATTCAATGATGAAGTGGATGGGCACACCCAGCTGACCAACTGGGAATTTAATGCAGATGATTCTATTCCGGAATCTGAGAAAAAAACCATCACCACCCATGAGATTCAAACTGAGTTTGGCAGTGACTGGAACAGCCAGAATTATGTAACCTTTCAAAATTTTACACAAATTGAACAGGACAAGGGCTATACTGCCCGGGTCATCGACAAGGAACGGCTGCCGGAAGCGGCCAGAACCAAAAATCTTAATGGTCTTTGGGGCAATGCATCGGACAATATCTATTTTGTGGGGGATGATGGCACCATTCTCCACTGGAACGGAAGCACCTTTACCAGCATGACCAGCAATACCACCCAGGATCTGAATGCTATCTGGGGTGTTCCCAAAGAAAAAACAGTTCCCACGGATACAGACAATATCTTTGTGGGTGGAGACAATGGTGAGACCCTCATCAATGAATCCGGGGCCGGCTGGGTTCATGCCAGTCAGGGGCAGAATTATGATATTTATGCCGCCTTTGGCATCAGCTGGGGACATTTTGACGGATATGGCCAGGCAGGCACCAATCCCTATAACTGGGATTCTCCCCATACAGCAGATGTGCTTGCCAACTACAACTGGTATATCAATGAATTTGGCGGGCATGCCAATTTCAGGTGCCTGTGGGCTGTTGAAGAACCCTATTCAGACGATGCAACCTATGGGGCTACCGGGCCCCAGCCTCGTCAGAACATTATGGTGGGTGAATTTTCAGGGGGACCCAATGCCGGAAACGGCATTATCATGCATGAATTCTATGAACCTGCCGTCATTATTGCAGGAAGCCCTTTAAGGGGCATCTGGGGAAGTGCCTTTGATGATATATATGCCGTGGGAGATGCAGGTTCGGTCTATCACAATGCCAGCAAAGATGCGCCCAACTACAGCTTCCGATGGAAAAGAATCGGAAATCGCTGGGTCTGGTGGCGCCCCCAGTGGGAAGATTCCTGGCAGGGGCAATGGATAAAAATTCCTGCAGGTGATATCCCCACCACTGCCGATCTCAACGGGGTTTACGGCAACAGTGCGGATGATTTTTATATCATTGGCGACAACGGCACCATTGTCTATAACAAAGGACAAGGCTTTGAACTGGTGCCCACAGCAGAAGTCACCACCGAAAATTTGAATTCCATCTGGGGCAGTGACCGGACCGGAATATATGCAGTAGGGGATAACGGCACCATTGTCTTTTTGGGATATCCTGCCAACAAAATCGGCGGGCACATCCTGCCCTTGTCCAAAAATGCTGAACTGGCCGCCAAATGGACCAGTACCCAGAAATTTTTAAACTATACCATCCAGGTCAAAACAGTGTGGGGAGATCAGCTCGATTATGGTGCCTCCGGCATCTGCTTTCGATGGCACCAGCCCCAGGCTGGCAAATACGCTGGCTATGGTATTTCCTATGTCCGGTATGATTCCAGCCTGAACACCTATAATGATATGATACCCGATGATATCAAACCTGAATTTCACGGCACCCGGGAAAAAAATGACCGACTGCTGCTGGTCCTGTGGGAACAGTATATTCAAGGCGGTGCCCAGCAACGACGGTGGCTGGCCTACAAGGATATTACCGACGATTCAAATGTTAAAAAATCCAGTAACGGCACCCCGCGGGATTTATCCTCCCTGTTTGTAAGGGTCAGGGAAAAACGGGTGGAGAACGTCAAACTCAATGACATTGAAATTTATTACGGCAATGCCTCTCTGGCAGGCCAGGTTTCAGACAACCAGTATAACAATACGGTTCGAGATGAATACAATCCCACCTTTGGAACCGGTTCAAACACCATCAAATGGCCGGTATTTGATATTCGCAACTGGAAAGACTGCCCCAATGGCCCGTTGACCATCACCTGTGATGAGGCAGATGCCTTTACCCTGGTGGATAATGTTTCTGTTGCGGCTGCCCCGGTTAAAGCGGCTGTATCAACAAACTACTGGATTGTGAATCCCAATGCGGAACAAACTCTGTTAAAAAACAGTTTCACCATCCGCACCAGCAGATTCACCACACCGGACGGCGATTCTTTTGGCACCCAGTCAGACCGAAGTGAAATCGGGCTGCATGTGTTTGGAGATATTGGCGATTACGGTACCCAAAAGCTGGTCAGCTATACCGATTTTGCTGTTCAACTGGGGGTGGATTCAAACGCTGTCAATATCCAGAGCGGTTTTGGAAGCCTGGAATAAAGGAGCACACAATGAAACCCTTCAAAAAACGTCTTGAATTGCTGATCTTTATTTTTACAGCCATGTGTTTCTTCTTTTCCACAGGGTATGCCGGAACCTATATCTACACAGATACAGACGGCAAACAGATCACTGTTTTACCAAAACCGCCTGCCCAGACCCAGCTGAAAAAAAACAGGAAAGACAGTAAAAAATCTGATCTGCCGCCTGCGGGCATGCCTTACGAACACAAAGAAAAAGATAAAAGCAGGAAAGCTGCTGAAAAATTCAAATAGCGCAACCGCAATCAGCCGTGTATCAGAATATCTGCCACCTGGCCTGCAATGGTCAGCCCGAAAACAGCAGGCACCCAGGGGACGGTTCCGATAGGCGGTCTTTTCCGGCCGTGATCTTTGAGCGCATCAACTGCATCTTTTGGATCATAGGGCTGTTTGTTCAATGGTTTTTCAATGGAGTACACTGCATGCACCCCTTCATACAGGCCTCTGCGGTGAAGCCTCTGGCGCACCACCCGGGCAAGGGGACAGACAGTGGTCTGGCTGATATCCCCTGTCCGGATCATGGAAACATCGGTTCTGCCCCCAGCCCCCATACTGGACACCACTTCAAGCCCCAGAGCCTTTGCCTCGACAATCAGATTTACCTTTGAATTCAAACCGTCTATGGCATCCACCACCACATCAAACTCGTTTGACAAAAGACTGCCAAGGCTGTCCGCATTGACAAAGGAATCATGAATCACCACCTTGCAGTCCGGGTAAATATCCTTGACCCGTTCCCGGGCCAGGACTGCTTTTTTTCTGCCAATGGTGGAATGAAGCGCAAACAGCTGGCGGTTGATATTGGATACATCCACCTGATCAAAGTCAATCAGGTGCAGACTGCCAATCCCTGTGCGGGCCAGGGCCTCTGTGGCAAATGATCCCACAGCTCCCAGCCCGAAAACCGCCACTGTGGCGTTTTGAATTCTGTTCATCCCCAGGCTTCCCAGAAGCTGCCGGGTTCTGGCAAACTGATCCATCATGCAGGCTCTCCTTTGAGCAGCGGCTGGAACACACAGCATGCATTTTCATAGGCATGATCTGCAAATTCCTGTTCTGCCATCCCTTTGCAAAGAGAGGCAATCCGTGCGATGGCGGGCAGATTTTTCGGTTCGTTTAGCCGTTCGTTTCCGGTCAAATATCTGTTCGCAGACATCTGACCGTTTTCTGATTCACTCAGGTACGGAAAGATATCCGGTGTATCCGTTTCCAGGACAAACCGGTCCATTGATACTTTTTTTATGGCTGCAGCCACTTTTTTTGCGGATGGATTGGTCACTGAACCTGAAAAAGAAATATACAGATTATATTTTTCAAACACCGGCACCATATCTGCAGCGCCTGAATACGAATGAATCAACCCCGGAACCGTCAGCCTGCCTGTTTTTTTTAAAATCTGAACACACACCTCCCAGGCTTTTCTGATATGAATATTGATGGGCCGCTTCAATTCAATCGCCAGACGCAGATGATGTTCAAACACCGTGATCTGATCTTCCCTGTCCCAGGTTTTATCCGTAAAATCAAGCCCGGTTTCCCCCACACCGGACGGATATTTTAAAAGATATGCTTCAAGCGTGTCTTTCCATTTTTCCGACCGCATTTTGATAAACCAGGGATGAATCCCGAAACAGGGCAGAATTGAGGGATATTGTTGTGACAAATGACCTGTCAACTCAAAATTGTCTTCCATGGTTGCACAACTGACCATGTACCGGACATTAACAGACTGCGCCCGGCGGACCAGACCGTCGATATCTGCAATAATCCGTGAGTCATGCAGATGACAATGTGAATCAAGAAATTTCATCTTCAGAAAAACTGACCTGGGCATCTGCCATATGCTGAACATCTTTTCTTCTGCCCGCAGGGTACTGGGTAAATGTTCCAAGCCCTGTGGCAATCAGATCACCGGTTTCTTCTTCAACAATATCTGCCCTGGATACCACCAGGCGTTTGCCGATATTTTTCACCTTGCCGCTTGAAACCAGTGTTGTTCCGGGCCGGGCCTGCCGCAGATAATTGATTTTAAATTCAACCGTGGCGCAAAGGTTTCCCTGGGTTACTGCATAGGACAGGGCTGCCACCCCCAGGGTTGCATCCATCATGGCGGCTGCCACACCGCCATGGGCCGAATCCGGTGCTGTCAGATGCTGTTCACCCACCTTCAGACAATAAGAGACTTCTCCGGGAGATTTTACAGTCAATTCCATGCCCATATGTTTGTCAAAGCGGACCTGTTCTCTATAGTGATGTTCAAAAAATTTCATCAGTTCAGTGTCGGTCATTTTTTCCTCCGGATGAGATTCATATGTTTTATAAAAATATGTTTGTTAAACAATAAAAAAGCCTGTTAACCCCGAAATACGGTCAAATGGATGCCAGGGCCTTGCCCAGACGGTTCACCGCAGTCTCAATATCCCAGCGGGTTTTGTCCCTTTGTCCCACAAAATTTGACGCTGACCGTATCTGCACAAGGGGCAGATCACAGCAGGCTGCAATATGTGCGCAGGCAGCCCCTTCCATGGATTCCATCACGACACCACCATATGCGCAATACAGCAGGTCGGCATCCTCTGTGGAGGATGTAATGGTGGAGACGGTAAGAAAAGGCCCTTTAAAAATTTTTGTCCGGGATTCGTCCGCCAGATACGCATCTGCATTCAGTGATATTTTTTTTTGATATGCATCTGCTTTTTCTTCATCAAACAGATATATCCCCTGCCGGGTCAACGGATAATTCCCGATCAACTCAAACGGCAGAGGATCATTTTTAATGCCCTGTCCTTGAATCCCTGTATGAAGATACTGTTCCTGCGTGGCAATGCCGATATCGCCAATACCAAAACCACTTTGTCTGAAAACCCCTGCAATCCCTGTTACAATAACCGTTTCAGGGGCTGATTCATTCAGGCAGGCGGCAAACGCATAGGCCATATTAAAGACCCCGGGGCCGGTGATTAACAGATCATAGGAAGAGGATCCCACCTTCCCGGATCTGATCTGATGCCCTGTCTTTGTGGTGCAGGTGGATTTTTCAGGACACAGGGCAAGAAACCCGGAAACCTCAGGCAGTGTGGCACACAGAATCAGCAGATCAGGATGATTCATTGCGCCTATTCACCCGTTTATTATATTCAATATGGCGCCCAGTGCCATGTGATATCCGTAATGGCCAAAACCGGATATCTGACCTGTGGCAATATCTGCAATCATTGATTTATGACGGAAGGCTTCTCGTTTATAGATATTGGACAGATGAATCTCCACAATGGGACAGGACAGTAAAAGCAATGCATCTCTCAATGCCACACTGGTATGGGTCAGGGCCCCGGGATTAATGATAATTCCATCCATCCTGTCTTCAAACAGCCCATGAATTTTATCCACAATAGCGCCTTCATGATTGGACTGAAAAAATTTGAGCGCCACGCCCATAGGTGCAGCTGCTTTTTCAAGCCCGGCATTGATCTGATCCAGCGTGTCTGCCCCGTATATCTGCGGCTCTCTTTTTCCAAGCATATTCAGGTTCGGACCGTTAATTACCTGAATATTAATAGTTCCGGCCATATTATCCCCCTGTTTTCAACAGTAAAATTTAACGTGTAACCATGCGATCAGGCATACAGTTTTTCAGCATCCACAAGAGAGGCAGCATATCCTTTAAATCCATCCAGATCTTCGCAGGACTGAATGGTGCCTGAGGCAAAAAAACCCTCCACCATGGTCTTTTCCCCGTGCCGGATCAATGCCATGAAAAGAACGGGCACAATATTTATATCTGCCTGGCCTTTTTCAACTGCAAATTCATACGGCGCAGGGGTCTGATATACTGCATATAATGAATTCTGCACCGGCATTAACTGAACAATTTCCGGATGGGGACTGTAATGGACATGCTGATTACACATAATTGACTCCTTTTAGTCTACAAGCATCTTTAGTTCTTCCTGGCTGAACATATATTCTGAATTGCAATGATGGCACCTGACCTTTACCGGAAAAGGACCATTGCGCATCATATCCTCTTTTTCTTCTCTGGACAGTGCATTTAAATATCCCTGCATCCTGTCTTTTGAGCACCGGCAGAAAAACTCGATCCTGCTGTCAGCCAGAATCACAGGATCAAGGGATGAAAATGCATCTTTAATAATCTGCTCCGGTGTCTGATCCTGCGCAAACAACTGACCCAGAGAATCAAGGGTCTGTATGATTTTTTCAGCCGCAATCACCTTGTCTGCATCTGCTCCGGGCATGGCCTGAAGAAAAATCCCCCCGGCACCCTTCATGGTATTCTCATCATCAAAATACACACTGAGTTTAAAGCCTGTGGGCAGTTGCTCGGAAATCAGAAAATAATTGGCCAGGTCCTCTGCAATACTGCCGTACTCCAGAGCCACCTGCCCTGAGTACGGGTGGGGCGTATTGTCCAGATATTTTGTCATGGTCAGAAAACCTGCACCATACAAGGTGGACAGATATTTAATCCTGTCCGGATTTTCCACTTCAATATGGGGGGTTTTAAGATACCCGCGCACCTCTCCAAAAACATTGGATTCAACATCCAGGCCTTTAACCGGGCCTGAACATTTTATATTCATGCTGATCCGGTCATTCTTTGCCTTGAGACTGGAACTTAAAAGCCCTGCTGCAATATATCCCTGGCCCAGAATCAGGGTCTCCAGAGGCCCCAGTTCATGATTGGCCTGCATTTCACCCACCATCCGCGTGGCATGGATAACTGCACCCTTTATCATGCCGTCCGCAACGACAAACCGGTATATCCGGTCTTTTGCAGCTGCCCTGAACTGTTCTTTAACATCCTTATTAAAAATATCTTTTTTAATCATATAGTATTTTTAGCCCATATCATTTTAAATACGCTATTAAATGTTTCCTGTATTATAAATACTCGTTCAGGAATGTAAACAAGGGATCGAACTTATTATCGTTTCTGCTTAAAATCCACAGATTCTAAAAATCACACCCAGAAAACGGTCTCCAGATATTCATCCCCCAGAGTCAGAGATATCCACCGTTCCTGAAGGTCAAGCCGTGAAAAGCTGATCTGGGGAAGATCATTGACAGATGGCGCAAAATGGTCCTGCCAGGTGCTTGCAATCTCGTCACGGACAGGGCTGTCGATCAGTATTCCATCAAAATCAGCCAGGCTGTCAATATCTTTTTGTTCCGGGAGATCGTTTTGGTTCCATAAATAGATATGCCGTTTCATGTCACCTTCAAATACAGGATATTGCGCTTTTGACACAACAGTGAACAATGCGGCACGATTTCCCGGATTGCCATGAATGAACCGAAGGTCATTGTCCAGATAATGAGGCCGTTTAAGGGCCAGATGGTCAAGATACGCAGGCACATCCGGAAGCGTTTCAGGCTCAATAAAAATAATTTCAAAGGCTGAGAATGGATTGTTCTTTGTTAATATATTCAAACATTTTAATATGAATCTTTCATCCTTTAGGCTTGAATTGACATATACCTGATAAGGGAATGTCATGAATCGTGACAGGGCCTCGATGGTTTCCAGAGGACGGATACGATCTATAAAAAGTCTGGCAAGGGCTCTTCTGCTGTCCAGAGAAACCCAGATATCCGTCAGGGGCGCTGCAAGGTGTTTTTTCCATGCAATGTTCAACTCCGGCATGGGGAAAAAGGTTAAATCAAACAGGGATTCGGCATAATCAAAGGACCGCATGATATCTTCGCTGGAAAAAGTATCTGTTTGAATGATGGTATAGGGCGGAGCAGGTTCGTAAGACAGCCCCAGTTCTTCACTGTGTCTGCGGAAAGATGTTCCCGGAAGCACGGACAAAGGGAAAACCTGAACATCATAGTGCAGGTTGTTTTCTTTCACAAATTCAACAGACCGGCGGAATCCATTGAGGTCGTCTCCGGGCAGTCCGGATATCAGATCAATACGGGGAACAATTCCCCGCTCTTTGAGCATGCGGGTCCCTTGGATGAATTTTTTCAGGTTTGTGGGACGGTTCATGATGGACAGGGCCTTTTTATTCGTGGTCTGCAATCCGATTTCAAATCCGGTGAATCCGGCCTGCATAAACAGATCCGCCATCTTCGGATCAATGGATTCAGCGCGGATTTCACTGTTGATAGCAACATGCCTGTCACGGTTGATGACCGCTATGTGCTTGAGAACGGTTTTCAGGTCTGGTCTTGCGTTCAAAGATGGATCGAGCAGATAAATCTCGCTGATTTTTCGATCCACAGCCCACTGAACCCCATCAAGCAGCAGACGGGGGTCCTTAAACGACACAGACCCTCTGGCTTTATTGTAAAAACAGTATCCGCAACGATAGGGACATCCCCTCTGGGTTTCAAGCAGCATCAGGTTTTCAGCAAAGGGTTCCAGAAAATTATCCAGATAAGGGCTGGGTGTTGTTCTGAATATTTTTTCTGAACAGGCACTGCGGCATGCATTTTTGGGAGCGATAACCCCGTTCAGCAAATCAACGAGGGCCTGTTCCCCTTCGCCGCAGACATACTCATCCACAGCATGGGAACGGATCAGCAAATTGTCCGGCGTGACTTCAGGTCCGCCCAGCACAATCCTGCACCCCAGACGCTGTTTAAGCTGCTGGCAAAGATAAAGTGACCGTTCCACATTCCAGTTGTAAACCGTAAATCCCAGAAGATCAGGCTTTTTTTCAAGAATCAGATCCATCAGAGCAGCATCCCCCATATATGAGGCCAGGATTTCGGGCAAAACCTCCACATTTACATGGGGCAGAGCTGCTGCTGCCTGTTTCAGACATGCCCCGCCCAAGGGAATGTTTCCGATTTTCTTTCCCAGATTCAATTTGGGAATCGGCAATTGAATTAATAAAACCTGTGTCATAATCTCATGTTTCTGGGTTATAAGGTGAATTCGGACAAAAAATAATTTCACATTTGATCTAAAAACGCAACACCCTCAAAAGAAACTGAAATATTTCATCCCACTGGATACAGGTTAAGAAAATTAAGATGTGATAGTGAGAAAAATAGTTCTTAAATTATCACATCTTTTTCTGAGTAAAAAAATAACCAAAAATGCTGTAAATATTGGTTTTATGCCTTTTGAAAACTTTTTTCAAAAGGCATAAATATTGCATCTTGTAAACCTAAAACAAAAATAAGTTCAAAATTTAGCAGCATTTACAATACAGATTAACAAAATGGGGGGAGGACTGGTGAAAAAACTATATTTAATTTTAACTTTATTATTGGTTTTGTTTGTATTTTCTTTCAATACTTGGGCAGCTTTAATTATCATCACATCACCAACAGATGATGTACGAATTGACAAAAATGAACCGACTAAAAATTGGAATTCAGATTATCATGATTCTGAACTTCTCGGTGTGCGTTACAGTGATGGGGGGGTATATCATTCAAGAAGTCTGTTAATGTTTGACCTTTCTGCCATACCAGATGCAGCAATTATCACAGGCGCAACGCTCCATATTTATTCTATACCCACCTCAAGTGCATATGTTTCTTTGAATCGCATGGCAGATGACAACTGGGCAGAGGGGGCGGTAACGTGGAACAGTTATCAGGGGTCATTTTCCAGCGCGCAGAACATGGGTGGACACACAGTGGTCCATACAAATTCGGATCCTGCATGGGAGGAATTCTCAATGGTTCTGAACAACTGGAGCTGGGCGGATGATTTGTCAGATAACCAACTGACGCTTATGCTGGGAAGTGTTACAAATGATGGCGCATATTCTGTGGGGACGACTTTTTACAGTAAAGAATGGGATGCTCACAATTCTACAAATTTCAGACCTTATCTGACTGTTGAATATTCTCAGGTTCCCGTTCCGGCAGCAGTCTGGCTATTTGCTTCAGGTCTTATTGGATTGGTCGGGTTAAGAAGAAAACAAACAAAAGACTAAAATGATATTATAGCTAAAAACAGGGTCAGCAAGGACCCTGTTTTTAGCTTTTGTTTAGAAACGCATAAAAAGCTCTCCAAAATATTCCTGAAAGCATGGCATGTTTTTTGCCAGACAACTGTCCATTAGCCGTGAAATTCTTAAATGGTTAAGGAAGAGCCGCTGGCGGATTTTTACACTACCTTTTCCGGCACGCTTTGCAGGCTCGATATTTATACACTTTTCAACAATCTGTTTGCCGGGTATGATGTCACAACCAAAGCCGGACGCGAGCTTGCAAAGACGGATGGTCTGTTGCGGACCGATGGGTATCATCCTGGAGAGACTGCCCACACAGAATGCGGGCCACATATCTGAGACATGGTGTGCTCCAGTTCGCGGATACTCCCTCAATCTGCTTTTTAACTGGAACCAATAATCGCTTCCCTGCTGTATCCCCACATCCGACAACCAGCTCCGATGAGGCTTCAATGGCTTTCACAGGGTAATTATTCATTGGTATCAGGTTGATGATAATGACGACAAGAAAAAAATCTCAAATGACAAGAACCCTGTTTCAAAGATATCTGTCAAAACTTCTATACTGTATGGCTTCCGCCAGATGCCCGTGTAAAATATCCGGACAGTTTTCAAGATCAGCTATGGTTCTTGCCACCCGGAGAACGCAATGGCAGGCCCGTGCTGACAATCCCAGAACATCCACTGCCTTGCCAAGCATTTTTTCACCTTCTGTATCCAGTTTGCAGAATGTTTTCAGATGGCGGGACCGCATCCTTGAATTATTATAAATCCCTGCGAACGTCAACCGGTCCTCCTGCTTTTTCCGGGCCTTTTCCACCCGTTTTTGGATCTGTGCTGAGGTTTCACCCGGATTCCCGGATGACAGATCCCTATATTCCAGCCGGGGGACTTCGATATGAATATCAATCCGGTCTAAAAGCGGGCCGGATATTTTTGACCGGTATTTTTGAACCTGGGGCGCCGTGCAGGTGCATTTGCCCATGGGATCAGACAAAAATCCGCAGGGACATGGATTCATTGCAGCCACCAGCATGAACTGCGAAGGATAGGTTGCATTCATCCCGGCACGGGAGATGGTCACCTTTCCATCTTCCAGAGGCTGCCTTAATACCTCCAGCACATTTTTTTTAAATTCCGGCAGTTCATCCAGAAACAATACGCCGTTATGGGCCAGGCTGATCTCCCCGGGCATGGGTTTTGATCCGCCACCCACAAGACCTGCATCGGAAATGGTGTGATGGGGAGACCTGAAGGGTCGTGAAAACAGCCCGGCGCTTTCATTTTGGATGGTCCCTGCAACTGAATGGATGCGGGTCACCTCAACCGCCTCTTCAAATGTCAGCGCCGGTAAAATAGTGCTCATCCGTTTTGCCAGCATGCTTTTACCCGATCCCGGCGGGCCTGTCATCAGAACATTATGAGAACCTGCTGCTGCAATTTCCAGGGCTCTTTTGGCATGGAGCTGACCTTTTACCTCACTAAAATCTATTCCTTCCATCAGTCGGTTTTCTTTTTTTTCAGAAAAATCAATCCGATGATGTTCAATTCTTTCAAACCCTGCAAAAAAATCCACGACCTGGGACAGATTTTTCACTGGCAAAACATCAATCCCCTTTACCATAGCAGCTTCGTCTGCATTTTCAGCTGGAATGACAATACCTTTGCAGCCGGTCTGCTTTGCGGTCAGCGCAAGGGGCAGAACCCCTCTGATGGGTTTGACCTCACCGTCAAGGGACAGTTCCCCGGCAATAAAATATGCCTCTGCCACATCTTTGGGCAATACCTCCGAAGCAACCAGAATGGCGATGGCAACCGGCAGATCAAATCCGGTCCCTTCTTTTTTGATATCTGCCGGGGCCAGGTTCACCACCACCCGTTCCATGGGAAAGGTATAGCCTGAATTTTTAATGGCGGTTTTCACCCGGTCCTTGCTTTCCCTGACGGAAATCTCCGGCAGGCCGACAATGTTAAATACGGGCAGACCAAAAGAAATATCCACCTCCACCTGAACCGGAAACCCGTCAATCCCCGAGAGTGAACCGGATTTTATTTTTGCAAGCAAATTAACTCCTGATGAATTAGATTTCAGTGTCATTATGTTGTAAAAAAATACACCTCATGGAAAAGGCCTCTCATTTGCTTTGCTTTGTGTATTAAAATCAGCTATATATAGCAAACAAATTTTTCAATTTATGATAATTATAGAAACCGGAAGGGTATGACTCAATTTTATTTACAAAAAACCATCGGACAAAGCGTTGCCATTTCAGGAACGGGTGTGCATTCAGGGAAAAAAACAAATCTGACCATCCATCCTGCCCCTGAAAACCACGGAATCGTTTTCAGACGGATTGATCTGCCCGGGACCCAGGATATCCAGGCCCTTTTTAAACGGGTGGTTGACACATCTCTTGCCACGGTCCTTGGAATCAACGGGGCCATCGTATCCACCATTGAACATCTGATGGCCAGTTTTGCAGGACTTGCCATTGATAATGCACTGGTGGAAATTGATGATTATGAAATCCCCATCATGGATGGAAGCGCAAGACTGTTCACCCAGTTGATTGAAGCCGCCGGCATTGTTGAACAGACATCCCCCAAACATGTTTTTATTGTTAAAAAAACCATTACAGTTACCGATAATGATAAATCCGTGACCGTCCACCCCGAGCCCTGTTTTAAAATCACCTGTGATATTCATTTTGATCACCCTTTAATCGGAAAACAAAAAATCAGTTTTGACCGTGCAAAAAACAATTTTGCAAAGGAATTCAGCAGTGCAAGGACATTTGGCTTTATTCAGGACCTGGAACTTTTAAAAAAATTTTCTCTTGGCAAAGGTGGAAGTCTTGACAATGCCATCGTTATCGACAAAGATAAAATATTGAATACAGAAGGGTTAAGATATCCGGATGAATTTGTCAGACACAAACTACTGGACAGCCTTGGTGATTTTTCTTTACTTGGAATGCCGATTCAGGGACATATCGTTACCCATAAATCAGGTCATACCCTTAATCGTCTGTTTATAGAAACTTTTTTAAAAAATAAAGATGCCTGGGAAACAGGCCCTGCAAAAATGGAATACTTTTAATATGCTAAACTCTCGAACTGCCTTTCATAGACCAACCGTTCTTTTTTCCATTCTCCTGACACTGTTTTGCTTCTTCAGCGCACCAACTGCTGTCCTGGGCGCTGAACAAACGGCCGCAATAGAAGATATCAAGCTGGCCAATACAAGAGATGATCTTCTCATCTATTTTGATATTGAACATGCATTTACGCCAAAAATGAATCAGGCTGTCCTTGGCGGCGTTCCCGCCACCTTTTCTTTCCAGGTGGTTCTTTACAAGACAGACGGTTCTTTTTTTGATAAAAAAATTGCCAATATTCAGATCAAATCCACCTTGAAATACAATCCGTTAAAAAAGGAGTTTTCAGTTTCCCGGCCATGGAAAAATGAAATCCCTGTGATCACCCAGTCTTTTGAAGAAGCCAAGGCATTAATGACTGAAATTGATAACCTGACCATTATTGCATTGAACCAGCTTGTCAAAGGGGATAAATATCAACTCAGAATAAAAGCTGAACTGGACAAAGTCACCCTGCCGCTGTCGCTTCATTACGTTTTCTTTTTTGTTTCGTTCTGGGATTTTGAGACCAACTGGTATTTAATCAATTTTACCTATTAATACGATACCGTATCACCATGCCTGAATTTCAATTCACAGACGAGGCGGAACACGCCCGGAACGAACAGGCAAGAAAAAAAAAAGAATTTATCCTGATTGTCATTATTCTGATGACCGTCGGAATCCTCACCTTTATTGAGACCCGTATCACAGATTTCGGAACTGACCTGCCACTGTCCAGCACTGTTTTAATGTTCATTTTGATCAATACCAATTTACTGTTGCTGCTGGCCCTGTTGCTGCTGGTTTTCAGAAATCTTGCAAAATTATATTATGAAAAAAAGAACAATATCCTGGGCTCCAAGCTGAAAACCCGACTGGTTGCAGCTTTCATTGTACTGGCGCTGCTGCCCACAACCGTCCTGTTCTTTTTTTCCATCCATTTTATTTCAAGCTCCATTGCCTTCTGGTTTAATACCCCGGTTGAACAGACCCTTGACAGTTCGCTGACCATTGGTCAGAAACTCTATGAATATATTGAAGAGAAAAATGAATTCTTTGCCAAAAGAGCTGCATTCCAGATTGATTCCAGAAACCTTCTGGAAAAAGGAAATGAAAAAAAACTGGCCCGGTATTCCCAGGTCATACAAAGAGCGTTCAACCGCTATGCCGTTGAGGTCTATACCCCGGATGCCCAGCGGGTAAGTCTTTCTTTGCCGAATGAACTGGAAAATCTTAATTTCAGTCTGCTCACCAGCAATGATCTGACAGACATCCCTGAAGAACGCCAGAGCAATACCATTTCCCAATATATTGAACATGGAGAATTACTGCGGACCATTGCCGCCATTCCCTTTGGCACAGACCCCCAGAAAGCCCGTGGATTTATTGTTATCACCACACTGGTGTCCCTGGAACTGTCAAAAGATCTGCAGACCATCATAAAAGGCATAGAAGAATATCATCAGTTGAAAATGGCCAAACGGCCTGCCGAGATTTACTATTATATTGCATTGTCAATTGTTGCACTCCTGGTGGTTTTCTGTGCCATCTGGTTTGGATTCCAGCTGGCAAAATCCATTACCATTCCCATTATGAAATTTGCTGAGGGAACCCAGCGGGTGGCCCGCGGAGACTTGAATTACCAGATTGATTTTGAAACCGATGATGAAATCGGAACACTGATCAAGTCCTTTAATTCAATGACCCGGGAACTTGCATCCGGCCGGGAGCAGATTGCTCTTTCAGGCAAACTGCTGCAGCAGCAGAATGATGAGCTTGAAAAAAGCCGTCAATACATCGAAATCGTATTAAAAAATATTTCTGCCGGGGTCATTTCCGTTGACAATCAAGGCATTATCACCACAATCAACAAGGCTGCAGAATCCATGCTTGCCATCAGCGGCCGCACGATCCTGAACCAGAATTTCAAAGATATCCTGAAAAATGACCATCTTCAGATTGCCCGACAATTCAACGAACAGCTCAGCCAGGGTCATCAGTCATTTGAAATGCCGCTTTCCATTACCATATCAGGCGTGCCCAAGCATTTCAGCCTTACTTTCAACACCCTGAAGAATGACCAGGGACAGAATATCGGATCCGTGCTGGTGTTTGACGATGTCACCGAGCTTGAAAAGGCACAGCGGGTGGCGGCCTGGAGAGAAGTGGCCAGAAGGATTGCCCATGAAGTTAAAAATCCCCTGACCCCCATCAAATTATCTGCCCAGCGCCTGAAAAGAAAATATGGAAAACAGATCAATGAAGATATTTTTAACAGCTGCACTGATACCATTGTGGAGCATGTGGATCTGATTAAAAATCTGGTTAATGAATTTGCCGCTTTTGCAAAATTCCCCGATGCAAATATTGCAAAATGCAGAATTGAAAATATCATACTGGAAACCATTGCGCTATATAGAGAAGGCTTTGAACATATCGATATCCGTTCCAGGTTTTCCGATAATATCCCGGTGTTAAAACTGGGGCAGCAGCATATGAAGCAGGCCTTCATCAATCTGATTGATAATGCTGTGGCTGCTGTCGGACAGGACGGCATGATTCTTATTGATGTTTCCTATGATGATATTTTAAAAATTGTACGAATTGAAATTGCAGACAACGGTCACGGCATTTCTGACAAGGAAAAAACCCGGCTGTTTGAACCGTATTTTTCTACCAAAAAATCAGGCATGGGACTGGGGCTTGCCATTGTCAGCTCTATCATTTCTGACCATAATGGTGTAATAAGAGTCCAGGATAATAAACCCAAAGGCGCAAAATTCATTATTGAACTGCCTGCCTGACCATAGAAAAGAACAGGAGAAATCACCCCATGTATCCAGCAGTTTTAATTGTTGATGATGAAACCACCATCATTGAATCCCTTGAAGGGATTCTGTCTGATGACGGATTTGAAGTCATCCATGCCTTTAACGGATATGAGGCACTAAAAAAGATTGAAACCGAGTCTCCGGATATCGTTCTGCTCGACATCTGGATGCCGGGAATTGACGGGATTGAAACGCTCAAGGAGATCAAAAGACTTGCCCCGAATCTTCCGGTAATCATGATCACAGGCCATGGAACCATTGAATCGGCAGTGGATGCCACCAAATCCGGTGCATACGATTTCCTTGAAAAACCGTTGTCCATTGATAAAGTAATGGTCACCATCAATAATGCCTTGAATTTTAGAAAACTTGAAGAAGAAAATATTTATCTGCGCAAAAAAAATATTGAAAAAAATTCCATTACAGGCACCAGCAAGGCGGTTCAGCAGCTTTATTCCCAGATCACCAACGCTGCTCCCTCCCCGGCATCTATCCTGATTACCGGAGAAAACGGCACAGGCAAGGAAATGGTTGCCAGAACCATTCATCAGTTCAGTTTGAGGCCCGAAGAACCCTTTATCATCATCAATTGTGCCGCTATTCCTGAAGAAACTATTGACAGTGAGCTCTTCGGACATGAAAAAGGCGCATTTGAAGACGCTACGTCCAAAAATAAAGGCAAATTTGAACTGGCATCGGGCGGGACGCTTTTTTTAGATGAAATCGGGGACATGAATATCAATACCCAGGCAAAAATTCTAAGAGCCCTGGAATCCAAAACCTTCCAGCGGATTGGCGGTGGAAGGACTCTTCATATGGATGTCCGGATCATTGCATCTTCCAACAAGGATCTTGAACAGGAGATCAAACAGGGGAAATTCAGACAGGATCTGTATTTCAGATTAAATGTTATCCCTATTCATGTTCCGGCGCTTAGAGAAAGAAAAGAAGACATCCCCCTGCTGGTCAATAATTTTCTTGAAAAACTGAGCCAGCAAACTTCCGGAGGGAAAAAACAAATTTCACAAAAAGCGATGGATCTGTTAACCGCATGGGACTGGCCGGGCAATGTCAGAGAACTGAGAAATCTGGTGGAACGGCTTTCCATCATGGTTGAATCAGATCATATTGGGGTACAGGACATTCCCCATCCGTATAATCCCGTCTGTACCCCTTCAGGCAGTCATCAGGAAACCATTGTTCTTGAGCACAGAAATCTGGAGGAAGCTAAAAAACAATTTGAAAAACAGCTCATAGAGCAAACCATATCCCATACCAATGGAGATCTGAGTGCTGCTGCAAAAATTTTGGGAACATCTGTAAAGCATATCAAGAAAATCCTGTCCTGAACCCCATGAGAGTCATCGGTGGAAAATACAGAGGACGGAAACTGGTTCAAATTTACGGGACAAAAATCCGCCCGACGTCTGATCGTATCCGGGAAGCTGTTTTTAATATTCTGGGCCCGAAAATAAAAAACAGACAGGTCCTGGATCTTTTTGCCGGAACCGGTGCATTAGGAATAGAGGCATTGAGCCGGGGAGCGCAGCACTGCACCTTTGCAGATCAGGACTGCAAAACTGTTTCTCAGAATGTTCGACACTGCGGCCTTGAAGAAAAAACACGGATAATCTGCTGTGATGTTCTGGATCATAATTTCATTCATACCCTTGGCAGCTGGAAATTTAATCTGATCTTCATGGATCCCCCCTATGAAAAAGGATATATCGAATCCATTTTTTCAAATTCATCGTTTCTTAACATAATTGACAGTGACTGTATCCTTATCTTCGAACAGTCCCATAAAGAAAACCTTGATTTTTTACCGCCAATCCTTGACATTTACCGACAAAAAAAATACTCAAAAACATTGATTTCATTTATCCGTAAACTTTAAGAGGACAGAATCTTCGATGACGCATACAGAAAAGACAGGCATTTATCCCGGATCATTCGATCCGTTGACAAACGGTCATAAAGACATCATCGAGAGAGCATTGACACTTTTTGACAAGGTAATCATCGCCGTATTGCATAATCCATCCAAAAAAGCATTATTTACCATGGACGAAAGAGTTGGTATGATAAAACAAAGCTTTCACAAAAATCCGGCCATAGAAGTGGAATCCTTTGGAGGACTGCTTGTGGATTATGCAAAGATGAAAAATGCAGCTGCCATCATCAGAGGAATACGGGCGATCTCTGATTTTGAAAGTGAATTCCAGATGGCCTTGATGAACCGGAAATTAAATAAAAAAGTACAATCCGTTTTCCTGATGACAGGATTCCGGTGGATTTTTACCAGCTCCTCCATCATCAAGGAGGCTGCCCAGTTTGGCGGAGACATTTCAGACATGGTCCCTGAACCGGTTTACCTTAAAATGACAGAAAAATTTCCCCAGATCCAGCGCGGGAAAAAATGAAAATGGATCTCTGGCAGCTTCACATATTTGTCTCGGTCATTGAACATAAAAGTTTTTCAAAAGCATCTGAAGCCATTCATCTTTCACAACCCACCGTAAGCAGTCATATCAAAGAACTTGAAGATCATTTCCAGTGCCGCCTCTTAGACCGGATGGGCAAAATCACAGAACCCACAAAAGCCGGAAAAATTCTTTATCAGTATGCAAAAAAACTGTTGAGTTTAAGGGACCAGGCAGAATCGGCTCTGCTTGATTTTACCGGAAAAATAAAAGGGGAGCTTTCTATTGGCGGAAGCACCATTCCGTCTGCATTTATCATTCCGGAACTTATCGGGCCCTTTATCAAAAAATTTCCGGATATTTCCATTAAATTAAGCGTTGGAGATACCATGCAGATCATAAATGATATCAAATACGGCATACTGGAAATCGGAATTGTCGGTGCTCAAACAAATGACCCGCAAATTATACAAAAAAAACTCATCAAGGATGAAATGAAACTGATCGTACCGGCCGATCATAAATGGGCAAAAAAAACATCCATCGACTGTTCAAACCTGTTTGATGAAAAATTTATTGCCCGGGAAAAAGGGTCAGGGACATGGGCTTGCATCCTTAAAAGCATGGAAGCTTCAGGATTTGACCCAAAACAACTTTTTACCCATATTACCATGGGAAACACCATGTCTGTGATTCAGGGGATTTTAAACCACATCGGAATATCCATTCTTTCCACCATGGCTGTCAAAGAAGAAATCAAAAACAAACGGCTTGCTGCAGTCTCTGTAACCGGCCTGAACCTGGACCGGTATTTTTATCTGACCTTTTCTAAAAAAAGAGCCCTCTCTCCCATCTGCAGCAGGTTTATTGAATACATCCATTCTTCAATTTAATATATCGTTTCACTATTGTCCAAAAACGGATTTTAGATCACTACTGTCCAAAAAAAAAATTCAAAGGCTGTGGAAAAGCAACAAGATAAAAACCGCCTTTAAAGATGGAATGTTTCAGCAGGATAAACTGAAAAAAAACTGTTGACATATGATCATCAAGTATAATACATACCCATGCACTTGGCAGTAGAAACTGCCCCTGATACAAAATTTAAAAATATAGAAATTTCAGCCACGAAGGCCTTCATCCAGAATCGGATGAGAAGTCATCGTGGCTTTTTTTTTGATGATTATACAAAAAAACAGGAGGGCATAAAATAGCTCAATTTAAATAGAAAAAGGGGGGACTGGCAGCCGCAACCGGCAAAAGAAGCAGGCTGCCAGTCCCTGTGAACCCACTCCCTGGAAGGAGGGATTTCTGACTGATCATCATATCCTATCATCCTTTTCTGGTCAAGGGTTCTGTTTTCTCCACATACGTTGCTTAAACAATAACTTGAACTCATTAACGAAAAGGGAAAAAAGATATGTCAGATCGCTACAAGATTCACTTTCATTTTATCACACTCATTTTATTGACCGTTGTATTATTTCAAGGACATGCCTGGGCAGCAGAATCAAGCAAAGTTCTGAAAATAGAAGGAATTACCGTAAAGGGCGCCTCAAACAAGATTTCGCAGCCGCCACCTTCTGCAACCATAATATCAGAAGACCAGTTACAAAACCAATTTTTAGATAAACCATTATACATGATGGAAAAAATACCTGGTGTGGCCATCACGGATTACAGCCAGGGAGCAGTTGCAAGTGCATTTACCATGCGGGGGCTCAAGCTGGGTCATAACACGGGCGTGGCCATCTTCCTCGATGGGGTACCTTTGAATGAATCAACTTCCCATGGAGACGGATATGGTGATTTTAATGCAGTGATTCCCGAAGATATTGCCTATGTTGAAGTCATTAAAGGCCCTTCATCTGCTCTTTACGGACAGTTTGCCAGAGCCGGCGTGGTCAATATCGTTACCAAACGCAGGGGGGATTTCAACCATATGAAATTCGGGTTCGGAAGTTGGGACCGCCAGCGTTTCAACCTGTCAATGGGTCGTGAAAACGATAAGCTGAGCACGGTTCTGGGGGCGAACATTATCAGCCAGGCAGGCAGAACCGATAATTCTGATCTTTTACAGGGGAACGTAACTGGCAAATTTACCTATGATTTCTCTGAAGATCTCACAGGTTCTCTTGCGCTGAATTTTTATGCCGTGGATTGGGATCATCCTGAATATCTCACCCAGGCGCAATGGGATGCAGGCGACTATTGGAGTGCCAATCCATCCGGGGGAGGATCAAGAGACCGGTATGGTTTTAATACCAACTGGACCTATGATGTTACAGACGACGATTTTATAAACTTCATGGCCTATGCCTACAGATCCAATCTTACCCGGTACCGGGACCAGATCACCCGGGTGGATGAAGAATATCATGACCGGGATGTCTTTGGTGGAAGCACAAGCTATATTTGGGGTTCAAAGATCGGTGGCATGGAGAACAACCTTACTCTGGGTCTTGACGGCCAGGTGGAATTAACCCATACCATCAAGGCCCAGAATCCAAGCCGTACGCGCAACGCCCGGGAGATTCTGACCGTGAATGGAGACAGCACATTAATCACCTGGTCACTGTTTTTCCAGAATCAACTGGACCTGACAGATGCCTGGAAGGTTACTCTGGGCGGCAGATGGGATTATATGACCGGGGAACTGGATGATAAGCTGGCCGGCAGCTCCCGCGACATGGAAGACTTCAGTGTCTTCAGTCCCAAGGCCGGTATCGAGTTCACACCCCTGGCCGGGTATACCCTTTTTACCACCTATGGAGAAGGCTTTAAGCTGCCCAATGGATTTGATAAATTCGCATACCCCAACCTAAAAGAAGAAACCTATACGCAATACGAATTAGGGCTCAAGTTCACTGCCCTGCCGACACTCCAGGCAACATTGACCGCCTTTGTTCTTGATGCTGAGGATGAGATACTGACTGATGCCGCAGCAGGCACCAAGGTCAATACAGGGGAAACCCGGCGGAAAGGAATCGAATTGTCTGTGGATTATACGGTTCTGGATTATCTGGGATTATACGGCACCCTTTCCTATACTGAAGGGAAATATAAAAATTATATCAGCAACGGAACCGACTACTCAGGAACCGATATAGAACTTGTTCCCAACTGGATCTACAGTGTCGGCGCCGAATGGAGACCTCCCCAGGGATTTTTTGCAGGCTTTGATACCCGTTTTGTAGGTGAGGGTGAAAAAGACAAGTATGCTGTCGGGTATACCGGCGTCAGACAGAAATCCATTGATTATCTTGTTACAGACGTCAAGCTTGGTTACCAGTATAAAAATTATACCATCACCCTGGATGTGACCAATGTCTTTGATGAGCGGTATCCGGCCTATGAAACTGCCACCTCTTACAGGACCGCCAATCCCCTGGGATGTTTTTTGAGTTTTTCCATGACTTACTAAAGCTTGTTTTTAAAACTGCATTTGCTGTTTTTTGCATTCGGCAATTCCAACTGACAATGGCGCTTCTGATCGAATCAGAAGCGTCGGGGGATTAAAAAGAACACACAAGGAATGACTCAATGAAATTCATGGAATCTGAAAAAATGGCACGATCATATTATTTAACAATTAAAAAAATGGTGCGGATGACCATTCCCGGGATGATACTGATCCTGGCAATGGCCTTCACGGGCACTGCCAGCACGGCTGACGGGATTGAAAAACCGGTAAAGCAGTCCATTGACACGCAACAGGAAACCCAGGAAAATCAGGAAAACTGGGAAGCAAAAAAAGCTGAGCTGACAGCACGCTATGATCAGCTTTTGTCTGAAAATGAGACCCTGAACGATACCGTTGATGTGTTGTCCGGAGAGCAGACAAAACACCAGGACCTGAACAGGTCCCTTGAACAGGAAAAACTTGCCAATATCCGGATTCAAAAAGAGATACTGCCTTTTCTGAAGGATGTCTTTAAACGACTTGAATTCCTTGTAAAAAACGATTCCCCGTTTTTAATAAACGAGCGAAACAGCAGACTGGAAAGACTCTCCCGTGTGATGGAAGATGTTGATGTCAGCATTGGAGAAAAGTACAGAAAAGTCATGGAAGCGCTTTTTGTAGAGGCTGAATACGGCAATACCATTGAGGTTTACCAGGACAAAATCCATATTAACAGTCATGAAGTGCTGGGAAATATCTTCAGACTGGGAAGGATCTCGGAATTTTTTCTCTCCCTTGATGGACGCTCTGCCGCGGTATTCAATGTAAAAGATAATCAGTGGCAGGCACTGGATGAAACCTGCATCCCGGACATTTCAAGGGGCGTAGAAATGGCTGCCAAAAGGCAGCCCGTGGAAATACTGACCTTGCCTGTAGGCCGTCTGGCAAAACAATAAGGAGTCCTTTGTGAAGAATATATCAATACTGATGGTTCTTATTTTTTTCTGTCTGATGCCTTTTTCAGCTATGGGCCAGGATATCCGGGAGAACCATCTTTTTTTGAAAAACAAACAGCAGGAAATGGAACAAAAGGCCAGGGCACAATTGCTGGAGGCCAGGGCCGAGGCAGAAGAAAAAAAACTTAAAATTATCAATGACGAAAAAACATTGACAGCTGCAATTGCAGATTTAAAGAACAGGAACAAAGACCTTAAAATAAAGGTTAAACAAATAGAAGAAAACATCCTCGGTCTTAAGGAAATACAAGCAAAGCTCAAGGATGATTTATCTGAATCCCACGCAGCAAACAGGGAAATTTCAGGTTTTATCCGGGGGAATGCCAAAGATCTTCAAGACCTGCTTGCCCAGAGTCTTCAAAGTGCCCTGATAAAAAACCGTGAAACTTTCCTTGAGGATATCCTCCATGAGGAAAGATTCTGGTCCATGGACGATATTGAGAAAATGACTGACAGCCTTTTTGAAGAGATAAAGGCCTCGGGCCAGGTAAAATTTTCAAAAACAGATATCATCGACCGGCAGGGCAGAGAACAGGAAGCAACAGTTCTTACACTGGGGAATTTTACCGGAATCTATGTACTGGAAACTGGATCGAAAAAAGAGATCGGTTTCCTGATCTACTCGGATCAGAGCAGAAGATTCTTTGCGTTGTCCAGGCTGCCTTCATCCCGCATGACCGCCAGGATTGATGATTATATTCAAGGAAAAAGCATTGCTGTGCCTTTGGATATTTCAAAAGGCGGGGCATTGCGCCAATTCACCCATAAACTCAATCTTCTTGAACAGGTTCCCAAGGGTGGCCCGATCATATGGCCGATCCTGGCCATTTTTGGACTGGCTCTGATTATTCTCCTGGAACGGCTTTTCTTTTTTTTCACAAAAAAGATACAGGTGGAACCCTTTATGGCAAAGCTCAGGGGATTTGTGGCCCAGGAGAACTGGGAAGAATGTGACAGATTGCTGCGCTCCCAAAAAAAATGCCTGATACCCAAAGTTCTTTTGACAGCGCTTCCATTCAGGGAGCATAGCCGCCAGGATATGGAAAATGCCCTTCAAGAAGCTATTCTTGGGGAAATACCCGGAATAGAACGTTTCGTCTCCACTCTGGGAATGCTGGCTGCCATTGCACCGCTCATGGGCCTTCTTGGCACGGTTACCGGCATGATCAATACATTTCATGTCATCACCTATCATGGTGCGGGTGATCCCAGAATGATGTCCGGTGGTATTTCCGAAGCTCTGGTCACCACTATGTTGGGATTGAGCGTGGCGATTCCCATCATGCTCTCCCATACCCTGTTGAATCGCAGAGTGGAGACCCAGATCGGACTGATGGAAGAAAAGTCTGTAGCCTTTGTCAACATGGTTTTCAAGACCCGAAATGGGTCCAGGTGATTGTTTTATGATTAAATTTTTACACATGATGACTGATTATATCCGCTCAGGCGGGGTGATAATGATCCCGCTTCTGCTGGTCTCCTTCTGCATGTGGGTGCTGATAATCAACAGGATCATGTTCATGCATACGCTTTATATAAAAAATATTTCCAGGAAACAAGCCGGCGAATTCATAAAAAACAATACCTGGCCTGATGAAAAATATCAGGGCGCAAATTCCCGTCTGATAAGGGAATTTCTCCTTTATAGAAGTTTTGACAGGACACTTGACAATTACATTCTGGATGAAACAGTTCTAAAATTTACCGCATCTCTGGATAAATACCTGAGCATCATTACTGTGCTTTCTGCCGTGGCTCCCCTTCTGGGACTTTTGGGTACAGTGGTTGGCATGATGGTTACCTTTGATGTAATTACTGTTTTTGGGACAGGCAATGCCCGGGCCATGGCAGGCGGGATTTCAGTGGCCCTGATCACCACCCAGACAGGTCTTATGGTTTCCATCCCGGGACTTTATATGAGTGGCTGGCTCAGGCGCCGGGCCCAGAATCTTAAAAACCGGATTTCAGCCACAGGCATTTACCTGAAACGTTATTTATAAAAAGAGAATTCTCATGCTTAATATATCTGCGGCAAGACGCGCAAACAAACAGAACCTTGAATTGAATATTGCCCCGTTGATCGACATGGTATTTATTCTGCTGATCTTTTTTCTGGTAACCACAAGCTTTGTCAAGGAAACAGGGGTGGATATCTCAAGGCCTGCCGCTTCCACTGCTGTAAGCAAGACAAAAACCACCATTCTTCTGGGAGTAACAAAAAACGGCACCATTCATTTAGACCACAGAGAAATAGACATCCGGGCGGTCAGGGCCAATGTGGAACGTGCCCTTGCTGAAAATCCCGAAGGCAATGTGGTTATTGTCGCGGACAAGGAAAGCCTCACTGGTCTGGTTATTTCCGTCATGGATGCCTGCAAGCTGGCAGGGGCTCAACAGGTCTCCATTGCAGCAAACCGCGTCCAGTGAAAACCATGGTGGAGGAAAAACAGAAGATGTCCCAGGAATCAATGACAGCGGTCATTCATAATTTTAGCAGTTCAACCTCCGGGAAAAGAAGATTCTTCAACATCCTGGGATGGACGTGGGCCATTGTCTTTTCCGCTGTTCTGAATGCTTTTTTATTCGGCATCATGCCAGGAATGATTCAAAAAATTCCTGAAAAACAAGACAATCCGGAGACGATTCAAGCCGTACAGGTGGTGAGGATGAAGAAGCCTGAAATCCCGCCCCAAAAAAAAGAGAGACCCAGGCCTGTGGACCAGGAACAAAAACCAGCCCAGGCAAAAACCCGGACAAAGCTCCACACCCCTGACCCCCAGACCCTGAAGCCCAGACTGCCCTTTGAACTGAATCCAAAACTTCCCGGCGCAGCGGACAGCCTGCTGATGCCCGGCCTGGAACATTTTGCTCTCAATGTTCCCGCATTTAAGACACAATACCTTGCAGACGAACTGGATGCCCCATTGACTCCCCTTGTCAGGCTGTCGCCCCTGTACCCTGTGAGGGCATCCAGGAACAGTATCCAGGGATGGGTAAAAATCCAGTTCACTGTAAATACATCCGGGTATGTTGAAAATCTTAAGATTCTTGAAGCAGAACCTGCAGGGATATTTGACAAAAGTGTTATCAACTGTCTGGCCCAGTGGAAGTTTAAACCCGGTACAGTGGACGGCGTTGCCGTTTCCACACTGGCCCAGACCACTATTAATTTTCAATTGGAATAGCCATGCAAAAATTTTGGGTCATCATTTTACTGTTGTTATTGCTGCCCTGGCAGATCATGGCAGCCCAGGATATTCCCTTTACTGCCGGCATCTGTGTGAATAAAGCCAACCTGTTGATACAGCAGGAAAAAATTGATCAAGCGGTTATTCTGCTGGAGGACTTTGCCCGAAAACAGCAGACGACCGACAAAAAAACAGCTGTGCAAAAAGGGTATGATCATTATTATATTGATTTTCTTCTGGGCAACTGCTTTCTGATGCTGGATCAAAAAAACAATGATTCTTCCCTTGTGGAAAAAGCAGCCCTGGCCTATGGGAGGGCAGTTGGGAAAAAACCGGACCTTTCCGCTGCCTGGCTTAACCTTGCCAAGTGCAGATATGAACTGGGGCAGATGAAAAAAGCGGCCCAGGCATTTATCCGGGGCTATGAAACAGGTGAGGATAAAAAACCGGACTCTCTGTATTATGCATCTGTCTGCCATACGCTTGCCAATGATCATGAACAGGCTCTTCTTGTATTTAGCAGGCTGATTGCAGATCATCCGGAAGAAATCTCTCTTGAATGGAAACAAACCCTGGTCAATATTTATTTTTCCCTGGAAAAACATGAACAGGCACTTCCCCTAATTGAAGAGCTGGCCGAAAAATTCCAGAACGAATCGAAAAAAAAATGGCAGGAGATCCTTCTTTACCAGTATGTGACCCTGGGGAAGGATAAAAAAGCCCTGGACTATGCAGGATTTCTAACCAGTTCAGATCCCTGTGAACCCAAATGGTGGAAGGCGTTAACCCATATCCATCTTGGCAGGGACAGGCTGGAGGATGGCCTTGCATCCCTTATCATCTACAGTTTTATTGCGCCCCTGTCCCAACAGGAAATAACGCTTGCGGCAGATTTGTATATGGCCTGCGGAATTCCTTTAAAGGCAGCACAATATTATGAAAAATGGCTTGACAGCACCAGGCACCTGACAGAAAGCGGGAATCATGCGGATACCAGCCCCCATATACAAAACCAGACAAGTGACCAGACCCAAAATCAGGCTATTGAAAAGATCAGCAAGATAGCACGGGCGTATCTGAACGGCTGCGAAAAAAATACCGCCCTCCAATGGATTGACAAGGGGCTTGCAATGAAAATCGATCCCGATCTTCTCTGCATCAAGGCGGATCTTCTGTTTCAGAAGAAAAACTATATTTCCGCCTTTCATACCTATGAACAATTGACAGAATTTAAAAAACATAAAGGCTTTGCCTTTTTGATGATGGGATATGCTGCCTGGAATGAGGGGATGATACAGCAGGCCATAAAAGCATTCACAGCAGCAACAGATTACAAGGAGCAGAAAACAACCGCGCAAAAGGCCCTGGCCCGGCTTCAGTCGTTTTCAGGGAACCCATGAAATTCTAAACCAGAGGAAAATAGCTGTAATCAGCTTTTGTTATCATATTATCAATATTTTATAAATCACCTAAAGGAAGGAGTACACAATGATTAAGACCTGTAAAATCTATTTGTTCGCATTAATGAGCTGTCTTGTTTGCCTGCCGTCAGTTTATGCCCATGAGACTATCATAAAACCCGTTTCGCTGAGTGCTGAACAGGGTAAAACGGTGCCGTTCAGCGTAATATCCACTCATGTGTTCATGGTAAGCCAAGATATGGAATTGTTCGAAAATGTGGATGTCACCATGATCAATAATGATACGGTTACTCCCATAACACTGAAACCCAACCCCAAACTGATGACCCTTGACGGTACAGTTCTGTGCAAAGAAGAGGGATATGCAATCATATCCGGCCATCGAAAGGGGATGATCTATACCCAGACCACCCAGGGAAGCAAGCTGGGCAGCAAAAAGGAATTTAAAAATGCTGCCGGCCCCAGCAAAAATTATGAAAAGTTCTGCAAAGCCCTTATCAAGGTGGGAAAAGCAAACTACGGATACGATAAAATAATCAATGACAAACTGGAAATTGTCCCCATGACGAATCCAGATCTTACCCGGATAAACATGGAAATGGAATTTCAAATTCTTTATAATGGCAATCCTTTGTCAACAGAGGTCCGTGCCACCTATGACGGTTTCAGCACGACTCCCAACACCTTTGCCTACATAACAAAATGCAACGCCGAAGGCATCGCAAAGGTCAAAATCACCCAGCCGGGCACCTGGATGGTCCATGTTGAAAACCAGGAAAACCAGGCAGACCAGGACTATGATGTCCATGTTACCCGCGCTGTTCTGGTCTTTGAAGTAAAATAAACGGAATTGCGGCACTTCCGGGATCTCATATGTTTTGGGATTATAACACTGACCGGGTTGACAAAATCAGGGTCTGCCCTGGCTATCAAATCCAGGAGCAGGCCCTGATATTTCAGGTTAAAATTTTTGTTTCATTTGTAAACTCACCCAGACACATGCGCATGTCTGGTTTTTCAGATAACCAGACATGACTTCTGCTGATAAAACCTGCCAGAATACCCTTGCTGTCAGACAATGTTTATGGCATAGTCAGATACGATGACGGCGCTCACACACAGAAGATTTTAACACCTGAACTTTATTTAAGGATTTACAATGACAAAAAAATGTTTATCCAAATGGACCCTCATTTTATTATGTCTTTGTTTTTTTTCACCTCTTTTTTTACATGCGGCTGACAAAAAAAACGGATTATCAAAAGGCCAGCTTGTTTATGTACCTGCCTATTCGCATATTTACATCGGGAACAGAGAAAAGCCATTCCTGTTGACAGTCACTCTGAGCATCAGAAACATTGATCCGAATCACCCGATAAGGCTTACCTTGATCGATTATTATGAAACACAGGGTGCCCTATTAAAAAAACATATCGATAAGCCAGTCACATTAAAACCATTAGAGTCTTTACGCTATGTCATACCCGAAAAAGATAAAACCGGTGGATCAGGCGCCAATTTTATGATTAAATGGCAATCTGATGAATTTGTTAATGCACCTGTTATTGAATCCATCATGATCGGCACCCAATCACAACAGGGGATCTCTTTCACCTCGCGGGGCCAGGAAGTTTTACCCTCTGAAAAATAAACAATGGTCCAGACAGCCCTTCACTTTTCTTTCAGGAAAGCAGCGTGGATATTTCTATTTCTTTAATGTCTTCTGTATCCATCACCTGGACAATATTTTTATGCATCCGCTTTTTCAGTTCCCCGAAAATACCTCTGGGTTTTTTAAATGTCTTTGCAAAGGCCAGGGCGTCTGCCTGAAGTTCTGTATTATCCACACAGGCTTTTACCAGCACATGTGCATCATAAAGTTCTTTTGCTCCACATCTTTTTCCTGAAAGAATCATCTGGTTAAACTGGTATTCCGGGATTGCCTTTCGGACAAATTTAATCATCCCGGGCAAAAAGGGAATATTGATATCCACCTCAGGAAAACAAAAAAAGCCTTTATCCTGTTTCATGAACCTGAAATCACAGCTGCAGGCAAGCATGGCCCCGTCCCCGAATGCATGCCCATTGATAGCGGCAATCACCGGTATAGGCATCAGCAGTAATTTTTTAAAAATATCATTCATACCGAAAAGAAACGATTTTATGCTGTCAAAATCCTTTTCCTGGTGTTTTTTCATGATCCATTCAAGATCAATCCCCTGGGAAAAATTTTTATCATCCTTCGAGGTAATAATCAGTGAAAACACATCTTCATCTGCCAGAATCTGCTCAAGGCACTGATGCATCTGATTTACAAATTCCAGATGCATTCTATTTGCCGTATTACACATGGTCATTACAGCCACTGTTTCTTTTTTTTCCCATTCAATTATTTTCATGAATTGCTCCTGATATATCTGTTTTTTTGATTTAAACATGCAATGGGTATTTAAGTAAATCAAACTTCTGAATTATTCAAGCTTAAAACCATTTGTCTGTCACTGACCGGCAGATCCTGAATTAAAATATAATTGACAAGCCCTGGTTTTTCTGACAAGGTCCGCTATGGGTGAACAATCTATTTTTAAGTACTAAAATACATAATTTAGAAGCAGGGAAACGCCATGATTATTGGATTAGATGTTGGCGGAACGCATACGGATGCTGTTCTTTTAAGCAGTAATAAGATTGAAAAAAAAATCAAGGTACCCACAGACTCCTCAGATCTTTTTCATACCATTCTTTCATCTTTTACGCTTCTGCTTGAAAATATCGACCCGAAAACCGTCCGGCGCATCGTTATCTCCACCACCCTGACCACCAACGCCATTGTAGAGCAGAACATGAAACCGGTTGGAATGATTGTCTCTGCAGGTCCGGGAATTGATCCATCCTCTTTTGTTGACAGCAAATACTATTATTGTGTCAGCGGCTCCATCAATCACAGAGGCAGAGAAAAAGCGCCTGTAAACATCATAGAAATCGAAGATATTGCCAAAAAGCTTAAAAAAGCCGGAATCGAATATGTGGGCGTTGTCAGTAAATTCTGCGTGAGAAATCCAAGCCATGAAATCCTGATCAAACGGATTCTGAATAAATATTTCAAAAAAATATTTTTAGGGCATCACGTTTCAGGCAATCTTAATTTCCCCAGAAGAATTGCCACCACGCATCTGAATACAGCGGTTTTTTCTCTGCATAAATCATTTTTTGAAGCTGTTAAAAACTCCCTTGAAGAAATGGGCTTGACCATACCGATTCAAATATTAAAAGCCGACGGCGGGACCATGTCCCTTGAATCTTCCATGGCATTTCCGGGACAGACTGTACTGTCCGGCCCTGCAGCCAGCATCATGGGTGCGATTCCCTATGCCCCCAAAAATCAGGATGCCATTGTGCTGGACATCGGCGGCACCACCACTGACATTGCTTTTCTGGTAAACAAAACGCCACTGCTTGAACCTTTTGGTATTCAAAGGGGAGAACACAAGAGCCTGATCCGCTCGCTGAGAACTGAATCAAAAGGGATTGGCGGCGACAGCATGATACGGGTTGAAGACAACAAACTGGTGATAGGCCCTGAGAGAAAAGGACCGGCCATGGCATTTGGGGGACCTGTACCCACTCCCACCGATGCACTGATCATCCTTGGTCTGATGCATGAAGGGGATAAGGAAAAAGCCCGTCAGGGAATCGGCAGCATTGCCCGGGAACTTGGACTGACAGATCTGGAGGCGGCTGATAAAATATTCAAAACCTGTTGTTCCATTATTTTGAAAAAAACCTTTGAGATGATTGATAAACTCAATTCTCAACCCGTATATACCGTACATGAATTTCTTGAAGGATATAAATTCAGTCCCCGAAAAATCCTGCTTCTGGGAGGACCGGCCAAATATTTTGCCAAAAAAATAGAAAAACTCTATCACATTAAGGCGGAAGCCGTTCCGGAGGCATCTGTTGCAAATGCCATCGGTGCAGCTCTTGCCAGAACCACCTGTGAAGTTTCATTAAGTGCTGATACCGAGCACGGCATTGTCACAGCCCATGAAGAGGATTTTGCAGAACCCATCTCCAAATCATTCTCCGAGGAGGACTTGATCAGTACCGCATATACGCTGTTAAAAGAAAAAGCAATCAGTTCAGGTGCCGATGCCGACAATCTGGATGAAATGGAAGTGGTTGAACTTCAAAAATTTAATATTGTGCGGAATTTCTCGCCAAGAGGAAAGATCCTCAGAACAAAGGTCCAGCTAATACCCGGCCTGATCAAAGGATTTGAAAAAGTGTTGCAATAATTCAAAGAGGTAGTCATGTTAAAGGCATTAAATAAAACAGGGCTTGTATTTTTTCCTGCATTTGACTGGGCCATAGATCCCACCCATCCGGAAAGAGAAGAACGGCTTTTATATACTCAGGATCAGGTCATTGAAGAAGGTGTTTTTGATATCAGCGGAATTATTGAGTATAAGCCTGATATTGTTAGCACGCATGATATCCGGCGGGCGCATTTTTGTGTGCCGGATGAAAAAACAATCACCACCCAGTCACATCTTATCAGTGCCGGTGGCGCCAAGGCTATTGCAGATGCTGTGCTGACAAAGGAAGTGAAAAGCGGATTTGCCCTTGTCAGACCTCCGGGCCATCATTCCATGAGAGTTTCCCATGGCGGCCGGGGATTCTGTCACATCAATATTGAAGCCATCATGGTTGAATATATCCGCTCACACTATGGTGTAAAAAGAATCGCCATCATAGACACCGACTGCCATCATGGAGACGGCACCAATGATATTTACTGGCATGACCCGGATGTTCTGTTTATCTCCCTTCATCAGGATGGAAGAACCATGTATCCGGGAACCGGGTTTACAGGCGAGCTGGGAGGGCCCAATGCAAAGGGATCCAACCTCAATATTCCACTTCCTCCGGGAACATCCACGGAAGGATATCTGTATGTGATTAAAAACTGTGTCCTGCCTATTTTAAATGAATTCAAACCGGATCTGGTTGTAAACTCGGCAGGACAGGACAATCATTACACGGATCCTTTAACCAATATGAATTTTTCAGCACAGGGGTATGCCCAGCTGACCACCCTGCTCAAACCGGATATCGCTGTCCTTGAGGGCGGATATTCCATTGAAGGTGCCCTTCCCTATGTGAATCTGGGAATCATTCTTGCAATGGCCGGAATTGATTATTCAGGAGTTATAGAACCGGATTACGATCCGGAAAAATTAAAACAATCTGTCAGCATCACGGATAAAATCAAAAAAACCATCGATATTATCAATGCCTATTGGCGACAGAAAAACGACCTGAGGTTAAAGGCCGGAGAACCTGGGCAGATGCAGGTCAGACACAGGGAAATTTTCTATGATACAGACAATATTTTCGAGCAGCAAAAAGAAACCGTCCGCATCTGCAGGGACTGCGGCGGCTGCATCAGCATAGACTCAAAGGCAAAACCCGGCAAACATGTTCTGTGTGTTCATATCCCGATCAATGCATGCAAATCCTGTATTGAAGCCGGATATGACTTCTTTGACAAAGCAGAAAAAAAGAAATTCGATAAAGTTTTCTTGCAGGACAGAACTAAAGATACCTACGAAATAAAGTGACACCGGACGTTGAAAAACATTTGGCTTGCCTTGAAACAAGATCCCTTATTATTCAGGCCATAAGGGATTTTTTTACGGACAGTGGCTATCTTGAGGTTGAAACCCCGGTTCTATGTCCTTCCATCATTCCCGAGGCCCAGATTGAGCCTGTAAACATTGGAAATAATTATCTCCAGGCATCTCCCGAGCTGTGCATGAAACGGCTGTTATCAAAAGGTTTTGATAAAATATTCCAGATCTGCAAATGTTTCAGGAAAAATGAAAGAGGCCCCAGGCATTTGCCGGAACTTACCCTGCTGGAATGGTATACCAGAGACCATACCTACCTGGACCTGATGGATCAGTGCCAGGCGCTGATCCGTTTTATCATTCAAAAATTAGCATTTGAAATACCACTCCATTACCAGGGCCGGGCGATCCATTTTTCATCTCCCTGGCCCAGATTAACTGTTAAAAACGCTTTTCAGAAATATTCCGACACTGATGTCTTCACTGCACTTGAAACCAACCGTTTTGATGAAATTATCAGCTTTGAGATAGAACCTTGCCTGGAAAATATAACAACCCCTGTTTTTCTTTGCGATTATCCTGCAAGCCAGGCATCACTTTCAAAACTTCTTCCCGGAAATTCGGATTGTGCCCAGAGATTTGAACTGTATATTTCAGGCATTGAAATTGCCAACGGCTTTACAGAACTCAATGACCCTGAAGAACAGGCGCTGCGGTTTGAAAAGGAAAATCAGATACGGATCTCAATGAACAAACCCCCTGTATCTGTTCCAAAAAAATTTTTAGAGGATCTGAAAACCATGCCGGAGGCGGCCGGCATTGCCTTGGGAGTCGACCGACTGGTAATGATTCTGTGCAATGCGAAAACCATTGATGAGGTTATCACTTTTCCGCCTGAACAGCTTTAAATTCCCGGAAAACAAAAAGCCTAACTGCTTAATTCCTTTTTAATGAAAAAGGACATGACAATGCATCCCAAAATAAAAAAAGCCCCGGGCAAAATCAGATGTGAATCAATTGCCGGCAGCTCGTTGATATTGGTGTATACCCTGACATTTTCGATCACATTGATATGACCATTCACCCGGACATACTGCCGGGCCATCACAATACTCTGCTTGAACGGCCATAAGGCATACAAAGACCCTGCCATCAGGCCGGTGAGAAATGCCATGACAGCATTATAAAAATTTTTTAATACCGCGCTGAGACCTCTTGCGAAAACCAGCCCGCCAAAAATCAGGCCAATGGAAAAAACGCCCAGATACGCAATACTTTCCAGCTTTAATATCATCAGACCTGAAATTGCTGAAACAACTTCAAAATATTCTCCCATCAAGATAAGAACAAGAGACCCGCTGATTCCGGGAAGCACCATGGCAGAAACGGCCACTGCCCCGCAGACGGCAGCATACACATAATCACCGAACATATAGTTTCCGCCCGGATTGCCCGGGTCTGCATGTACAATTATTTTATTGCCCGTATCCATACTCTGTGAATATTGAGCCTGATGCAATGCTGATTTTTTTGCTATTTTTTCATACGGGTTTACCGCCCATGTAACATAAATAGTAAGGGCTGCACCCAGAATCACAAAAAACACCAGATAAAGTTTTCTTGTGGTCAGCATCCGGACGGGAATAATAATCGATACCAGAATTAACCCGAAAAAAAACGCATAGGTTGCAGGAAAATGATTAACAATCAAATACTTCATCAGACTTGACAGGGACAAAATCGCCACTCCGGCTCCGATCAGTAATTTTAGAAAAAAGATAAAATCATTGTCCTGCAGAAATTTCACAAATTTGTTCAAATCTTCTGCTCGGTTTGAACAAAAAGCAATTTTTAAAAGCAGCCTGCACACATAAATACTATTGGCGTTGTTTATGCCGGCCAGTATGGAAAAAACCCGCTCATATATATTAAAAATCAGAAGAAAGGTGCCGCCGGAAACGCCAGGGATGATATTGGCAGTGCCCAGACAGAACCCAATCAACACATCCTTTACGTGCAAGAGCGAACCGGATATGTGTGCCATTTTTTTCGCAAAACCTCCTCAAGATTCCCGGATAGTTTGTTTTTTGAACTCTTCAGCTTTCCCAGCCATGCTGACCGATCAGTTTTACAAATCGGCACCCCCCCAGATTTGTGGGTTTTATTCCGTCCAAAGTTTTTTCAAGCCGGATCAGCTCCTGTGAAAAATGGTCCCCCACCGGCATCACCAGCTTCCCTCCCACTGCAAGCTGTTCAATCAGCGGTGTCGGTATTTTCTGCCCGCCGGCTGTAACAATAATTGCATCAAAAGGAGCTTCCTGCTGCCACCCTTGAGTCCCGTCCGAATACCGGGTAACGATATTATGATATCTCAATTTATCGAATAATTTTCGAGTCTGTAAAAATAAGGTGTTATTTCTTTCAATGGAATACACCTTATACACCATCTGGGCCAGAACAGCAGCCTGGTAACCCGAGCCCGTACCGATTTCCAGAACTCTTTCATGCCCTTTAAGTTCAAGACACTGGGTCATCTGGGCAATAATAAACGGCTGAGAAATGGTCTGTCCCTCACCGATAGGCAGCGGAAAATCCCCATAGGCACTGTCAACAAGCGCTTCACTCACAAACAAATGTCTGGGAACCTTGCGCATGGCCTGCAGAACCAGAGGATCATTTATCCCCCGCCGGACAATCTGTTTTTCAACCATGTCCTGCCGCCAGCTGGCATATTTTTTGGGTTCATTTTTCATGCTCCCCTTAATAACAGCAACGACTGCGTCAGTCAAGAAGATACAGCGGGTGAACGGCCCTTAAACCGCTTGATTTTTCTTTGTAAGAACAGTATTTAAGGGGGCATGAACAAACTCCAGCAAATCATCTTAGCCATACTCTTTTCCTGGGTAATTTTTTTTATCGGCATTGGCGGGTATATGATCATCGAGAAATGGAATTTTCTTGATTCAGCTTATATGACAGCCATTACCGTCACCACTGTGGGGTTTATGGAAGTTCACCCGACAAGCAATGCTGGAAGAATTTTCACCATTTTCCTTTTATTTGCCGGGGTTGGATATTTTTTTTATATCGCAGGCGTTATCATACAATCCATTATTGAAGGAGAAATACAATCGATATTAGGGAGAAAAAGATTGGATAAAAAAATAAGAAAATTGAAAAATCATTATATTGTCTGCGGTTATGGTCGTATTGGAAGCGTGTTGTGTCAATTGATACGGGATGAAACAAAAGATGTGGTGGTGGTTGAAAAAAACGCTGATCTTATCTTGCAGCTTGAAAAAGACAAGGCCCATTATCTGATAGGAGAAGCCTCTGATGAAGAACTGCTGGAAAAAGCAGGAATTGTGAACGCTTCTTTTCTTGTTGCAGCGCTGGGTTCTGATGTTGCCAATGTCTTTTTGGTTTTAACCGCACGCCAGCTGAATCCGGATATTTTTATAATGGCCCGGGCCAGCAGTCCGGATGTCCGGAAAAAACTCATTGTGGCCGGAGCCAATATTGTGGAATCTCCATATGATACCGGCGCTGTATCCATGGGCTTAAAACTGCTGCGACCCAGCGTCAGCAGCTTTCTTGACGTTGCACTGTCAAGAAAAAGAGAATCCATTCAGATTGAAGAAATTTTTGTCCCCAAAGAATCAAAATATACCAATATCGCACTCAAAAATTCAGGAATAAGACAGGACTTTAACCTGATCATTATTTCCATTAAAAAGGCGTCTGGAGAAATGCTGTTCAATCCTCATTTTGAAACCCTGATCGAGCCTAAAGACACGGTTATTGTCATGGGAAAATCCCCTGATCTGAGAAGATTCTCCAAAGAGATCAACCCGGATAAAAAATAATAGAGCCACACTTTTTACAGTGCCGCTCTATCATTCCAAAAACCGGATGATCTTAAACGCTGTTATATTTTATAAATAATCCGCTGATCCGTAATAATAATATCCACTGTGTATTTCCTTGATTCCATCTGAATCTGGTCAACCACCTGCTCTTCATAGGCAAGTGATATTTTCCGGCAGGTTTCAGGCAGTCTGGTGATCATTCTGGTATAAAAATTATTGCCAAAACCTATCCTGCCGCCTTTATCATCAAATGCCAACCCGGGAATAACAGCAATATCAATCGAATCCAGTGAAACTTTCTTGCATTTTTCAATATCCGGTTCCAGAATATCATCCGCACTTAAAACAAGATCCCGATTAAAATTACTTATTTTGTAAAGATTAATGGCATTCTTCGCATCTGTAAACACGGGAAGCGCAAGACCTTTTTCTATCTGCAGCGCTTTTTTTATAATCCCTTCCGTAGGGATTTCATTGCTTATCGGCGTGTATAAAAAAGCCAGATGAGCCTCCATGAAATTTGCAAATTCAAACAGCTTATGCTCTATCTTGTTATATTTTTCTGTAAGCTCATCTTCTGTAAGACCTGCAAGACGTTCGGCGACCAGCGCTAAATTACTGTTTTTACCGTTTTTAATTTCATCCATTCGTTTTTAGTCCCTTTTTAATACAAAAAAGTTTTTAGCAAATATTATACACCCCGCAGGAATTGTCAACCCGCAATAATCATTGACTGTTTACACCCCTCATGGTATCAGGTTAACGTTGACGAAGAATCTTTTAAAATCAGAATTTAGCAATAAAAACAAGGGACAAAAATTTACAAAAATGCTGGATATAAAATATATAATAAACAATCTTGATGATGTTAAAGCTGGAATGGCTAAAAGAAAGGCTAAAGTCGATCTTGATTTTCTGTTAAATCAGGATGAAAAAAGAAAAACCCTTTTACTTGATGCAGAAAGACTGAAAAACCAGCGCAATACCGTATCCGGCGATATTGCAAAAATAAAAAAATCCAACCAGGATGCATCTGTCCTGATTGATCAGATGAAGCAGGTATCTGAAACCATCAAATCCCTTGATAAAGATTTAACAACCATTGAAGAGGATATCCACAGTTTTTTACTGACCCTTCCCAATCTTCCCCATACAGATGTCCCGATTGGAAAAGATGACACACAAAACCGACTGGAAGAAACATGGGGAACCCCTAAAACTTTTGAGTTCACACCCAAAGCCCACTGGGATATCGGTGAAAATCTGGGCATCCTGGATCTTGCAAGGGCTGCTAAAATTACCGGCGCCAGGTTTCCCCTCTATCTCAAAGACGGTGCCCGCCTTGAAAGGGCATTGATAAATTTCATGCTGGATATTCACACCACAGAACACGGGTACACGGAAATACTGCCCCCCTATATCGTGAATAAGGCCACCATGACCGGGACCGGCCAGCTTCCAAAATTTGAAGAAGATCTGTTCAAAATAGACGGCCTGGATTATTATCTTATCCCGACTTCTGAAGTTCCCATGACCAATATTTATGCAGGAGAAATCATTGATGAGGCCATGCTGCCGTGCAAATTTACAGCCTATACCCCCTGTTTCAGATCTGAAGCAGGATCGTACGGGAAAGATACCCGAGGCCTGATCCGCCAGCATCAATTCAACAAGGTGGAACTGGTAAAATTAACACATCCGGAAACCTCATTTGTTGAACTTGAGTCGTTGCTCAATGATGCCAAAAAAATTCTTGAACTGCTTGAACTGCCCTATCAGGTGGTAACCCTGTGTACCGGCGATCTGGGTTTTTCTGCAACAAAGACCTATGACATAGAAGTATGGATGCCCGGCCAGGATGATGGAAAAGGAAAATACAGAGAAATCTCCTCTTGCAGCAACTGCCTTGATTTCCAGGCAAGACGCGCCGGTATCCGGTTTCGTTCCAAAGACAAAAAGAAACCGGAATATGTGCATACCTTAAATGGGTCAGGTCTTGCAGTCGGCAGAACCTTTGCTGCTATTCTGGAAAATTATCAACAGGCGGACGGTTCGGTTATCATCCCGAAAGTACTGATTCCCTACATGAGAAACCAGGAGGTAATTTCCTGATGCGGCCTGATTATTTTCCCGAAGATATAAAACCCTATATTTTACCTGAAGTCCGTGCGGATTTATATTATCAGTGTCTGGGATGTTGTGCACAATTTCCGGTTGAAAAGCTTTTATATGTCTGTCCTGAATGCAGCCAGGTTCTGCTGATTGAAGATAAAAATGCCGAAAAACTAAAAGATATCCCCGGTAGATTATGGCAGAAAATATTTGATTTTCGAAGAATGCTCAAGATCCCTGCCCTTAAAGGAATTTACAGATACCATGAATTCATCGGCCCCTGTATCCCGTTGGAATCTATAATTTATCTGGGCGAAGGCCATACGCCGGTCGTGGAAGCCAATGATGTCCTTAAAGAAAAAATCGGCTGCTCTTTTTTCTATAAAAATGACGGCCAGAACCCCAGCGCCTCCTTTAAAGACAGGGGCATGGCCAGCGCCATGTCCAGCATCAAATATTTAATTGATCAAGGCCTTGTATCCGATGTTATTGCCATCTGTGCCTCGACAGGGGACACGTCCGCCGCAGCCGCACTCTATGCTTCTTATCTTGGCCCTTTAATCAAATCAGCGGTTTTATTACCCCACAAAAAAGTCACGTCCCAGCAATTATCACAACCTCTGGGAAGCGGTGCCCGGGTGTTTGAAATCCCCGGAGTTTTTGATGACTGCATGAAAATCGTAGAACATCTGTCCGGGAAATATGCTGTGGCACTGCTCAATTCCAAAAATGCCTGGCGTATTTTGGGCCAGGAATCCTATTCATATGAAGTCGCCCAGGAGTTTGACTGGGATATGAAAGACAAGGCTGTCATTGTTCCCATTGGAAATGCCGGTAACATATCAGCGGTCATGAACGGCTTCATTAAATTTTTTAATGCCGGTATCATTGATGCCCTTCCCAAAATCATCGGCGTCCAGTCAGAACATGCAGATCCGGTTTATCAATATTATCTTGAACCCGATGAGACCAAAAGAATATTTATGCCTGTGGACACCAGACCCAGTGTAGCCCAGGCTGCAATGATCGGCAACCCGGTCTCCATGCCCAGAGTTGTTCATATTGCAAAAAAATACAACACGCTTTCAGGGCATCAGAATGTGTTTTTCATCCAGGTCACTGAACAGGCAATTATGGACTGGCAGCTTTGTGCCAACAAAAACGGTCATATCACCTGCACACAGGGCGGGGAATGCCTTGCAGGCCTTGCCCATGCAGTGAAAAACAATATTGTTTCAAAAACCGAAACTGCTATTCTGGATGCCACTGCCCATGCCATTAAATTCTCAGAATTTCAGGATCTGTATTTTAAAAATCAGATACCACAAAGTTATAAAATAAAATCCGACCCGGATTATATTAATCTGCCGTCTTTAGTCATGCCGGATGATCCAACAATGGTCCCCTCACAGGAAAAACGCTTAAATAAGGATGATTTTCAAAAGTTTGTAAAAGATATTTCCGATAAAATAGCTGTGAAGCTAAATTTAAAAGAATCTTAATTTACATTTATGACAAGATGCAATTTCATTAAATTATTTATTTATATTACCGTTGCCGCTTATATATTCGTATCTATCTGGCCGTCCAGTTTTCTATACGCAAACGGGATAAAGACTTCGTATAAGCGGTATTCAATTTTCAAGGTTAAAGATGAAGATATCCTGTGTGAACCATATATTGTTTCCAAAGATGACTGGTTATATAAAATATTCAGAAAAAAAGGGGAAATTTCTGAAAAAGATTTTCCTTATTTTTTGCTGATTTTTCAAAAGATCAACCCTCAGATCTCCAACATTGATGCCATCGATCCCGGAATTCATATACTGATTCCTTTAAAAAAAGTAGAAAAAAAAGATTATGACCAGAGTACACCCGGCACCGTTGATGTCCCGGTTGTTGAGTTCTCCACCATGCAGGATGATCCGGATCTGGCCCCTTTTTTAAAAAAACGGGAAGTCAGAAAAGGAGACAGTGTCTCCGAACTCATTGACAAAGAATTTCTGGATAAAAGCGGGACACTGTCAGAAGAAGGCATCAAGGCTTTTCAGATGGCAAACCCTCATATCAAGAACATCAATATTGTATATGAGGGACAGGACATCTATCTGCCTGATCCTTCGATAAAATCGCAACCCTGGTTCCAGTCATTTCTTTCAGATAAAGATCAAACCACTGACCCTAAAAAAGATCCGGACCAGCCGCAAACAAATGCAATAGAAGCGTATCAACTTATACAGCTGAAAAAATACTCTTCCCTGATAGGGGCCACCGTACTCAGTCAGGGGAAAATGTATTTTCCGCAAAAAAATGGCCCGGATACAGTTTTAGATCTGTCCGCTTCTCCTGTTATAAATACCAGTGACGGATCCAAAATACTGATTGTTTCAGGAGAAAATGTGAATGATCAATTATTGGAAAGCGTACAGGCCTATTGGAAAGATCTTAAAGTTCAACTCATCAATGATACCCTTGAGCAGGCGAAGAATATAGCAGAAAAAGAATCGGTCAAAATACCCAGCCGAACTACGGAATATAAAAAAATGGTTGAGATCCTTCTTTCCCAGACGGATTATGACTATATACCGGACGCCAGAATACCATTTATTTTAAACAATATACAGCTTGAAGCATCCTTTGGAAGAATCATACGAGAGGACACCACGGACCTGCTGATTAATTTTGGCAATGTATACGGTACTGCACTTGAAGTTCTTGAAAAAAAAGAATTTAAGATTATCTCCATCACATCCAGACAGACCCCGCTTGAATTAACCCATATTTTATTTGCAAATCTGGGGTTTGATACCTGGGAAAATCCATCTTTTTTCACCGGCTCAGTTATTGAAACCATTCAGGGTCTGTATGCGGTTAAAGATAAAAGCAAGATATTTATCCCGACTGAACCCTTAACCATTAATGCTGCAAACTATTTAAAAAAAGAAAATATCAGGATTTTATACACAAAAAGCAACACACCACTACAATAAAGGAAACATCACCCATGAAACTGCGAGCATCCCTGCTTTTGATCCTCTTTTTGTCCATGTCCTGTGCCACAACAACAATGAATACCGACAAAAAAAAAGAAATCGCCGTAGCAACCCAGCGACTGGGAGAAGAATATTATAATGCGGGTAAATACACGTCTGCACTTCAGAACCTTCTTGAAGCATACCGGACAATTCCGAATGATCCGTATTTAAACAACAGCCTGGGACTGGTTTATCTGGCAAAAGATCGCAGTGATCTGGCAGAAACTCATTTCAAAAAAGCCTTGTCATTAAAGCCGGATTATATTCATGCAAAAAATAATCTTGGCGCTGTTTTCATGAAACAAAAAAAATGGGATCTGGCCATTCAATGCTTCACAGAGGTATCCGAGAACCTTTTGTATGCGACTCCTGAAATGCCATTGTCAAATCTGGGATGGGCCTATTTCAATCAGAAGCTTTACAAAAAGGCCACGTATTATTTTAAAAAGTCCCTTGAAGTCCGCCCGGATTTTTTAATTTCCATCCATGGTCTGGCATCAGTATATACTGAAACAGGGCTTTATTATCAGGCACGTGATTATCTGCTTAGAAACCTTGGAAAATATCCGGACGCTGCCATTCTGCACGCTGACATCGCAACGGTATATGAGAAACTAAATGATCCTGTAAATGCCAGAAAATCATGGCAGCGCGTTCTTAACCTTGTCCCGGAAACCTCATCTCTTGCGCAGGAAGCCCAGAAAAAACTTTACAACCATTGATTAATCAGCAGTCGAAGAGGTAACAGTGTTTCGTCTTTGTTCCAACTGGACAATGGATGGTGTGATAAAAATCAAAAGCTCATTTCTGTTATCCTTGTTCGCATCCGTTCTGAATAATCTGCCCAGCATCGGAATTCCTGAAAGAAACGGCGTGCCGGAACTGTTGTCTGTTTCTGTTGTTTTCACAATTCCGCCGATAATAATGGTTTCTTTATCATTGATCAGCAGTTCTGTTTCAGCTTCATTGGTCACCAGTGAAGGAACCCCTGCATAGATATCACCAATATCATTTTTGGTCACATAAACCGTCATGGCAATCCGATTATCCGGGGTGACATGGGGTGTGACCTCTAAAAGCAGATCAATACTTTTGAATTTGACTGAGGTTCCGCCGCCTTCAGCTGTTTCTTCATAAGCCACTTCAAAGCCTTGTTTTATCTTGGCTTTTTTATTGTCCAAGGTCAGAATACGAGGAGAAGATACAACTTTAACATCCCCTTTCACCTCGGATGCTCTGATCTGGGCACTCAGGCTTAAAAAATTAGACCCCAGTATCCTGTAAAAATTAAAGGACCCGCTGTTTACCGGAGCCGTGATCGGACTGTTCAAGGCGACAGTAAAGTCGCGTTGTCTTCCGGTATATTCAGTCTGGCTTTTTGTGAACCCTAACCCTAGGCCCAGTTCTCTTGAAAAGTTTTTGGTGACTTCAACCACCTTGGCTTCTATCATAATCTGGGAGGTCACCTTATCAAGACGATAAATGATTTCCCTTGCCTGGTCCACTTTGGTCTGGGTATCCCGTATAATTACGGTATTGGTTCGTTTGTCTATACTGATTGTCCCTCTTTCCGCTGTAAGTATCTGGGAGATATGCGGTTTGATATCCGCGTCAGCATCTGAATAATTTATAGGAATATATTCTGTTACAAGCGGTTCAAGACTTACCTGCTGCTGTAATGATTTCTTTTTGGCTGCAATGGTATCCTGCAGCATCTTTTCTTCTTTTTGTATGGTGTCCAGTGTTGCAATCCGGATGACATTGCCTTCCTGCTTCTGCCCCAGATTATTCATTTTTAATACCAGATCCAACACCTGATCCCAGGGAACCGGTTCATCCAGAGACAAGGTAACCTTCCCTGATACATCTTTATCCACAGCGAAATTAAGCCCGCCTACACTTCTTAAGATGCGGATCACATTTTTAATGTCTGTATCATAAAAATCCAGCTTGATTTTTTCACCGGTATATTCTTTCTTTACCCCGAAAATCAGGTCTTTTTCAGATTCCTTTTTCTCTGCTGATTTTTGAGCTGCATCCACTGAATTCTGAGTGGCCTGCTGCGCCGGGTCTTCTTCACCTATCTGAATCTGTTCACCGCTGATAACCTGTTTTTTTGCTTTTGAAAAGACCGGAGGTACAATGGTGGACGGCTCAAAAAAGACAGAGATTACATTCTGATTCTGAACAACCCGATATGGAACTGTATCTCTTGTCTGGATCTCGATTTTTACTTTTTTTTCCTTGCCAGGGGCCTGATGAGGCATAAGGCTTTCAACGGCTGATTTAAAATAATGTGTCAGAAGAGCGCGCTGGTGGTAATATGGAACAACAGTATTATATAAATTCAGATACAGTTTCCCGTCTTTTCCCTGGGTCATATCGTATTCTATCGGATGACTGGTCTGTACAACAATGTCCGACTTGCCATCTTCCATGGTATTAAATTCAATATTCGTCATGGTAGCGGTCTGCTTTGAAATGCTTAGGTCGCTTTTCGCCCCGGCATCCACATCAGCTATTTTCTGAGATGCCACAGATTCGGGTTCATCCTCTGAACTGCCGGCTGTTTCCACGGTCGGTACAGGAGAGTTCGAAAGCGATACTTTCAGGGTATCCTCTCCTTCCACCACTTCATAATTCAAGTCCTGATTCAGCAGAATCTCAACCTTTACAGTTGTTTCTTCCTTGTCTGCATAGGTCACAATCAGATTTCCGATGCTCTTATACTCAGACACCGGGGGTATAAAATCTTTGGCTATTTTTGTTTCAGGAAGATAGATCGCAATTCCAAACGGAAAATCCTGTTTAATTGAAGTCCATCCCAGTTTCTGATTTCCCTGAATATTAATTTCAATCGCCTCGTTTGTCTCATTAAAATTAACAGCGCGTATTTCTCTTTGTTCGGCCATTCTATCATTTTCAACATTTTCAGGAGCCTGCGCAGCTTTCATCTGCTGTGAATCAGACGTTTTTGGGGCCTGAGCATCTTGGGCAACACACCCTGAAATCATGAATACAGCAAAAAGGATGCAAATTATTCTGACAGTATAATTTGTATTTTTTACTTGAAAAGAAGGCATATTACTCCTCGCTATCATTTTTATGAATTTTTATTTCCTGAACGTTTTCTTTCAGCTGACCTTTAAAATCTCTTGTAACCTCTTTCACCACTATGCTGCTATCTGTTATTTCAAAAATCCTGCCCTGATTTTTCCCTATATATGTCCCTATTCCCACCTCATAGCCTTTCCCGTTCGCCTCTTCCACCATTGCTATTTTTCTATTTTTCATGCTGATAATTGCAACCAGTTTAATCTGGCTTAGATCAATTTTTTCAAGTGGTGTTAAAATGCGCTTAGGCCTGTCATCTATAACACTTGCAGGGCTTTCTGACTTTTCCTGAATTAAAGGTATGAAAGGATCAATTTTACCGGATGAATTATAGTGGTCATCTGCCGGTTCCGGGGGTGTGTCAACTAAAACTGGCGCAGAATCTTTCTGTTCTGATTTTTGTGATTCTGGTGCTTTCCCTGGCGTTGGTTCTGATATTTTTTTTTGAGCAACCGGGATGGATATTTTTTTGGACATCTCTTCGTTAGAAGATTGCTTTTTTGAGATATCGGCATCATCACAGGCAATCAATGAAAAAAACAGTACCATCGCAAAAACGGTCAAAATCATGTTTGGCTTAATCGTCATGGGCTTGTTATTTATCCCTATTTCTTATTTCTCTTCCGTTTATTCTTATCAACCGGTTCTTTTTTTTCCACAAACATATATGTGACTGCCTTACAGGTCATCACCAGACTTTTACCGCCTTTATCAGATTTTACCTCTACATTATTAATGTTCACAATTCTGTTTAACCGGCTGATCTGATAGAAAAAATCAGTGATCTGATGATATTTTCCCTCTAATTTAATGGACACAGGAATCTCTTTATAAAACTCCCGGTTAATTTCTGTGTCCGGCTGAAATAAATGAAAAATCAATCCCGCATCACTTCCTGCTTTTGAAATTCCTGTAAGCAAAGAAGGCAATTCTCTTTTATCCGGCAGCGCACGCATGGCAATCGAAAACTCTTCCTGTTTCTGCGCCATTAGTTTTTCATATTTTAAAATCTGTGATGCTCTCTGTTTAAAGATATTCAGTTGGTTTACCTGGGCCTGATATGTGCTTTCCAGTTTCTTCAATTGATCATATCTTGGCATAATAATAAAATAATAATATGCCCCGCCGATTAAAGCAAAAGTAGCAACACAAATCAACAACCGCTGCAATATCGTGAGTGTTCCGATCTTTTCAAAAACAAGATTCAGTTTTTCTTTTAACTCAGTTATTTTTTGATTTTCTTCTGCCATTCTTTGCCCTATTTTTTGGACTCCTGCTTCACTTGTTGAGGCGTTTCCTTCCGACAAAGCAACTCAAATGATTTTAACATGACACCATTTTTAAATGTCTTCATTTGTGCTGTCTTCAAGTCCACCTTATCAAAAAGTGGTGATTTTTCAAGCATCTCCATAAAATCCGCTATGGTAGGATTATCATAAGCGATTCCCTTAATAATAACCGTATTTTGATCGATTTTTAAAAAATCAAGCCACATCCGGTCCGGCACAACCAGCCCTGTCATACTGTCAAATAAAACAAGCTGCTTATCTCTTTGTGTATTCAATGATCCCACAATAGCAAGTTTTTCATCCAGGGCCTTGAGATCTTTTTTGATTTTCTCGACTCTGTTTGCCTTCTCCTTATATTTGGCAATCTGTGCATTAACCTGCTCGGTATTATCTTTCACAGTCTGAATCTGCTTATTCACATGCTGAGCATACCAGTAGCACATGACCACAGTTAAAAAAATCAGCAAAAAGAAAATAGAAATCTGTCTGCGAATATTTTCTTTTCGTCTGGCAACCCGGAATGGTAAAAGATTAATTTTTATCATTTATCATCTACTCTTCTTAGGGCAAGCCCGATAGCAATCGATGCCAAAGGTCCTGCTTTGGTTATAAAAGAGTCTGGAAATTTGTTTTCATTTACGATAAGGGCCTCAAACGGATTAATGACAGATACATCTGCTTCAAGTTCTGACAAAAGGCAATCTTTAAGCCCATCAAGAAACACACCGCCACCGCAGAGAATGATTTTTTCAACCACTTCATCATTGGAAGAAGACTGATACGTATTCACCACTTCACAAATTTCAGAGCACCATAGCTGTGCAATCTTCAGCCCGATCTCCTGAATCTTTTCATGATTTGCCAGGTCGCCGGTTTCACCATTTATGGCCTGTTCAGCTTCTTCCATTGAGATATCAAACGAATTTGCCACCTCTTCCAGAAACTGATTGGTCCCGGAAACAGTGTCCCGCATCATTAAAGAGGCTTTGGCCTTCAAAATATTAAGGGATGTTTTTGATGCCCCGATATCAACCAGCAGGGTTACTTTCTCATGACTTTCATACGGCAGGATTTCATAAGTATTCTGAAGCGCAAAGGTATCGACATCAATAATTCTCGGATTAAGGCCGGCCATATGGATCAGTTCAATATATTCTGCAACCAGATCTTTTTTCACCGCCACCAGAAGAACGTTGATCTGTTCCGGAGAGAATTCACTTTCTCCCAATATCTGATAATCGATATTTACATCATCAATATCATAAGGAATATATTGTTCTGCCTCTGAATGGATGGCATCATGCAGTTCTTTTTCAGACCGTTTTGCCATATTGATGGTTTTGATAACCACAGAATGACCACCGGTTGAAATAGCCACATTTTTTTCACGGATTTTCTGGGATTTAAACAGTGCTTTTATTTTATCGGCAAGGGTTTCCATGTCCACAACCCGGCCTTCAACAATGAGCCCCGGTTTGATCCGGGCCATGCCGAATTTGTGAAGGCTTAATCCCTTACCCGTATCTTTGAGTTCAGCCAGTTTAATGAACGAAGAACCGATATCCAGACCGACAAGATGATCTTTTTTCCCAAATATCATAAACTTTCACAATAATTAAGGTTAAGCCAATACTGCTTGGGTGCATGCCAGTGATAATCTTTTTATTGATCTGTCGCCTCAATGTCACTATACTCTGATATGATATTGCTTTAATGTCAAGCGCTATCACATTTTTTTTATTTTAAAATACCAGAGGGATTTATGAGTTGTCAATCTAAAAAACTTAAAAATTGTGAACTTTATGCCACAAAAATTCAATAATTCACAGGGAACCAAGCCTTTCCGACTGGTTAAATTTTTTACATTTTCATCTCTTATCATCATGTTCACGGCAACAATTGTTATTTCCGCCCTGAATGCGCACTGGGTGAGAAATATCCTTTTGCAGAAGAGTGAAGAATATGCCAATCTCCTGGTTGAGAATCTCAACCATCAGATTATTTCAAGATTCATGATTCCCACCTTAATTCAATATGGTGAAATCCGGTTAAGAAAAAAAGAGCAGTTTTTATTGATGGACAAGGTTGTCCGATCCACCCTGCATGGTTTTGACATCAAACTGGTCACCATTTATGATGAAAACAACATCATCTCTTACAGCTTTGACAACACCAAAATCGGTCAAAAAAATGCAGGTGGTGTTCATTATGAAAAGGCCATGAAAAAAGAAGCCACCTCAAGACTTCTCCAGCAGGGCACTTTTCTTGAGCTGCTATTCTGGTATCCCCAGGAAACAAAAATCATCACCTTTGCGCCATTGAGAGCAGAAAAGCTGATCACCCCGTCCCTTGCCGGGCCTGTTTTGGGTGTGGTTGAAATTGTTCAGGATGTTTCAGATGATTATAAGGCGGTTTTCAAACTCCAGGGCTTAATTATCGGGTCCTGCTTTCTTGTAATGGGGCTTCTTTTCATTGTGCTGCGGTTTGTGGTTACGCACGGCGAAAAAATTATGGAACGAAGAGCAGAAGAAAGACTGAACCTTGAAGAAAAACTTCGTCAGGCAGAACACCTGTCTGCCATTGGTGAAATGACAGCAGGCGTTTCCCATGAAATAAGGAATCCACTGGGAATCATTAAAAGCAGTGCCCAGCTGTTAAAGAAAAAAATGACCCGGCTGGATATAAAAAGCAATATTCCGGATATTATTGTTGAAGAATCCTCAAGGATGGACCGTATCATTACTGATTTTCTTGATTTTGCCAGACCCAAAATCCCGGATCGCCATCTGTGCAGGATAGAGGACATTATAGAAAAAAACCTTGCCTATTTAAGTCCCCAGATTGAAGAAAATCAAATTCAGATCATCAGGGAAATTCCCTCACGCCTGCCTGAAATAAATGCGGACAGTGCCATGTTGTACCAGGCATTTTTGAACATATTGCTCAATGCCTTTCAGGCCATGGAAAACAAGGGTTGTATTACGATCAAAATTCATTATAATTCCGGCAATATGGTGATCAATTTTTTGGATGACGGAAAAGGGATCAAAGAAGAAAATCTTAAAAAAATATGGACCCCGTTTTTTACCACAAAAGACATGGGAACAGGACTCGGGTTAGGTATGGTTAAAAATATTATCGAAGCCCACCACGGCACCATTACCATTACCAATACAGAGCCCCGGGGAGCAAACGTTGAAATTGTATTGCCGGCTTAGGAGAGAATAACACATGGATACGGTTCTGATTGTTGATGATGAAAAAAATTATCCAACCATTATAGGAGAGCTCCTTGAAGAAGAGGGGTACGCATCTTTAACCGCATCCAGCGGAATGGAGGCGCTGGACATTCTGAACTCGGAAACAGTCGATCTGATTCTGACCGATGTCAATATGCCGGGAATGACCGGAATCCATCTGCTGGAAAAAATCAAGGAAATCAATCCTGATATCCCGGTGATCATCATGACAGCATACGGCAGCGTGGAAAAAGCCGTGGACGCCATGCACAAGGGCGCATACACATTCATTCTAAAACCGTTTGAAAATCAGGCCCTGACAGCTCATATTGCAAAGGCAATTTCTGTTTACAGAATCGTCCAGGAAAACACCGCTTTAAAAAGCGCTTTCCAGTCCAGATACAGCTTTGACAACATCATCGGCAAAAGTAAGTCCATGCAGGAAATATATGAACTCATCAAAAAAGTAGCCCCGTCAAATGCCAATTTCCTCATTGAAGGCGAAAGCGGAACCGGAAAGGAACTGGTTGCAAAAGCCATCCATTACAACAGCTTGAGAAAAAACGAACCCCTTATCGCTGTAAACTGTTCATCCTTTGCTGAAACACTTCTGGAAAGCGAACTTTTCGGTCATGAAAAAGGCGCTTTCACAGGTGCGGTTACCCTAAAAAAAGGGCGGTTTGAAATGTCAAACAGCGGGACCATTTTCCTGGATGAAATCGGTGAACTGCCCATATCCCTTCAAGTTAAATTATTACGGGTACTCCAGGAAAAAACAATTGAACGCGTCGGAGGGACACAAACCATACCGGTGGATTTCCGGCTGATTGCTGCAACCAATAAATGTCTTGAAGAAGAAGTAAAAAAAGGCACTTTCAGAGAAGATCTGTATTACCGGCTCAATGTCGTCAAAACAGTCATCCCGCCTCTTAGAGAACGCCCTGAAGATATTCCCCTCCTTGTTAAACATTTCATTAACAAATACACAAAAAAAGAATACACCACAAGCAAAGTCCGTGATATCAGTCCTGATGCCGTCAGAATATTAATGGACAATCCATGGAAAGGAAATGTAAGGGAACTGGAAAACACAATCGAGCGATCTGTTATTCTATGCAATACAGACACCATAAGGGTTGCGGACCTTCCCCTTCAGACCCGGAAGAGTACGCATGCCAATCTGGATCTGGATGGCATACCCGAGGGTGCAGGGCTTGCTGAAACGCTCATGGCCGTAGAAAAAAGAATGATTATTCGAGCGATGAAACTTTCAGATAATGTCCAGACAAAAGCGGCTCAAATGTTAGGGATTGGAAAAAGCGGCTTAAACCAGAAGCTGAAAAAATTTAATCTGGATAAATAAACGATAAGCAAACATGGAAAGGCTGCCCTGACGAAATATCCGGCAGCCTTTCCATGTTTAAAATGAATTATTTCATTTGAGCAATTTTACTTTTAGCAATCGGGGTATAAATCGAGGCCTGATTCTGGGACTGGGATACAATCTTTTCATACATCTTTCTGCTTTCATCCGGATTATTATCCGCTTCATAAAGAACAGCCAGCTCATATCTTGCTTCATCCTTTAACAGATCACTTTCACCTGTTTCAATCTCCAGGAAATATTTTTTTGCTTCATCATTTGCTTTTCTGGCGATACAGACGTGCCCAAGCGATGATAAAATCAAATTTTCCATCAAAGGATCATTTTTAAGCTCAACAAGTGCTTCTTTATAGTATTTATAACTCAAATCAAATTTTGAAGCATCATAACAGATTTTGGCAAAGGCCACCAAAGCCTGCCGGCCGGCAGAAGTGTTTGCATATTCTGAAAAAATCGTCTGGAAATCATCATTCAGTTTTGAAAAAGCGTTCACCGGATCATCATTCCCGGCATACGCATCCAGTGCCTGGGTAACTAAAATTGCTGCTGTGTCCTCCGCTTTTTTAAAGCTGTACGTCACCGATGAGAACACAGCGATAACCAGCACGACGGCAATTAAGGCAAAAATCAACTGCTTTTTGTTTTCTTTTATCAGAGCCATCATTTTCAACATTTTTTCCTGAAAAGGATCTAATTGCTCCAGTTCTTTTCTCCGTTCATTTGACACCGATCGATCTGCCATTTCTCAAATCCACCTAAATTAAAATTTTAAATTAAACATCACCATACCAGTGTTTTATAAATCCAGCCGATATCATTATCAGCATGTTGTATTTTAATCCAGTTTCCCTGCTTTTGCAGCACCTTGAATGGAATTCCCTTTTCAACCGTAAACAGAATCTGTCCATCCATATCAGGTTTGGAACGGACATTACATTCATCCTTGATTGTAATAACGGTTGGGGTATTATCCAGAAGCGAGTCATAAACCCAGGCCATATCACCCTCAAAATCCTTGACTTTATACCAGTTGCCTTTTTTTTCAACAACAATGAACGGGTGATATTTTTCCACCTGCCACATTTCAGGATGTTCTTTACCCGGACCAGACCTCATATTGGCAATATTGACAGTCACTGCCAGTCTCTGGGCAGAAAATACGCTCCAGGGAAAAATCAGCATCACTGCCATGATAATTAAAAAAGCATTTATTATCATTTTTTTATTAAAATGTTTCATAAAAAAGCCTCCACACTTTCTTTTCAACCCAGTCCAAATATCTTTCCTGTCTGATATACCAAAAAAGCACCCCCCCATGCAACACTCGTCGTATATATAAGACTGAATCCTGCCCATTTTGCAGAAGTTTCTTTATAAATCATGGCTATGGTTGCAAAACAAGGCATATATAATAAAACGAAAACCATCATGGACAGCGCTGAAAGTTTGGTCATTCCTGATTTTTTAAGTGCTCTTTCAAGTGCCTGCCCGCCACTGTTGCCCACTCCATATAACACACCCATGGTGCTGACAACAACCTCTTTGGCGACCAACCCTGTGACAAGCGCCACACCTGCCCGCCAACCGATCCCGACAGGCGAAAATACCGGTTCCAGAAACTTGCCTATCCTGCCAATATAGGATTTTGATACCCGTTCCTGTTCTTTTTTATTTTCAATATCACCCAATATTAAAGCAAGCTCAGTATTCAATTTCTGAGCTGTTTTTTGATCAGTGCCTGCAATTTTGAGTTCATAATCTGATTTTACCGATGCCATCTTTAAAGAATAATCTTGGGAATAGGAAATATTTCGGGGGAAACTTGAAAGACACCATATAATAACAGACCCTGCCAAGATGACGCCACCCATCTTTTTTAAAAACATTTTGCTTCTGTCCCACATATGAATCAAAAGGCTTTTGAGCATGGGCATTCTGTAAGGTGGAAGTTCCATGATAAAAGGGGCTTCCGCTCCTTTGAACAACAAATTCCGCAGCAGTCTTCCAGACAAGATTGCTACAATGATTCCTGTCAGATACAGGCTGAAAATGACAGTGCCTGCCTGATTGCCGAAAAAACTGCCGGCAAGAACAATATAAACCGGCAGCCTGGCTGAACAGGACATAAAGGGTGTCATGAGGATTGTCAATATCCGGTCCTGGGGACTTTCCAGCGTCCGCGTAGCCATGATTGCCGGAACATTACAGCCGAACCCCATGAGCATGGGAATAAAAGATTTCCCGTGAAGGCCGGAAGCATGCATCACCCGGTCCATTAAAAAGGCGGTCCGCGCCATATACCCGGTATCTTCAAAAAGGGCGATGCAGAAAAACAAAATCAGAATATTGGGAAGAAAAATCACCACACTGCCGATACCGGCAATAACGCCATCCAGGAGAAGATCCTTAAGCAAGGATGCAGGGAGGATATTGTCCAGGGACGTTGACAGAAAAGAAACGCCGGATTCTATCCATCCCATGGGATATTCTCCCAGAGAAAATGTCAGCTGAAACATGGCCCAGATAAAAAAAACAAATACCGGAATTCCAAAAAACCGATCTGTTAAAACCAGATCTATATTCCGGGACATATCGATCCGCTTTCGGGCCAGATTTGAAACAATCTCCTTGATAATTCCTGCAATAACACCATACCGGTCATCGGTCAGCACGATTTCAAAATCATCTTCAAACAGTGTGTGAATTCTTTCCCGACATAGCTTTGCCTCCTGGAAAACATGCTGGGCAATTTGAGAATTCTGGTCCATCAGCTTTTGTTTGACTATTTTATCATCTTCGAGAATTTTAATGGCATTCCACCGGGGCATGCCATCAATTTGAATCTGGCTTTCTGTAATACAGGACTCAATTTTTACAATACAGTTTTCTATTTCCAGACTATATCTGATATCCCTGCTTTTTTTCCCGCTTTCGAACTGGTGAATTTCCTGTACAGCCGCTTCTACAAGGTTTTCAATTCCTTTATTTTTATTTCCAACAGTAAATACCACAGGCAGCCCCAGCAACTGGGACAATTTTTTTTCATCAATTTTTATCCCTTTTGCCTGGGCAACATCTGCCATGTTCAGAACAAATATGGCCGGCCGGCCCAGCTCAAGAATCTGAATGGCCAGAAACAGGCTGCGCTCAAGATTTGAAGCATCAATAATATTAACAACAATATCCGGTGTTTCGTTGATGATAAAATCCCGCGCTGTAATCTCTTCGATGGAAAAAGGAGTAAGACTGTATGTCCCCGGAAGATCAACAATCTTCAACTCATAGTCTTTATGTTTTAAGATCCCTTCTTTTTTTTCAACCGTAACGCCGGGCCAGTTTCCCACTTTCTGACGGGCACCTGTCAGGTTGTTAAATATAGTTGTTTTCCCGCAATTGGGATTCCCGGCAAGCGCAAGGGTAAATTTTTTTTTCATATTACCTTTTTTTATATTTTACATTTTCCACCAGGATATTGGCGGCTTCCTCAACCCTGAGTGAAATATGAAATCCTTTTATCACAAGCTCAATGGGATCTTTAAGCGGTGCGTATTTTTCAACATATATTTTTGATCCCCTGTTGATGCCCATTTCCAGAAGGCGCCGTCTGAACACCCCTTCACCGGACACCTTTCTGATAATTCCCTCCTGACCTTTTTTCATATGCTTAAGCGGTATGGGAACATCCACAGTTTCTTCGACGTCCTGATCTTTTTCAAGGGTCAGTATGCTTACCGGGTCCAGCGGCTGAACACTGATCTTTTCCGCCATGCCTTTTCCCAGAACCAGACGATTTTCTCCCGCCGCAATCACCACCTGACCGCCAAACCCGCTGGAAACCACTTCGATGGTATCTCCAATTCTAAGCCCCATGGACGATACCCGGGACTGCATATTCTGCCCTGCTGAAAAGTCTTTGACAATGAGCTTTTCCCCCGGCCGGGCTTTATGAAGCGGAACAAGCACACGTCGGTCTTCCATGCAGGCCGAGCAGATTCCATATATTTCCATTTTATGTTGAAGCATGTGAAACCCATAGGCATCGGCCACCTTGAGCTGCTGTTTTTCAATTGCCTCGTCCTTGAATTCCAAAATGGTTCCGCATTTTGTGCAGACCATATGATCATGGTGAAGCCCTAAATGCCGATGTTCATATTGAGTTTTGTTCACATCAAATTCATTCTTATTGGCAAAGCCAAACCGGCACAAAAGCTCCATGCTGTTAAGCACGAATTCTTCACTCAACTGATTGCCATCCTGCGCAAGCTGTTCCATGATTTCCTGAATGGTCACATGGTGCTCAAGCTTTAAAAATGCATCCAGCACCATCAACCGCATATCGAACTGATCAACGCCCTGTTGCGCAAAAAGTCGTTTAAACTGTTTTTTTTCCTGTTCATGAGTATCTGTCATATTTTTTCCCTTTAAAATAACAGTCTAAAATATTACACTCACCTGTTTATGTCAAGCTGATGAAGTTTTTGTTACCTAACAATATGCTGTGATTATATGCTCTCAGTGACACACGGTGTATGGAACAAACAAAAACAGCACTTGACTTTTTGCTGCGTGTCATCCCTAATAGCTGCATCTATTAAAATGACACACACACTTTCACATACCCTTTTAAACCCCCTGAAAATCGGAAACCAGACCATTGAAAACCGGATGGCCCTTGCGCCCATGGCCGGACTGGGCCATATTGCCCTAAGACAGTTGATTTCAGAATTCGGCGGACATGGCCTTTTATTTACCGGTATGTGCAGTGCCAAAGCACTGCCCACTGAAAACCCGAAAATTTCCAAAGTATTCCAGTGGCGCAAAGAAGAACTGCCCTGGCTGGTCTGCCAGATTTTTGGTTCTGAACCGGACACCATGGCCTGTGCTGCCGAAAGGATTGAAAAAGAAAATTTTTTCGGTGTGGATCTGAATTTCGGGTGCTCTGTGGCAGCCATATGCAAAAAAGGATGCGGGGCACAATTACTCAAAGATCCAGACCTGTCATATAGGATAGTAAAGCGTGTCCGGGAATCTGTCACCCTGCCTGTTTTTGTAAAATTCCGCACCGGCTGGACCGATTCCCCGCAGTTTGCAGTGGATATGGCAAAACGTTTTGAAGATGCGGGAGCTGATGCGCTCACCTTTCATCCGCGGGTGGCACCGGACAGAAGGACGCGTTCCCCGAAATGGGAAATCATCACCAGCGTCCGGCAGGCCGTGGACATCCCTGTTTTTGGAAACGGCAACCTGTTTGAAGAAAAAGACGGCATTAAAATGCTTGAGATGACAGGCTGTCACGGATTGTCCATCGGAAGAATGGCCGTGGCACGCCCCTGGCTGTTTGCCCAGTGGACACAGAATTTTATTCCCCCGGATGATATTTATTATACCACTGCCAGACGCATAACGCAGATTCTGCTGGATCATTATGATGATTTTTTTGCTGTTAAATTTTTCAAGAAATTTTCGCCCTATTTCTGTGCCAATTTTAAATTCGGGCATGACATGTTAAAACAACTGGTCCGGGCACAGACCATGGATGATATTAAAAATAACCTTGATATGATATTTGAGAAAATCCCACAGACCCTTATGCGGCCGAACCAGAATCTGTTTTTATAAAAAAAGTTTATCCACCCAGATAGGCTTTTTTGACTTCCGGATTTCCCAGCAGCTCCTCAGATGTCCCATGCGCTGCAATCTGCCCGGTATCCAGCACATAGCCTCTGCCTGCAAGCTGAAGAGCAAGATTGGCATTCTGTTCTATTAAAAGGATGGTCATTCCTTCCTCATTCAAGCGCTTTAATGTCCGGAAAACCTCATATTTGAGCACCGGCGCAAGCCCCATGGAAGGTTCATCCAGCAATAAAAAAGTACACCCGGTCATCAACGCTCTTCCAACTGCCAGCATCTGCTGTTCGCCGCCGGACAGAGATTCGCTTCGCTGATCTCTTCTTTCTTTGAGCCGGGGAAACAGCTCAAATATCCGATGATATTCACCTGAAAAGTCTGTTCCTTTTTCCCGGGCATAGGTTGCCAGTATTAAATTTTCCATGACCGTTAAATTTCCAAAGATATGCCGGCCTTCAGGAACAAGGGCCACCTTGAGATCTTTTACAACAGCGGATGGCGAAGTTTTTAAAATGGACTGTCCTTTAAATTTAATATCCCCTGAAACCACTTTGGGTGCTTCCGGAGGCGGCAGACGGGTAATTGAATGCAGACTGGTGGTTTTTCCTGCACCATTGGCACCGATCAGGGTCACGATTTCCCCTTCATTCACATGAAAACTGATGCCGTGCAACGCCTGGATATTGCCGTATTTAACGATCAGATTCTCAACAGACAGCAGCATTATAAATTATCATCTCCAAGATAGGCCGTAATCACGGCAGGATGATTACGGACATATTCAGCAGAGCCTTCTGCAATGGTCTGCCCGAAATCAATCACCTTGATTTCATCACATAATTCCATCATCACATCCATATGATGCTCAATCATCCAGATGGTCACGTCAAAGGTTTCAAATATCCAGCGCACCAGGCGGATAAGCTCCTGCACATCAACTGAATTCAGCCCTGCTGCCGGTTCATCCAAAAGCAGCAGTTTTGGTTTCTCCGACAGGGCGCGGACAATTTCCAGTTTTCGCTGAAGACCATATGGCAGGTTTGTGGGAAATTCATTGGCATATTTTTCCAGATCAAACACAGACAGCAGCTCATACGCTTCTTTTTTAATCTGTTCTTCCCGCTCGCAATAGTGGTCTGTCCTTAAAATGGCCTGAAAAAAACTGTACCCCAGTTTTCCATGCTGGGCTACCCGGATATTATCCAGAACCGACATCTGGTTCCACAGTCTGATATTCTGAAACGTCCGGGCCACGCCCAGTGCGGTGACTTTGTGAGGTTTGAGTCCGGCAGTGGGGCACCCGCCAATACGGATTTGCCCCTGTGTGGGTTGATAAAATCCGGAGACCAGATTAAAAACAGTTGTTTTACCTGCGCCATTGGGCCCGATCAGACCAGCCATGGTCTTTGATCCCAGTGTGATATTAAAATCTGAAAGCGCTGTCAACCCGCCGAATTTCTGGGTCATATTGCAGATTTCAAGCACTGGAGCATCTTTCTTTTTCATGGTGTCTGCCATCATATTATTTAAACCGATAAAAGCGTTTCAGTTTTGGAAAAATATCAGAAAGCTCCCGGTTCCCCATAATTCCTTCCGGACGAAACTGCATTACAATAATAAGAACCAGTGGAATAATCACCCATTTGATAATCTGCAGCGGCCGCAGCAGTTCCAGCAGTATGGTAAAAAAAATGGCCGACATCACAGCGCCGGACAAAGACGCCATACCCCCCAGGTACACCATGACCATGACTTCTGTGGATTTGAGAATATTAAAACTTCCCGGATTCACATATCCGATAATATAAGCGAACAGACCGCCGGCAATACCGGCAAGCCCGGAAGACAGCATAAAAGTAATAGTTTTAACTTTATTGGTATCCACACTCATGATCTCTGCTGCCACTTCATCCTGACAGATCGCTGAAACCCCTTTGCCAAAGGTGGAAGAATTATATCGGCGCAGAATCCACACCGTAAATACCGTAAAAATAAAAACCCAGATCACCATCCAGGGAAGATCAACCACATCGTTCATGGCATTGACCACTTTTTTCATTCCCATAAATCCCCGGGAACCGCCGATCGCGCCTAAATTTTCAATCAAACTGATAATGATATAGTTGGCCGCAATGGTAATGATGGCCAGATAGTCTCCTCGAGTTTTATACGAGGGCAGGGCAACCAGCAATCCGGCAAAGGCTGCAGCAATCCCTCCGGCAATAATAATGAAAGGGAAACAGTAAACTGCCAGATCAGGGCTTAAAAGCGGGACACCGAAAATTTTATCCTTTGCAAACAGCAGGACACCTAAGATAGATGCCACATACGCCCCCACACACATGAAACCGGCATGACCACAGGAAAACTCACCCATATTGCCATTTACCAGGTTCAAGCTGGTTGACAGGATGATATTCACGCCCATGAACATCAGAACAGATAAAACATACAGCCCGATGGCCTCCTGATATGCCAGATATGTAATCCCCGCGCCAAGCACCACCAGAATGAAATGAACAGAATATCGCTGCAGTATGGATTTCACCGGTGTTTTCCTCATATTTTGGTGGTTTTGGCAATGCCGAACAGCCCGGTGGGCTTTAAGGATAAAATGATGAGCAATACGGTAAACGCAATCAGATCACGATACGTGGACGGAAAAACCGCCACAACTAAAATTTCAACCGCACCCAGCAAAAACCCCCCTAAAAAAGCGCCCCGGATATCCCCTATTCCGCCGACAACCGCTGCAATAAATGCTTTCCATCCGATCAGCGCCCCCATATAAGGTTCCAGCACAGGATAGCTCATGGCAAAAAGAAGACCTGCAAGTCCTGCAAAAGAAGAGCCTAAAGCAAAGGTGATCACAATGATACTGTCAATGGGAATTCCCATGAGCGGAACTGCAAACTTGTCATAGGAAATCGCCCGCATGGCCATGCCCACCTTGGTTTGGGTCACAATCCACTGAAGGATGAAAAATGAAAGAATGGCCGTGACAATAACAGCGATTTTCAAATTGGTAAAACTGACACCGCCAACCGTATACACATGCTCAACAATTAAAGACGGAAAGGCTTTTCTGCTGGCACCCAGAATGGCCAGATTGGCATGCTCCAGAATCAACCCGCACATCAACGCCGTGATAACGACATACAGCCTGTGGGCACCTTTTCTGCGCAGTGGCCGATAGGCAATCCGTTCAAGGGAAACACCGACCATCGAGGTCAGGATCATGGTCACAGGAATTGTCAGGGCCAGGGCAATCCATCCGGGCAGTCCCAGAACCGTGAGAATAAAGGTGGCAACAAAAAAAGCAATATACGCCCCGACCATAAACACATCACCATGGGCAAAATTTATCAGCGTCAGCACGCCGTACACCATGGTATACCCCAGTGCAATCAGGGCATAAAAACTTCCCCACTGCAGTGCGTTTATTAAATTCTGAATGATTGTTTCTATCATGAAATAATCTTTAACCTTACTGTTGAATCATTTTCCCCGGCAGGTGGCCAAAAAACTGCCGGGGAAAATTTCAATCATATATCATTCAGGGCATACGGATTCGGTAAACTCAAATTCACCGGTATCACTGATTTTTACAACCACAGCACATTTGACCGGATCACCCTGCTCATCAAATTTCATGCTGCCGGTTATTCCGTCAAAAGACGGAATGGCCGCCATTGCGTTTAAAATTGCCTTTCGGTCTTTTTTAAGTTTTCCGGTCAATCCGCCGGTATCCTGAATCGCCTTTAAAACAATCCGGGTGGCATCCCAGGTCAGGGCTGCGACATCATCGGGCACATACCCGTATTTTTTTGTGTACCGATCAATAAATTCTTTGGTTGCGCCTGTGGCGCCTGCTGCTGCATAATGGGTTGAAAAATACAGCCCCTTGCAGTCATCACCGCATAAAGTCATCAATTCAGAAGATCCCCAGGCATCAGACCCCATAAACTGGCCTTTATATCCCTGCTGATGAGCCTGTTTCACAATGAGTGCCACCTGATTATAATTGTCCGGCAAAAAAATAAAATCCGGTTTTGCACCGATGATCTTTGTCAGCTGAGCTGAAAAATCCTGATCTTTTGTACCATGACTTTCAAAGGCAACAACCGTTCCCTTGCCCATTTTTTTCTCGAACACATCCTTGAAAATTTCTGCAAGTCCTTTTGAATAGTCATTGGAAAGATCATACAGCACTGCAGCGGTTTTGGCATTAAATGTTTTTACTGCAAAATTCACCGCAACCGGTCCCTGGAACGGGTCAAGAAATGCCGCCCTGAATACCCAGGGTCGATCCAGGGTGGTGTCCGGATTGGTTGACCACGGGGTTACCATAACAGTTTCATTGTCATTGGCCACTTCACCGGCAGGAACAGCCTGTTTGCTGGAGTTAGGGCCAATCATGGCCAGAACCTGATCTTTTTCAATCAGTTTCAATGCTGTGGTGACAGCAGACTCCGCTTTTGCTTCATTGTCTTCATAAACAAATTCAAGCATGTATTTTTTGCCACCGACTTCCAGACCGCCGGCTCCATTGATATCCGCTTTCAACATTTCTGCAGAAAATTTAGAAGATTCTCCGACCTTGGGAATATCACCGGTCATGGGGATATTAAACCCGATCTTGATTGTATCTGCCGACATGCCAGGACCTGCAGCCAAAAGCAGGACACAAAAAATGAATACCGTTGATAGCTTTTTCATCCTAAACCCTCCTCAATGTTTTTATGAATGACAATGTGCAAGGTGTTTTCAAAAATATAACCCGAGCTTTCATTACTGAACAATTTTTAACCGATGATTGACACAATGCGTTCAACTTAATTAAAATTAACATGATCTTTTGTCAATAGATGTAAAAAACAGGATATAAAAAAACTGAAACAATGGATGATTTCTCAAAATTTAAATGCCTTCAATGCGGCGCCTGCTGTCAACAGGACGGGTATGTCCGTTTAAGGGAAGGTGAATCCGATAAGATTGCTGCATATCTGAACATGGCTATATATGCGTTTATCGAAAAATATACCCGGATTACGCGGGATCGGAAGGCGCTCAGCCTGATCGACAAGGAAAATGGAGAATGTATCTTTTTAGGCCCCCAGGGATGCCGGATACAGGCTGTAAAACCCGGGCAGTGCCTTGATTTCCCTCAAAAGTGGAAATTCAAGGCATTCAGCAGTATCTGCGCCTGGGGCATACAGCAGTCAAAAAAAATCCAGCGCTAAAGGCCCAGTATGTCCAGTCCTTCTTCCAGCTCAAAATAAGGCTTTAAATCATATTTATATCCAGGCACGCCAAAATAAATTGTCATGCTGTCCTGAATGGCTTTTATACCTTCTGCAAACCGGTCATCATTGAGCTCATAAAATGTAATGGAATTCATGCCGCCGGTCATACTGGATGAAATATACGGACCTTTTTTGATCAAAAAATCCGGCAGTGTGGGGGCCTTCAGATAGCGTTTGGCAATTTCCTTTGTGCTCTCGGGGGGATAAGTAACATTTGTAATGATAACCATGTTGTGTCTCCTTTTTTTAAAATGATGACTTGGTGCAATTTGGGCAAAGTATGTTCACAGAAGGCCTTGGGTGTCAATACCAATATAAAAGCACTTAGAATCAGATGACCCGGATCAAAAATTTCTATGACAATTCATATCTGTATTTATTATCGCTATTTGACTTCACGCCCGGGTCCGCTTAAAATTCTGTAAACTATTATGTCTAAAAGGAAGATAAAATGACCAGGACACTCGATTGCACAAACCTGCAATGCCCGGCGCCGGTGATAGAAACAAAAAAATATCTTGAGCGGGAGACTGTTCATGAGGTTAATATTCTTGTTGATAATGATGCGGCAATGGAAAATGTTTCCCGATTTTTAAGTTCACAGGGGTTTGAAGTTACCGTGGATTCCAATGGGATCACTTCAACTGTTTCCGGAAAAAGAGATCAGAAAGACATCCCCCCTTCTGTGCCAGATTCCTTACCCGGACCGGATCAAAAAAAGAGGCATGATCATCAGAAAATCATGATCATGCTGTCTTCAGAACAGATCGGAAAAGGAGACCCGGATCTGGGAAAAAGTCTGATGATTAATTTTATCAGAACACTCAAGGAAATGGGCAATGATCTTTGGCGGATCGTCATGGTAAATCATGGTGTAAAATTATCCATTAATACCTCTGCGGTTCTTGAAGAATTAACACAGCTTGAACAGGCCGGGGTGGATGTACTGGTTTGCGGCACCTGTCTGACGCATCTGGATCTGATGAATGAAAAAATGATCGGACAGACCACCAATATGCTGGATATTGTCACATCCATGCAGCTCGCGGACAAGGTGATCAATTTGTAAGGCGGCTCGATTTTTGGGCGGGTGAATTTAACGGTTGTTCACAAAAAAATCATCAATAAGGTGCTGCTGCTTTAATTTGTTCCCATAATCAGTGGCACTGTGTTTGTCTTCAAATTCCGAAACCCTCACAACAAACCAGGTTTTCCCGCCGCCCTCTACTTTTTTAATACTGGCATCAATCTGCTTTTTTTTCAAGGAATCAACATAATTTTGTGCATGGGACAGTGTCAAATAAGCTGCCACCTGTATGGTAAAGGGTTTCGGTATTATTTTTTCCGGAACAGCCGGTGTATCTTTTGTCACCCGGGTCTTGAGTGTATGTGAAAGCGTGCTGACCATAAAAAATATAAAACCTGCCAGGAACAGACCCAATATACCGGTTGTCAGATAAGATCTGAATTTTTCATGCACCTTAAAATAAACAACCGACCTTCTGAAAAATAAAAAGATATGATGCGCCGCAGACCGGGGCATCTGCACAAAGAATATCCAGACATTTTTTACAGTGAACCATACCCCGGATACAAATTTTCGACCTGTTTCACCTATTTGATCAGTTTTTTCCGGCACCTGTTCAGGCATGAAAAAAACCGCCTGCCGGATAAGATTGTCTTCCGGTTCATCTGTCAGTTCACAGATTCTGCTCTGATAAATTTTTGCAAGATCCGGTCTGGCCATTACCTGCTGATAGATTTTCTTTGCCACAAGATCGCTTCTTTGCAGGCCTAAAAAGATATTTGCCAAAAGCGGCAGCAGCCGAATATTTTCCATATGAGCCTGGGCAAGCACATATAAAACATCCTGTTCCAGAGACGTTACAATATTTGCCTGGGATATCCGGGAAAGCCACAAACCTGCAATATTCGTATCCATAGGGTTCGTTTTAAGATACATCGCTGTGCCCAGCTTAAAATTCGGATGATCACCCGGATTATTCAACCAGAAGCCGGCAATGACACCGGTTATTTTTTTTGCTGTTTTTTTATCCGATAAGGGGAATAAAAGGAAGGTATCAAATACCCGTAATGCCAGGATATATTTTTTTTTTGCTTTTTCAACCCACCCGGAACGTTCCCAGGCCTGTCCTTCTTTAATCAGGGAAATGATCCATTTTTTTGCAATAGTGTTCATCAAAAATCCAATTAAAAAACCTGTCAGGACAAAAACAAGGATTCCTATAGATATCGGACTGAGTGAAAATCCGAACCGGACAGACACAGAAATGATAAAAAAAACGGCAGGAACAGCAAAAAGAACCGTAAGCCATAAATAAACGCCGATATATCTTATAATCCGGATCATTCTTCCTCTTTTTCACATAAGTGCTGATCGGATTTTAAAGCCACTGTCAGACCTCTGGCATTATCTTCTTCCAAATCAAGATTGCAGCCAGTCCTGACATCCACCGTTTCAAACCGGATATTATCGGGAATCGGAAAATCCCTTTCAGGATCGGATTTTAACGCATTTCTCATAAAATCCGCCCAGATGGGCGCTGCACTCCTTCCCCCGGTAATCCCTGCATGATTCGTATCAACCAATCGGGTTTTTTTATCAAAGCCTGTCCAGACACACGTGCTTAATGTTGGTGTAAAACCGGTAAACCATGCATCGTTGTATCCGTCTGTTGTTCCGGTTTTTCCCGCTGCCGGCCGGTCAAATCCCATCTTGCGGATGCTGCTGCCCGACCCCTGATCAATTACGGATTTCATCATGTCCACCACCTGATATACCATACCCGATTCAAGAACTCTTTTTTCCTGAATAATGTGCTCAAAAATCACACGGCCAAACGCATCCTCCACCCGCTTGAACAAAAAGGGTTCATGCCGGACACCCATGGTGGCAAAAACAGCATATGCAGAAGCCATTTCAAAAGGGGTCACCCCTGAGGTGCCCAATGCAACAGAATATACATCTGCCAGCGGGCTTTTAATCCCGCAGATCCTGGCCGTCTGATTCACTGATGCGGGTCCGGTTTTTTCAACCAGTTGCGCCGCAACCGTGTTCACTGAATCAATCAGCGCTTTTTTTAAGATCATGTCCCCTTCAAAGATCTTGTTAAAATTTTTAGGCATCCAGTCAGGAGACCCTTTCACAGAAATAACCACCGGCTTATCTGTCATAAGCGTTGCCGGATGATATTCCAGATTTTTAAATGCGGTATAATATAAAAAAGGTTTAAATCCGCTGCCGGGCTGCCTCCGGCTTTTCATGGCCCGGTTATATTCACTTTGATGATAGTCTCTCCCCCCCACCAGCGCTTTTACAGCGCCTGTCCCGACTTCAATGGATACCAGTGCGCCCTGGGGCCGTTCAGACGCATCTGATTTTATTCCCATCAGGTCATCCAGGGTTTTAAGACCGTTTTTCAAAGCATTCTGCGCATATGTCTGAAGTCTCGGGTCTACAGTGGAAAACACCTTTATTCCACCATGATAAACCACGTCTTCTCCATAGCGTTGAATTAACTCAGAAATCAATGCATCTATAAAATAATTCCCGGTTCTGGAATCAGACTGTTTCTGATGAAGTTCCGGCATTTCCAGCCTCGCTTTTTGCGCCTGCAGATCAGATATAAATCCCACCTGAACCATCCGTCTTAGAACAATATTTCTTCTTTCCAAAGCACGGTCATAATGCCGGTATGGATTATAATTGGCAGGAGATTTCGGCAGCCCGGCCAGCAGGGCTGCTTCAGACAAGGTTAAATCAAGTGATGATTTGCCAAAAAAGACGTTGGCTGCCTTTTCTATTCCCTGGGCACCTGCACCGAAATAAATCTGATTGATGTAGGCATGGAGGATTTCCTGCTTTGTGCTGGAGGCTTCAATCTGCAATGCCACCAGCAGCTCTTTGAATTTTCGTGTGAAGGTCTGCTCAAAACTGAAAAATAAATTTTTTGCAAGCTGCTGGGTAATCGTTGACGCACCCTGAACTTTACCAGTCTTTGTCAAGGTAATATAAAGCCCCTTTAACGTCCTAAGTTTATTGATTCCCCTGTGTTCATAAAATCTGTGATCTTCTGTGGCGATAATGGCATTGATAAAATCCTGAGACACCATATCCAGAGGAATGCTTTCTCTTTCCCCTAAAGAAATCATCAACTGTCCGTTTGAGGCTAAAATCTGGGTTTGTGGTGTTTCAATAATCCGGCTTAAAGGCGACGGCAGTTTAGGCAGATCGTCTGCCATATAAAACACTAAACACATACCGAAAACCGATCCCAGAGAGACAAGAATCAAACCGGAAAACAAAACAAACCGGATAAACGGCAATATTCTAAAAAAGGCCTTCATTCTCCTGTTCCTTTCAGGTTCAGACTTAACTGCCAGATTGCCCACTCGCGGCCTTTTACAAACACCACCTGAAACCCATCATTTTTTTCAAATTCAAAGCCCAGCCGGATATACCCGTCCTTGACCTCATTCCATACGCCCACACGAATAATTTCACCTTCCTGCTCCAGAAGACTCTGGGGGTTATCCATCAAATCCGGAAGAATATCTTTGGGCAATTTGAATAATGCATCAAAAAAATTCTGTGCCGGATAAATCCGGCCCGAGAACCCGCTCATCTGATCCAGTTTTCCGGGAAGCGGCTTTTCTCCGGCCTCAATTTTGAGAATATCCTCTTTTTTAAACTCCATCTGTTTAATCACTCGATTATCTGAATCAAGAAAATAAATTTTTATTCCGTCCGAAACCCCTTCACAGAAAATCCTGTCCAGATGACTTCCTTTCAGAAGCCAAACCAGTTGTGCCGGTTCCATGATCTTTTCAGCGGCTGATTTTTCAATTGACAGATAAAGTGCTTTAAACTGATTCTTTTCAAGGGTGACCCACTCACCCGGTGCAAGATTGGCGGATAAAAAAGAAAAAGAGGATGCATCATGGACGTTCGCACGGGCATCTTCTTTTTTGCTGACAATATCATCCAGATATTCACGGGCATTAAAAGCCTGTTTTCCGGTTTCCCAGATTGCTCCGGTTTCAGGGCGTGCAGAATTTGTCGAAGACAGATATGTCCCCAGAAGACGTTCCATCCAGTCAAACCGGAATTCACTGAAGATAAACAGTGCTGTAATGATAAAAACAGCAATATTCAAAAACGAAAAGGTTCTTTTAAGCCATTCGGAAAAATCGAAAGGTTCGTGCCATAGATGAATCATAAAGGATCTTCTTGTTCACCGTTCCTTTATGCTTTTCCGGTCTGTTTCAAAGACTCATTATAGACAGTATAAAAATTCTTATGGTCTGTTAATATCTGTGACAGGAATGAATCCAGATGACTGATATCATCCATATGAATAATATTGTTTACACTGGCGTGCAGAGCGGCCATGTTGTCGTTGCTGTTATATCGGTTACTGATCAGAACCAGACAGATCTGCCGGCGTAAAGACATATCAATGGTATTCATTCTGCTTAAAATACGCTGAGTACCTTTTTTTTCATCAAAATCCCCATCAAGAATGACCAGATGGTACACATGATATTCCATCCTTTCCAATGCATCTTTAACATCAATAACTGTTTCTGCGTTGAATCCCATCTGCGCAATCATGGAAAATACTTTTTTTTTCATTACCGGATCTTCGATGCAGATCATTGCATTTTCCCGGTCATCAAAAAAGGGTTTCGAGATATCGTTTGTACTTGAAGCCAAAGGGTTGGATTTATTCACCGGCGGAACTGTTATCTTTTCTTTGCATTTCGGACATTTGAACACAGACTCCTTATCCTGTAAAAGTTTATGTTCCGGAATATTGAGCTTTGTTTTACACTGCTGACATATCACGTTCATGGTTTATCTCCCTTCATACCCATGATCAATCTTCAATGAATCAATCCTGGTGGTTGTCTCGCCACGTGAACTTTTGATTGAATCAAGACCTCTTCCCACAATATCTCGCCGGGAAGCATATGAGGCTGCTATATCCTCACTGATATTGCCCTCTTCATACAGTGAAATGATATATTCATCAAAGGAAACCATATTCTGGGCCTTCCCGGCAGTGATGATGTCGTTAAAGGTCTTGCCTTCGGATTCCCCGTGAAGAATGGAGTCCTTTACCCGCAGATTTGTTCCCATGATTTCAAAAGCGGCAATCCGGCCACCGCCAATTCTGGGCAGAAGCCTCTGTGCAACCACCCACCGGATCGTATCTGCCAGACGAATTCTGATCTGTCGTTCTTCTTCAGTAGAAAACATACCCAGGACACGGTTAATGGTTTGACCTGCATCAACCGTATGCAGTGTTGACAGTACCAGATGTCCTGTTTCTGCTGCAGACAATCCGATCTCAACGGTTTCCCTGTCTCTCATTTCACCCACCAGAATGACCTTGGGTGCCTGACGCAAGGCTGCCCTCAACCCGTTTGCAAAGGTGTCAAAATCCACTCCCAGTTCGCGCTGATTAAACGTGGATTTTTTCTGGGGGTGCTGATATTCAATGGGATCTTCAAGGGTAATGACATGAACTGATTTTTGTTCATTGATCTTGTCCAGAAGCGCTGCAAGAGAGGTTGATTTACCAGACCCTGTTGCACCGGTAACAAAGATAATCCCGTTGCGCTCTTCTGCCATGGCATGAAATGCCTTGGGAAGATTCAGCTCTTCAATGGTTGGAATCTTTGTCTCCAGCTTTCTCAGAACAATGGAATATTTACCGGACCTGGAAAAAATATTCACCCTGAACCGGGCTTTGTTTCCCAGCTGGTACGAAAGATCGCATGATCCTTCCCGGATCAGGGTTTGGGTCAGCTTTCTGTTATTGTTAATTAAATTTAGTGCAATAATTTCTGTCTGAAAAGGCGTAAGCAGTTTAAAATCCGGATCAATATCCACTGCCACAAGCTCTCCTGAACTTTCAACCTGCAGGGGTTTGCCCGGTGTAAAATTAAGATCAGACACATTGCTGTTGGAATCCAGCATTTTGGAAAGTATATGATCAACCTGCTGTTTTTTCATATCATTCTCCCTGGGGATTTAATCTAAAGACCGTGGTGTTCAAGCTTCTGTAAAATCTGCCGGTGGTGTCTTTAAAAATGACCTGAATAAAGATTTATTGTTGGCTTTTCCATATGCCGCATCCGGACTGATCCACCCTTTTTGATACAATTGCATAATCGCATCATCCAGCAGCTGCATCCCGTATTGTTTCCCCGTCTGTATCATGGATGCAATCTGATGGGTTTTGGCCTCACGGATAAGGTTACGGACAGCAGGCGTTGCAACAAGAATTTCCAATGCCGCACACCTGCCTTTTTTATCAATTCTTTTGAACAGAGTCTGGGCCACAACCGCCCTGAGACCATCTGCCAGTGTTGATCTTATCTGGGCCTGTTCGGTTGAAGGAAACACTTCAATAATACGATCAACTGTTTTAGCAGCACTGGATGTATGCAGGGTTCCAAATACCAGATGACCGGTTGAAGCCGCTTCAATGGCAAGAGAAATCGTTTCAAGGTCCCTGAGCTCGCCTACCAGAATAATATCCGGGTCTTCACGCAATGCGCCTCGCAAGGCAGAGGAAAATGTCCGGGTATGAAGCCCGACCTCACGGTGATTCACGATACACCCCTGACTTCTATGCACAAACTCGATCGGGTCTTCCACTGTAATAATATGGTCTTTGCGGTTTCTGTTGGCCTGATCAATAATGGCGGCAAGCGTGGTTGATTTACCGGAACCGGTTGGTCCTGTTACCAGGACAAGCCCCCTTGGCAGGTATGCCAGCTTTGAGATGACCGATGGAAGGCCCAGTTGTTCTGCTGTCAGTATCTCTGAAGGAATTTCACGAAACACGGCTGAAATTCCGCTTTTCTGCATAAAATAATTTGCCCTGTAGCGCGCAAGACCAGGTATTTCATAACCGAAATCCACATCCCCGGTTTCTTCAAAGACTTTAATTTTTTCCTGGGAGGTGATTTCATATAAAAGCGTTCTGAGCTTATCACTGGTCAGGGTTTCATATTTAATCCGCTCTATATCCCCGTGCAACCGGATGGCCGGCTGCTGACCGGAAGACAAATGAAGATCCGAAGCACCCTGCTCATGCATCAACTTAAAAAAAGCATCAATTTCAGCCATTTTTTATACCCTTATCAGTTCTGTGTTGAGGAAATTACTTACGCCTGTTTGATAAATTTCAACGTCGAATCAGTTTCATCCGCCGCCTTGTTTTCTTCCTTGGTCATTTCGAGCATTTTTGAATGGGTTTCGAGCACAGCGCTGATCTGCATTTCAAGCTGAATGCGCTGCCGTTTGAGTTCAATAATATCGCTGTGAAGCTGAGACAATCTTTTATGGGCACGATTCAGTATTCTTTCTGCCTCCACCTCGGCATTGGCAATGATCACCTCGGCAGATTTTTTTGCATTTTCCTTCATCTGATCCAGTACTTTCTGGGACTGAATCATCGCATTCTTCATGGAATTTTCCCGTTTTCGGTACCCCTGATTTTCCAGATTAAACCGATGGTTTTCTTCCTGTAAGTGTTTTATGGCCTGATTCAATTCATCCAGTTCTTTTGACACATCTTCAAGAAAATAATCCACTTCCTGGACATCAAACCCCCTGAACCGGGTTGTAAACTCCTTTTGCTTAACCACCAATGATGTGATACCCATAAGAACTCCTCGTCTTGATTATGATATTCTTTGCGCCAATTGAAAAAGATTATTTACAACGAATATCTGAAGAAATTTAATCGCTAAAATCACAACAAGCGGAGACAAATCCATTCCGCCAAAAAAAACCGGCAGCCTCTTTCTGATCTGGTAAAACACCGGCTCTGTCACATTATTGATAAATCTAACGATCGGGTTATAGGGATCCGGATTCACCCAGGACAAAACAGCTCCTGCAATGACAATCCAGAAATAGGCAGTGAGCACCAAATTGAATACCACTGCGACTGCTTCGAAAAAATTTGCTAATATGAACATTTATATTACCTTTTTTCAATAAATTTTAATGTTTTCAATTTTCTGTCTAACTCTGAATGCTGCAAAAAGTCAAGTTTTTTTAAATATTTAGCTTTTCTGCAACAAAAAAACTATACAAAAGCCTCCCTGTCTGTTAGAACCTTTTGCAGCAATTAAAATCTGTATTAACCTTTATAAAACATTAAAGAATTATACCATTGAAACAATTTATTTCCTTTATCAAATCACTGTTCACCCTCCCCAAACAGAAAACAGCTGCCAAAGAAAAGCCGCTGCCCGACTCTGCGGAGAAAAAGTGTCACCCCCTCCAGGCAGATCCTGAAATAAACCAGACTCCATTAAAGGTGCCCGAAGAAAAAACCAGACCCAAAAACACGCCCGATATCAAAAAATGGTCAGTAAATGATTTTCCCGTCGAACCTCAAAAGGGCATGACCCGTTTCCATGATCTCAATCTTCCTGCCACTATCATGCACGCCATTGCGGATCTGGATTTTAAATACTGCACCCCGGTCCAGGCTGAACTTCTAATTCACACACTGGAAGGCAAGGATGCCACGGCAAAGGCCCAGACCGGCACGGGTAAAAGTGCCAGTTTTATCCTTACCATGCTCAATGCCTTTCTAAAAAAGCCGGGGAAAAACCCCAAGGGATTCCCAAGAGCTTTGATACTCGCACCCACCCGGGAACTGGTCCATCAGATTGAAAAGGATTTCATGGATCTTGCCAGATATACCCCCCTGAAAATCATTGCGATTTATGGCGGTACCGGTTATCAAAAACAGCAGGTACTGCTTAAACAGAAGCCTGTGGATGTCATTGTGGCCACCCCCGGTCGCCTGATTGATTTCATGAGCAAAAGACTGATCGATGTTTCCAAGGTGGAAATCGCTGTCATTGATGAAGCAGACAGAATGCTGGACATGGGATTTGTTCCGGATGTCCGCAAGATTATTTTAAAAACGCCGCATAAAAAACACCGGCAGACACTGTTTTTTTCCGCCACACTGTCTCCGGAAGTTTTAAGGCTTGCAGAAAGCTGGACCACAGACAATGTTGTCCGGATTGAGATTACACCTGAACAGACTGCTGCGGACGGTATCAACCAGATCGTTTATATCACCACTGAAAAAGATAAATTTAAAAATGTATATAACCTTATCAACAATGAACAACTCCAGCGGGTCATCATTTTTGTCAACCGCAAAGATACATCAAGATTTTTATCCGAAAAATTCCACCGGTACGGACAAAAATGCAGTATTCTTTCTGGAGATGTTGCCCAGGATAAACGGTTTAAAGTGTTAGACGATTTTAAAAACGGGAAAATTAATATCCTGATTGCCACAGATGTTGCAGCAAGAGGCCTTCATATTGAAGATATCAGTCATGTTATTAATTATGACCTGCCCACCGAACCCGAACATTATATTCATAGGATAGGCAGAACCGGACGGGCCGGAGCCCTTGGAACATCCATCAGTTTTGCCGATGAAATGAGTTCTTTTTTCATCCCCCAGATTGAAGCTGTGCTGGGAAACAAAATTATCTGTGAATACCCGTCTGATGAACTGGACAAGGCACTTCCAAAACCCAATCCGCACCCGTCTGGAAAAAAAGCTGCTCCTGGTCCGGGGCCCGGAAACCAGAGCCGGAAAAAACCGCCTTACAAAAAAAGGAAAAAACCAGCCTATCCCAATAAAAACCAGGGTGATAAACAGTGATGACATTTCTCCTGTTCTTTTTGGAAACCGGTTTTATCCTTTCTTGACACTATACAGGCATTCAGTGTACACTTCAAAATCTGATATAAGCGATGATTTTTAAAGGAGTTAAGATATAATATGTTTGGCTTGGGAATGACTGAGATTCTTATGATTCTGGCAATTGCCCTGATTATTATCGGCCCTAAAAAGCTGCCTGAACTTGCAAAGACGCTTGGCCATGCCATGGGTGAATTCAAGCGCTCAGCCCAGGATTTTAAACGCAGCATTGATGTGGAAGCTGCTGTGAAAGATTTTGACAATACAGAAATTACAACCCCCAGTTTAAAAGATGTTATAAAAAATTCCGAGAAACAGGCACCATCGAAAAATGACACCGCCTACCCGCCTGAAAACGATATCCCTGAGAATGAAAAGCAAACCACTTCTACAGAAAAGGACGCTTCACCATCTCAGGCATCAGCTGATAATATTGACAGTAAATCATGAATATTGAAGAAAAAAGCCCTTTTACAGAACATCTGGGTGAACTTAGAACCCGGTTGATCAGATCTTTTTCTGCTGTGGGCATTTGTTTTTTTGTCGCTTATTTTTTTAAGGAAAAGCTGTTTAATTTTTTAATTGCCCCGCTTGTCGAGGCCATGGGCAGCCAGGAAAATGCCAGAATTATATTTACCGGACTGCCGGAAGCTTTTTTTACCTATTTAAAAGTTTCTCTGCTTGCCGGAATTGCGATTTCCACACCGATTATATTTTATGAATTCTGGATGTTTGTTTCACCGGGTCTGTATCGCGAAGAAAAAAAATATGTCTTGCCCATCGTTATTTTATCTGTTCTTTTTTTCAGTTTGGGAGCTTCCTTTGGATATTTTATTGTCTTTCCATACGGATTTCAATTTTTCCTGGGGTTTTCCACAGATACCATTCAAGCCATGCCGTCCATGAAAGAATATCTTTCATTTGCCTCAAAAATGCTTCTGGCATTCGGGTTTGCCTTTGAACTCCCGCTGGTTTTAACCTTTATGGCCCGCATGGGAATCGTGACGGTTCCGTTCCTGCAGAAAAACAGAAAATATGCCACTCTTTTATTTTTTATCGGAGCTGCGATTATTACGCCGCCCGATGTAGTTACACAGATCATGATGGCCATTCCACTAATGGTTTTATATGAACTCAGTATCATTGGTGCAAAAATATTTGGCAGACAAAAATCTGTTGAATCAGATGAAACCCAGGAGACCGGGGAGAGCAAAAATGATACTGAAAATTAGGGGGCTTCACCGGACACCATGCCAGAGAACCACCCTGCCGGAACATCCTGATTGTTCAGAACCCCAAAAAAATCCGGTTTTTTATTGACTTTTAACCTTTGGCAGGTGTAAAAAACAGGGAGTTATTTTAAGGAAACAACTGACGGAATGTAAATTCCAACAGTAACACAAAGCGTAAAATTGAAATCAACAAAGGAGCGAAACCGATTATGAACAAAAAATTAGTGACTTTGCTTTTGGCAGCAGGAATCGCTGTAATTTTTATTGCGACAGGGCTACAGGCCGGAACAACTGTTTCAGATTCAATCACAATGGACTATAACAAGTACAAAAAAAGAACCAAAACTCCCCCGAAAACCGCATATGTAGTTTTTACCCACAAAAAACATGCTGAAGACTATAAGATTTCCTGCGGTGACTGTCATCATGATAAAGACGGCAAGCCTTTAGCACTGAAGACTGGCGACAATGTTCAAAAATGTGTTGAATGCCATACCAAACTCGAAAAAGCCAAACAAAAAAAGGGCGAAAAAGAAGATATCCTGGTGCTTGAAAATGCCATGCACGGCAATTGCGTTGACTGCCATAAAGCGCTGAAAAAAGAAGGCAATAAAAACGCCCCGACTGCTTGCGGACAGTGTCATGTGTCTTTAACCAAGAAATAAACATCTGAAGTCAACAAAACGCTATATACAAAAGAAGGTTTTTCTTATGATAAAGGAAAACCTTCTTTTTTTCTCATTTTTTCCAATATGCATTCGATCAAATCAGTGAATTAAAGCTTTGTATGCTGCTGCCTTCCGCACCAGGGAAGGCGCCCAGGAATGGCTCCCAAGTGCGTGAATATGGGTATAAGTTCCAAACGTATTGTTTTTGAAAAATCCGTCTTTTTTATTCAGGATGCCCTTGCCCCTTTCCATTTTAAAAGCCATTTCAAAATCCTGGTAGTCAATATCAAGGACACTTGAATACCGGAACTCGTGACCTTTGAGGATCTCTCCTTTCTGATAAAACGGGTTGTCATGGACCACTTCCACCTTTGTATATCCATGACCCTGTGGGCGTTTGGACATTCCGAACCGAATGGGGAGAATGTCCGACATCGGGTAGTCAACACCATCCAGTCGGATGCTGGTTCCCAGAAAAATCAGTCCCCCGCACTCTGCATATATGGGCAGACCGCTTAAAGACAGTTCTTTTAGTTTCTTTTTAAACAATTCGTTTTGAGCCAACTGGGGGGCATGGGTTTCAGGAAATCCGCCACCCATATAAATCGCATGGACACCCGGAATGGTTGTTTCAGTCAAAGGGCTGATGTAAATGATGGTTGCCCCTGATTTTTCAAGGGCATCAATATTATCCGGATAGTAAAATTGAAAAGCAGAATCTTTTATAACGCCGATAACAATATCAGATGCGTCCATCGCACAAGACTGCGCATTCTCGTTCATCTGAAATGAATCCTGGGTGTTTTGACCCAGTACACAGCGATACAGCGCATCCAGATCAATATTCTCTTCAGCCACTTTAACAGCAGCTGTGATTGCTGTGTCTGAAAACTGGTGTTCATCTGAAGTCACAAGCCCCATATGTCGTTCGGGAAAATCTTCAGCTGTTAATTTAGGGATAGCGCCAAACACCGGGACATTGCAATATTTCTCTATATTTGCACGTACCTTGCCTTCATGTCTTTTTCCGGCCACGCGGTTCAAAATCACACCACAGATTTGAATATCCGGATCAAAGGCAATACATCCCATCAGAAGTGCTGCCATGGTTCGTGTGCTCTTTGTGCAGTCCAGCACCAACAGGACAGGAAGTTTCAGCAGCTTTGCAAGCTCTGCCGTAGAAGTAGACCCATTGGTATCGATACCATCATACAGGCCGCGGTTACCTTCAATGACGCAAATTTCGCTTTGACTGGAATTTTTTAAATAGGAAGTCACTACAACGTCTGGATCGCAGAGAAACGTATCCAGGTTATAACAGGGACAACCGGCTGCCTTTGAAAGCCAGCCGGCATCAATATAATCAGGTCCCTTTTTAAATACAGAAACCTTTAACCCTTTATTTTTCCATGCAGCCGCTATTCCTATGGAAATAACGGTTTTCCCTGATCCGCCGCCAAGACCGGCAATAACAATTCCAGGTTTTTTTGTGGTGATCCCTTGCATGAAAACTTAAATTTTATTTATTCTTCGTTTTCTGAAGAATGCTGAATCCCTGCACCTTTAAGGCCGTACATGGTGGTGCTTCCGGAAGACCAGAATTCAAGCTCTCCTGTTTCAACCATTCTGTTAACCACTTTTTTTATGGCACGGGGTTTATCATCCGGAAAAATTTTATAAAAATCGTTCAGATAAAATTTTGTTTTATTTTTAGACTTTTCTTTCAAAAAATCAACCACAGCTTTGGTGGCATCTTCTACATTATCAAGAAGGTCACTCATTATCATACTCCTTTTTCATTAAATGTTTCAGCCGGAGTGCATTATAGCATACACTCCGGCTTCAACAAGTTTATAAAAAGATATATTTCAAACTATCTTCTTAGAATTTGAACTGAGTTGTCTGGCGCCAGCTCATGTATGCCTGCTGCCGGAAATCATCAATCAGATGATGGGTAAATTCAAGTTCACATTTTTCAAAGAATTTTTCCCATCCGATTCTTTCTGCCCAGTCACCCAGACGCTCATATTTATTTGCATCCGCTGCATATGCTTCAACCATTTTTGTGATTGCAGATGTCATGGACGGCCATCTTGGCATTTCATTGGGAAGAAATGCGACAACAACTTTAGAGAATTTAGGTTCAGAAATTCTGTTGGAAACCTTACCACCTGCCATCAGAACAATACCGTCACCGACGGTATCAGCCAGAGGCATTGAAGGACACATGGTGTAACAGTTACCGCAATACATGCATCTTTCATTTTTAACAGCAACAGATTTTACTTCTGTACCATTGGCAAGAACCTGTTTGGACGGTCTGATCGCTGCAGTAGGGCAGGCAGAAACAGCCAGAGGAATCTCACATACTTTGTCCAGATATTCATGATCCAGCATTGGCGGTTTTCTGTGATATCCAAGAATCGCGATATCAGAACAATGAACCGCACCACACATGTTCAGACAACAGGCCATGGACACTCTCAGCTGTGCCGGAAGTCTCATGTCCTGGAAGTCATTGAACAGCACGTCCATGGACGCTTTAACTGTACCTGAAGCATCGGTTGCAGGTGTATGGCAGTGAATCCATCCCTGAGTATGAACGATGTTGGTAATACCAGCACCAGTTCCACCAATGGGGAACTTATAAGAGCCACCATCAAATTTTCTGGAGGCCAGATCATTTTTTAGCGGTTCAACTTTATCTTTTGAGTCAACCATAAACTCAATATTGTTTCGTGTGGTAAAACGGACATGACCATTGCAGTGTTTGTCAGCAATATCACAAATCTCATTGATCATGGTGGTGGACATCAGTCGTGCACCACCTGCTCTTACCGTATATACTTCATCTCCTGATTCTGCAACGTGCACAAGAACGCCTGGCTCAAGAATTTCATGATGAGACCATTTACCTTTGTTCTTTTGAATCACAGGAGGATAAAATTCGTTATGATCTTTCGGACCGATGTCGGTAATTCTGTTCTCCATCGGCTTTGCTGGATTATAACCAGTTGAAATAAATGCCATTATTATTCTCCCTTTTTATCTCTGATGATGTTTTCTGTATTCTTCAACATCGCGTTCCCAGCCGCCCTCAACCTCATCTTCTTTCCAGAAGATGTACGGGTTGGTTCTCGGATATGAAACGTGCTGAGGTTGAGCCTCAATACCAGTCGCTTCAAGAAGTCTCTGGAATCCCTGACGCATGATCAACTCACCAAGTCTCTCACGGTTTTTGCCTTCTTCCATCCACCAATCCCATACATTTTCAATGATTTCTGTGATTTCTTCATAGTCATTGTCAGGATTGACTTCAACAAATGGAACAAGCAAGGAACCCATCTGGGCGCCATCAAGAATCGGCGCTTTTGCACCACAAAGGATAGAAAGACCAGTGTCTTTACCAATTTTAAGCGCTCTTGGCATAACATTGATACAATGCATGCAGCGAGTACAGTTTGAATTGTCGATTGTCAGTTTTTTGTTTGCAAATTTCATACATTTGGTCGGACAAAGACCGGTCACTTCTTTTTCAATATCAAATGGGCCCCAGTCTTTGCTTCCTCTGAATGCACCGGCATTTGCAGGATATGCAGGATCATTTTCAACATATTTGTTTACTGCATCCTGATCGATACGGATATCATCTCTCCATGTACCGATAAAAGACATATCAGAACGGGCAATAGATGCCACACAACAGTTCGGGCAACCATCCAGCTTAAATTTAAACTTGTACGGGAATGCCGGACGATGCAGCTCATCCTGATATTCATTGGTCAGAAAATAAACCAGTGCATTGGTGTCATAACATGCATATTCACATCGGGACTGACCCAGACAGTCGGCCGGAGTTCTCAGATTGGATCCTGATCCGCCCAGATCCTGACCCAAATCATGGGTCAGTGTCCAGAAAATTTCTTCCAACTGGGGTGTTGTTGTTCCCAGAAGAATGATATCACCGGTTGCACCATGCATATTGGTAATTCCGGAACCTCTGAAATCCCACAGCTCAGTCAGTTTTCTGAGATATTCAGTTGAATAGTATTTGCCTGCAGGGTGATTTACACGCATTGTATGAAATGCGGCAACGCCGGGAAATGCTGTGGGCTGATCGCAGTATCTGCCGATAACACCACCACCATAACCAAAAACACCTACGATTCCACCGTGTTTCCAGTGAGTTCTTCCATGTTTGTAAGAAAGTTCAAGAACACCCAGCAGATCTTCAACAACATCTACTGGAATCTGGAATTCCACACCTTCTACATTCTTTGCTCTTTTTTCGGCCTGTTGTTTCAGGTCAGAGACAAAGCTTGGCCATGGGCCGGTTTCCAGCTGGTCCAGTAAAGGAGTTTCATGCTTAGCCATTTACTTACCTCCGTTAATAGTTAAATTACATTTACATTCATTAATGAAAAAATTTTCCAAATTTTTCATTCAATAGTCTAATTTTGTTATTATTCCAAAGCGTTGAAAAATAAAGTTCTACTCATAAGGAATAACTCAAGCAAAATAACACTGCAGATATAAAATTAAAGTTTCAACATGTCAATAAAAAAGGTTGTTTTTACAGCTTTTTTGAAGACCGGACACGCTGATCCTGATTTTCCCCGCAATGGTGTTTTTCTAAGGCTTTCTATGGGGAGCAAGTTCGTCAATCAATTCCTGAGCCACCTCAAATCCAAGCTCAACGGCAATATCACAATGCTTTATTGCTTTATCAAACTCACCCAGTTCAAGATAGGCAACGGACAGGTTATTATGCGCCACAGGAAATTCAGGATGGACATTGATCGCTTCAAGATTTGCCTTAATTCCCTCCCGGACCAGCCCTTTCATAAAATAGGCTGTTCCAAGAGTGGTATATGCCTGCACAAAATTTTTGTTATGGATTATTGCTTTTTTTAGATTTTTAATTGCCTTATCCATCTTTTCCTCATCTTCTTTGGGATCCTTACCATCCACCAGCTGAAGCAGAACAAACGCCATATTGCCATAGCCCTCAGCAAATCCGGCCCTTGCCTTTACCGCCCGCTGATTAAACCGGTAACATCCTTCCAGATCCTTGCGTTGAAGACAGATTCCCCCCAGAAGAACATAGGCTTCTGCCAATGTGGGACTGCAGTCAATCGCATCATGAAGTTCTTTTTCAGCTTCAACATATTCCTGTTTTCCTAAAAGCGCCACTGCAAGGTTATAGTGCGTGGTTCCACACTCTGCATTGTGTAAAAGCGCTTCTTTCAGTTCTGCAATATGCGCGTCCACATCCATTAAGCTTTTCTTTCCCTGATCTGTCATTCTCCAGTTCCTTAAAATTATATTTGTATATGCTTTTAATCCGTATTAAAAACATACATATTATGTTGTGCTCTGTTATTGTGTCAAGACCCACAAAAACAAATCATGTCTTTCATGGGTCTTGTCTGATACGCAGGATAAAAGCCGCCGACAGCTAAACAAATATCAGGATGCTTAAAGGAATGGATATTTGTTAAACAGGTTATGCCCCCTCTTCATCACCATCCGGTGTCAAGGCCTCTGAAAAAGAGTCTGATTTTATACTTTGTTTATCCCCGGATAAATGCCGCCTTATTTTTTCCTTGTTTTTCTTGATCTGTAATTTTAATTTGTCAACCACCGCATCAATAGAGGCATACATATTTTCAGACTCTTCTTTGGCATGAACCTGAAATTTATCCCCTTTGAGCCGTATTTCAACAATCTGTCGTATTTTTTCAACAGACAAAACCACATCTGCTTCTGACGGACCGTCCAGCATTTTATCCAGTTTGTCCAGTTTTTCCTGCACTCTTGCTTTTAAGGCGTTTGAAGAATCAATATTTTTAAAAGAAATGGATACCTGCATGAGAACCTCCTTAAAAAAAATGAAGTTGAATTTAAGTCAGTATGACACGCCATTTGTTTTGTGTCCAACGCTTTAACCGAAAACTGACCTGACCCAAAAAAAATTTCACATGGACCGGCAGTATCCCGGCCCCGCCTGTTCATCGCTGATTAAAAATCTGCCAGCCGCTGATCATACATGGACCCCACGCCATATTCATTTCTGCGCATGAATTTATCCAGAGACGGCCCGATCAACTGCATTTCAGAATTCTGTTTCTGAACATCCTGGGCAATGCGCATTTCTTTGGTGCAGCCGGTGCTGTATGTTGAATCTTTTCCAATCCATTCCGGCGGAACTTTTTCGTTCAATAATGCAAAGCTTTCTGAAATATCATCTGTTGTCTGAAATCTCCAGATATCAATATAACCGCTTCGTTGCACAATCTCCCACATATACATCAAATCATCGGCATCCATTCCCGGTTCATAATAATTGGACGGATTAATGATAAACAGATTACTTGACTGCTTGTGCAGGTGATCAATAAACGTGGACATAATTTTTTTGGCCACATCAATTTTCCCGGGAATAGAACCGATAATGCCGCTGTAAAACATGACTGTCATCTTTTTTCTTTTGGCCTGTTTCATTTCCTGAATGATCTTATCTGCTTTTTCCTCCAGCTGATGATGTGAAAATTTTATGGAATTTGGATGCCGGGGTTTGCAGGTAATTGTTAATCTTTTTTTCTCGCAGCTGATATTAATGATACTCTGGGTAAAATTAAAATGAGAATCAATCAATTTTTCTTTTTGATCCAGACCTCGTGAAATCACACAATCCACTTCCTTAAAAATTCTGGAAAAGGTTATAGATGCCAGCAGCAGATTCAAATCTTCACTTGTCCCGTCTGAGACCACATAAATATTTTTGTCATATTTTAAAAAGTTCAACAGACTGTTTTTGCTGATGGTTTTCTCATGAATAAAATGCGCACCTTCAAATTCTTTAGACAGAACAGGGTCTGTCCGGGTATCGGCAAGACAGACCCTGGTATAAAAAGGCGATTCTTTTACTGCAAAAATAACAATATGGCCCATGCCTGCCAGAAATTTTGCAATTCTCAAATCAACAACCACCTCTCCGGATTCATCCGCCAGCCAAAGAATTTTCTGTTTCCGGCCTTTAACCAATTCCAGCAGATGCACCCATCCTGTCCCGTCAAACGGGATATCAAATATCTCTTTAAACTCTGACATTGACGGCATTTTTGCCTTTTTCTGGGACCACCTGTTCTTTTGGCTCAAAAGACTTACCAGTCTTCTGAATTCAACCTCCTTGATTTTCTCTTTTAATTCCGGAAGGGTGGAATTTTCAAGATCACATAAGGAATTCTCCACATGGTTCAAAGCCTTACTAAAGGTTTCCGAATTTAAAAACCGGAAAGCATTACGGTTTGCAGATTTTTTTTTGTCAAAATATGGATTTTCAATATGGGTCCGGCTCAAAAAAATCATGTGCAGTCTTTTTTCCAGCCGTGACGGGATGAGCAGGCCTGTCCGGATTTCATCATCATATTTTATTTTAACCAGGGTTTTCAAATAGGTCTTGTCACCATCGGAATCAATAAGCTCATCAATCATTGCAATGGCTTTATTAAACACTTTTTCATACTGCTTTTTCAAATACACCGGATATGTCTGTGACATAATGGCATCAAACATTTTGTCCGAACAGGGATAATATCGTTCATTATTTTCAGGATGCACCATAAATTCAATCTGTTCCCTGGTGGCCACCTTTGTCGGATAGGTAAAAGGATCCAGATGGTTTTTCAGGAAAAAAGAAATAAACCAGGCTGCAAATTCAGGACTTTTCTTGACGCGTTCAGATATCTTCAGATTCGTTGGCATAGTGCCTCCTTGAAATAGAGAAATAAGATAAATTCATATCATTTCAATTGATGTTTGGCAATTTTTACTGACACTGTTCTATATTCTTGACACATATCTGTCTGGCAGCATATTCATTTTAGGATGGACAGCAAAGAAGCCTTAAGAATTTTAAATCTGAAACCCGATGTTTGCCTTGAAGATGCAAAAAAAGCATACCGCTCTCTGGCAAAACAATACCACCCGGATGTTGCCGGGCAAAATCCGAATAGTCCAGATAGTCAAACAAACAGTGATGCGAGAATGAAGGAAATCAATCTTGCCTTCAAAAGCCTTGCGCCGCATTTAAAAAAAAGAGCAGAAAAAGCATCTCCTGAACCCGGAACAGATCAGAAACCAGCGTCAAAAATCCAGAAAGAACCTGCACCCCAAAAAGAACCTGCGCCCCAAAAAGAACCTGCAGCTAAAAAAAAATCTGACGCAGCGGACAAGGCTAACGGATTTTCATGGGCAGATGCAATTGAGCATCTAAAGCGTTTTTTCAATAATAAAAGTGATCCCGCACCCTTTTCTGCTTCTTCTGAAAGCAAGCCAGCCCGGCCGAAAAATAAAAAACAGGCGTGTCCAAAAAGTCCGGACTTTGATGAAATTTTAAAAAAAATTTATCCTGCCAAATCAGATGACAGAAGGAATACCACCCGCAAAACCCGACCTGCAAGATCAAATCCATATAGCGGATATCAAAAATTTATGGCGCTTAAAAAGAAAGCCAGCCTCATGCAGGCAGGAAGATCAAAAGATATGAGCATAGGAAAGATACAAAAAATATCCCCTGTAAAACCTGTCCCTCCTGTAAAATGAGATTCAGCACCTGAACAAAAGCCAATCATAAATTAATGCTGGCAAGAATTCTGCCTGTTTTTAATTCAACCAGGCTGATTGCGGAGGTATCCATCACACCATATGTCATTAATGAATTTCTCGGCCTGCAGATGGATCCGGGATTCATAAAAATCCTGTTGTCAATTTTTTCAAGACTGCACAGGTGGGTATGCCCCTGTATGACGATATCGACATCCTCCCGGGAATTAAATGCTCGATGACCATGGTGAAGATACATTTTTTTCCCGAAAGCCTCAAATATCATCTTATTCTTATGCCCCGGCGCAAAAGTTTCACTGTCACAATTGCCATAAACATAGTAAAAAGGATGCAAAAAAAAACAAAGATCTTTTTTAATTGCCTCCGGGGAAAAATCCGGGTTTGAATAGCTGCCGTAGTGGGTATCAAACAAATCTCCGGCCACCACAAGGCCGTCTTTTTTCCCCATAAGTGCTTTTATGGTCAGCCATGAAGTGTGGCTGCCATGAATATCTGCGGTAATAATCAGTCTGGTCATTGATTCAATTCGTTCCCCCCTGTCAAATTAATTTCCCTTGTTAAAAAAAATAAAATTTCATAGTATCTTGTTCAAATCAATAAAATTTATTAAAAATGACGATATGGACTTAAAACTGATAGATAGAATTTTAGCGCTCGGCAATTTGATCGGTCAGGCAAAACTGGCCTATATTGAAGCCAATACTGATCTGCAGGTATCTTCCTGGAATAAAGGCGCAGCTGAACTGTTCGGGTATACAGAAGATGAAACCATGGGACGTTTTCTGGATGAACTGACCCCTTTAACAAAACGTGAGCTGACAAACTGCAAAACCACACAGTTCATAACCACAGAAGTGCAAAGGAGTGACAGAACAATCCAGTGCGAAATCTTTTATGCGCCGATCCAGAGTACAAAGGGTGAAAAATTCGGGGTAGCTGTCCTTGCAAAAGATATCTCAGCCAGGTTAAAAGAAAAAGCCACATTAAAACGTCACAGACGCAACCTGAGCCAGATTTTTGAATTTGCGCCCATCGGTTTTTTCCATGTAAATTCTGAAAATAATATCGTTTCCTCAAATCCGGAGTATGCATGGATGATGGGGTATGAATCGTCAACTGCAGTGGTTGAGCAGGTCTCGGACTTTTATTCCCAGACTTTTTTTGATGTTGATAGATCAGAAGAATTCAAATTTTCGATTAATGAAGCAGGAGAAGTGATTCGATTCAGAGCTCGCCTTAAACGCAAGGATAATTCCTTTGTCTGGGCACTCTGCTATGCCAAAACCACTCAGGACGAATCCGGAAGACGGAACGGATTTAACGGATTTGCCATTGATATCAGCGAGACTGTCAGAGCAGAGCAGGAGCTTAAAAAACTAAATGAAAAGCTTAAAATGCTCTCTGTTATTGACGGCCTGACCCAGATCCCCAATCGAAGAAAATTCGATGAATATCTGGGCGCTGAGTGGAACCGGCATTACAGAAACAAAGAAACCATGTCTCTTATCCTGTCCGACATTGATTTTTTCAAATTATACAATGATAACTATGGTCATCAGGCAGGAGATGACTGCCTGATTCAGGTTGCCAAAAGCATCCAGACATCCGCTTCCCGTTCATCAGATCTGGCCGCCCGGTATGGCGGAGAAGAATTTGCCATTGTTCTGCCGCATACCGATGCCAAAGGCGCCATGGTTGTGGCTGAAACCATACGCAAAAATGTGCAGAGCCTAATGATCCCCCATGAAAAATCCAAAGTAAATGATCATGTCTCTTTAAGTCTTGGCGTTGCAACGGTAACACCCGGCAGTCATAATTCAGCCGAAGGGCTGATTGCAATGGCAGACCAGGCGCTGTATGCAGCAAAAGAAAAAGGCCGCAACCAATGTGTCCAGAAAATTGAGCAATAATCAATCCTGTTCAGCTCTCATACAACCACCAATTAAACAATCAAGCAAATTTAAAGCGGTTTTAACGCCCTGATTCTTTCCAGTACCGGCGGGTGAGAATAGTTTAAAACCACATAAAACGGATGGGGGGTTAGATTTGACAGATTGTGTACCGACAGTTTTTTAAGCGCATTCACCAGTGATTTACTTTCTCCGAGCGTGGTAGCAGCAAACCGGTCAGCCTCATATTCATCTTTCCTGGATAAGGCCTGAAAAAAAATAGACAGGAAAAAATCTATGGGTGAATACAGCATGCCAAAAAAAATCAATCCGGCATATACAGAGATGTTTTCCATATAAAAGGCAGCGAACAGGCTCTCGCTGGATATAAAAATGGACAGCAGGTAAAAAATCAGCCCCATCTGAAAAACAGCCAGAATGATTCTCTTGATAATGTGCTGTTTTTTATAATGGCCCATTTCATGCGCAAGAACGGCAACCAGCTCATCAACTGTCTGATTTTCTATAAGTGTGTCGAACAAAACAATCCGTTTATTTTTGCCAAACCCTGCAAAAAATGCATTTGATTTATTGCTTCTTTTCGAGCCGTCCATAACAAAGACATTTGAAAGCGAAAAATCGATTGAATCGGCATATTTAAAAATAGCTTCTTTCAAAGGGCCGTCTTCCAGTGGTGTGAATTTATTAAACAAAGGCATGATCCAGGTGGGGACAATATATTGGACAGCCAGAAGAAAAACAGCACTGGCAACCCAGCAGTACACCCAGGCATAAGGACCTGAGAATTCAAGCAGAAACAGAATCAGGGCAAGTAAAAAACCGCCCAGAAGACAGGAAAGAACTATGGATTTGATCAGATCCATTACAAAAATTCTGGGGCTTGTTTTATTGAACCCGAATTTTTCCTCTATCACAAAGGTTGAATATATATTGAAAGGCAAAAAAACAAGGGTTCTTAAAAGCAGCAGAATCCCTATGAATAAAAGCCCTGAAACAATCGAAGAAAAGCCAAAGGCTCGGACAAAGGCATCTGTATATTGAAACCCTTTAAAAAACCAGAACAGCAAAATGATTGCCAGATCAAAACTGGAAGTAAAAAAACCAAACCGTGTGGTGGCTTTTAAATAACTCTGGGAATCCTCATATTTCTGTCTGTCATAATGGTCTTTAAATTCGGCTGGCAGTGATGGATTTAAAGATAATAGGTTTAAAAAATCCGATAGATTGCCGATCACATAACTGCCAATCAGTGTGGTGAGAATAACAGCCGTGACCAGTTGTTCGGAAAAATGCATTTGAATTGAGAAAAATCTCAGGAATTAATCTGATCTCTTAATTTCCCTGAACATTTAAACGTAACCACCCGTCTTGCAGGCAAGGTCATCTCTTTATCCGTTGCAGGGTTTCTTCCTTTTCTTGCTTTTTTTTCATTGACACAGAATTTACCAAACCCACTGATCATGATATCTTCACCCTTTTCAATGGTTTCTTTAATAATCTCAAGGAATTCTTCCATGATATCATAAGTGGTTGCTCTTGATAATTTCAAATCATCTTGTATTTTTTCAGCAATCAGTGTCTTTGTTAATGCCATGAATTTACTCCTGCAGCAAAAAAGGGCCTTTCGTTAAAATTAATATGTGTAAAACGTCTGCTAAAATACTTATTTCCCAATACTTTGTCAAGGGTCGAACAAAGGGCTGCCAAATAAAATTCAACACTCAATTGCATATTGTTTAATTGCATATTGTTTGTTATTTTACACAACGTGGAATAAATACATTTAAACTCAAAAAAATATAAACTATTTTTTAATGCAAAACAGACCGTTTTAATATGCATAAACCGGAGGACCCGATGATAACAGCGCTCACTGCCCTGGATGGAAGATATGCCAAACTGACCGGCCAGATGGCACATATTTTTTCTGAATACGGATTAATCAGACACCGTGTTTTTGTTGAGATTGAATGGCTCAAATTTATATTATCCGACTTGAAGCTTGCCCATTATGATACCGCACACACACAACATATTGATGCCATCGCAAAGAATTTTGATGTAAAAGACGCCCAGGCAGTTAAAGATATTGAAAAGAAAACCAACCATGACGTCAAGGCAGTTGAATATTTCATCAAAGACAGACTCGACGGACTGGGACTTTCAGATATTAAAGAATGGGTCCATTTTGCCTGCACTTCAGATGATATTAATAATACCGCATATGCCCTGATGCTTGATGAAGGCAGAAAAATTGTAAAAAATCTGCTGGATCAGATGATAAGTGCCATTGAACAGAAGGCCCTTGAATACAAATCCGTTCCCATGATGGGAAGAACCCATGGTCAGCCTGCAACACCGACAACCGTTGGAAAGGAATTTGTCAATTTTGCCTGGCGCATATCCCAGGAAGCCTGCATCATCGAACAGGCAACAGTTCAGGCCAAACTCAACGGTGCCACCGGAAACTTCAATGCCCATCATTTTGTATATCCTGAAATTGACTGGATCAAAGCTTCGAAAAGATTTATCTCAAAGCATCTGGGACTTGAGCCGATTCTTTTTACCACCCAGGTAAACCCCAATCATTCCATCGCATTTATCCTGCATGCCATGATTCGCACAGCAGCAATCACCATTGATTTTGACAGAGATATGTGGGGATATATCAGCCTTGGATATTTCAAACAGCGGATTAAAAAAGGAGAGACCGGTTCATCCACCATGCCCCACAAGGTCAATCCCATTGATTTTGAAAACAGTGAAGGGAATATGGGAATTGCCATCTCAATGATGGAACATTTGTCTGTTAAACTCCAGAAATCCAGATTCCAGCGGGATTTAAGCGACAGCACCGTTCTAAGAAGCCTGGGGGCTGTTTTCGGTTATTTTGTCATAGGTGTGGAAAATGCATTGAAAGGTTTGTCCAAACTGGATTTAAACAGCCGGATAATTCAGAAAGACCTTGATGAAAACCAGGAATTGCTTGCAGAGCCCTTCCAGACTGCCATGAGAGTCTTTGGAGAAGACAATCCGTATGAACGCCTTAAAGACCTTACCCGGGGACAGAAAATCACCAAATCAGACCTGGAAAATTTCGTGGATAAACTTGAAAAAGTACCTGAAAATTTTAAAAGCCGAATGAAAAATCTGACACCTCAGGCATATATCGGGTTGGCTATTGATCTGGTTGATACCTATTTTAAAGAAAAATGAAGGGATGATTTTCATGAATCAAGCTACATCTAAAAACCTGGAAGAACTGGTGATTTTTGCCAAAGACAATCCAGATACCAAGACTGCCGGGAACAACTTTAAATCTGCCTGGAAAGTTCTTATTGTCGATGATGAAAAAGATGTCCATGAAATCACACGGATTGCACTTAGAGATTATACCTTCAACGGTCAGAAGCTTGAACTGATCAGTGCATATTGTGAAGACGACGTTAAAAAAAAAATGCAGGAAGAGCCCGGCATCGCACTGATTATTCTGGACGTTGTGATGGAAAGAGACAATTCAGGACTATTGCTTGTCGAATATATCCGCAACGAACTTAAAAATCTTCTGGTCAGAATCGTTCTGCGAACAGGACAGCCCGGGAAAGCCCCTGAATACGAAGTCATTTCCCGATATGACATCAATGATTATAAAACAAAACCTGACCTGACCGCCCAGAAACTATTCACCATGATCACCGCCTGTTTAAGATCCTATGACAACCTGAAAACCATTGAAAGAAACACCATTGGTCTTGAAAACATCATCCATGCATCATCAGAAGTTTTTCAACATCATTCATATTCCACATTCGGAACCCACGTGCTCAATCATTTATTTAATATTTTAAATATTGATATTCAATCCACCCCCATGGACAGTGCATATTTTATCGGTATGCCGGAATCCAGCATCCTTCTCATGGCCGGCACAGGATGCATGAAAGATAAAAAAGGTGCCGTGCTTGATGATTCCATGCCGCCAAATATCGTCAAGGCAAATGGAATATATAAAACAAACGGCGGGGAGCTGATTGATGAAAACGAATACACCGGCGTATTCAGAACCCGGGAGGGATTCACGAGCATTTTATATTTAAACGGAATAAACTCGCTGTCTTCCATTGAAAAAAATCTGATGAGGATCTATGCAAATAATATTGCCATAGGGTTTGACAATATCAGTCTTGCCAGAGAAATCATCAATACCCAGAAAGAGGTCATATTAACTCTGGGTGAAATTGTTGAAACCCGGTCCCAGGAAACCGCAAATCATGTGACCCGGGTGGCGGAAATCTGTTATCTGCTGGCCAGAAAATATGGCATGGATGAAGACACCTGCGAAATGCTGAGACTGGCCTCCCCTATGCATGATGTAGGGAAAATCGCTGTTCCGGAAGCCATTCTGAACAAGCCGGACAAACTGACGGATACTGAATTTGAAATTATTAAAGATCATGCCAGAACAGGATATGAAATTTTAAAAAAATCAAACCGGCCCATTATGAAAACCGCCGCCATTATCGCACTGCAGCATCATGAAAGATGGGATGGGAACGGTTACCCCCAGGGACTTTCACAGAATAATATTCATATTTTCGGGCGGATTGCCGCCATTGCTGACGTATTTGACGCCTTGAGCCATAAACGATGCTACAAAGATGCCTGGGAAACCGAAAAAATTCTCGATTTTTTCAAATCAGAATCAGGCAAGCATTTTGATGCTCAGCTTGTGGATATTTTCATTTCCCATATCGAAGAATTTACAGGAATCAACAGACGATTTCCGGAATAAAGCTCCCGGGGGAAACAGGGGGGATTTAATCTGTTATTTTTTCTATTAAAGGAGTAAATAACCATGATTGTAGGTATTCCAAAAGAAATCAAACCCCAGGAAAATCGTGTCAGCATGACACCTTCCGGGGTGGATATACTGGCAAGTCACGGCCATACTGTTCTGGTTGAAAAAAAAGCAGGTATGGGATCAGGGTTTAAAGATCGTCATTATGCTGATGCCGGTGCTGTCATTGTCAATACCCTGTCAGAAGTCTATGATACCGCCGACATGGTCATGCATGTAAAAGAACCCCAGCCTTCTGAATTTCACCTGATAAAAAAAGACCAGATTGTCTTCACGTATCTTCATCTGGCTGCAGACAAAGACCTTACCCTGGCGCTTTTGAAAACCGGTTCTGTCGGGATTGCCTACGAAACAATTGAAGACAGAAATCACAGACTGCCGGTGCTGACCCCCATGAGTGAGGTCGCAGGAAGACTTGCTGTTCAGCAGGGAGCAAAATACCTTGAAAAAACATTTGGGGGTTCCGGTATCCTTTTGGGCGGTGTCACCGGCACGCCTGCAGCCAATGTAATGGTTATCGGCGGCGGGGTTGTCGGCATACAGGCAGCACAGATTGCCTGCGGTATGGGAGCAAATGTAACCATTTTAGATACCGATATTGACCGGCTTCGATATCTGTCGGAAATCATGCCTGCCAACTGCAGACCGCTGATGTCTTCTCCTGCACTTGTAAAAAAACTGGCAAAAGGCACTGATCTTATTATCGGCGCTGTTCTTGTCGCTGGTGCAAAAGCGCCGAAACTCATCACAAAAGACATGCTCAAAACAATGAAAAAAGGTTCTGTCATCGTCGATGTTGCCATTGATCAGGGGGGCTGTTTTGAAACCTCAAGGCCCACCACTCACAGCAATCCGATCTTTGAAGTTGACGGCATCATCCACTACTGTGTCACCAACATGCCCGGATCAGTCCCTTTAACCTCCACCATTGCATTAACCAATGCAACCCTGCCATATGCATTAAAAATTGCTGACAATGGCTGGAAATCCGTCTGTAAAACAGACCCTGGCTTTGCAAAAGGAATCAATTATGTGGGTGATAAAATTGTCTGCAAACCCGTTGCAGATGCCTTTGATATGAACTACACGCCTTTGGATAAGATATTACAGGTCTAATACGCTTTTTGAATTTTAAACCGGTGTAAATACCATGGCGCAGATTTATACTCCAGACGGCTTAAGCCTTTGGTTTCCAAGGAATCAATTGCCAGCTGAAGGGTATGATAATCCAGCTCAACATCCTCCCATCCAAGATATTTCAAGCGCTTGTTTACCAGGGAATGAGACATGTCCGGAGTGAGCAGGCAGGCATTGGCAAGACTTCTGATAAATCCGGGAATAAGAGCCACATCAATTCCTTTTTCAATCAGCTTGCAAACTAATTTTCTATCAACTCGTGTCGCCATTTTTCTCCGATTAAATGATTATTGAATAAAGATTATTAAATAAAAATAAGATACGCTGTGCAGAGTATTCCTGTTTCAGATATAATTTTTAAGATTGCTGTGATTATAAATATCCGGCATATCTTAGTCAATCTGAATTACTGAAGGTTATTTTTCCAGACAGATTAATATCTCCTTAAAATCAAACCTTATGGATCAGCAGATAGATTTAATTTTAAATTTTACTGTGATTATCTCTGATTTTCATTGAATTTATTTGTTTTACGCATCCGTGCTCATGAAAGCCTTTTGCAGGCAAGATCCCGCCACATTTGGTCCCTGCAATAATTTTTAATATGTTTCTTTCTTGAAAGCAGAGGTTCTAACTGCTAAAAAGAAGAAACAAACCCGTAACCATACACTGACAAAAAAAGGCACCATGATGAACACCATTTCAAAACACGATGGACAATTGCTGTTAAAGCTTGCAAGAGAACATATCGCAACCCGTTTTGATAAAAAAAACACACGCCTTGCAGCACTTGAAAAACACTGCACAAGCCCTGTGATGAAAGAAAACAGAGGGGTGTTTGTAACCTTGCATAAAAATGGAACTCTCAGGGGGTGTATCGGCACTATCGAGCCGGTCAAATCACTAATGGATGGTGTATCAGAAAATGCCATACATGCGGCCTTTAACGATTCAAGGTTTAAACCGTTATCCCATGATGAGCTCAAGGACATTCACATTGAAATCAGTATTTTAACACCGCCTGAAAAGCTTGATTACAGTGGTGGAAATGATCTGCTTTCCAGACTGCGCCCGGAAATAGACGGCGTAATCATTGAAAAAGGATACCATCGTGCTACCTTTCTTCCCCAGGTCTGGGACCAGCTCAAAGATGGCCGCGATTTTTTAAATCATCTTTGCTTAAAGGCAGGACTTGCTTCAGATGAATGGAAATCCGGCAAGCTGGAAATCTGCATATACCAGGTCCAGAGTTTTGAAGAAGACGACCCTTTTTCTGCGCAAACACAGGAGACATATGACCATTGATAAGGATCTGCTGAAGATTATCGCATCAATCAATAATACTGATGATCTGGAATGTTTTTTTAAAGATATTTTCACGCCGTCTGAACTGGCTGATCTTTCTTTGAGATGGAAACTTTTAAAAGATCTGCATGCTGGCATGACCCAGCGCAGAATTGCTCAAAAATATGGAATCAGTCTGTGTAAAATTACCCGGGGATCAAAAATATTGAAAAACAAAGCGTCTTTTGTATCAAAAATATTAAACGCTTAACTGTTCTGTATCAGTGTCAATGCAAGCTCGGACCACAGTTCCAGGTTTTCATTTTTCAGTGAATCTGTTGCAACCCATTTAAAATCAGACAATTCTTCACCAGGAACAAATGCATCCGGACAATCGGTCAAAATTCTGAAAACAGCCCCGAAATGAACTTTTCCCACATCTGTCATATCTTCATTCAGAATGCCGACAAAGTCCGGTTGATCATTCAACGGACGCTGTTCCAGCTCTTCGGCAAGCTCTCGTTGCATGCCGCTTAACAGAATCTGCTCAAAATCATCACCCTGCAGATTGCTGTCAACCGGATTGATATGACCGCCAATCCCGATGGATTTAAGATCATGAAGCCGTTTTTCACTGCCCTTCCGGCTGTAAACCGCAGTCATTTTCAAATCGCGGGTCTGAAGAACAATATAGGGGATGATCTGTTTTAAAGATGGATTGTTTTCAGCCTCCGGCCGGTCAATGAATCTGAATCCGGCACGGGTGCAGGCGCAAATAAATTCATCAATATCCAGTTTGATAATTGTCTTTTGCTTGATCCAGGCTTCAGGCAGATCTTTTTTTATAATGCACAATACTTGCTCTATTCTGGCCACAGGAATTCACCATTTTCAGGATTGGATTTAAAAAGAAATGGAGCGGGAAACGGGAGTCGAACCCGCGACTTCGACCTTGGCAAGGTCGCACTCTACCACTGAGTTATTCCCGCTCATCAAAAACTGGTTTTTTCTACTTGAAACAGATGTTTTTGTCAAGGAAAGTGTTATGGCGTTTGCAAAAAAATAACTGTGTATTTTTGGTTTGAACCCAAAGAAGACTTATGGTAGCATATACATTTTGGACAATCATTTTGATTTTTTTTTAAAAAGGCAGGAGCACAACACAATGGAACCAGGATGTTATACGGCATTAATCACTCCCTTTGATCAGGCAGGAACGCTTGATTCAGAAGGTCTTGAGCAATTAATCAATTTTCAGATTGAAAACGCGATTACCGGAATTCTTGCAACAGGAACAACCGGTGAAAGCCCTACTCTCGAATGGGAAGAGCATAATAATATCATCGCCCAGGTTGCCCGATATGCAAAAAACAAATGCCTGACCATTGCCGGAACCGGAAGCAACAACACCCAGGAAGCGCTGCAGGCCACAGGTCTTGCCGCCAGAACAGGGATTGATGCGGTCCTCCTGGTTGATCCCTATTATAACGGGCCGTCTTCTCTTGAAATCAGAAAAGAATACCATGAAGTCATTGCAAGACAATATCCGGATCTGTCTGTTATCCCCTATATCATCCCCGGCAGAGTCGGCGCACAGATGTTTCCGCAGGATCTGGCCATTTTGGCAGAAAACTGCAAAAACGTATCCTGTGTAAAAGAAGCCACCGGAAATCTTGAGAACATGAAACTGACCAGAAAACTTTGCGGACCGGATTTTAAAATCCTTTCCGGAGATGATGCCCTGGTTTTTGCCATAATGAGTGATCCGGATATTATGGCATGTGGCGGAATCAGTGTCATGTCCAATATTGCACCAAAATTTCTGTCACAGATGATCGAGCTGCTCAACCAGGGAAAAACCGATGAAGCACTGAAATTCCAGAATAAAATCAAACCTCTTCTGGATCTGGTTGTGGTCATTACTCAGGAGGACTCAAAATTCGGACCCGTCACCTGCAGGGCAAGAAATCCTTTGCCGGTAAAAACCCTGATGCAGTTATTGGGCATGCCTTCGGGTCCCTGCCGTCAACCCCTGGGGAAAATGACCCGAAAAGGATTTAAAGTCCTTTTGGACACGGCAAAACATATCCAGGAAAATGCACCTGAAATTTTCCAGCCCATTGCTGATTTTTTTAATGTGGATATCGAAAAACGCCTGAATGACACCACTCTCCATAAAAATCTGTGGTACTCATATTAAATTGAAACAAAAACCGGCTGCCAAAACACCTGCAGCCGGTTTTATAAAAACACCATTTTAATCAAAATTTAATCTTTTTTCTTTATTTTGAATTTCTCCTGCCCTGTATGAAAGAAACTGGCTTTTAACCAGTCAAATCCAAACTGAAGCAGTTTCACATCATCTTCTTTTATTTCCTGAATTTTTTCTTCGGGCAGATCATACCGGTCCAGAAAACTGCTGTTAAAGACAAATTCTTTAAATTTATCAATATTATAGCACACCATGAAAAATATCTTTTTGCTTTCTTCCGTCAGTTTCATGCTGGGGGGCAATGATTTTTTCCGGACCATCAGATCCAGCCAGCCTTCATTTACCTCATCCCGCAGATTAATTCCCTGATCTTCTCTCCATTCAGCCACGGTCCAGTCTTTTTTCTCTTCAAATCCCAGACAATGATCTTCTTTTACTGTAAAGAAAAATTCCTCTTTTTCCCCCTGTTCTCCGGAATAACTCAAAGATCCGACGCCCAGAGGATAATATCTGCAGGTGGTGGGACGGTCTTTATAAATCACGCAGCCTTCTTTATCCTCGACAAAAGGACAGGATTGTCTTTCATCGTCTAAAAGCTTCAAGGTGACCACAGGAAGGTCTGCTTTTTCCAGAATCTGCGGATCCGTGAAGATTGCAAGAAATTTTTCAGATGTCATGTCCAGTTTTTTTCGCATGGTTAAAATATCATATGGCGTCAACATGATATCAATTCCGCGGCAGCAGTCCGTAAAGCACTTTACACCCTTATGGCATTCAAACCGGAATCTGCTCTTCAGGCTCAGCTGCTCAGGCGGTATCTCAGATGTCTTTTTTGTAGTATCAGTCATTCAAACTTCCTTATATTAAATAATCTTTCTCAGTCAAAAAAAAATCAATATACGAAAAAATTAGAACAATGTCAAAAACTACACCAATCGCTCATAAAATTGTATTTGACATATGTTTTATTTCCACATACATAACAGGCATAAAAATAATAATCATACGAATCAATCCTGTATCGTCTGGTATCCTCTGACCCGTCAGGATCATAATAAGGAGTTTTCATGAAGATTAAAAAAGCGGTTTTTCCAGTGGCAGGACTTGGCACCCGGTTTATCCCGGCCACAAAAGCCATGGCAAAAGAAATGCTTCCGGTTGTTGATAAACCCATTATTCAATATGCAGTTGAAGAAGCGTTTGCCGCAGGCATCGAACAGATTATTTTTGTTACCGGCCGCGGGAAAAAAGCACTGGAAGATCATTTTGACAGATCCTTTGAAATCGAACATACCCTTAAGGAAAAAGGGAAAGATGATCTGCTCAAACAGATTCAGGAACTGGTTCCCGTGACCGGCACCATTGTCTATACCCGGCAGAACCAGCCTTTGGGACTGGGCCATGCTATCTGGTGCGCCAGAGATATTGTCGGGGACGAACCCTTTGCCGTACTTTTGGCCGATGACCTTATCCAGACCGACACCCCGGTCTTATCTGAAATGGTTAAAAAATTTGACCGCCTCAGGGCGTCCATCGCCGCAGTCATGGAAGTGGACAAAGACCAGACAGACAAATACGGCATTCTGGATGCCCAGCTGGTGGAGGAAGACATTGTTAAAATCAACGACATGGTGGAAAAGCCCAACCCGGAAGAGGCCCCATCCAATCTTGCCATTATCGGCCGGTATATCCTGACCCCCAGAATTTTTGATTTTTTAGGGGCAAAACAAAAAGGTGCCGGCGGCGAAATCCAGCTCACAGATGCCATGAGAAGCCTTTTGAAAGAACAGCCTATCTTTGGCTATAAATTTAAAGGCAAACGATTTGACTGCGGTGACAAGGTTGGATTTCAGATGGCAAATCTTGCTTTTGCCCTTGAAAGACCGGACATGAAAAATAAATTATTAAATTTTATTAAGGAAATTCAACGGGAGATGTAAGGCACCTTAAGAATTTTTGTACCTGCTGTATGTTTTCATCACTTTTTTGACATAATTCTGGGTTTCTGTATAGGGCGGAATCTGTTTGTATCTGTCCACGGCATCAGGCCCGGCATTATAGGCTGCAAGGGCCAGAGGCAGCTTGTATTCATACCGGCGAAGAAGGCGCTGAAGATATAGTGCGCCGCCCATGATATTATCCATGGGATTAAACGGATCTTTTACAGATAAAGATTCATAATTGGTCGGCATGATCTGCATCAGACCCGTGGCCCCCACCCGTGATACAGCCTTTGGATTAAATCCGGATTCAACCATGATCACCGCTTTGATAAGAGAAAATTCAACGCCGTATTTTTTCTGGGCATCTCGAATGATATCATCAAATTTCTGGGTATCATACCGGGGCTCATTTTTTTGAACGCTTTCCCTGATATATAATTTGTAATCCGAAGAAGTCGGCACATTGGTAAAATGAAGCACACCGTCGCTGTCAATAAAGGTATAAATATCTGCGGCAGCAAGCCCCGCATAAAAAATGATCCACAGACCTAAGATAAAATACCCGGCTTTTTTCAGCATTTTCCCTTTATTTTGTTTTGTCTTTATATGCCTTTAAAATAAATTTGCCCGGAAATTGCGGTTTTTTAATATACTGGCCCAAATTCCTCATATACGTTTCGACAAGGCTTTCAAACACAGCATCCTTATCCGCTGCAAAAATAAAATTGCGTTCAATCGCATACTCGTAAACAATTTTGTCTCCCAGAACAGACACAATATCATTCAATTTCATATCAGTGATATCCTGCTTGGAAAACCCGGGGTCTGAAAACAACTCTTTTTTAATTTCAATCTCAATGACCGCTTTCATTAAAACCATAAAAGCATCGTCACTGATTTTTCTGGACAGATCCTGAATAACGAGCGTGTGTTTATTTTCTAATTCAATCTGCTTATATATATTTTTTCCCATTCGTGTCCCTGTTTTTATTTTTCCTATTATACCGATTTGTCAGCATTTTTCAATGCCTTGTTGTTATGCATATTTTTGCAGCATAAGTCAAATAAAGGATATTTTTAAAACTGTATTGTTTTTTGCTTAATTAACCCATCTGATTCTGCTAAAGAAGACGTATCAGGATAGATTTTTTAACATTTAATCAAAAGAGAGAAACTGCCATGCCTGTATTTGATACCCAAGCCATTCAACGGATTCTAACCTGGAATCAAACCCTGCAAAAAGAAATTTCAATCCAGCTTGCTTTACCAAAACATGCTGAGGATATCCATTTTTCGTCCATTGCCGATCAGCTTTGCGACATCATCCCTGGGATGAAAATCACCAGAACAGAAAAAGACCGGGCCCTTCCGGGATTCTGCTTAAAAGACAATATTGAGTTTAGCGCTCTGCCCCTTGAAAAAGAACTGGACCCTTTTCTTGAGAGTCTGGCATATATTTCAGGATCACCCGTTGACATGGATGATACAATCAAAACCCTGCTTGATCGCATAGACATCCCGGTTCATCTGAAACTGTATATCGCCCTTGCCTGTCCCCATTGTCCTTCCATGGTGAGAACCGTTATTCCGCTGGCCCTGTATTGCAGCCATATTCATCTTCAAATTATTGACGGCAGCCTTTTTACAGAGCAGGCCCGAAAAGACAATGTCCTTTCTGCTCCCACTTTGATCCTTGATGATGATTTCAGATGGACACAGAATATTGACCCGCAGGAAATTATCAGGATGATTACAGACAGAGATCCTTCTCAGTTAAGTGCTCAAACCCTGAAAACCATACTTGAACAGGGCGATGCACAGTGGATTACAGATCAGATGATCAAAAAAGGTATCATTTTTGACGGATTTTTAAAACTGATCCTTCACCCCACCTGGTCTGTCCGATTAGGCGCCATGGTCGTGGTTGAAGACTTAAGTGAAAAAGATCCTGAACTTGCAGCTTCCCTGTGTCCGCTCCTGATTGATTTTTTTGATACACAGGAGACCACGGTTCAAGGAGATATTCTGTACGCACTGGGGGAGGCCGGCACAGAAGATACCGCACAGTGGATCAAAAAGACACTTGCCTCTTTGACCCACCAGGCACTGATTGATGCGGCCCGGGATGCATTGGACACATTAGGCTCAAAATAGTTTTAACGCTATTGCATACCCGGAATGATGATCCTTGAATCCTTTGCTTTTTTCTGTTGTTCCTGCTGTTGCTGCATTCTTCTAAAACTTTCGACAACCCTCTGGGTTTCGACTTCCATGGCTTTTGGAAAGACATTCATGGCTTCTTCCAGACTTGACGCTTCAAGTTTTGCCTGCATGGGGATCGGTCCCTGGGGCGTTCCCAGCTGCGTGCTGCCAATAAAAATAGTTTCCCGGCTCTGATCAACAGACCCATCAAGATTCACCGGGGAAAGCTTCCGGATCGTGGCAATTTTAAAATCTGTAATAATTTCTTCTTTATACAGATTTTTCGTATCCACAATAAAATCTATACTTCCAGGTGCGCCACCGTTACCGCTCATGGTGTGTCTCCTTTATTTTCATGTAGTGTAAAAAACCCTGGAAAAATTCCAGAGCGTGTCTGTATGGTCATACCTTTTTGTGCGCTGTGACGCAAGCAAAGAGTTTTTCCACCCGGAATGGGGCATACGCATTTGCACATTGACATTTAAAGGATAAATCTCATATTTTAAAAAAAACTTCACATCAAATAAAGGAAGAATCACTGATGGCAACACTCAGATCCTGTGTCGGAGAAAACGGTCAATTTATTGTCGCAGTTCACACCCCCTGTTTTGACGTCAGAAATCTCAGGGACAATGACTACCTGACCTGTCTTGGCCAGCTTGAAGACGGCACCAGGGTGGATAATACAATAAATTTTCCAGCAGCAGATCTAACTGAACCCGGTGCAGATATTATTTATGAAATTGCCAATGCCTTTCCGTTCAGAGGCGCCACCTATGTCAATTCTGCATGGGCAGATCAAAAATCAGCTCACCCTGAAACCATAAAAATTTCATCCCCTGCCCCCTGTTTTCTGCTTAAAAATTTTGAAAAGACCAACGGCACCCCGGCAGACACCCATCAAAAAAAACAAATTCTGGACATGCTTCCCCATCCGCTTCTCATTGCACTGGCCCAGATGTCCACTGATCCTGAAGAACTGATCCTTCTGGCACAAAAATCCTGTCATATCCTGTCTGATGAAAAAAATTCAACCCCCTGGGGAATCGGGTACAAAAAAGATTCTCAGGGCAGGAGTTTTCCGGACATCCTTGACCATGAGCTTTTTGAAGTGGTTGTAAACAATCCTTGTCTGCCGGATGAATATAAAAATACACTGGTGCTCAAACCCGGAGTCCAGGGCCATAATGAAATCACCGGAGAATATCTTTCTGAAGATAAACACACCCACGTATTTGAATACCTGAGACGAAACTCCTATATTCCCTGGGGACATTTTGCATCCAACATGGCCAATGACGCCATCCGCTACAAAGCCTGTGATCTGAGCCCGGAAGACATGACAGGGATCCGCCATCTGTATTACCAGCGCGCTTTTGTCAGACTGGCATCCCAACTGGGCATATCCCTGCCTGACACCCGAAAATCTTTAAGCCGGGATGAGCTGGAAGATGTAAGACAAAACATCATTGCCCGGCTGAACCCGTCTCCTGCTCCGGATCTTGAATTTAACACCACCTTGTGGGGATGGAATTTCGGATTCGGTTATGCCCAGTCCGGCTACAGACTTCATGCCTCCCACCAGATGATCCATCAGCAGAATGCCATGATCCCCAGAACAGTGCCCACCCAATGCGGCAAATCAGTACCTTCCTACTCCTGCGGCGCCATGGTTCAGGATTTCATCACGCAATACCGTGAAATTACCGGAAAGCCTTTTTTCAGGAATTATCTGTCTGCCATTCAAAACAACACCCGTACAGATGGCAAAAAAACAGGGCCGGACTCTCTCATTGTTTTTGAAGATGACCATGTCATCCTTTTTGTTCCCAAAGCCCAGATATCAGAATGGGAACTTCAGTTAATGCCTAAAACGCCCTGCGGCAATATTATTGAAGCGGACACAGCCATCAGGGACGCACTTGACCAGAGCATTCTAACAGCGGTAAAAACCCTGGAAAATCTGGGCGCACAAATGATCACCGGTATTGAATTTTCAAAACCCATGGATGCCGACTGCCCGGATCAGCATCTGCTGTATTCCTTTATTCCCAGGCTGCCGTATGCGCCGGGCACTTTTTCCGAGGCACAACTCAGATATATCAGCGGATGCTACCCGGAAGATGTGGCCCATGCCTGCAGAACCGCATTAAATTCTCAAAATCAAAGGAGCTGAAAAATGATCCTTCACGACTTCATATATGAATGGGATGGAAAAACAAGCACTGAGGAAAAGCCCGTGGCCTGGTCGCCGGGCTCCTATCGCGTAAAAATTGTAAAATTATCCACAGACAAAGATAATGTCAGCTTTCTGATCTCTTATGCTGTGCTTCTCAAAAATGCCAGAATCAACACCACCATGAATACGTCTTTAAAAAATTATATCCATAATTTTGCCCAGAAGATTTCCAGCACATATCATCTGGATATGAAAAAAACCCTGTGGGTGGAAATAGACGACACCATACGGGCAATCTGGATCAATTCAAACCCGAAACTGGAAAAGGCAAGCCTTTATGACATCTCCTGGCGCCCCATCCGGCCCAACGAACTGTCCATGATTGAGCCCTATCTGTCTGACATGTAAAAAAAACAAGGATTATGTGTATTTTTTAAACGCTTCCCACCATTGCCCAGGAAAAGATATCCTGAGTTAAAAGGACATCTGCTGTATTTGCAGCCAGCCGCGTCTTTTCATTTAAAATATCCATCAGCAGATAATCCAGGCCAGCCCCTGCAAGAAGCGCTGCATAATTTTGTTCCACCAGATTTTTTTTGGCTTTATCCGCTGCCCCGGTTGTCAAATTGGACAAACCGGCAATGGTCCGGACAGGAAACCCCAGAAGATCAGGCAATGTCCGTATCACGTTCAGGACAGCCCTTGCCTGAAGAATGCCATCATCCCAGGCAAGGGGCGGCACAACAGGGTCGATAATAATCCGTTCATTTGCCACTCCGGCAGCCTGTGCTGCCGCAATCAGGTCTATTGCAATTTCATACCGCTGGGCCTCATCCTTTGGCACACGGCTGTCCGGATAAAGCAGAAAACCGATAATATCTGCATCATAGGCTTTTGCCAGGGGCAGAATTTTTTCAAGTTTGCGGGGCTCCAAAGAATATCCATTGATAACAGGCCTGTTTTTCACCATGGATAATCCTGTTTCCATGGCATCCGGATTAGACGTGTCAATCACCAGGGGCAAGTCTGTCACTGCCTGAACCACCTCAATAAAAAAAGCCATGCCTTTTTTAAACTGCTTTCCCAGAGGACCGGTATTCACATCAATTGCCCAGGCGCCGTTTGCCTCACATTTTTTTACAAGCGCCTGCAAGGGTTCCGGATTGCCAGTTTCAAACGCCCTGACAATTTCCGGTTTTGTAATTCGAAGATTATCTGCAATCAGTTTCATAAGCCCACTCAATATTCACAATACGCTATAATTTACAATGCTTTTTTATAGCACAGGCCATTGGTATCTTCCAGGTTTCATTAGATTCTCTTACATGATATAATCAATCCCAATTTTCATCTCTTAGCAAAGGAAACCAAAATGGATATCAACAGCCCTGAAGAAAAAGCCTTTTTATATGAACTGTACACTCAAACCAAAGGAAACACCGATGCACAGATTTCCATGTATGATGTGGGAACTGCACTGGGTCTTGAAAAAAATGAAGCCGGAAGCCTTGCGGAAAATCTGTTTATCCAGGGGTTCGCTGAACTCAAAACCCTTTCCGGCGGTATCGGCATTACTGATCAGGGAATGAAGGTGCTGGATATAAAACCACCCCCCAGGCCGGGTGATGACACTTTGAAATTAGGCAAAACACCTGTCCTTGAGGCTGCCGGGAAAAAAGCGGTTGAAAAAATACTCAAGGACATCAAAGAAAATAGTATCGCGGCAAAGCCATCCTATGACACACTGGAGGAACTCATCATGGATGTAAAAACCATTGAGGTTCAGATGATGTCTCCCCGTCCCAAAACACAGATCATTCGTGAAACATTGCGTTCCCTGTCCGCCAATCTAGAGAAAAATGGCCCCGGGGAGCTTGCCGCAGGACTGAATGCACTGATCGCTTCATAAACCCCTGCATCCGCAGACACAGTTCTAAAGACGCTTGACTATTTTTATAATTTTCTTCATTAATAGGCAGAAATATTATAAAATAACAAAAATTTAAGATGTTTAAGGAGATATAATGTCAAAAGGAAAAGTTGTTCTTGCATACTCAGGAGGGCTTGATACCTCTGTTATATTAAAATGGCTGCTGGAAGAAGGCTATGAAGTTTTTGCCTATATGGCCAATATCGGGCAGCAGGAAGATTTTGCGGCAGCAGAACAAAAAGCGCTCAAAATCGGTGCTTCAAAAGTGTTTATAGAAGACATGAGAAAAGAATTTGTAACAGATTATATTTTCCCTGTCTATAAAGCCAACACCATATACGAAGGCAGATACCTTTTAGGAACCGCTGTGGCCAGACCCATCATCGCCAAAAAGCAGATGGAAATTGCCGAACAGGTGGGCGCGCAGTTTGTTTCCCACGGCGCAACCGGAAAAGGCAATGACCAGGTCCGGTTTGAACTGTCGTACTATGCCCTGAACCCCAGAATAAAAGTTATTGCCCCATGGAAAGATGCCCGGTTTTTAGCTGCATTTAAAGGCCGGACAGATCTGCTTGATTATGCAAAAAAACATGGAATACCCACCAAGCAGTCTGCATCCAAACCATACAGCGAAGATGACAACCTGCTGCATATTTCCCATGAGGCCGGCATTCTTGAAGATCCGGGACACGAATGTGAAGAGCATATTTATTCTCACACGGTTTCTCCGGAAAAAGCACCGGATACACCCACAAGGATAAAAATTGAATTCAAAAACGGCATTCCGGTTAAAGTCACCAATCTTGAAGACAATACCACCAAAACAGATGCACTGGAGCTGTTTGAATATCTCAACGAGCTGGGACGCGCCAATGGTATCGGTCGCCTGGATATGGTGGAAAACCGGTTTGTGGGAATAAAATCCCGCGGGGTTTATGAAACCCCGGGCGGAACCATCCTTCATCAGGCCCACAAAGACATAGAAGGCATTGCCATGGACAGAGAAGTCATGCGTCTTAGAGACATGCTGTCTGCCAAATTCGCCGAACTGGTTTATAATGGCTTCTGGTTCAGCCCGGAAATGGAATTTCTCATGGTGGCCATTGATAAAAGCCAGGAACTCATTGATGGCGAGGTCACTTTAAAACTGTACAAAGGCACGGCCTATCCAATTGCCAGAACAAGCCCGTCCTCTCTTTATGATCAGGATCTGTCCTCAATGGATATTGCAGGCGGCTACAACCAGGAAGATGCCGAAGGATTTATCAAAATCAATGCCATCCGTCTGATGGCCCATCGAAATATTATCAACAAAAACAAATAATCTTAAACCGCCGGAAGGGAAACACCTTCCGGCGGTTTTCCCGATTCCTGACAATTGTAATCGACAGGGCGAAGCTTTGCCTATAAATCCAGCGGACTTCTGGTTTCTTTAATTGTTTTTGACTGAACCGTATGCGTATAAATCATGGTTGTCCTGACATCGCTGTGACCTAAAAGCTCCTGAATGGTCCGGATATCATAATTCGCCTGGAGCAGATGGCTTGCAAAACTGTGACGAAATGTATGTGCCGAGGCTCTTTTTAAAATCTTTGACTTTCGTACCGCCCATTTAATCGCTTTCTGGACATGGGTTTCATGGAGATGATACCGCCGGTATTCATTGGTGTCAGGGACAAATGTCAGCTCTCTGGCAGGAAAAAACCACTGCCAGATCAATTCTCTGGGAGCATTTTTATACTTTTTTTCAAGCCTGTCAGGCATAAACACACCGGAATAGTCATCCTTCAGGTCAGCATCATGCAAAGCAATAACCCTTTTAACCTGGTCTTTTAAATCATCACGGATGGATTCTGGAAGTGGAACAGTTCTGTCCTTTTTCCCTTTTCCATCATGTATGGTCAGCACATGATGATCAAAATTAAAATTATGAATTCTCAATTTCAAACATTCCGACAATCTGAGACCACACCCGTACAACAGCTTTACCACAAGATCAAAAGGATGCTGAAGGTTTCGAATTATGCAGTCAATCTCTTCTCTGGAAAGCACAACCGGTATATAGGGTTTTCTTTTGGCCCTGACAACACCATCAATTTTTCCGAATTCTTTTTTCAACACATGCCTGAAAAAGAATAACAATGCATGAAAGGCCTGATTCTGGGAAGATGCCGATACCTTCTTCTGTACAGCTAAAAATGTTAAAAAATCTTTAACATCCTCAGGCGTCAAAGACTCCGGCAATTTACTCTTTGTAAAATACTGGAACTTTTCTGCCCATAGGGAATATGCCTTCAATGTTTTTTTAGAATAATGCCGCACCTGAATTTCATTTTTTATAGAATCAACAGCTATACGCCAGGGGTCATCTGTTTCCTTTGAATCAAACATTTTTATATCTTCATGAATTTCATCAAGGGGAACAGTATGTTCCAATGGGCTCTTTGCTTTTTCTATCCCGGAATAATATAATTCCACGGCTGTTTTTGCCTGAGCCTGCTGAGAAACTGTCTGATTTTTGCCTTTCAGCTTTTCTAAAAAAAGCAAAAGACTTTTTGCGTCCGCATATGGATGACTGTATTTTTTACAAAAATCCAGATAATACCGAAGCCATTTTTTACAATGGACATACTGATCCGGTGAAACATCACTGTTCACCAGCAGCAGATTATACTTTTTTTGAAGTGCCTCAGGTACTTTAATCATGATATCAAATTTTGATAATGTTAAAATCCGTATGTTATCCAGTTAGAATTTATATATCTGACTTCTTTTTCATTGTCAAACCACAAAAAATTTGAAAGTTATACAGAACCACACAATTACTTGTTACATTAAGCCTAGTCGGCGGACAGTGCCGATTTCAAAGGGTATACAAGATTTTAAACGATAAAAAAAGGCATTTCAAAAGCTATGAGGCAATTTTACCGGAGAACGGGGGGAGCCTACAGGCAAGAATTACGCCAGT
>JAHJLV010000080.1 GCA_018821535.1 Pseudomonadota bacterium | reverse complement strand
ATTTATTCAAGATGGATACTTAATATCCATAATTATCGTTTATAGCAAGGATATTTTTCATCTAACCCCCATGCCCGGCGCGGGCACAACGAAGCATGAGAATACAGGAGCCAGGAGTCAGGAGCCGGAATAACCATGATACACGGTTTCCAAAGGACTTTATAAAAGCTATCGATTCACAATGAAAGTATTATCCGCCTGGTTTTTTCCGGCAACTCCCCCGATGGTTTATGGAATGCAGTTCAACCGATTTCATTTATATTTCATTGATAATATATATTTTTTTTCCGATTTATTTATGATATTCGGCAACTACGATGTCTTAGTAGAAAGTCTGATCTGAGAATTAAAAGACTCCTGAGAGGAGCTGCAATTTTAAATGAAAAACATGGAGACTCGGGTATTAATAATCGGCGGGGGAATAACCGGTACTGGTATAGCACGGGATCTTTCTCTTCGCGGCATTTCATGCATAGTGGTCGAAAAAAAAGACATTAATGCCGGAGCTTCGGGAAGCAATCACGGCCTGCTTCACAGCGGCGCGCGTTATGTGCTTCATGACGCCGGAACCGCAATGGAATGCATGGAAGAAAGCCGGATCTTAAAACAGGTCGCTCCCCATTGCATTGAAAATACCGGCGGACTTTTCGTGGCGGTAAAAGGAGATGACGAATCTTATATCGCCGATTTTCCGGCTTTATGTGCGGCCGCCGGCATCATGGTAAGCCCTGTCGATACCGGTGATGCGCTTGAAACCGAGCCTGCCTTGAGCGGTAATATAATCGCGGCCTATGAAACAACAGATGCCGTGGTTGATCCATTCAGGCTTTCACTGGAAAATATTTTTCATGCCGTCGAACTTGGCGCAACCCTGATGTGCTATACCTGTGTAACCGGATTTTCCATTTCTAACAATCGCATCCGGTCCGTTCACCTTTTGAATACCCAAACCGGTGAAACCCTTGCCGTTAAAACGGATCACGTGGTCAATGCGGCAGGCGCGTGGGCAGGCGAAACCGCCGACCTTGCGGGGATAAATCTGCCGATGGTTTACTCGAAAGGAACCCTTATCATCACACATCAGCGAATAGCCAGGCAGGTGATCAACAGGTTGCGTCCGCCATCCGACGGCGATATCATTTCTCCCGGCGGCACTGTGTCGATTGCCGGCACAACATCCGCCCCGATTCATGACCTCGGCAGCCTGCACCCGACATCAGAAGAAGTTGATCTGATTATTCGCGAAGCATCCGCAATACTGCCTGAATTTAAAAATTCCACCTTCATACGGGCCTTCTCCGGCGTCCGGCCTCTAACCGGCTCTTCGGATATTAAAGAGGAGCGCGCTATCAGCCGCGGATATATTCTGCTCGATCATGCCCGCGATGGAATTGAAAATTTTGTTACTATTACAGGCGGAAAGCTGACAACGTACCGCCTCATGGCCGAAAAAACAGCCGATCTGGTTTGCCGCCATATGAACATTTCCCGTTCCTGCCAAACGCGAACACTGCCGCTGCCTCTTCATGATGCCTGCCGCTGGAGTGAGCCCGGCCTTTCGCCGCGATACTGGCTTAAAACACGGAAACCCGGCGATCTGCTGCTTTGCGAGTGTGAAATGGTACCCATCAGCGCCATCGACTGCATCCTCGAATCGATGAAACAGCATGCCGTTCCGCCGGGACTCAGGTCTCTGGGGATAAGGAGCCGCATTGGAAAGGGACCGTGCCAGGGAGCATATTGCAGCATCCGGACAATTGCATACCTCTATGACACTGGAGTGCTTCAGGGAGACCAGGGTTTAATCGAGATGATCGCCTTTCTCCGCGAACGGTGGAAAGGAATGCAGCCGGTGCTCTGGGGAGAACGGCTGATGCATGCCGAGCTCCAGGAAGCCATTCACTGCGGATTGTTTGAAACGGAGCTGCAGAAATGAAAAGAACAGAAAACGCCGCGGCTTCACATCCTGATACCGGCACATATGATCTGGCCGTTATCGGCACAGGCATGACAGGTATGGCGGCATCCCTCATTGCAGCTGATCGCGGGCTCACTGTAGCCCAGGCCGGTCTCACCGGTGAAATCCTCTTTTCAAGCGGATTTTTCGATTTCCTTGCCATTCATCCTGTCCGGGAAAAACGGTTCTGGACAAATCCATGGAAGGCGGTTCATGCGATGATTCAGGATAATCCCGATCATCCCTACGCCCGGATATCCGGTCAAACCATGCGCCACGCATGGGATATGATACTCTCTTTCTTAGAACGTGAAGGCCTGCCGTATCACCGGGAATTGGAAGAAAACACCCGCATGATAACAAGCCAGGGAACCGTAAAGTCAACCTATTGCCTTCCATTGACCATGCAGCCGGGAGCAACCGGCCTGAAACAGAACCTGCCCTGCCTGATAGCGGATTTTCACGGAATGCGTGAATTCAGCGCCGTTCAAATCGCGGAAAGTCTGCGCAGTCAATGGAAAGGCATCCGGACGATTCGGATTCACTTTCCGGGAACAGACGGATTGACCGAACTCTATCCGGAGCAGATGGCGCGGGCGCTTGAGCTGCCT
>JAHJLV010000081.1 GCA_018821535.1 Pseudomonadota bacterium | reverse complement strand
GTGAAATGCGTAGATATCCGGAGGAACACCAGTGGCGAAGGCGGCTCCCTGGGCCGATCCTGACGCTAAGACGCGAAAGCTAGGGGAGCGAACGGGATTAGAAACCCCGGTAGTCCTAGCTGTAAACGATGTGAACTTGGCGTCGGTGGGATTAAATCCATCGGTGTCGAAGCTAACGCGATAAGTTCACCGCCTGAGGACTACGGCCGCAAGGTTAAAACTCAAAGGAATTGACGGGGACCCGCACAAGCAGCGGAGCGTGTGGTTTAATTCGTTGCTACACGAAGAACCTTACCTGGGTTTGACATATAGGTTGTAGGGAACTGAAAAGGGACCGACCCTTCGGGGAGCCTATACAGGTGTTGCATGGCTGTCGTCAGCTCGTGTCGTGAGATGTTCGGTTAAGTCCGCTAACGAGCGCAACCCTCGCCGTATGTTATACGTGTCATACGGGACTGCCGGTAAAAAGCCGGAGGAAGGTGGGGATGATGTCAAGTCAGCATGACCCTTATATCCAGGGCTACACACACGCTACAATGGTCTGTACAATGGGTAGCCAAGCCGCGAGGCGGAGCCAATCCTGAAAGCAGGCCTCAGTTCAGATTGCAGTCTGCAACCCGACTGCATGAAGCCGGAGTTGCTAGTAACCGCAGGTCAGCAATACTGCGGTGAATACGTTCCCGGGTCTTGTACACACCGCCCGTCACGTCATGGAAGCTGGCAACGCCTGAAACCAGTATCCTAACCCTCACGGGAAGGAGCTGTCTAAGGCGAGGTCGGTGACTGGGACGAAGTCGTAACAAGGTAGGCGTACCGGAAGGTGCTCCTGGATCACCTCCTTTCTATGGAGAATATACGAACATGCCTATGGGTATGGGCGTCACTCCAAAACAAAGGTGCCTTTCCAGCGGTGGAAGGCATGCATTGAACGAAGGTGGAAACCTTCCTGTCACTCTTCAGCTGTTGAGGCTGACCCTCTCGGGCTATTAGCTCAGTTGGTTAGAGCGCGCCTCTGATAAGGGCGAGGTCTCTGGTTCGAGTCCAGAATGGCCCACTGTGCCCGTCAAGAAGGGTGCATCCTACTGGGGATGTAGCTTAGTTGGGAGAGCGCCGCCTTTGCAAGGCGGAGGTCGTGGGTTCGAGTCCCATCATCTCCATATGCTGGGCTCAACACCCAGAGCAGGATCCGTGTCGGTTGACATGAGATGGTTGCTGCAAAATGCGCAGCAAATCATAAGCGGTAACCATCGCCGGTCAACCGGCGTATTGGCTGGAAAGCCAACGTACTTTACCAATTGAATAGTAATGACATCAAATTGTAGGCCGAAATCTTATAAAAGATTTCAATTAAACAATTAATAGCAAGTGTATGCAAGATAAGATGCATAAAAGAAAGAGCATCGATTTCTCCGCATCACGTGTGAAGCTACTAAGAGCTTACGGTGGATGCCTTGGCGCTAAGTGCCGATGAAGGACGTGGGACACTGCGATAAGCCTCGGGAAGCTGTGAACAAGCGATGATCCGGGGATTTCCGAATTGGGAAACCAGCCGTTGCGAACCAACGGCATCACATGTTGAATACATAGGCATGTGAAGGGAACCTGGGGAACTGAAACATCTAAGTACCCAGAGGAAAAGAAATGATTCCCCTAGTAGTGGCGAGCGAACGGGGATTAGCCCAAACCGACGTAGTTTACTGCGTCGGGGTTGTAGGGTCCGGCATATGAGAGTTACAAAATGAAAAGTTAGTAGAATGGTATGGAATAGCCAACCACAGAAGGTGAAAGTCCTGTAAATAAAAACTGATCAACTCTCGCTGGATACCTGAGTACTGCCGGGCACGCTAATCCGGTAGGAAGCAAGGGAGTCCACTCTCTAAGGCTAAATACACTCAGCGACCGATAGTGAACGAGTACCGTGAGGGAAAGGTGAAAAGTACCCCTGTTAGGGGAGTGAAAAGAACCTGAAACCGTAAGCTTACAAGCAGTCGAAGGGCTATGATAGGTTGGTGCTATGGTGAAAGCCTGTGCGCACTATTATGCCTGACGGCGTGCCTTTTGGAGAATGAGCCTGCGAGTTAATCTCTGTGGCAAGGTTAAGGGAGTTACACCCGGAGCCGGAGCGAAAGCGAGTCTTAATAGGGCGACAGTCGCAGGGATTAGACACGAAACCAAGTGAGCTACCCATGGCCAGGTTGAAGCGGGTCTAAACGCCCGTGGAGGACCGAACCCACTAATGTTGCAAAATTAGGGGATGAGCTGTGGGTAGAGGTGATATGCCAAACGAACTTGGAGATAGCTTGTTCTCCCCGAAATAGCTTTAGGGCTAGCGTCATATGTTAAATAACGGAGGTAGAGCACTGAATGGGCTCGGGGGCTCACTGCTTACCAAACCCAATCAAACTCCGAATGCCGTTATTCTATAGTATGGCAGTCGGACTCCGGGAGATGAGTTTCGGGGTCGAAAGGGAAAGAGCCCAGACCATCGGCTAAGGTCCCCAAATTCGAGCTAAGTGGGAAACGATGTGAGGTTACTGAAACAACCAGGAGGTTAGCTTAGAAGCAGCTATCCTTTAAAGAGTGCGTAATAGCTCACTGGTCGAGTGATCTTGCGCGGAAAATTCAACGGGGCTAAGCTTGATACCGAAGCCATGGGTTCTAGATTTATCTAGAGCGGTAGGGGAGCGTTCTGTCAGCAGTGAAGGTTGACCGTAAGGACAGCTGGAGTGGACAGAAGTGAGAATGCAGGCATGAGTAGCGTAAAACACGTGAGAACCGTGTTCACCGTATGTCTAAGGTTTCCGACGCCAGGTCGTTCCGCGTCGGGTTAGTCGGGGCCTTAGCCGAGGCCGAGAGGCGTAGGCGATGGATAACCGGTCAACATTCCGGTACCACTTAAAACGAGCGATGGAGGGACGCATAGAGGTAAGCCAGCCTGAGATTGGAAGTTCAGGTGAACCTTGTGTCAGACGTTGACGCCCGCAGGTAAATCCACGGGCTGAGTTGAGACATGGTTGCGAGTCTATAAGACGTAAGTGAGCTGACCCTTAGTGCCAAGAAAAGCTTCTAAGTGTTGACTTTTAAGTGCCCGTACCGCAATCCGACACAGGTAGACGGGTAGAATATACCAAGGTGAACGGGAGAACCTTCGTTAAGGAACTCGGCAATTTAGCCTCGTAACTTCGGGATAAGAGGTGCCCTTTGACGTGAGAATTTATTCGAGCGTTGGAGGGTCGCAGTGAAATGGCTCAAGGGACTGGTTAACAAAACCACAGGTCTCTGCAAAACCGTAAGGTGACGTATAGGGGCTGACACCTGCCCAGTGCCGGAAGGTTAAAGGGAGAGGTTAGCGAAAGCGAAGCTTTGAACTGAAGCCCCGGTGAACGGCGGCCGTAACTATAACGGTCCTAAGGTAGCGAAATTCCTTGTCGGGTAAGTTCCGACCCGCACGAATGGTTTAACAACTTG
>JAHJLV010000052.1 GCA_018821535.1 Pseudomonadota bacterium | reverse complement strand
TATTAATTGTTTATAAGGAGCATCAATGAGCGAAGAAATTAAAATCATCAGAAATGTGGCCCTGGCAGGTCATGGAGGTGCAGGCAAGACAACTCTTGCTGAGGCTATGCTTTTTCTGGCCAAAGTAACCACTCGCCTTGGAAAAGTTGAAGAAGGCAATACTGTAATGGATTTCCAGCCTGAAGAAACAAAAAAACAACAAAGTATCAATACCTCTTTGATTAAATATACACATAATAAACATTTGATTACTTTGATGGATACCCCTGGTGACCAGAATTTTTTTTCCGCTTCCAAAACCTGTTTTCCAGTTGCCGACTGCATGGCATTTGTCATTGATGGCGTTGGCGGCCCTTCTGCCATGACGGAAGAGGCGGGTGCCAGTGCCCGGGAATACAATCTGCCGGGTTTTGTCATTGTGAACAAGCTTGACAGAGAACGTGCAGATTTTATCACCTGCGTTGAATCATGTAAAACAGCCCTTAAACAAAAAATACTTCCGATCTGTTTTCCCATTGGCACAGAAGATCTTTTTAAAGGATTTGTAAATATCATTTCAGGTCAGGCCTATGAATATAATACTGATGGAAAATCCTCAAAAATTGATATGCCTCCTGAAATGGCAGATGACGTTGAACTGGCCAAAGCCGAGTTTATCGAGAATGTTGCCGAGCTTGATGACGATCTTCTTGAAAAATATCTTGAAGGTGAAGAAATATCTGAAGATGAAATTAAACGTGCTTTCAGAAAAGGCATTTTAGAAGCCCGGTTTTATCCGGCCATATGCTGTTCTGCCACAAAAATGATCGGGGTGGATATCATATCTGATATCATTGTGGATTATATGCCCTCGCCTCTGGACAGAGGTGACTGGATTGCAAAGGATGCCAATGGTGAAGATGTTATTGTTTCTCCGGATCCCGATGCTGAATTCTGCGGTTATGTATTCAATACCATTGTTGATCCATATGCCGGACGTTTGTCTCTTTTCAGGGTGATTTCAGGAACCCTGGGGAAAGAAGGAAATGTGCTCAATGTTACCAAGGATACCAAAGAGCGTTTTTCACAATTGCTTGAGATTGCAGGAAAAGAACAAAAAACCATTACAAGTGCCATTCCCGGTTCAATTGTGGCAGTTTCAAAACTTAAAGCCACACTGACCGGTGATACGCTGACCGGTGGCAAAGAAATTCAGATTCCGGGTCCAAAGCCCATGCCTCCTGTAATTTCTTTTGCCATATCCCCCAAGACAAAAACTGATGAAGATAAAATTCATGAAGCTGTGCGCAAAATTCTTGAAGAAGATACCGGGCTTGCGTTGCATCGCAATGAAGAAACCCGACAGACGATTTTGTCAGGAAGAGGATTGGTGCATATTGAAATTACGGCTGAAAAAATTCAAAGAAAATTCAATGTAGGTATGGATATTGAAGTACCGAAAGTGGCCTACAGAGAAACGTTTAAGAAAAAAATCAGAGTACAGGGGAAACACAAAAAACAATCTGGTGGACATGGTCAGTACGGTGACTGCTGGATCGTTCTTGAACCGCTGCCCGCTGGATCCGGATTCGAATTTGTAGATAAAATTGTCGGCGGTGTCATCCCGAAAAATTATATCCCGGCTGTTGAAGCAGGCGTCAAGGAAGCCTCTCAGCATGGTATCCTGGCAGGATTTCCCTGTGTGGATTTCAGGGTAACGGTTGATTTTGGTTCCTATCATGCTGTTGATTCATCTGAAATGGCGTTTAAACTGGCTGGAAGTCTGGCATTTAAAAATGCTGCTGTGGATGCAAAGCCAACCTTGCTTGAGCCGATTATGAAAATTTCGGTCAAAGCACCTGATGACAGCACCGGTGATATCATGGGGGATTTGAATTCCCGCAGAGGCCGTGTGCTGGGCATGGAAAATGAAGATGACAAGCAGGTCATCAATGCACTGGTTCCCATGTCTGAAATTTTACGGTATGCACCGGATTTAAGTTCCATGACACAGGGCCGGGGAACGTTTACCATGAAATTTGAACAATATGATGTGGTTCCGCCGGATCTGGCTAAAAAAGTGATTGAAAAAGTGAATTCTGAAAAAGCGTAAAATTCAATCCTCAAGTTTGATAAAAAAATATAAAGCCCGGCCAGTTAAATCATCAACTGACCGGGCTTTTAATATAGTTTTGCATTGAAAGAAAATTTTACTGGCAGTATTTAGGGAAAAAAAATAAAAAACCGATTGTCCATAAAAATATAGAGATAATGTGTTTCATAAATTGATTTATAAAAGCCGGGGATTGAGATTGCAATGCAAACCTGCACTTTTATCCAGCATAGTCCCAAGTTCTCCTTCTTTTGCAGGAAAAAATCCCATGCACTCATTCCAGACCTGTTCATCTTCCATGCAAAAATAGACCAGAACCTTTGGGGCATATTGTTGTATGCAGGATATTATTTTTTGATATAACCGGATTCTGACCGGTTTAAAATACCGCATTTTATTATCCAGACCACAGATGAATTCACCATAACAGATGACAGAATCTGAAAACCGTTTTTCAATGATGGGTTTTAATGCCGGCATGAACCGGAAACTGCCAATGGATATCCATACAATGTTCTGTGGATCCACATGATCAAATATCAGTTTGATGACCTGTTCATATTCATTTTCGCACCCGGGATATATCACCAGGGGATCAAAATGAAAAGCCAGTGGGTATCCTTTTCCCTGTGCTTTTTGAGCTGCCTGTAAACGGGCATTCAGACTTGTGGTTCCCCTTTCTTCGGTGTGAATCACGTGCGGTGTGTTTAAAGACCAGGAAAGAATGGTTTTATTATTGTGGTCCAGATCCAGAAGGGAGTCTATATTTACGGTTTTGGTTTTAAGTTCAAGAATGCAGTTATCCTGCTTTGCAAAGATGTTGATCAAAAATTCAGGCAACAGACTGATTTTTTCCCAGATCAGAGAATCTGTAAACTCCCCTGTCCCGATCCGAAAAATTTTATCCTGTTTAAAGGTGTCGTTCAAGGCAGTCTCAAGGCGGTCGAATCCTGCAAAATACTGCAAAACCGGCGGATGAAAATATGCCTGGAGAATGCAGTAGGAACAGTCCATGGTGCAAAAGGTGCCTGTGTGCAGGATGGTATAGTCACAGCAGGTGTATTCGCTGGTTCCCGGGCATTCCTTGATGACAGCGCCTCTATGGGTTGTAATGTACAGGGTGGACTTTGCTTTTAAGATGGGATCATCACTCTGGTTTATATACGAATAAACCGGTTCACTGCAGGTCACCCGGATGGGATCTAATTTGAGTTTTGAGATGATATATTCAATTTCAGGGGTTAAGGGAATGTCTGCATCAATGAAAAGCGTACTGATCTTCATGGTTTTAAAATCTGTGCCAGGCTTTTATCTTGGATCACCCGACTGAATGTTTCAAGATGTCCTTTAAATTCGCGAAGATTTTTGGTTGTAAATGACCATTGATAGTCCGTGCCTTCAAAATTTTCAGGCGGCACAAGTTTTATCCCAGGGCCAAGCTTGAGGTCATGGATGTGATTTAGAACCTTCTTTCGGGCATCAAAAATACTGGGATATCGTTTTTCATATAAGAACAGTCTGATTTCATTGGTTTTAATTCCCAAAGGCAGATCAGGATTGCTTAAAATGGTTTGAAATTGTGGATCATGGTACAGGCTGTCAACGGATATGCCGTCCCGGGCAGCAGTTTCAGTCATAAACGTGATGATTTCAAACTGTTTACTGGAGGACGCTTTAATTTTTGAAAACAGATCCAGAAAAACCGCTGTTGTCCGGGCATCAAAATCCGCCAGACGTCTGGCGGATTTTATGGCTAACTGTTCTGTGTGAACAAGCTTTAGACAAGGGTCAGGTAATGCGCTGATCTGTAAAAGATCCTGGATGAATTTTTCATTCAGCGCGAGATTAAACACAGACGGTGCCATCTGTGCGATCGTCTTTGCATCACAAAAGGATATCAGGCGGTTTACACAGACAATCAGCTGGGCATGTGTCAAGGGCTGTTTGAATGAAAGCGCTGTAATGGCTTTTTTATAACAGTCCAGCTCGCTTGTATTTTCTGGAACAATAACTGCAGGAATCCGGGATATCTTATTTTTAATCAAAGCCTGAATCCGGTTGAAACCGCAGATAATCATAAAGGTATTGTGTCCCATCGGCCTGAGAAGCGGAAAACAGATCAGGCCAATGGTTTTTATGGAATGTGCAAGCGCATCAATATCTGTGTCTGACAGGGATATCTTAAAGCGCTTATCACAAAGATCAATCTGATGAACATCTATTATTGCTGATGTATATTCTGACATCCTTAAAATTAAATCTTTTCACCGGTCAGACGTTCATAGATCTCTTTATAGGTACGTGCTGTCCGGTCAATCACTTCCTGGGGCAGTCTGGGCCCGGGATGTTTTTTATCCCAGCCTGAACCAATCAACCAGTCCCTGACATACTGCTTGTCAAACGAGTTCTGTCCCCTGCCCGGCTCATAATCATCTGCGGGCCAGAATCTGGAAGAATCCGGGGTCATGATTTCATCGATCAGAATAATCTGATCATCTAAAATACCGAATTCAAATTTGGTGTCTGCGATGATGATGCCTTTTGTCAGGGCAAACTGTGCGCCTTTGTTATAAATTTCAATACTCAGATCTTTTAATTTCTGTGCTTTTTGGGGGCCAATCAGTTTTATGGTTTCCTCAAAGCTGATATTAATATCGTGATCTCCCACTGCAGCTTTTGTGGATGGCGTGAAAAGCGGCTGTTCAAGTTTGTCAGATTCTTTGAGCCCCGTTGGTAATTGAATACCGCAGACATGGCCTTCTTTAACATATGAACTCCATCCTGAACCTGTGATATAGCCTCGGACAATGCATTCAACCGGCATGGGAACTGCTTTTTTAACCAGCATGCTCCGTTTATCCAGTGCCTGTGAATATTTTTTGAAATTTTCAGGGTACTGGTTTACATCCGTGGTGATGATATGGTTTTTCACGATGGATTCCATCTGCTTGAACCAGAAAACGGAAATCTGATTCAGTACCTTTCCTTTATCCGGAATTAAATCCGGTAATACCACATCAAAAGCCGAAATCCGGTCAGTTGTAACCATTAAAAGAGCATCACCGGTATCAAAAATATCTCGTACCTTTCCTTGTCTAACCAGGGAAAGATCATCAAACTGGGTTTTGGGTATGGATGTCATTTATGTCTCCTTATCAAATTACAATTTTTTTTTCGTTATATAATTTTATGCTTAATATCATAAAATAAAATATTTTTCTATCTGTGAAAGCAAAAAGATGATACCAGCGGTTATAGCGATTAAAAAAAAATTGCTATTTTTAATTTAAACCCCGGGTTTAAACAGTGGAAAACTTGACGATTCTTATCGATTCATAATATGGTATATTGAAAATTTGGAATTTAATTAACGAGGGCCCCAAATGAAGAAAAATGTTTATTGTCTGTTTGTCATGATATGTGTTCTTGCAGCTTCTGTCAAATCAGCAGATTGTGCAACCTTATATTCTCTTTTTGATTTGTCTCAGATCGCTTTTAAACAAAGTGAAACCATTAAAATCGCCCAGGATGACCTTTATATTGCCCAGCAGGATAAAGCACGGGCGCTGTCGGTGCTCATTCCAAGGGCAACGGTTTACAGCAGTATTACACGGTATAAGGAAGAGGATGCTTTGGCCCCGAATACACTGAGTATGGGCGGAATGCTGACACAGTCCTTTACGCTTAACGGCAAGGAACTGATTGCACTGAATGTGACCATAAAAACCATAGAAAGCAAAGAATTTTCTCTGGACAGTATCCGTTCCCAGTATCTGCTGCAGGTGGCAAATGCATATTATAATATTTTAAGCGCCCAGCAGTATCTTAAAATTGCTGAATCTGATGTCCAGCGTCTCAAAACTCACAAAGATGCGGTTCAAGAAAAACTAAATGTCGGGAATGTCACCAAGACAGCCTTATTCCGCGCCCAGGCAGAACTGTCCAAGTCCATGACAGAACTTGAAATTTCCAAAAACAGGGTATTGAAAGCCAAAGCTGCTCTGCGCAATCTTGTGAATATTGAAGATGATTTCGAGCTTCAAAAAAAAGATGTTCAGAAAATTGAAACTTATGAGTCAGTGCTCAAGGAAATTCAGGACTATGCCCTGGCAAATCGCAGTGAAATTAAAGAAGCCCGGAAAAATCTGGAAATTGCAGAAAAGACCATTGCATATGAACAAAGCAGTTACTGGCCCACGGTTTCTTTGGAAGCCGGATATGTGGAGACCGAAATCGCCTATGACACTGCTGGCAGAGAACACAAATCTGATAGTGAAGATCTGTATTTTAAAGGGGAGTTATCTTTTACCCTGTTTGACGGTGGCCTGAGAAAGGCTCAGATCCGTCAGGCCAAAGCTGCCGAAAGAAAAGCCCGGAATGCACTGACCCTGCAGGAAAAATTAATTATTTTAGACTCAGAAAATTCATACAGGGATTATACAGCAGCCAAAAGCACCCTGATTAATCTTCAAGATGAACTCAAAGCTTCCCAGGAAAATTTTAATGCAGTACAGATGCAGTTTGAATACGGAATGGCGGACAGTATTGATATGATGGATGCAAATACCCTTCTGGTATCTGCTCAAAGACGAATTTTGGATGCTAAATATACCTATTATCTTTCTGTGTTGAATATTTTATATACCCGAGGGGATTTGATGCCGTTTTTATTGTCTCAAAAATAATATGATGTGATAAATGTATTTTAAAAAAAAGGAGACTCCCATGTATGAAATTATTGCAGACCCGAAAGATTATCAGATTGATCAGCTCATTAACGGAACAGACAATGCAAATATTGAGATGTCCAGGGAAGAAAGACAAAAATGGGCACAGGAGGTTTCAAATTTCAGTGATCGCCTGAATGTGTTCTCCAGGAAAGCTGCCAATATTGCAGCACTTCTCAGCGGCAAAGAAAAAATTTCAGCCACGGCAAGATCTTTGAAAACATTTAAAATCCAACTTTTTAAAATAAATGATGCCATGCATCAGGCACAGGATCTTGCGGACAGACTGGAAGCGGACCTTATCAAAAAATAAAAATCATTTTAAAGATTTTTGCCGTAAAATATGGTCGGCGAGTACGATGGCCATCATGGATTCGCAGACCATATTTATCCTGGGGATTGCACTGATATCATGACGGCCCTGTGTGGATATGACAGCAGGATTTCCTTTGGTATCAATCGTATTCTGCTGTTTTAAAATAGAGGGAATGGGCTTGACATGAACCCGTGCAATAATATTATCTCCATTTGAAATTCCGGCCAGTATTCCGCCGGAATGGTTTGTTTCAAATCCTTGCAGTGATATCTGATCATTGTTTTCAAAACCGGTCATTAAAGGCGCTTGAATTCCAGCTCCGATTTCAACGGCTTTAACTGCCCCGATACTCATAAGACCTTTGGCAATATCTGCATCCAGTTTATCAAAAACAGGGTCTCCGATCCCGGCTGGAACGTTGGTGGCTGTAATTTGTACAATGCCGCCCAGAGAATCTCCCTGGTCCTTGACCGCCTTTATTCTGTCTTCCATCTTGACAGCGGCCTCAGGGTCCGGGCATTGCAGGGCATTGTTTTCTTTAAGATGGAGCTGGTCCGTTTTCTGAGCCCGGATTCCACCCAGCTCCAGTGTAAAACTTTGAATCCTGATGGAAAATTGATCCAGAACCAATTGTGCAACAGCGCCTGCAGCAACCCGGGCTGCGGTTTCTCTGGCTGATGCCCTTCCGCCGCCCCGGTAATCACGGATGCCGTATTTGGACTGATATGAAAAATCACCATGTCCTGGACGGAAAAGAGATTTGATGGTGTTATAGGAGGATGATTTTGCATCCTTATTTTCGATGAATATCATGATGGGGGTACCGGTTGTTTGATTTTCAAACACCCCTGAGACAATGACAGGATGATCCGGTTCCCTGCGTTTGGTCCCGGCTATCCCCTGCCCTGGTTTTCTTTTGTCCAGTGCATTCTGGAGTATATCCTCATTGATTAAAAGTCCTGGAGGACATCCCTGGATGACAACACCAATGCCTTTTCCGTGGGATTCTCCAAAAGTTGTGATATTAAATGCTTTTCCAAAACTGCTGCCGGACATAAAATTCATCTCCTGTTTTATAGACTGTCAAATATTTCCCAGTAATTTGGAAATGATTTTTCCACACATAATTCATTTTCAATTTTTATTCCAGGAACAATCAGGCCGGGAAGCGAAAAAGCCATGGCAATTCTGTGGTCATTAAAGGTTTCTATGGTGGCTGCGTGATGGGTTCCGCCGGTAACGCACAGATAATCATGGCCCTGTTCCACCTGAATTCCCAGTTTCATCAGTTGGGATGAAACCGCATCAATCCTGTCACACTCTTTTTCCCGCAGATGGTGGATATTGGTAATTTTTGTCGTGCCTTTGGCAAAACTTGCCACAACAGCGATGGCAGGAACCGCATCCGGGGTGTCTCCCATATCAACATGGATGGCTTTCAGATCTTTTCCACATACGCCGATCCGGTTATCCTCAACCTGTATGCTGCAGCCCATCTTTTCAAGAATATCAATTTGTTTCAAATCTCCCTGCAAAGAATTGCGGCTAATGTTTTTTACAAATATCATTTGCCCTGTAATGGCGCCAATGGCCCAGAAATATCCGGCATTGGACAGATCCGGTTCCACAAAAAAATGGCCGGGTTTATAGGTCTGGTCCGGCTCTACCCGATAGTGAGTAAGATCTATCTGATATGCCTGCACATTGAATTTTTTCATAATATCCAGTGTCAGGCTGATATATGGAGATGAAACAGGCGGGGCATATAGGGAAATATCAAGTCCGCTTTTCAATAAAGCGCCCATCATCAGCAAGGCTGACAGATACTGGCTGCTTTTTGAACAGTCGATTTTAACATGTCCGCCCTCCCGGTTTTTACCGGTGATGGTGACCGGAGGGGTTCCTGTTTTGCTATTTGAAACAGCGTCCATTCCCATCATGTTTAATGCATCCAGAAGTTCTTTCATGGGGCGTTCACACATCCGCTCATCTCCGGTAAGCACATAAGGGGTGTTACCTAAAGCTGCAATTCCGGCAAGCAGACGCATGGAGGTTCCGGAATTGCCAAGATAAATCTGTTTATCATATGGCCTGGGAAAGCCGCCAAAACCTGTGACTTCATAATTATTATCCTGCAGATGAAGAATATCCGCTCCCAGATTTTTAAGTGCTGCCATGGTTAAAGAGATGTCATCACTGTGGAGCAAATTATCGATAAGGGAACTGCCTCTGGAAAGCGCAGCGCAAATCAGCATCCGATGGGAAATACTTTTTGAACCAGGGATGGTGACACTCTGAGTTTTAACTTTTTTTTGATCTATAATTTTCAAATATCTGTCTCCCTTGGATATGACGTGCGGTTAAAATGCCGCATTATTGTCCTGGGTTGAAAAGACCGGATAGGATCCGAGTATTTTTAAAGATAAGGAAAGATTTTTTATTTCTTCAATGGTTTGAGATACCTTTTTATCCTGGTAATGGCCTTCAATATCCATGAAAAAATAATAGCTCCAGTTTTGATCCCGGGTTGGTCTTGATTCCAGTTTGAGCATATTCAATCCGGCTTTGTCCACAGGTTCCAGGGTTTTAAATAATGCCCCGGGCACATGGGTGGTGGCAAACATGATAGAGGTCTTATCATTTCCAGTGGGCTCTGGCATGTCTTTTCCAATAATAAGAAACCGGGTAATATTCCCGGAATGATCTTCAATACAGGATTCCACTGTCTGCAAGGTATAGATTTGAGCTGCCTTTCTGGATGCAATGGCGGCAATGGATTTATCTTCGGATGCAAGAAATGCGGCTTTTGAGGTGCTGCTGGTTTCAAACAGTTCAACCTGGGGATGGTTTTTTTTTATCCATCCTCTGCATTGGGCCAGTGCCTGGGGATGGGAATAAATTTTTTTAACATCCTCGGGATTTCCAGTAAGAGACAGCAAGGTATGAGAAATGGGTTCATAATGTTCTGCGCATATTTTTAAATCAAAACTGGAAAACAGATCAAGGGTATGATTTACAGCACCTTCAATGGAATTTTCCACAGGAACAACACCATAATGGCTTTTGTTTTTTTCAACTTCTCTGAATATGTCATACAGATTCACCTGTTCGACGAATTGACCTGAATGCATAAAATGGCTTAACGCTGCCATATGGGTATAGCTTGCCCGGGGACCTAAAAATGAAATGGTTATGGGTCGCTGGATCTGTCTTGTAGCATGAATGATGGTATTAAAAATATATTGAATTAATTCCTTGCTGGCCGGACCTTTATTCATGGAAAATAATTTTTCAATATGTTTTTGTTCATAATTTCTGTCTATGACGGGTGTGTCGCATGTTGCTGTACCCGTTTCCGTTTTTATCCCTGTTTCAAGCCTTAAATTGATCAGGTTTAAAATCTGGGAATCAATTGCATCCATCTGGTCTTGATATGATTTGCGCCGGCTGAGGGTGTCTTTTTTTTCTGTCATGGCTGTTTCATTTATTTATAGTTTTTTCATGCTTGATAAAGCAAATGTAAACAAAGTGTTATTCTTTTTTAAGAATAAAATTCTGAATACGGTTACCATCCATTTCTTTTACCGTTGCCGTCCAGGGTCCAAAAACAATGGACTCCCCAGGTTCCGGGATTCGACCGATCTGTTCCAGAAAATAGCCTGAAAAGGTATCATACATATTGGATTCCGGCAATTCAACCTGAATCTGCTTGTTTAAATCATCGATATCCACTTTACCTGAAACCAGCCATTTATTCCCTTTAAGGCGGATAATATCATGGGTCATTTTGTCTGTCTCATCCACAATTTCACCAATGATTTCTTCAATCACATCCTCAAGGGTTACAATGCCGCAAATCCCGCCATGTTCATCCACCACAACAGCAATATGATTTTTTTTCTTTTTAAAATCCTGCAATAATGAATCCAGCTTTTTTGACTCAGGAATAAAATATGGTTTTTTCATGATCTGTTTTACATCCAGATGATCCGGGTAATTTTGACTGCTGCAGGCTTTTTGAAAACTTGTAAAAAGATCCTTGACATGGAGTATCCCGATGACATTATCTATACTGCCTTCAATAACAGGTATTCTGGAATACCCGGTTTTCAGTATCTGTTCAATATCCACGCTCTGGGTGGCATCAATGGTGAACATGTCTGCCCGTGGTGTCATGATTTCATAACAGGAGGTATCATCAAATTCAAAAATATTGGTAATAAACTCTTTTTCTTCCTCCTTGATTTCACCCTCGCCTTCAACTACTTCCACCATGGTCATCAGTTCATCTTCTGTGACAGTATCTTGGGAATTATCGATGGCGCCATGCAGTTTTGGAATAAAATTTAATAGAAAAATCAGAGGGAAGAACAATTTTGACATTCCATACAATGGATAAATCACAAATCTGGAGACCAGAATATTATTGTGACTGGCAAATGATTTGGGGAAAATTTCGCCGAAAATCAGAATAAGAATGGTCATTATCCCAATGGCAATCCCCACTGCATTTGATTCAAAATATACCCTGGCAACCGAGGTGGCAATGGCAGAGGCTGTGATGTTCACAAGGTTATTTCCGATAAGGATGGTTGTTAAAAGGGTATGAGAATCCATTTTCATTTTAAAAATCAACTCACCTGTTCCGGTGCCGTCTTTTGCGATATGCAATGCCTTGATTTTAGAAATAGAAAAAAGCGCTGTTTCTGATGATGAAAAAAAACCTGACAGAAAAAGACAAATAACAAGCAGTGTCAATTCAAACGTAAGCAAAATCTAATAGCATCCTTTACTGTTATGGATAAAAACATAGTGAATGATAAATCAAAATAATAAAATTTCAACAAATTTGTCAAATTCATTATCCTTATGTTACCTATTTTGTAAAAGGTTGACAGCAATCTTTGCTGTTTTCATGCTTGCCCCTTTTTCACCCAGAAAAATGCGCACACTGTGAAGCAGTGTTTGAAAATGATTCAGATTGTCCAGCATTTGGACTGCTTTGGCGCTGATATTTTGCGGTGTGGCATCATTTTGTAAAAATTCAGGCATAATTTCCTTGTTTACGATCAGATTGGCCAGCCCGACATATTTGAGGCGGACAAAAAAACGGGCAATTTTATAGGTAGCCGGAGACACTTTATATACAAGGATCGTGGGAACACAGCAAAGGGCAGCTTCGAGTGTCACCGTCCCGGAGGCGGCAATGACCAGATCCGCCTGATTAAATATGTTTTTTACAGGCCCTTTTTGAATTTTAAATATGTGCGGTTCAGGCAGTTTTTCAAGGAAAGGATCCATATGACTTTGGTCTATGGATGCGGACTGAGAAATAATAAATTTTATATCAAACACTTTTTGGTGTAAAATTTGCGCTGTTTCAAGCATGACCGGCAGTATATTATTGATCTCAGCTTTTCTGGAACCGGGCAGAAGACCGATGACAACAGTTTTTTTTGAAGTGGATATATTCTGTGACCTGCCGAACAGTTTTGACATATGTTCCGGATATTCATCCACCAGGGGATTGCCGACATAGGTGGATGGGATCCTGGCTTTTTTAAATATTTTTTCTTCAAAAGGCAGTATTAAAGCGCAATGATCCGCATATTTTTTGATTTGCCAGATGCGTGATTTTTTCCAGGCCCAGACTTTTGGGGTGATATAATACAGAATTTTGAGATTATAGTGTTCTTTTGCAAATTTGGCCGCTTTTAAATTAAACCCTGGATAATCAATAAGGATAAGCAAATCCGGTGTGTGCGTTTTAAGTTTTTGTCTGAAAACACCAAAGGCCTCTTTAATTTTTGAAAACTGCATAAGAACTTCAACAAGACCCATTGCAGATAACTGATCAATATTATAGAACAGATCCACGTTTTCTGATTTCAAATCCGGTCCGCCAATACCGGAAAAATAAATATTCGGATCAATGGACCGGATTTGATGGATCAGACGGGCACCGTGAAAATCCCCTGAAGGTTCTCCGGTCAGAACCATAACATGTCTGAGTTTAACAGGAAGATTCATTGTATTTCATCATCAGTTAAGGCAATTATGCTGATACCATAGGTGTCTGCAAGGGCAATCATTTCTTCCCGGTCAAAGGATACGGATTTTTGTGCTTCGATGGCCAATACCTTTGCGCCGGCAGCCTGCATGGTTTCTATGGTTTGTACGCCGCACGAGGGCAGATCAAATCGCAGGTCCTGTCCGGGTTTGCACAATTTAACCACAACGGCATTGTTTTTTCCTGAAAGTTTGCCACCCCGCAGAATGGTCGCATCTGTCCCGTCAATGGCTTCAACCGCCATAACAGTTCCGTTACTGATAACAACACATTGGCCGATATCCAGTTCGCCGATGCGTCTGGCAGTTTTCCAGCCCTGAACAATATCCTTGTTTTCAGCCTTATCCGGTTTGCGACGGGTCCAGACCCCTTTAGGAGAGATCAGTTCAGGCAGTAAAAAAGTGGAAGGCAGGATCTGGATGTCGTGTTTTAAAAACAAATCAGAAAGCGCTCTGAGGACAGAATCATCATGGGTAATGATATTTTTGGCTATAAAGGCGAGGGCTTTAAAATCAGGCCGGATATCCTTGAAAATTTTTACCTTATTCATGCTGCCCAGCATGACTGCCTGGGTGATATCGTGCTCTTTAAAATACTGTATGAGTTTTGATATCTGACCCACATGCAGCCATCTTAATTCTTCCACAATATCGAGTAATTGAGGATCTGTTTCAGACTTGAAACCGACGGCAAAGACTTTATACCCTTTTTTTGCAGCTTTTTTTGAAAAAAGAAGCGGGAACTGACCGCCTCCGGCTATGAGCCCGATATTCATTTGAATTATCTGGTAATTCCTCTGTTTGAATTAATGATAAAATTAATAAAATTTAATACTTCAGGGGTTTGCTCCACTTCCGCCTTGACCCTTTCAGAGGCCTGTTTCACAGTTAAGCCGATTCTGAAAAATATTCTGTAGGTTTTTTTGAGTTCTTTCAAGGTAGTATCACTGAAATTATTTCTTTTAAGGCCTACATTATTTAAGCCATGAAGCGTTGCACGATCTCCTGCTGCAATGACATATGGAGGAATATCTTTTGTGACTGCGGATTTTCCGCCAATATATGCAAAATCACCCACCTGAACAAACTGATGAATGGCAACCAGCCCACCGACTGTGACATTGTCCCCGAGAATAATATGGCCGGCCAGGGTGGAATTATTGGCAAGGATGACGCGTTTGCCTGTTTTGCAGTCGTGGGCAATATGGGTATAGGCCATCAGATAGTTTTCTTCTCCAACCTCAGTGATTCCGCCGCCGAATTCAGTTCCTCTATTGATAGTAACAAATTCACGGATAATGGTCCTTGACCCAATCACCAGGTTTGTCTTTTCACCATGGAACTTAAGGTCCTGAGGGGCGGCGCCAATGGATGCATATTGAAAAATCTGGCAATTTTCACCAATGGTGACATATTTATCGATGGTGGTATGAGGACCGATGGTTGTACCTGCTCCAATAACAACATCTGAACTGACAATACTGTAAGGGCCAATGGTAACATTTTTATCAATCCGGGCAGAAGGATCAATAATCGCTGTAGGGTGGATCATATTCACTCCAATCTCTTGTTCTGAAGTTCAATATCTTTAAGTCTTTTTTCAAAGGAAAATATTTTTTTTCTCATTTCCGGTAATTTGGATAAAATACTGACCATGCGTTTCCACTTCATATGCGGCAGATGAGGGATTCCCGAGACAACCTGATTTTGAGGAACATCTGAAAAAACGCCGGTAAAAGGACCGACAATTGTGTTGTCACCGATGGTGATATGGCCGGTTATTCCGGATTTTCCTGCAATAATGACATTTTTTCCAATGCAGGTACTTCCGGCAATGCCCACCTGGGCGACAAGGAGCGTATTGTCCCCGATTTCAACATTATGGGCAATATGCACCTGATTGTCTGTTTTGACGCCACATCCGATTCTGGTGATACCCAGCGTGCCCCTGTCAATGGTATTGCATGCACCGATCTCGGTGTCATCACCGATAACAACATATCCGATATGAATCAGTTTCTCATGCCTGTTTTGATCCTGTGCAAAACCAAAGCCATCAGAGCCGACCACCGTGCCGGAATGAATGATCACATTCCTGCCAATCTGAGTTTTATCCATAATGGTCACATTCGGCTTGATAATGGTATGATCACCAATACTGACGCCATTGCCGACATAGACCCCGGGCATCAGGCGGACATGGTTCCCAATGGTTACCTGATTACCGATAAAAACATTGGATTCAATAATAGCATCTATCCCGATATTGATATCACCGCCGATACATGCACTGTTATCAATACGGGGTTTAATATTATCCTGAGAATGAAAAACATTTACAATTTTAAAAAAATCAATTTTAGGATTTTTTGATTTAATAATAATTTTATTTTTAATGTCTTCTTCTCTATAAAGAAAGCTGTCAGGCACGATGATGGCCGCAGCTTTTGTCAGCGACAACTGATTCAAAAATCTCTGGTCAGATGCAAAGGTAATCTGTGCAGGTGTTGCATCATGAAAAGACGAAACACCTTCAATGCAGCAGGATAAATCACCGGAGACCTCTGCCTGAATAATTTTTGCAACCTCTTTGATGGACAGTTTCATAAAAAACTATTGCTTGATCTTTGCCATTTCAAGATTATAGGCTTTGATCACCTTATCTGTGATATCAATATGATCCGGGCTGTAAATAACCCCTGCAGACGATTTTTCCAGAATCAGGAGAAACCCCTGGGTTTTACCGATTTCTGATGAAATTTCTGTAACTTTTTGCTGGATTTTGGTGATTAATTCATATTCCAGTTTTTTTAATTCGCGGGTGGAGTCTTCCTGCATTTTTGTTATATCATTATATTTTATTCTTGCAGTCCGTTCTTTTTCTCTGATTTGTTCTTCGCTTAAAACCAGTTTTTCTCTTTCAAAATTTTTGGTAAATTCATTAAATTGAGTCCGTTCCGCATTGATCTTATCAACGAGTTCCTTTTGCTTGTCACCCAGTTGCTTGCCTACCATTTTGCCTGCTGTGGACTGTTTTATAATTTCCTTAAAATCGATCACACCGATTTTAGCAACATCAGCGGCAAATGTGTGACTGATAAATACAAGGCTCAGAATAGCACAGCTTAAAATACAAATTGCTTTTTTCATTCAATCCTCCAAAAAATAATTAAAAAGATGCGCCGACAGAAAATTCAATTTTCCCGTCCCAGCGCTCTTTGATATCCTTGCCATCAATTACCCATCCATATTCAATTCGCAACGGCCCAACAGGTGAATCCCACCGGACACCTAACCCAACGCTTGAAAATTGATCATCAAGGGCAATATTTTCACTGGTTCTGTAAACATCACCCCGGTCATAGAACATAACGCCGGCAAGTTTGTATTCGCTGGACAAAGGAAACGTAACTTCGGCGTTAAACATGATGTATTTTTCTCCACCCACATCTTTGGTGTCTCCTGCTCTTCGACCGTTAATGTCTGTTTTGTCGAACCCCCGGATGGATTTCATACCCCCCAGATAGAATCTTGTATAATCAATATCAATCGTATTATCGGTTCTGTCGTCCAGATAACCGCCTTCTATGTGCAAGCCTCCGGTAAATTTCCAGAACAACGGGAAAAAAACACTGGCTTCAGCAAGATATTTGGTATAGTCAATATCTCCGCCTAAAAATTCCCCGGCATAGAGGACAGACATTTTATGATACTGACCTTCTGTGGGCAAAAACAAACTGTCTCTGGTGTCATATATGATAAAGGGTGTAATCGAACTGGTTAAATATGCTCCAGTGGACACATTGGTAAACAATGGGTCCACATCAGTTATTTCATAATCTTCAATCAAATATTGGGCACCTATGGTTGTATAGTCAAACAATCGATAGCCAATATTTACAGAAAGACCTACAGCATCTTTATCATAATAATCGTATTCTTTTTCCTCGTCATACAGTCTGAGTCCACCGGAAACACGAGTATCAAAGATATAGGGTTCAAAAATGCTCAGATCATACAGAACAGATTCCTGGGCAAATTTGGCTTCAAAACTTACAGTCTGACCTTTGCCCAGAAAATTTCTCTCCTCAATGGAGCCTGCAATAAATCCGCCATCCGCTGTACTGAACCCACCGCCAATGGAAAAAGCACCGGTTTGTTTTTCTACCACTTTGACATCCAGATCCATTCTGTTTGCATCTGTTGTGCTGACAGGTTCGATGTCGATTTTTTCAAAATAATTCAAACGGTTTAACCGTTTGAAACTTTGCTGTATTTTTTCCTTGCTGTATAATTCCTGTTCTGCAATTCTGATTTCACGACGGATAACTTTATCCCGGGTTTTAGAATTCCCGCTGATATGAATGCGATTAAAATAAACAGGCTCTCCTTTTATTATTGAATATTTTATATCCATGGTATTATCATCTGTATTTTTTTTAATCAGCGGAGAAACCTTGACATTGGCATATCCAAGGTTTGAATAAGTATCGGACAAGGATAAAATGTCTTTTCTGACATCTTCCCGGTTATAAAGCTGGCCTTTTTGAGACACGACTCCCATTAAAAGTTCTTCTTCAGGGACAATAATATCTCCTTCAATAACAAGACTTTTTATTTTATACTGGAGGCCTTCTTCGATTTTAAAATGAACTGCAATCATGTCTTTGTTGATGGTAATGATGGGATCGGAAACCTTGGTATCAATAAATCCGTTATTCTTATATAAAGATTCTATCCGGACAACATCATTATGAATCTCTCCTTCATTCAAGGTACCGGAACCTGTAAAAAACGAGAAAAACCCCTTTTCTGCGGTTTCCATGACTTTTTTAATTTTTTTAGCTGTAAAATACTGATTGCCTTCAAACGTAATTTTTTCAACCTTGACTTCGGATTCTTCTGTTATGGTGAACAAAATATCTGCCTGTGAATTTTCCAAAGGAATGATTTCATATGTGATAGAACAGTTATGATAGTTTTTTTCAGTATACAACAGTCTGATTTTTTCCATATCACTATTCAGATTGTGAATATTCAAAATTGAACCGGTATGGGTTTTAATCACATCTGAAAGTTCTTTATCTTCATAGACGATGTTATTTTTAAAACTGACAACACGGACGGTAGATTTTTCCGTTACATTGTAGATCAGTTTGATGCCTTGATCAACATCCTCTTTTGAAACAATAACATCATCAAAATATCCCATGGCATATATGGCTTTAAGATCTTGTGAAATTTTATCCGGCTGAATGATTTCTCCTGTCTGAGTCGTTAAAAGCCGTATGATGGCATCTTTTTCGACTCTTTTATTGCCCGTTATCACAATGTCGGAAATAATTTTTTTCTGATAAATCTGGCCGACTATCTTCTGACCAAGTTCGGTAATCATCGGTAAAAGATTTTCAATATTTTCCGCATCTGAATAAAAATGAGCTGTTTTATCTTTTTCATAAATATTTGTCAGGCGGGTATCAATACTGATTCCCTGGCCGACGATAAAAACAGATCCGGTTAAAATATAGTCTGCACCAGCCTGTATACCCATTTTTTGCAATGAAGAAAAATCAACAGTTTCCGGATGATCCTCCAGCAGAATGATCTGAGTGCCGTCTGATTTGATTTTTTCTGCTATCATGGCGATAATTTTTTCATTTATCCTGGATTCAGGATTTTGAGCCACAAGTTTAAAAGGGATCAGACCAACTTTAATATCAGATGCAAGGGCTGCAGTGATTTGAGAATAAAAACAGATCAAAACAGTAAAAATAAAAATAATTTCCAAACCGGATTTTTTCATAAGTGTATTCCTAATAATCATAATCAATCAAGCTGAAACAATTTTTTTGTCAATTAATGTAACTTTTTTATCCATCATTTGCGCCAGGGCATTATTATGAGTAACGACAATAACAGTCATTCCCAAGTCTTTGTTCAAATCTTTGATCAGCTGGTGAACACTTTGAGAATTCACAATATCAAGGTTTCCTGTCGGTTCGTCAGCAAGAAGCAGTTCCGGCTTCATGACCAATGCTCTTGCAAGGGCAACCCGCTGCTGTTCACCACCTGAAAGGTCTTCCACCCTAAAGTGTGTTCTTGATGAAAGCCCTACTCTTTCAAGCATATTTATTGCACTGTTTTCAATAGTTTTTTTATTTTTATGTGCAATTAATCCGGGCATCATCACATTTTCAAGGGCGGTAAATCCCTGGAGCAGATAATGAAACTGGAAAACAAATCCAATTTTATGATTTCTGAAATGAGCCAGCGCCTCATCTGTATTGGTGAATATATCTTTCCCGTAAAAGGATACGGTTCCGCTGTCAGGTTTATCCAATGTGCCGATAATATTTAATAAAGTTGATTTGCCGATCCCGGAAGCCCCAACGACTGCTATGGTTTCACCTTTGGATATGTCAAGACAGGCCTGGTCCAGGATCTGTATTTGTGAGGTTTTGCTGTAGAAGTTTTTGGAAATATTCTGCAACGAAAGCAGATACTCTGATCCGGAATTATCCATACCTTAATGCCTCTACAGGGTTCATTTTTGATGCTTTATATGCCGGATACAAGGTGGATAAAAAGCAGATGATGATTGCACTGAAGGCAATAACAAATACGTCCAGAAATTCAAGCTGGACCGGCAGTGTCTGGAAGGGGTATGCGTCCGGTAATTGAATAAAATTATATTTTTTGAGCAGAAAGCACACGATAACCCCGAAACACGTTCCTAAAAATGTTCCGATCCATCCGATGACCATTCCTTTGATAATAAATATTTTAAGGATAGCGGTATTTGTTGCTCCCATGGTTTTTAACACGGCAATATCTTTTGTTTTTTCCATGACCATCATAATCAGCGTGCTTGCAATATTAAATGCCGCAACAAGAATAATGAGGGTCAAGATAATGAACATGGCTTTTTTTTCAAGCTTCAATGCAGAAAACAGACTTTTATTGATCTGCATCCAGTCATTAAAATAGAAGGGATAACTCAGCATGGAGTTCAAGGTGTTTTTTGCCGGGGTAACATTAAACACATCCTCAACCCAGATTCCGATGGCAGATATTTTCTGGTGCGCTCCTGTTAAATCCTGCGCCTCTTTTAAATGGACATAGGCCAGTGAGCTGTCATACTCATTCATTCCGGATTCAAAGGTTTGCGTCACAACAAACCGTTTCATGGAAGGGATGTGGCCCATGGGTGAAATAAACCCGTTGGGAGACATCAAAATAATTTTATCCCCTTCAATCAGTCCCATATTCCGGGCCAGTGCTTTTCCCAGAAGAATACCCGGAAGTTCATCTGTAAGCTGGTTTTTGCCAAGGGCTTTTGAAAGCTGATCCGGATTGAATCCCTGGACAAGATTGAATCCTTGTTCCGGATCAATACCTCTGACCATAATACCGGAAAAAGAATTTCTGGAACGGATCATGGCCTGGGCGAACAATATGGGGGCTGCGCCTTTGATATCTTTATTTTGATTCAGTCGGGAAATGATTTCAGGATCATCCGTAAACTGACCCTCATAATTCATAACAAGCACATGCGGTTCAAGTCCCAGAATGCGTTTTCTGAAATCGGTCTCGGCTCCGCTCATCACAGCGATAACGATAACAAGGGCCATTACACCCACAGTAACACCGGCAACCGATAAAAAACTGATCAGGGAAATAAAGCCCTCTTTTCTTTTTGCCTTAAGATATTTGCCTGCTATGAAAAATTCAAAATTCATTAAATTAATTGTTTTTTTTCATATGAGGGAAAAGAATAACTTCTCTGATGGATGCTGAATCGGTCAACAGCATGACAAGGCGATCAATGCCGATGCCCTCTCCGGCTGTCGGCGGCATTCCATATTCCAGGGCTTCTACATAGTCAGCATCCATAATATGGGCTTCGGTGTTTCCTTCGTCTTTCTGGCGAACCTGCATTAAAAAGCGTTGGTGCTGATCTTCAGGGTCATTGATTTCAGAAAAACCATTGGCAATTTCTCGACCCGCTATAAACAATTCAAACCGGTCGGTTAATTCAGGGTCAGATTCATTTTTTCTTGACAAGGGAGAAACCTCAACCGGATACCCTGTAATAAATGTAGGCTGGATTAATTTGGGTTCAACCAGTACATCAAACAGTTTGGTAATGATTTTGCCCAGACGGTCTTTTTTGGTAATTTTTATATTGTTTTCTTCAGCAAATTTAAGCAATGCCGATGTGTCATTTATAATTGAAGGATCAATTCCGCCGATTTGAATCAGAGAATCCACCATGGTGATTCGTTTCCAGCCTTTTTTTAGATCAATTTTATCCCCCTGATATTCAATGACGGCAGATCCTGTAATTTCAACAGCCAATGATTCAAACAGATTTTCTGTGAAATCCATCAGGTGAGTGTAATCTGCATAGGCCTGATAAAATTCAACCATGGTAAATTCAGGATTGTGCCGGGCTGAAACCCCTTCATTTCGAAAATTTCGGTTAATTTCAAATACTTTTTCAAAACCGCCGACCACCAGTCGTTTAAGGTACAGTTCAGGGGCAATTCTTAAAAACAATTCCATTCCAAGCGCATTATGCCATGTTTTGAAAGGCGTTGCTTCGGCTCCACCGGCCAGTGGCTGCATCATGGGTGTTTCAACTTCCATGAACCCGTTTTTTTCAAAGAACGCTCTCATATACGCTATAATCCTGCTGCGTTTGATGAATATCTGCCGGGTCTGTTCATTCATGATAAGATCAAGATATCTTTGCCGATATCTTATTTCAGGATCTTTAATGCCGTGAAATTTTTCTGGAAGCGGCCGAACCGCTTTTGACAGAAGTCTGAACTCGATGGCAAGAAGCGTTAATTCACCGGTGCGTGTTGTAAAAGCAGGCCCGCTGATTCCTATAAAATCGCCAATATCCAGTTTTTTAAACATATCATAGGTTGAGGCGCCGACTTTGTTTTTTTGAATATAGGCCTGTATATGGTCAGAACCATCTTTAAAACGGATAAAAGAAGATTTTCCCATATTGTTGACCGCCATCATCCGGCCTGAAATATGAAAATGTTCGCCATTTTCACCTATTTTTTCAGGAGATTGCTCCAGGATGTCTTTTAACTGGCTGATATTACAGGAAGGTTTGAAGTCATTCGGGTACAGACTTACTCCATTTTCTTTGAGTTCCTGAATTTTTTCTTTTCTGAGTTGAATCAGCTTGCTGTCTTTATCCATTTAACTGTTTGCCTTTATTTAACTTTTATTACTGTCAGCAGATGTATTTTCTGTATAAAACATGAATAAATAGCCTAGTTCGTGTAAAATTGTCAAGATTTTGATTCACATGGGTTTTGATTTAAAAAAATTCATATGGCCAATTATTGCTGAAAAAATATTATTAAAGTATAATCACTGCCCAGATTAAACGTTGATCACAGGATAAAAATGAATTTGGATAAAAAACAATTTATAGATCTGTTAACGCAGATTGCGCCGAACAGATACCTCCAGGCGCTGGTAATTATCTTTCTTTTTCTGGCTGTTGCCAAAATCATTGATCTTATTTTTACCCGTGTTGTTAGTAAATGGATTGTAAAAACACAGCTTAAGCTGGATGATCATGTTTTTGAGATTTTTCACAGACCTGTTTTTCTGACCATCATTTTATTCGGGCTTGCCCTTGCAACAGAAAGGCTGGAACTGAAATCCTTTATTTATCTGGTTACTGTAAATGGTCTGAAGACCATTGGTATCTTTTACTGGGCAATGGCGTTAACCCGGTTTTTTAAGCTTCTGCTGAATGTATTCAGTAATGACGAAAGCCGGTTTAAATTTATTCAGGACCATACACTGCCTTTATTTAATAATCTGTTGGTTCTGATTGTTACCGGGTTTTCTGCATATATTATTTTTCTGGTGTGGGATATTGACCTGACCGCCTGGGTTGCCTCAGCTGGTATTCTGGGCCTGGCTGTTTCGTTTGCAGCAAAGGATACGCTGGCCAATTTATTCTCCGGAGTTTTCATCATGGCGGATGCGCCGTATAAACTGGGTGATTTTATTGTTCTGGATTCCGGGGAAAGAGGTGAAGTCAGAAGCATTGGAATTCGCAGCACCCGATTATTGACACGGGATGATGTTGAAATCACAGTCCCAAATTCAATTATGGGAAATACAAAAATTATTAATGAAGCTGGCGGAAGGCATGAAAAATATCGAATACGTGTCAAGGTAGGGGTGGCATATGGTTCTGATATTGACAAAGTGCATGCAGTGCTTCTTGATGTTGCCAATAATCATCCGGATGTATGCAAGTCACCTGCCCCGCGTGTGAGATTTCGTGCTTTTGGCGACTCAAGTCTGGACCATGAACTGTTATGCTGGGTTGAAAAACCAGTGCTTCAGGGAAAAATCCTGCATATGTTAAATACCCAGGTGTACAAATCTTTTATTAAAGAACAGATTGAAATACCGTTTCCGCAGCGGGATATACATGTGAAATCTTTTATCGAGAATAAATAATTTATCATATTGCACAAATCAATATTTTGGGTTAACATTCAAGAATGCTGAATCAAAGCCAATTAGACGCCATAGATCAATTAATTATTGATAATCTGATTCAATCCGGGCTTGACCATGTTATTTTTATGGACATGGCAGGAAATACCATTGCCAAACATGATAACGGTCAGAACAAGCTGGACTCAACTGCATTTGCTGCGCTTGCTGCCGGAAATTTTGCTGCAGTAGATGCCATGGCAAAACTTGTCGGCGAGTCTGAGTTTTCCCTTTTATTCCATAAAGGTGAAAAATCCAGCATACATTTTAGCAAAGTCAATGAAGAAAATCTTTTAATATCGATGTTCAACAAGGATATCTCTTTAGGCCTGGTACGATTAAAAGTGGCTCAGACCATAGAACAGATTGATAAAATTCTGACCGGCGACAAATCTTAAATACGCCAAAAAATAAGATTTCCAATATGTTTTGGTATGCTTTAAGGGAGACTGGTATTGGCACTTATTAATGTAAAAACCAAAGAAGTACAGATTAAAATCGTTTATTACGGTCCTGGACGAGGTGGGAAAACCACCAATCTTGAGTACATCAATAAAAAATATCGAGAGCAGATTAAAACGGAGATGGTCAGTTTGAAAACCCAGGATGACCGGACATTGTTTTTTGATTTTCTGCCTTTTGATGTCGGACAGATAAAAGGATTTGATGTTACAATCCAGTTGTACACGGTTCCGGGACAGGTTAAATATAATGCCACAAGACGGCTTGTGCTCAGAGGGGTTGACGGAATTGTATTTGTGGCAGATGTCCAGCAGGAGCAGCGAAATAAAAACATTGAATCATTGAATCAGTTGTATGAAAATCTGGAAACCTATAATCTGGATCTGTTCAGTATCCCTGTTGTCATGCAGTACAATAAAATTGATTTAAAATCTTCGGGCGTACCCATCGTGCCTTCAAAAGTTCTGCAAAAAGATCTCAACAGCCTTTTGCGTGCGCCGGCATTTGAAGCCTCTGCGCTGAGAGGCGGGAATGTAACCCCTACCCTTAAAAAAATAATTTCAATGACGTTGGCTTCCATACAGGATCAGCTTTTCTAAGGAGGTTTTTTTGAATTCCATTTCTGAGCTTAAAAAAATCATACACCCTTTAAATGGTGCAGTTTCAGATTTTGATATCAAACTTTTTGATGCTGTCATTTTGAATATCTGGCAATCCTATAAACATCTTCCACCTGTTATTCCCTTACTGAAGATGATCCGGTCTCTTGTGCTGTATTTATTCTCAAAAAAAAATGCAGCACACATGGATACAGTGCCCATATTAAATGATCTGATACATCAGCTTGAACACATCATCACTGTCCCGTCTCTTGGAAGAGAAAAGATGGATGAAATCCTGTCCTCCCGGCTGGAAGAGTATAAAATTTTTCAGAACAAAATTGTTTCAAATCCGGATATGGATATTCAGGATATGGATGAGCTCAAGTCTGTCATTCTTGCAATAGACTGGGAAATATCTGACAAAACACTTCATCATTTTGATACAGTTGTTTCGCAGTTATTAAATAAATTGAAACCTTATAAAATTCATCATACTTTTTTGAAGATGATTCACAGCATCGGTCGATTTATCGGGATTCAAAAAGCCAATGCACCAACGGATTCCATTTCTTTTTTAAGAAGTCTTTTTGACCATCTTCAGGAAATTATTCAAAAAAAAGAACTGTCTTTTGATGAAAAGAAAAAAATACTTGAAAAAGACATTTCACGATTTAATGATTTTAAAATCCGGATTTCAAAATCCGGGAAAAAATCCAGGGAACAATCCGGGAATGAACACAAAAATTTTATTCCTGATAATGATGGAATTCTGCCGGCCCTTTCTCATCTTAAATCATCAAAAGCCCGGATTAATCAGGACCCGATGTCCTTAACCTGCCTTCCTGAAGAGGATAGTTCACTTTTAAATGAGGATATCGATTCAGAAAACATCAAACCTGCATTAAGCAACATGCGGGGGGTTTCAAAAACCCCCAGAGATGTCATGGATGACCTTTTTACCATCAAAGAATCTCCTGCGGATGAACTGCTGGATGCCATCCATCTGATGGAAATTCAGGGGAATGCAGATCCTTCCGGTTCAGCCATGCAAATATTTGACAAAGAAGACGCAATTGAGTCCGATGGTGTAAAAAAATTTATCACTCAAAAAAAGGACAATGCACCCATTGCTGAAATTAACAGCCGGCTGGATGAGTTTTTCAATCTTGAAACACCCGCAGACGCATACCCGGAACCCTTGGGAAACAACCTGCCTGAAACATCTGCGGATGGTATTACGGATAAAATGGTTGACAGTATGGATATGGACGCACGTATTGTTCCTTTTGAAAATGAAGATGAAACCTATGAGGAATCCGGTTCCCCCCAAAAGGCCTTTAAGTCTGATACTGATCTGTCTTCTGACCAAACCCTTGAAAGACTTGAGTCTGCCGTTAAAAATAAAAACGGATTGACTGACAACGCCTGTTTTGACCAGATTTATAAAGATATCCACTCTTTAGAAACCGCATGGGAAAAGGATGCTCAAAAAATTTGTCTGTTAAAAATCCTCGCCCACACAGTTGAATTACTGAATGATACGCATTCTGGAAAAATGATTTCAAAAAATTCCGATACACAAATGCCTGAATCTGATTCTGATCCTGATATCACCTTTAAGTCATCTTCAGGTTTTTGGGGAAAACTAAAATCAATTTTTAATTCCTAATACTGACAGATAAAATGATTGTTTTTTGTGAAGACTGCGGAGGGAAAAATTCACTGCCCTCATATGAAATACAAGATAATCTGGTAATTTTCCGATGTATGTTCTGCGCCTACCCCAATAAATACACCTTGGAATCAACAAACAAAACAAATGCAGCTAAAAACCCGGCCTCGGATGAAAAATCAGTGTCCATATCTCAGATTATTTCATTCAAAGATATTATAGGAGGATTGGTCTATCACAGAAACAAAGGGATATTGGTAAATCATATGCCAAAAACCTTAACCCGTGAAGATCTTGATTTCTTAGGATCGAATCTTTTTGAAAATATCGATATCTGCCAAAAACTCAATATTGATATTGAACAGATGATACTTTATATTTCCCATCGTCATACTGCTGTCAGGCAGATCAATGCCAATTGCATTATTGTGGTTATCGCTGCAACGCAGCAAGCACTTCACCAGATATCCGGGCTGTTCAATCACCTGGTGTGTGACTCTTTTCAACTGAACGGATAAAAAAAGCATGGTAGATTTTAACGATATTGAACAGGTTGGGCAAATTGACGGCGTCAAAGCCTATATTCTTGTCAATGAAAAAGGAAAAATCATATTTCAAAATATCGAAGCACCTGAAAAAATGGCACACATGATTTCTGTATGCCTGAAAAATGCTTTTGCCATAGCAAAAAATCGTTTGAAATATATTTATTTTCCACTGCCAACAAAAAATGATATATATATATTTCCTGTTGGCAGGTTTGGCCTTGGAGTGGTAAAACATCAAAAGATCAGCAATATGGTTTTTGTTCAGAAAATAATTCAGTTTTTAAATAAACTAGTTCATCCATAATATTCAATACAGGGAGGATTTATGACCGCACAGACAATAATTCTGATTTTCACGCTTGTTATCTATCTGATTATTATTTTTGTTTTTAATAAAGCAAGAATCAAATATGCTGGCGGAAAAGTGGGAAAGGTTATCAATCTGATTCTGGTTACGGCAAGTTTATTGTTTGTTGCGGATTATGTCATTATCTTTGATAAATTCATTGCATACGATGTTCTTGAAATTGTAAGAGCTTTATTCAGAACGGCAGCACTTTCATTCCTGGCCTATGGCGGATCGAAAATATCAGATTCTTAGGCAGCAGCGGTAAAATTATTTTGAAAATAATTTTAAAATGCCGCCTTTGGATTTTTTTCCTGTTTTAAATTCAGATTGGATATTGTCAATCATGGCTTTCATATCATTGACAATTTTACTTTTTTCTTTGGAGCCGGCCTGGTATTTTTTTACATATTCCAGAACTTTTTCGATTCCTTCCAGAATCGTCATCAATGGCTGGGACCCCAGTATTTCACCGACATTTTTTAAAACCAGCATGCAGTATTCAGTAAACCCACAAATGAGTATCATTTTAGGTTCTTCGATGAATTCCATCTGGCCAATGGCCCCGGATATGGATTGAAGATTGGCAATTTTATGGTTATCCGGGTGGTATCCGGCCAGTATCTGTTTGTATTCAATGGAAAGCCCCAGTTTGCTTTCTTCAAAAAGTGAATGGGTTCTATCTCCCAGTTCATCTGAAATAAAATTTTTGATGGAAACAAAGATATCACTAAAAACCGTCAGGATCGCTGAATAATCATTTTGATTGTTTTGATCATCCAGCATGATTTCGTCTTTTTGTTCTATCAAGCCGGAAGAAATAACGGAAAAAAAGATTTTAAATACAGCAAATTCATCATACCCGCTTTCATTAATCACTTGTCTGACCGAGCGTGTCCCGTCAATCAAGGAAAGAATCCGCCATTCATTTGCATTCAGCTTGATTTCTTCTTTGCTTTGAACTTTTCCGGACATCTTGAAAACGATTTTATCGCTGGGAATAAATTTTTGTAGAACAGATAATTCATCAATTCTCCTGGATGCTTCCAGAATCAATTTCATCGGGTTTAATTGGGTTACGATCATTCCTTTTAGATTTAAGGTGGCATCTTTGTATTCAAACCGTCCTTTTTTCCAGAACAGAAGATTATATAAAATGGCCTCGACCTGTTTAGTGTTATATTTTTTTAAGGTATCAAGGGAAATATATCCTTTTTCCACAAGAATTTTGCCCAGATGAAGTTTTTCTTCTTTGGCAAGGGACAGACATCGCTGAAGCTGCTCGGCAGATATAACCCCGTCTGAACGCATCAGATAGCCCAGGCGAGCTTCTTTCAGCGATGCAGATGCATAAACAATGGTTCCCTGCTCAAAAAAAACCCGGCTTTGTTCATCGTCACAGGTGACGGTGAGGACACCCGTTTTTTGATCATTGCATAATAATTGAAGGATGCTTGCAAGAGTTAATCCTTCAAAGTCACCCTGAAGATTCATAATATCCTTATTCGTATTATTTTTGATTCAACACCCTGCCCTTCCAAATGAAATTCAAAGAGTTGTAACTTTTACTATGCCATATAATAAAACTGATTACAATAATATCTGCCGGGTCTTTGGATAAAAACAAAACCGAAAAATATAAAACGGGAAGTTTAATGAAAAACTTCCCGTTTTACTGGCTGTTTGATGGTCAGAAAAAAAATGCTGAAGCGCTATTCCTCCACAGGCACAAGAAAAAGAGGAATTTTACTTTCCTGAATCACATTCTTTCCGACTTTTGTGCCGGTCAGCGCTTTGAGTAAAGAGCCTTTTTTATAATATCCCATGGCGATAATATCACACCCTGAAGTTTCTGCGATCTGGTTAATGACTTCATCGGCCCTGCCATATAAAACTTCTATAGACTCGATGGTAACCGGTGAATCTGTGCCACAGGTTTTATCTGTATTGTCACACAGTTCTTTTAACGCATTCTGGATAACCGGAACCAGGCGTTGTTTGCCGATCAAGGTATTTCTGACAGTATCCTGGTTTTCTTTTCTGTTTTTTTCATACAGTTCATTATCCACCATATGAATCATGCGTTTCTGAAGATTGGACGTCATTTCCTCAATTACATGAACGATAATGATTGAGGCTCCAACCTGACTGGCAAGAGCGACGGTCTGTTCAAAAACATCCACTGAACTTTTTGTAAGGTCGGTGGCAAATAGAATTTTTTTAATTTGTTGTACCATTTGCGTATTCTCCTTATTCAACAATTGTCGGCAGCCAGGTGGCAATAGACGGAAAGAAAACGATCAGTATCAGGACAAAAATAATAATTACTATTGGTAAAATAGCGCCTTTTATGACTTTATCCAGCGATATCCCGCCTATCTGTGATACAATGAACAGGACCCCTCCCATGGGGGGTGTAATCAATGCCAGGTTGACATTCAGCAGAAAAATAATGGCAAACCAGATATTGTCCCATCCCATATGCACAACAACCGGATAGCATATGGGGATTGCAAGATAAACCAGCGCCAGAATTTCAACAAACATACCCAGACCAAACAAAATAAGATTGATCAGGAAAAGTAAAAACCAGGGGTTGAAGTTTTTGGCAACAATAAGTTCAATGAGTTGCTGAGGAATACGGCCGTAAATGATCGGAAAGGACAGAATGGCACCGCCCACAACAATCATGGCAATCATGCATGACACACTTCCGGATGCCTGTAGAATGGCCCACAGTTTTTTGATATTCAGTGTACGGTATATAAAAAAACCGACAAAAGTGCAATAAATTACGGCAACAGCCGCAGCTTCGGTGGCTGTAAAGATACCGCCGTAAATCCCGCCCAGAATAATAACCGGCGCCATAAGACCCCAGAAGGCCTCCTTGGTGGCAACCCATTTGGTCATGACCCGTTCCGGTGGAGCTGCAACGCCTGTTTCAGAAGGTGTCAGTACTGTCTGCCCATCAACACCAGGTGTTTCCTTACCAATACTTCCGGAAAACAGCATGATGCCGATTGAATACAGTATAACCAGAAGTATGCCTGGCACCATTCCTGCTGCAAACAGTTTGCCAATGGACTCATCGGTCAGATATCCGTAGATAATAAGGATGATACTGGGTGGAATAACTGCGCCAAGAGAACCGCCTGCTGTAATTGCCGCAGATGTCAGAAAATCCGGATATTTTGCTCTTTTCAGTTCCGGTATGGCAATCAAACCCATGGTGGATGCTGCAACAAAACTGGAACCGGTCATGGCGGAAAACAGTGCGCTGCTGGTAACAGTAGCCATGCCGAGGCCTGCCTTGAATTTTCCAAGAAAGGTTTTTGCTGCGTCAAACAGCCGCTTTCCCATGCCGGATTCGCCGATCAGCTGCGCTGCCAGAACAAACAAAGGGATCGAAACCAGAATGCTTGAATCCATGGCAGTATATGTTTTTTCCATGGATATGCCCAACGCTGTGTCCATATCGCTCAAGGCGATTAAAAGGCCCATGCCCAGAAAGCCCAGGCCGAAGCCGACCGGCATGCCACTGGCCAGAACAAGCAAGAACACAATAACAAAGCCAATAATATATAAAGTCATCATAATTCTATCACCTTACTCCCTGTTAGAAAATTCTTCTGCAAGTTTATTGATGAACTGCAAAGACAACATCAAACCGCCAAGTGGAAGCATTGCTCTTGGTATCCAGAGTGGCATCTGCATCAATCCGCTGCTGACATCTTCGAACTGATAGGAGGTCAGGGCAAATAAAAATCCTTTCCAGACAAAAATACTGGTATATGTGAGACCCAGAAAATTGGTGAAAATTTTCATGCGCCTGCGATTTTTAGCGGACAATCGATCAACAAAGGTTGTAATAGAAAAATGTAAATCATCTTTCAGAACAGCTGCTGCGCCTAACAGCCCGACAACCATCCATAAATAAATACTGGTTTCGCCTACCCAGGCAGTGGGAGAGTTAAACAGTTTTCTCATGATAATTTCATAGACAATGATAATTGCGATAATGCCAAGAAGAAATGATGATATCGCTCCTCCAACAGCGCATAGTTTATCAATCCAACAAAATAAAAAAAATCTTTTTTTAGGTGTATCCATTTTTTTTCCTGATCAAGCCAAAATTAAGTTAATAAATGAGTCAATAAAAACAAGTTGCTTAAGCATTACTTGCCAAGAGACACCCTGAAGTATCTGTTGGCAAGTAAAGCGGTTGAACCCTGCTTTAGAAAAAGCTGCGGGGTGTATTTTATTTGGCGTTTAACGCCAGAAGTCTTTGGGCATCTGGACCGTTTTCTTTGGCCCATTTTTCCCAGACAGGTTTAGCAATTGCTTTAATTTTAGCGCGTTCTTCATCTTTCATGACTTTAACAGAATTTCCCAGATTAATCATATCCTGAGTGAATTTAGCTTCCCAGCCTTTGGCTGTTGCAAGAGATTTTGCTTCAGTGGCTTTTCCCAGTTTGGTCATGACATCACGGGCTTCCTGGGGAAGTTTTTCCCATTTTTTAAGGTTCATGGCAGTGAAAATTGTGGCAAATGACATATTGCATTTGGTGATGTGGCGTGCAACTTCAGCTGTTCTGTCAAAGTATCCGCCAACAATTGAAGTCAGAGTGGCATCAGAGATTCCTCTTTTCAATGCCATGTATTGCTCATTAAAAGGAATGGAAGAATCCGGGGCTGAACCCAGTGCGATCATGATGTCAGTGAACATGGGGCTTTGGGTAAGTACTCTTAAACCTTTGAAATCATCAATGGTATTAATGATTCCTTTATTGCTGTAGACCTGAACACCATCTGTAAAATTGGTATAAATGACTTTGATCTGTTTTTTAGCAAGGTATTTTTCAAGAATTTCCATGGATTCGCCTTGATAAGCTGTTGCAGCGTCATCAATATTATCAAAGGCAAATGGAAGGTAAGCACCCTGAAGCATGGGAACCATTGCCAGCATGGCAGGCTGCAGAATAACACCCAGATCCACAGAACCCTTTGCCACTGCCATATGCATTTCTTTTGGACCGTAAAGCTGCCCGCCAGGGAATTCAACAATCTTATATTGCCCTGCAAGAGCAGTATTTACATCATTAATCCATTCAGCACGCTGTACAGCAATAAAATGTTTACCAGAACCCCAGGCTGCCAGTTTAAGCTCCTTTTCTGCAGCAGACACATTGAAAGGAAGTAGAACCAAACCAATAAAAAATACGCTTAACATGGACAATACAATTTTTCTCTTCATTTTTTTCTCCTTGATCGTTTTTGATCAAATTATGAATTAAATATAAGAGTCATACAGCGACTCCCCATCCCGTATACACTTTATTGTATGCACTGGTTTTGTATTTAAAACCAGTAAAGTCTTCCTTGCTGCCTGTCTTTCCTTGCTGTCGGGGTATGGCAATGATGTAATTCAAGGTTAATACCATTAATCAACAGCTTGAGAAATTTTTATAGTGGCTGGTATATCATATGTCAAGCTATTTTATACTTTTTTTAAACTTGAGTTTTATATTTGCTAAACAGTGCTTTTGATTTTTTACAAGCCTTGACCCAAAGTGTAAAAGCTTGCAAATTCAGCGATTATATGGTTTAAACACCTCATGAATAAAAGATTTTATGGTTCTGGAAAACCACATAAAAAACCTTTGGAAAAATTTTCCCTGCAATTAATGAAACCAGGCTCAGACAAGTCTTTAAAACCCATATTCCAAAAAATCGGTTTGCCAAAAGACACGCAATTTATTCCAGACGATTTTCAGCTGGAGGCACTTAAGACCATACCGGTTTCAGATTGTCTGGTGACAGCGCCTACAGGAGCCGGAAAAACCTGGATTGCCCAGGAAGCCTCAAAAAAAATTATAATGAAGAACGGTAAAATATGGTACGGCACCCCTTTAAAAGCACTGACCAATTCAATCCATGCGGCTTTTTCCAACATTTTCGGAAATGACAAAGTCGGAATTTTGACCGGTGATTTCAAAGAAAATACCGATGCGGATATTATTATTGGAACCACCGAGATTTTGCGAAACCAGTTATATGATGCCATGCATACAGGCAAAAATCTTGAATGCGATCTTGTTATTCTGGATGAAGCGCATTTTTTGGGAGATGACCAGCGGGGTGTTGTCTGGGAAGAGATCATGATTTATCTGCCGGTGAGAATTCCGTTGCTTTTACTTTCTGCCACCATTGGAAATTCCCATGAAGTTGCCAGATGGCTTGAAAGTATTCGCGGCAAAAAATGTCAGGTCATTGAAAAATTTGATCGCCCGGTTCCATTGTTTCCGCTTTTTCTTCATCCATCCGGAACCCTGTTCCCTTTAATGCAGCCCTCGGAAAATAATGCAAAGACACCTGGACTTCATAAAAAAGTATATAAATTTAACGCTGCAAAAAAAAATTTTAGGGATTCATATACCAAACTTCCCCCGTTTGATCAGATTCTGGACATATTGGCACATTACAATTTACTGCCGGCCATTTTCTTTTTAAAATCACGTTCCGAATGTGACCAGGCATTAAAGCTGTGCAATTCCAGATTGCTGAAAGATCATCCAGACCAGAAAAAAAATCTGCTCAACCGATTGGACAGCCTGATAAAGAACAACTCCCATTTGAGCCGGCATTATCATATTTCACATATTGAACAAAAAGCAGTTGCCTCTCATCACAGCGGCCACCTTCCGGCATGGAAGGTGGTGGTTGAAACCTTGATGGCCGAAGGTCTTCTCAATGCCATGTTTGCCACTTCCACCGTGGCAGCAGGGGTGAATTTTCCTGCCCGCTCGGTTGTGATTTTAAATTCAGACCGGTTTAACGGCATGGACTTTTTACCTTTGACATCCAGTGAGTTCCAGCAGATGTCAGGCAGGGCCGGAAGACGGGGAAAAGATAATATCGGGTTTGCCATCATGCTTCCCGGACGATACATGAATTTAGAGTATATATCTGAACTTCACAGCAAGACCCCTGATGATATTAACAGCCAGATCAGCATCAATTTTTCAATGGTTTTGAACCTTTTATTGTCTCATACGCCAGAGCAGATAAAGATTCTGCTTGAGAAATCCTTTGCCGCTTTTCAGATTAATTTTGATAATAAAAAATCAATTAAAAAAAGATCCGGGAAAGCATTGAAAAAATTTGGCACCGGCCTTGAATTTTTATGGCATGATTTCATGGATCACCTTGATTTTTTAAAAACCTATCATTTTGTTTCTGTTGACGGGCAATTGACCGACGATGGTTTATGGGCATCAAAACTGCGGATTGACGCCCCGCTTCTTGTTGCCCAGAGCATCAGGCTGAATTTACTGCCGCATAGTGATCCGGCATTGCTGGCCGCCATTATCTGCGCTTTTGTCAACGAAAAGGAATTCAGTGATGATCCATTATATCTGTCAACAATTTCAAAAAGATTAAAGGATTGTTTCCTTGGCATCAGAAAAGGATTAAAGCCCTTTGCGATCCAATTGCTGGAAAATGGATTCCAGGCTCCGAACCTGTTTATCCAGCCCAGCATCATGATGTATCGATGGGCACATGACGATCCATGGGAAGATCTGATTGTTCAATCCGATTATGCAGAAGGGGATTTTGCAAGGCTTGTTCTGCGAACCAGTGAAAATTTAAGGCAGATAGCCAAACTGGAAGATGCATTTCCACAGATTGCACAAACTGCAAAAAAAGCAATACTCATGATACTCAAAGAACCCGTAGTAATGAATTAATTTGATAAGGAGTCTTTAAAAAAAATGTCAGAGGATACCAAAAAAATTATTTATTCAATGATAAATGTAGGCAAGGTTCATGGGCAAAAACAGGTGCTTAAAAATATCTCCCTGTCTTATTTTTACGGCGCTAAAATCGGTGTGCTGGGTTTGAACGGTTCAGGAAAGTCTTCTTTGCTTAAAATCATGGCAGGGATTGATCAAAAACATTCCGGAGAAACCATTCTGTCCAAAGGATTTACCATCGGTTATCTGGAGCAGGAACCGTTGATCGACAGTGATAAAACCGTACGTCAGGTGGTGGAAGAAGGGGTAAAAGAAACCGTTGATCTGCTCAATGAATATGAAAAAATCTCTGAAGCCTTTGCAGAACCCATGTCTGATGAACAAATGGATCAACTCATTGAAAAACAGGGACGAATTCAGGATAAACTGGATCGCATGGATGCCTGGGATCTGGATTCCAAACTCAAGATGGCCATGGATGCGTTGCGCTGTCCTCCCGAAGATACGCCGGTAAATGTCATTTCCGGTGGTGAAAAACGAAGGGTTGCGCTTTGCAGGCTTCTTTTGCAGAAACCGGATATCCTTTTGCTGGATGAGCCCACCAACCATCTGGATGCTGAATGTGTATCCTGGCTGGAACAGCATTTAAGCCGATATGAAGGAACTGTTATTGCAGTCACCCATGACCGGTATTTTCTGGATAATGTGGCAGGCTGGATTCTGGAGCTTGACAGGGGCGAAGGCATTCCCTGGAAAGGAAATTATTCTTCATGGCTGGACCAGAAACAAAAACGGCTGGCCAGTGAACAGAAAGCGTTTTCCAAGCATCAGAAAACCCTGGAAAGAGAACTTGAATGGATACAGATGTCTCCAAAGGGAAAACGAACCAAATCAAAGGCAAGAATCAATGCATATGAAGCGCTTTTGAAAAAAGATATTAAAGACCAGGAAGAAACCATGGAAATCTTTATTCCGCCAGGACCCAGACTGGGACAAAAAGTTGTTGTGGCCAATGCGGTTTCCAAAAAATTTGATCATAAACTGCTGGTGGAAAATATGAATTTTATTATTCCTGCCGGCGGCATTATCGGGGTGGTGGGTCCAAACGGTGCCGGGAAAACAACCCTTTTTAATATGATAACCGGAAAACAGGCGCCGGATTCAGGAACCATTGAAATCGGAGATACAGTTAAAATCGCCTATGTGGATCAGGAGCGAGACACCCTGGCCCCTGATAAAACGATTTTTGAAACTATTTCCGGGGGCAATGAAACCATGCTCATCGGCGGCCGAGAAGTGAATTCCAGGGCATATGTGGCCAAATTTAATTTTTCCGGATCAGATCAGCAGAAAAAAGTAAAAGATATTTCAGGCGGGGAAAGAAACCGGGTTCATCTTGCAGCGCTTTTAAAAATGGAGGCCAATCTTTTATTACTGGATGAGCCCACAAACGACCTGGATGTGAATACACTCAGGGCACTTGAAGAAGCCCTGGAAAATTTTGCAGGCTGTGCGGTTATCATCAGCCATGATCGATGGTTTCTGGACAGAATTGCCACGCATATCCTTGCATTTGAAGGGGACAGTCAGACCCTCTTTTTTGAGGGATCATATTCTGATTATGAGCAGGATCGTAAAAAACGTCTGGGGATTAAAGCAGATCAGCCCACCCGGATCAAGTACCGGCAGCTGACCCGCTGATAATGAATAAAATACCCCTTAAAAATTGATTGTATCCGGTTAAATTTGTATTGACAGACACCGATTGCATACAATAAGTGTCTGTCAATATTGGGGGGACAAATATGAAGAAAAAAATGTCACTGAGACAAAAGGTGTATACGTCTTTAAAGCAGGATATTATTTCCGGAAAATTCAAGGCAGGAACACGACTCACGGAAAATTTTATTGCTGATTCTCTCAACGTCAGCCGGACTCCGGTCAGAGAAGCACTTCAAAAACTTACCCAGGAAAAATTACTTACAGCCATCCCCAAAGCAGGTTATCTGGTTGAGGATTTATCAGATTCTGATATCAAGGATCTGTTTGAAAGCAGAATGCAAATAGAACGCATTGCCTTTCAGAATGCTGTCGGCCATATTACCCTTGATGAATTAAAAACCCTTGATGATAATCTTGAAAAAACAAAAGCGGCCATTAAATCAAAAGATAATTTCAAGGTTACAGAACTGGATATTGAATTTCATGAAATCATCTATAAGGCTGCCAGAAGCAAAACCCTGTTCCGGGTGTGTAAAAATTTAAGCGACTTAACAGTTAAATACCGTCATCGACTGAATCTGGTTTCCGGTCTTTCCAATGAATCCCTGAAACATCATGTGACAATTTACCAGGCAATTTTAGCCAAAGATAATATGAAAATCTCCCAGGCGCTCGAGCTGCATTCCCAACAGGCAGTCCTGCATCTTTTTGATATAATGAAAAAACTGCGCTCTGATGCATTTCATCAGGAGGATTTTTAATTTTTTTTATCCTGTTATTTTTTCCATCCGCCGATCAGGTGGAGATGAATATGAAAAATCATCTGCCCTCCTCCTTTTTCGACATTAAACAGCAGTTTATAACCGGATTCATTTACGCCCTGTTCTTTTGCCATGTGTTTTGCGACTAAAAACAGATGTGAAATAATATCACGGTCTTCTTTTTGAATATCATTCATACTGCGGACATGTTTTCTGGGAACAACCAGAAGATGCACGGGTGCTTCAGGGTTAATATCCCTGAAAACCACACAGATATCATCTTCATGCAAAAATTCACTGGGGATTTCTTTATGAATAATTTTACAGAACAAGCAGTTTTCAGACATGATTCATTTTCCCTTTCATAGTATCGTTATCATTTGTCAATTTCATCCATTAGCGCTTTCATGGCAGCTGTTGCATTCTCTTTAATAAAAATATCTGTAATCGTTCTGGTGTACTCGGAATGATGAGGGTTGATTTCAATAATGGTGGCCCCGTTCTGTTTGGCCTGAACCGGGATCATATTGGCCGGCATGACCGTACCGGTGGTTCCGATAAGTAAAAAACAGTCTGCCCGGGTTGTTTCATTAAACGAATGCGTTCGGGCAGGCTCGGGAATGGCCTCGCCAAAAAAAATCACATCCGGCTTGAGAATCCCGCTGCAGTTTTCACATAACGGGGGAAGTATATTTAAATCAATGGCTGATATCGCATATTTTTCATGGCAGGCAAGGCACACCAGATGTTTTAAGGACCCATGAAATTCGTGAACCACCTGACTTCCTGCATCCTGATGAAGATGATCGACATTCTGGGTAATCACAGCGCTTAACATGGAATGGGCTTCCAGCTGAGCAAGCGCATAGTGAGCAGCATTGGGATGAACGCTTCCAAATAAATCATAAAAAATATCACGGATAATTTCCCAGGACTCCCGGGGATTATTGTGAAAATAGTTGATATCAAATGATTTTGGGTCATATTTGTTCCACAAACCGTTTTTCCCTCTGAATGGCGGAATACCGCTTTCAACCGAAATTCCTGCGCCGGTAAATGCAATGACCCGTTTTGAATTTTTTATAATCCGAGCGGCTTTGTTGTACATACAAAATACGTTTTGATAATCCTCATCCTCTGATGCGTATGGCGCATGTTGGATGGATTATTTTTTTTAAATATGTTAACACATAAGTATTCCATGTTTGATATGTTTTGCAATATGCCATATTTGAAAAGGTTTATGCAATATTTAAAATGAAAAGGAATTGATATGGTTCAAGAAAATAATGACCCGCTTACCCCGCAGAAACTAGCCGGGGATCTTGCCACCTTTGCTATTGATCGCAATGATTTAAAACAGCTGCTGGCTGTCGTTCCAAAGGGCAGTTCACTTAATTTGACCACACTTGAATATGAATTGCAGATTTTAAAAATTTTAAGTGTGGGCTGGGCAATTTCGTTTTTCATGCCCGCATCCGATGTCAATAAAGCACCGGTAACACACACCTTCTGGGAATTGATCAGAGAAATTGCCAATAATATTTCAACCCTGACCCAGGCCACTGCAGGAACCCGGCTGGATTATTTTGACATTTTAAAAACCCGGCTGGATATCTATGTAAAAACAATGCAGGACGCTCCCCAGGATATTCAGAATCCCGTTAATGTTATGGGGCCTGCCTTTGCTGATCTGTGCAGCGCCAAAAATGATGCGGTTGCCATTTTACTGGGAACCAAAATGTTTACCCTGACCATGGGCGCTGTGAAAGAATATTTGAATGCAGTTAAATTAAAAGATACAAAACTCAATTAATATGCCAGATAAAACGGTTATTTCAGTGTCGTCCATTGCACTTCGGGCAATTATCTATGTGAATGTTTTCATGTTTTTTATCAGCATGATTTTCAGTAAAGAGCATTTGAATTTTTCTTTGAATCCCCTGCTTTTTTTAACCCCGTCTCCTTTTGCCCTTGAATTTCTTGGCGCAACCGGAAAATCTATCATTTCAAAAAATGGAACCTGGTGGACCATTATCACCGCAAACTGGCTCCATGGCGGATTATTGCATATTGTATTCAATATGCTGGCCTTACGGACGCTTATTCCGCTGGTGGTAAAAGAATACGGTGTTTTTAGAATGTTTGTCTTGTATACCTTGACCGGCATGTCCGGTTTTTTATTGTCCTATGTGGGTAATGTCAGCTTGACCATTGGCGCATCCTCGGGAATCTGCGGTCTTATCGGTGCTGCCATGTATTTTGGCAGATCAAGCAGGGGACAATGGGGACGTCTGGTATATAAGGAAACTTTAGGCTGGGTCATCAGTCTTGCGCTGTTTGGTTTCTTAATTCCCAATATCAACAACTGGAGCCATGCCGGCGGGTTGATTTCAGGAATCCTGTTTGGATGGATTTTTGGCTATCATCAAAAAAGAAAAGAAAATTATTTTGATAAAATTTTTGCTGTTTTTCTGATGGGGTTAACTGTGTGGCTATTATTTAAACATGTGGCTGAAGGTTTTTTGATAATTGATTTCTAAATTTTTTCAACCGTTCAAACTCAAAAACCAATGCTGAAAATAAAGGATCACCAGAACTTTGCCCAGGAGTCTTGTCAAATAATTCCAGATCATGTGCTGCTTTGGACAGGGCATCTGCCGTCAGGTTTGCAGCACCGCCTTTAATGGAGTGAGCATGTCTGACCACAACACCCGGATCATTTGAAGCCAATGCGTGTTTTATTTGGGAAATCTGTTCTTCAGCCTGGATTAAAAATTCATCCAGTACCTGATAGAAAAAATCCCGGTCATTCTCGAATTCGTTCAGGGCAATGTAAATCTGCAACGGTGCCTTGTTTTTTGCAAAAGCATCTTCAAAATCAGCTGTGTCAGAAGAATGTTGAATCCATTTGGACACGGTGGATAAAAGGATTTCTTTTTTCAGCGGCTTGGTAACAAAATCATCCATTCCGGCATCCAGGCATTTTTGTTTATAGCCTGTCAGCGCATGTGCTGTCATGGCGATTACAGGGGTCCTTTTTTTCCCCTTTTCCATTTTTCGAATTAAATCACAGGCTTGATACCCATCCATTTTCGGCATCTGTATATCCATTAAAACAAGATCAAAATCATATTGGGAATAATAGTCCACGGCTTCCTGACCATCACGGGCCAGACGTACGTCATATCCTGCAGTTTCTAGCTGTTTTACAGCAAGCTTCTGATTTGTTACATAATCTTCCACCAATAAAATCTTGATATGTTTTCTTCGGTTTTCAGCCAGGGTATGGCGGGTGATTAAAAATTGTTCGGATTTTTGTGAACCAGATTTATATCCTAAAATAAAAGAAATAAATTTTTTTAATTCTTTTTGACAAACCGGCTTTACAAGATATCCATTCACCCCGATCTCCCGATATTGTTTTCCATCTCCGATAACGCCCATAGGGGATACGACACCAATGGGCGTTCGGGAAAAATAATCCATCTTGCGAATTTTTTCTGACAGTTCAAAGCCGTTCATGCCGGGCATATCATGGTCAATAAAAATGGCTGAGATCTTTTTGTCTTCAGTTTGATATCTGAACAGTAACTGCAAAGCGTCTTCGCCGGAACAAGAAGTGATGGCGTTACATCCCCAGATGTCAAGATATGCAGAAAATACCTCCAGATTTGTCCTTGAATCATCTACGACCAGGATGGTCAGGCCGGAAAAGTCATCACAAGGAGCCCAGGGTGCTGAATAATCATTTTTTTGTTTTAAAAATTCAAGATCAAAATAAAACCGGGTACCTATACCCGGGGTACTCTCAAGATTGATTGCACCACCCATCTGTTCAATCAGCATCTTGGAGATGGTTATACCCAGACCGGTTCCGCCAAAATTTCGTGTTGTTGATCCATCTGCCTGGGAAAAACTGTCAAAAATTTTCTCATGTTTGTCTTTGGGAATACCAATGCCTGTATCCGTGACAGAAAATTGAAATTTGATTTTAGAATCTGTTTGTTCAACAATTTGAATCTTAACAAAAACTTCTCCTTTATGGGTGAATTTAATTGCATTTCCAATAAGATTAATCAGTATCTGTCTGAGCCGACCCGGATCACCGATGAGTTCAGTCCTCCCGGATGCATCTATAAAATGAATCAGTTCAAGACCTTTTTTGTCAGCCTGAACACTGAGTGAGGCACAAAGGCTCTCAACGGTATGGCGCAGATCAAATGGAATCTGGTCGAGTTCCATCATGCCGGCTTCAATTTTTGAAAAATCAAGGATATCGTTAATGATGGTTAATAATTGCTCTGATTCCATATATATCGTGCTTAGAAAATTGCGTTGTTCCATGCTCAGTTCCGTATCCAGAACAAGCTCAGCCAGGCCCTGAATTCCATTTAAAGGGGTTCGTATTTCATGACTCATATTGGCCAGAAATTCACTTTTCGCAGCATTGGCTTTTCTGGCCTCTTCCAGTGCACGGGTCAGTTGTGAATATCCCATTTCCAAACTGATAATCAACCCGTTGTATGAGGTTATCACCTGCCCTATCTCATCATTTGCAGTCCATTCTACCGGCGTTATATTTTTTTCATAATCAAATCTGCGGATAGATTTTAAAAGTTTGTTCAAAGGGATATTGATGGTTCTGTGGTAGGAAATCAACGTGGTGATAATAACAATGACAACCAGAAATAAAAATAACAAAGAATACTGGATAAACTGATGAACCAGATTATTTAGAATCTGCGTCTTTTTATAATAAAAATACAAGGTTCCTAAAATTTCTTTCTTTTCATAGGGCGTATAAATAATATCCTGAGAAAACATCAAATGGTCAGAAAGGGTCTCATCTTCGGGGATGAGCCCGGCAGTGAATATTTTTTCGTTGCCAGTTGCAGTGACTTTTTCAATCAGTTTTACGCCGGTAATATCCGGATAATTTAATATGGCCTGAACCTGTGACTGGATTGCAGCATCATTGACATTCCACAAAGGCAGTATCAAGGGCTTGATATAGGCATGGACATTGGCTTGATACCGGTTCAGAATGTTTTTTTCCATGTCATCATAGGATAAAATTGCGGCAATGATTGATATGCCCAGAAAACAGACAGTGATCGGCGGAAGAACCGAATATATGAATTTTGTTTTCAAAGAGGTGGGTTTTAATAATGGGAATAATTTGAAAATCAATCTGTACATAAATTTCTCTGAAATTATGTTAAAACCATATATTAAAATTAAATTTTAACATATGATCAGAAGGACTATGGATGATAGAAATACTTTATTTTGTCTAACACACCAAGTGTTAAAAGACAAATTGAATTTTACACTTGTTTTACAAAGACTTTCTTGAATAAACAAGGGTTCTCAATTATATGACCCCATATGAAAATTCATTCTAATAAATTTCAAAAGATTGCTGTGGTCGGCATGGACGGCATTTTCCCCAAGGCCGCAGACAAGGATCAGTTTTTACACAATATCATTAATAAAAAGAATGCTGTTATGGCCGTGCCGGAGAACCGATGGCTTAAACCGGTGGATTCTTTTCTGGCCTCACGCACCCAACCGGATAAGGCGGTTTCCAATATAGCCGGATTCATAGAGAACTTTAAGTTTGATTCATCCGGATTTTTACTGGATAAAACTTTTTTGTACGGCCTTGACCCGGTTCACCAGCTTGTCCTTCAGGCGTCAAAACGTGCCTACGAACAATGTCATCATACCAGAGCAGACAAAAAACGCACAGGTGTGATTCTGGCTGCCATTGCCCTTCCCACCCGGGCATCTTCTTTTTTTTCCCGACAGGTCATATTTGGACACGATTTCAAACAGTTTGATGCGCACACGGTTTCAAAAACCGGAGTGGTATCCTTTCCTGCATCCATTCTGGCAAGAGCCATGGGCTTTGAAGCAGGATGCTTTACACTGGATGCCGCCTGTGCATCCTCTCTGGTTTCCATAAAACTGGCCTGTGAGCAGTTAAATCTGAAAAAAGCGGATATCATGGTTGCAGGCGGTGTTTCAAAACCCAGTTCTCTGTATACCCAGATTGGATTTTCCCAACTCCAGGCATTATCACCCACGGGAAAATGTTCGCCCTTTGATGCCCAAGCAGATGGCCTTGTGGTGGGAGAAGGAACAGGCATTGTTGTTCTTAAGCGGCTGGAAGATGCCATCCGGAGCAAAGATAATATCTATGCTGTCATCACTGGCGCCGGTGTGTCAAATGATATTGAAGGAACCCTTGTGGGGCCGGCTTCCGAAGGTCAGGTCCGGGCCATGATTATGGCATACCAGAGTGCTTCATGGTCGGTTGAAGATATTCAGTACATGGAATGCCACGGATCAGGAACGCCGGTGGGAGATCAGGTGGAATTAACCAGCATTAAAACCCTGCTGGATGAATACAACTGTCCGGATAAAAAGATTTCCATCGGCTCTGTAAAATCAATGATCGGGCATCTGCTCACCGCAGCCGGTGCCGCAGGGTTTATAAAAACAGTTTTATCAATGAATGCAGGTGTTTTACCACCCTCTTTGAATTTTGATTCACCATCCATCAAAAGTCCTTTGAACACCAGTCGGATTCAGGTTCAGACACGTGTTGAAGAATGGAAACCCCAAAAAACAGGCATCACAAAAAAAGCTGCGGTCAGTGCTTTCGGGTTCGGGGGAATCAATGCCCATCTGCTGGTTGAAGAATTTAAAGCGTCTTCTAAAATCTATCCGGCTGGGCAGATGGGTTCAGAAAAAATCAACCAGACCCTGGACTGCGCCATTGTGGGGATGGAAACCATTCTCAAAGACTGTGAGAACCTGAAAGAATTTAAAGCATATATCCTTGATCATTTAAAAATAAACACAGATCATCCTGAAAACCGGTGGAAAAGACGGCATCCGATGGCATCGCAACCCAAGCCCGGTCGCTATATTGACAAAATAGATGTCATACCCGGACAGTTTCATATCCCGCCCAATCAGATGACCGATATTTTACCCCAGCATCTGCTGCTGTTAAAATCGGTTTACGGGGCAATGAAAGATGCCGGAATACCAGCCAGACCCGCGGATAATGATGCGCCAAGATCCTTTATCGGGTGTGCCATCGGAATCGATTTTGACTATGGTGCCACGGATTTTCATTTGCGATGGCAGATAAATGACCTGGATGAAGACATTAAAAATCAGATTTCCCCTTCCCTGAATTTTAACAGAACCTTGGGGGCGTTAGGCGGTATTGTGGCTTCTCGGGTGGCCAGAGAATTTATGCTTGGCGGCCCCTGTTTTACCTTGTCTGCATGTGAGGCCTCAGGGTTCAAGGCCATTGAAACCGCAGTTCATTCCCTCAGCGCCATGGAAACCGATGTCTTTATCTGCGGCTGTGTGGACCTTTTAGGTGATATTCGCCAGTCTGTTTTGAATCAATTGATACACCCTTCTGAAAACGATCCGGTCCCTGCAGAAGGATCTGCTGCGCTTGTTTTAAAGCGATATGACCAGGCGGTCAGGGATGGGGATAAAATCTATGCTGTTATCAAAGGCACTGGATTTTCAAGCGCAGATAGTATCCCCGGAGAATCAGGTTCAGATTCGGAACACGCTCAAATCCGACAGGAACAATCCTTGAATGCAGCCCTGGCAGATGCAGGGATATCTGCTTCTGATATTTTATCCCATGAACACTGCGATTTTAATTCCGGGGCCGTGTCTTCATTGTTTTCCATCATCAAAACAGCCGTGCTGTTCAATGACCGCCGCACATCTGACAAACAGATTGTCTGTGTCCGGACCGCCACCACAGACGGCATGTCCGGGCATGTGATCATGGGAAACTGTCAGAATCCGGTTTTAACAGAGTCTGTTTCCAAACAGGATCATCCTGTGCCGGAAATGAGAAACACCATCAGCATAAAAACAAATCCACGGCCGGTTACAGAAGACCTTGTACGAAAAATTCAAAATCATCTTGGCATACACTGCGAACCCTCGCAAAACCCATTGTTCGAATATACAAAACCCTTTGATGATGTGTCCGTAACTTCTGTCAGACTGCCATTGGAACCTGAACTCATATCCCGGGCAAGTGATGCCACAGCAAAAGCCCATGAAAAATTTCTGGAATTTTCTTCTTTGAATATGCAGGCCTTTGAAAAACAGTTCCGCATGCTGACGCACCTGGCACGACAGCAAAGGCAGCACCCGCAGGCAGATGAAAATTCCGATAACATGGTTTTGGAAACACCACAACCATTTCTGGACAGACAGATGTGTCTTGAATATGCCACTGGCAAAGCCGGGAACGTATTGGGGGAGCAGTTTGACATTATTGACACCTACCCTGTCCGGGTCAGATTACCGGCAGAACCCCTGATGCTGGTGGACCGGATCATGAAAATAGAAGGCCGGATGCTGAGTTTGGGTAAAGGAAAAATCATCACCCAGCATGATGTTAAAAAAGATGCCTGGTATCTGGATGGCCCCAAAGCGCCTGTATCCATATCCATTGAGGCAGGCCAGGCGGATCTGTTTTTATGTGCATGGCTGGGAATTGACCATGCGGTTAAAGGAAAAAGAAAATACAGACTTCTGGATGCAAAGGTGACCTTCCACAGAACACTTCCTGAAGCGTGCGAAACCATTGAATATCATATTGAGATTGACCGTTTTTTAAAGCAGGGAGATGTGTATCTATTCTTTTTTCATTATAAAGGATATATTCAAAATCAACTGCTGATTTCCATGAGAGACGGGTGTGCCGGTTTTTTCACAGAACAGGAAGTCAAAAATTCCGGGGGCATTGTTTTAAAAAAAGAAGATACACAGCCCATACGCACCACAGATGTTTTCAGGCCGCTGATTCCGGTTCAAAAACAGGCGTTTAATGACAACCAGGTTCAGATGCTGCGAAAGGGTCAACTGGAAGCGGCATTCGGCCCTGTATTCAAGGGCCGGACACTGGGTAAAAATCTTTGGCTTCCCGGCGGCCGGATGCATCTGATTGACCGGGTCCTTGAGTTTGATCCATCCGGGGGCCGGTTTGGTCTGGGAAAAATAATTGCTCAACTGGATATTCATCCGGATGCCTGGTTTTTGACCTGTCACTTTATTGATGATATGGTAATGCCCGGCACATTAATGTATGACTGCTGTGCCCATACCTTGAGAATTTTCACCCAGAGAATCGGATGGATCAGTGACAGGGATGACGTGTTTTATGATGTTCTAATCAACAATGAAAGTGATTTAAAATGCCGGGGACCGGTAACACAGCAGACTAAACATACCCGGTATGAAATAGAAATTAAAAAAATCGGCTATGATCCTGAACCCTGTATTATTGCAGATGCCCATATGTTTTCCGATGATCTGCAGATTGTTCTGTATAAAGACATGGGGCTTAAACTGAAAGGAATAACTGAGAATGATCTTAAAATTTTCTGGAGAACGCAATGAAATATTCAAAGGTGTTTATAGAATCATTCGGATATGAACTTGCACCCAATATTATCACCACCCGGGATATAGAAAAAAAACTGGCCCCGTTTTTTGAAACCATCGGTTTTGGTGCTGGATTAATTGAAGGACTTACCGGGATCAAGCAGCGCCGGTTCTGGGATGAGGATCATACCCTTGCCACACATGCGGCAACAGCTGCTCAAAAAGCACTGGATGAAGCAGATATGACTTCGGATCAGATCGATACACTGGTGTTCTGCGGTGTGGGCCAGGACGGGTTTGAACCAGCCACATCCTGTGCAGTTGCACACCATTTGAAACTCCTGGAACATGCCCAGGTCTATGATGTCAAAAATGCATGTCTGGGCATGCTCACAGGCATGGTTCAGGTGGCCAATCAGATAGAACTGGGTCAGATCAGGGCAGGACTTGTTGTGTCCTGTGAGACAGCCCGTCAGATTGTGGAGTCCACTATTAAAGAAATCAATGCTGCAGCGGATATTGAATTTTACAAGGAGGCTGTGGCAACGCTGACAGGCGGTGCCGGAGCTGCAGCGGTCCTGCTGACAGATGGCAGCATTGGACATCCCAAAACCCCAAAACATCAGTTTATCGGCGGCATCCTGAAAAATGCCATTGAACACCACGGGTTGTGCAGCTGGGGATTTGAACAAAAAGGAATGCCCACCCATTCAAAGGTGGTTATGCGAACCCAGGCCCAGGGCGTGCTGGAACATGGGTTAACCCTTGTCAAAAAAACATTTGAAATCTTTAAACGCGACTTTCATCTGCTGCCGGATCAGCCGGATAAATTTATTGGTCACCAGGTGGGGTCCCTTCATCACAAAAAATTTTATGACGCCCTGAATGTGGATATGGCCAAAGATTTTTGTACCTATCCGTTTTTAGGGAATATGGGCTCTGTGGCTTTGCCTGCCACCGCTGCCATAGCCGATGAAAGAGGCTTTTTAAAACCCGGAGATTTAGTGGCATTTATCGGTGTGGGTTCCGGTCTTAACTGTGCAGTTTTAGGAGTAAAATGGTAGAACGAATAATTAACGGCAAAAAGGTTTCAACCAAAGGCTTTGAAGATATATATCCGTTTGATTCCAATTTTATTAACATCAACGGGCATAGCCTTCATTATATTGATCAGGGAAAAGGAAAACCCCTTGTCATGATTCACGGCAATCCCACCTGGTCGTTTTATTTTCGGCATTTAATTTTGGGGTTATCAAGTGAATTTCGAACCGTGGTTCCGGATCATATCGGGTGCGGCCTGTCTGATAAACCCGATGACAAATCATATCATTATACGCTCAAATCCAGGGTGAAAGATCTGGATGCGTTGATCAATCAGTTGAACCTTGAGGATAAAATCAGTCTTATTGTCCATGACTGGGGCGGCATGATCGGGCTTGCCTGGGCAGTGGATCATATGGAACGTATTGATAAAATTGTCATCACCAATACATCTGGATTCTTTTTGCCCAGGGGTAAACAATTTCCGCTCAGGTTATGGCTGATTAAATATTTAAACTGGTTTGCCGTTCCTGCGGTTCTCGGGTTCAATATTTTTTCACGGGCAGCCCTGGTCATGGCAGTGCAAAAAAAACTGTCCTCAAAAATCAAAAACGGGCTGACAGCGCCCTATAATTCCTGGAAAAACAGGATTGCCACCTTAAAATTTGTTCAGGACATACCGATAAGTGAAAAAGATCAAAGCTATTGTATTGTAAAACATGTGGAAGATCAGCTAAAAGGCTTTGATGACAATCAGCTGTTGTTTCTATGGGGGGCAAAAGATTTTGTGTTTGATCTGTCTTTTTTTAATGAATTTAAAAAAAGATTTCCGAAATCAAAGTCCCATGTATTTGATGATGCAGGACATTATCTGTTTGAAGACCATCCGGAGCAGACGCTGGCGTTGATTCACAAATTTTTGAAATCATAATTTTAATCGTCATCTATTCCTGGAGTAAACCCGTATCATGCTTGGATTTGGAAAAAAAAAGAACACAAAGGCCGATACCGAAAAAGACCCGTCACAGGACAGAAACAGGAAAAACCTGCCCCCGGATGAGCCAGCCAGGGAGAAAGAAAGCAAGGATAAGACCAAAAAAGACAAGGCAAATAAAACAAAACTGGATAAAGATCACCCGGATACAGGCAATCCGGAACAAACATCCAAAACACAAAAAGCGCAAACCCCGAAAAAAAAAAGGATTCCTGTCAAGTGGATATTGATCTTTTTTTTCATTTTTTGTGTGGGTGCAGGAGTGTTTGTTGTGTATTTTCTGTATTTTTCCGCCAATAATGATGGGAATCAGGAACCATATAAAAAAATCACCCTTGCCCATATTCAACTGCCTGAAGAAATGCTTAAATTCACCTTTAATCATTTTCCTGAGTTGTATGGTGTCATGATTGCTGCAAACTCTGAAATTAACATAATAGAAGATGAGATCCGGCGAATAGACGCGGTTTCAAAAAAATACCCGGATCAGGCAAAGATAGCGGAAAAAGAAATCAAAACATGGGAAAAAACAAGGGATACCCTGCAAAAAGCATTTATAAAAATTGAAAAACCTGTTAAAGAAACATTTGTTTTATATCAGGTGAATACACCTGACGGTCTGGCCCGAATCCAGGAGTTGAAAGATCCCTTGACCCAGGATGCAAAAACAGCTCTGGTTCCGGTGATCGAGCAAACCCAGAGACTGAAATCCAATGAGGATGCCCCCCGGGGATTTATCCAGAAAAACATATACAAACTTAAAAAGAAATTCCTATGACCACCTATATCAATATTTCTGACGGTCTGAAAAAAACACAAGAAAAACATCCCTACAAACGCGCAGTTGTTTATCCCCACAAAAGAGATAAAAATGGCAGGGTTACCTACAGTCAGATGACCTTTACCCAGCTTGAACAGCAGTCTGACCGCCTGGCGTTCGGGCTTGAAAAAATCGGAATAACCCGGGGCGTTCGAACTGTGCTGATGGTTACGCCGGGTATGGAATTTTTTGTCATTATTTTTGCCATGTTAAAAGTGGGTGCTGTTCCGGTTGTTGTTGATCCGGGAATGGGAATCAGCCGAATGCTGCATTGCCTGGAACACGGAAACCCCAAAGCCTTTATCGGTATCGGAAAGGCTCATCTGCTCAGAATATTCAAACCTGCATTTTTTAAATCCGTTAAACACTGGGTTACGGTTGGAAAAAGATGGTTCTGGGGCGGATATACACTTGATGAACTCATCCTTGATACAGACCAGCCCTTTCCAAAAGCAAAAACAACATCAGATGAAACAGCCGCCATTGTATTTACCAGCGGTTCCACAGGACCTGCCAAAGGGGTTGTGTATACCCATGGTAATTTTGATGCTCAATTGCGCCAGATCCAGGAGCATTTTCGAATCGAACCCGATGAAATTGACCTGCCCACTTTTCCACTATTTGCGCTTTTTGATCCCATTTTAGGTATGACAGCCGTGATTCCGGACATGGATCCCACCAAACCTGCACAGGTGAATCCAGCTAAAATTATCGAAGCCATTGAAAACCAGGGTGTGACCAATATGTTTGCCTCTCCAGCACTTTTGAACCGGGTGGGGAAATACGGCAGACAAAATCATATCAAGCTGCCATCCCTTCGGCGGGTGGTTTCTGCAGGAGCGCCGGTAACCCCTGCCAATATTGAACAGTTTGCTGCCATGCTGTCTTCAAATGCCCAGATTCACACTCCCTACGGCGCATCAGAAGCAGTCCCGATCGTTTCCATTGCTTCCAATGAAATCCTTGCTGAAACAAAAGCGCTTTCTGAAAAAGGATATGGCATGTGCGTGGGAAGGCCCATCTGTGATACACAGATTCAGATTATTAAAATCACTGAAGAGCCTGTCACTCAATTTCATGAAAAACTGGTACTGCCTCTGACCCAGGTGGGAGAAATTATTGTAAAAGCCGATCTTGTCACTCAACAGTATTTTAATGACCGAAAAGCAGATCTTTTGGCAAAAATTCCGGATTCTGACGGGAGAATATGGCACAGGATGGGAGATCTTGGCTGGAAAGATTCCAAAGGCAGGATATGGTTTTGCGGAAGAAAATCTCACCGGGTCATTACCCCGAAAGACACCCTGTTTACCATTCCTGTTGAAGCGATTTTCAATAATCATGAAAAGGTGTTCAGGAGTGCGCTTGCAGGTGTCGGACCCAAAAACAATCAGATTCCTGTCATTTTTATTGAACCTGTTTCAAGAATTAAACATCGGAAAAACTTCATTGAAGAAATAAGACAGATTGCAAGAAAACATCCCCTGACAAAGGATATTGAACATTTTTTCATCGAAAAAAGCTTTCCGGTTGATATCCGGCATAATTCAAAAATATTCAGGGAGAAACTTGCCCTCAAGGCGGCAAAACTGCTTAAATTGTAGTTTTTCAATGCGGCAGAAGGTCGTAAAAATACATCATTGCATCGGATCGGGTGATGATGCCGATCAGCTTATTGTCTTTCATGACCGGTATTCTGCCGATATCATGCTTGATCATCAGTTTTGCCGCTTCAATGGCATTTTTGTCATGCTCTATTGTAACCGGATTCTGACTCATGAATGCTTTGACAGGAGACTGCATCTGCTTGGATTTACGGATCTTTTTAAAATCTCTTCGTGAAATGATTCCGACAACATGATCTTCTGAATCCACCACCGGCATCCCCGAACACCCCATGTCCCTTAAAATCATGGCCACTTCTTCAATTGTGGTATCTTCTCTGACCGTTACCACAGGATAGGACATCAGATCAGACAGCATAACAGATGTGTGCTGATTGCCTGAAAGCAGTTCCAACAGCATTTCTTCCACGATGTCCGGATTTACACCTTTCAACAGTGCAGAACCTGCTCCCGGGTGTCCGCCGCCGCCCCCGATATTCCGCATTAAAAGTCCCACATTGATTTCATCAATCCTGCTTCTGCCGATAATCATGCATTTATTTCTTTCCTTGTCAAAAAAAATACCGAATGCCGCATCCACATTTACAATTTCACGATACATTTGAACAACCATGGACAGATTCTGAACCTGTCCTTCAATATCCATTTTTGCAATACTTACGGAAAACCCTGATATTTCAGTTCTTTTTGCTTTCTGAATCATTTCAAAAAGAACATCCTTCTGTTTTTTTCCATATGCCTGTCTTAAAAATGTTGAAACAATATTCAGATCTGCATTTTTTTCCAGAAGATATCCTGCAGTATAGGCATCCACAGACAGGGTGGAGGGAAACGTCATATTGCCGGTATCTTCGTACAGGCCAATGAGAAAAAGTGTTGCCTGAATCGGGGTAATGAAAATATTTTTGTTTTTAATCTCCTGGATTAAAATACTGATGGCAGCACCGGTCTCTGATATGGTTTTTTGATCGGACTGCATATCGCCTTTGAGATGATGATCAAATATGATGACTTCAAGATCATCCCGTTCCTGCAAAACCTGCATGTTTTCAAGCCGGTCCCAGGAATGGGTATCCACAACAATCAGGGTGGTCACATGATCCAGTGTAATGTCTTTGGGTGAATAAAAATCAAACAGGTCTTTATGGATGGATAAAAATGCTTTTACATTGGGGTTGATTGTATTGGGCAGAACGGGTTTGGCTTCCGGATACAATAAATGGGCAGCAACAAGAGACGATAACGCATCAAAATCTGTGCCTTTGTGTGTGGTAATAATCTTCATCTGTTTTTAAAATTCCATAAATTGATTTCACTGATTAATTCCGGCTGGGCAGGATGGCCCAATGAAATATCTTTGCCGGAGAAGATTTTCGGTTTTGGAAGAAAAATGATCATGCGGTTTATTTTATGGATAAACAGCGAAAAATCAACTTGTTTATAAAAAAAATCTTGCGGAATTATAGAATATGCAATAAAGTTGCACATAAAATAATGAAACAATATATATCCATACCCCATATTCTCTTACTGCTGTTAATATCTGTAAATACAACATATGCAGCTGATAAACCTCAGGTTTTTGTAAGTATTATTCCCCAGAAATTTTTTGTGCAACAAATTGGCAAAGATCTGATCGATGTAAAGGTGATGGTTCAGCCAGGGGCAAGCCCTGCCACATACGAGCCTAAACCCATGCAGATGGTGGATCTGTCTGTGTCAAAGCTGTATTTTTCCATTGGTGTTCCCTTTGAAAAAAGATGGCTGAAAAAAATTGCCGCCTCAAATCCTGACATGAAAATCATCCATACGGATAAGGGGATCTCAAAAATCAGAATGTCTTCCCACTCCCATGATCACGAAACACATGAAGAATCAGGCGATCATCGCAGCGAAGATGAAGGACTGGACCCGCATATCTGGCTTTCCCCTAAACTTGTTCAGATTCAGGCAAAAATTATTTTAAATGCGTTAAAACAGATCGATCCGGAAAATCAATCCATCTATCAAAAGAATTTTGATCAATTCAGTGTTGAACTCAAGCAGACGGATGCGCAATTAACCCGGCTGTTTACCCATAAAACCAAAACCCAATTTCTGGTGTTTCATCCCTCATGGGGGTATTTTGCAACAGATTACGGACTTGAACAAATCCCTGTGGAAATTGAAGGCAAAGACCCAAAACCATCACAACTCAAAGAGATTGTTGATCTTGCAAAGAAAAACAATATAAGGGTTATTTTTGTTCAACCCCAGAACTCAACCCGCAGTGCCCGGATCATTGCAAAAGAAATTAAGGGTAATATCGTATTTGCAGATCCCCTTGCGTTTGACTGGTTTGCCAATATGAATACCATTGCCCAAAAGATGCTGGAGGCATTAAAATAAGCACAGTGTTTCAAAATCCCATCGTGGAAATGGAGGATGTCAGTTTTGCCTACAACGGGCAGAACATTCTCAGCCAGGTGAATCTGACTGTTTTTCAGGATGATTTCATCGGTATTATCGGCCCGAACGGTGGTGGAAAAACAACCCTGCTGAAATTGATACTGGGTCTGCTGATACCGGATACCGGAAAAATAAAAGTCATGGGCGGTACTGCCAGAAAAGCCTCATCTTTAATTGGATATGTTCCTCAGAATATTCATATCAATAACAGTTTTCCCATAACCGCTCTGGATGTCGTTTTAATGGGCAAGCTCAATACGCGCAGCAGATTCCGGAAAAATACCAGACAGGACAAAAAAGATGCTCTGGAAATGCTTGAGCGCCTGAGCGTTCAAAATATCGCAGGACAAAGAATCGGAGAACTTTCCGGTGGTCAGCGCCAGCGTATTTTTATCGCAAGGGCACTGATGACCACTCCCCGGCTCCTTCTTCTGGATGAACCCACAGCCAGTATTGACACAAAGGGCCAGACCACTTTCTACCGGCTTCTGGAAGTTCTGAACAAGGAAGTGGCAATTATTGTGGTCAGTCATGATCTTCTGGTGATTTCCAACTATGTAAAATCTGTGGCCTGTGTGAATAAAGGACTGCATTATCATCCCCATGAAGACATTACAGGAGATATGCTGGAAACCATGTATTCATGTTCGGTGGAAGATTTGTGCAGGGTTCAGCTTTTAGCCCATGGCAGACCGGACAAGAGAACAGACCATGTCAATTCTTGAATATGAATTCATGCAGCATGCCATTGCAGCAGGCATCCTTGCCAGTATCATCTGCGGTATCATGGGCTCGCTTATTGTTGTCAACCGCATTGTTTTTCTATCCGGCGGCATAGCCCATGCAGCCTATGGCGGAATTGGCATAGCCTATTATTTCAAATGGCCGGTCATGCTCAGTACCCTGGGATTTTCGTTTATTGCGTCCATGCTCATGGCAGCCGTCACGTTCAAGGTCAAACACAGGGCAGATACTATTATCGGTGTCATCTGGGCCTTGGGAATGGCCATCGGAATCATACTGATTGATCTTACGCCAGGCTATAATGTTGACCTGATGAGCTATTTATTCGGCTCCATCCTTACCGTGTCCAAATCCAGTCTTTTTGTAATGCTGGGAATCACCATTCTGCTGTTTTTATTTGTGGTTTTCTACTACAACGAGTTGTTAGCAGCCTCTTATGATGAAGAATTTGCCCAGGTCCGCGGGGTTCGTGTCAAACAGCTGTATTTTATACTGATCGGCATGCTGGGGTTGACCATCGTGATGATCATTCAGGTGGTGGGGTTAATCATGGTGATTGCCCTTTTGACCATTCCGCCCTTTATTATGGAAAACAAGGTCAAATCCCTCTTTCAGATGATGATCGGCGCATCTGTTCTCGGCGCTTTTTTCACTTTGACCGGGTTATGGATGTCCTATCGGTTTAATCTGACATCGGGTGCTTCCATCATCCTTGTGGCCGGAACTGTTTTTCTGCTGAATTTACTGGTTAATAGAGCACAAAAAAAATTGCAGGTGTGATCATGTGCGATCAGTGTAACTATAAAGAATTGCTCAAATCTGTAAGCATCACACCCACTGAAAACCGTCTGAGGGTGTTGAAAATCATCGGGAATAATAATTTCCCCTTATCAGCGCTGGATATTTTTAAAACACTGGACCGAACTGCATCCATCAATCGGGTAACTGTTTATCGGATTCTTGATCTTTTTGTTGCCAGGTGTCTTGTGGATCGGATCAGTACCGGTGGAAGAGCCTCCTATTACGGCCTTGCACCCAATGCAAATCACAAGGCGCATCCTCATTTTTACTGCACATCCTGCGGACAGATGGACTGCCTGAGCCCTGAAACCATTTCCATTCAGATGAATGAATTTTCAAAAAATTTTCCAGGCCGAATCGATAAATTTGAAATGCGCATGGATGGCATCTGTAAAAATTGTTTAAAAAAATCTCAAAAATAATTTTAACAGCATTTATTTTCTTTTTCTGAACCAGACAAGACTCATCATCCCTGAACCCAACAGCAGAAAACTTCCCGGGGCAGGCACTGAATTCATTCTCTGTTCAATCCCGGTCCACAGATGCCATGCGGCATATGCCTTCTGATTGGCGTTCAGAGACTGGCTGTGGGCTGAAGAACAAGAATACCAGTCTTCACCTTGTGTATGACTGTTCTGCCAGTCAAGCGCCCAGTTTTTATCTCGTGTTCCATTTCCATCAGAATCATATTCACATGCATCATTGACATCCTTATCACCGTAATACATTCCGTCCGGGTCATACAGTTCAATATCATAAAAATCAAACAAAACCTTGTTGTTTGCAATGGCATAATTTCTGATCTGCTGGTTTCTCAGATGAAGATTTCCATCTTCACCGGTTCCGTCAGCATGACCGGTCATATAAACAAAGGTCACATTCTTGTATTCATTTTCCAGTTGCGTCATGGGTGCAAGATAGGTATCGATCATGCCCTGTTCCGTGCGTCCTGATGCCTGTCCACACCAGGACCAGATAATCACATTCACATCTGAGTTTGCAGGATTATCAAGATATGCACGGGTATTGTCAGCCCAGGCAGGATAATACCCCACATCTCCGGCCATGGCATAATCGTGAAGATCCAGTGCGCCTCCTGTCCCGCCATTATTCCAGGCAAAGGTATTATTTTCAAAAGTCATTCCTTTACCACCGGCATTGGCAAACCCGACAAGCCCTGTCATCCCTGTTGTAATCTGACTTCCATGGGAGGTATGACCATAGGCAATGTGAAGAGAAGATTTTGCGCGATCAATCCGGGCCTGAGTCAATTGAGTAATGTCGGTATTATTATGGTCAATGATCAGCGGACCTGCATAGCAAACCTGCACGATTAAAAAAATTGATATAAATAAAAAAGACACCCCGACAACCAGATAATTTTTCAGTCTATTCATCGCTTTTGTCCTTAAATTGGGTTAATAATATATATGTTTTTTTCCGCAAATAATCATTATTTCAATTATTTGCAAACATAATAGAGTATAGGCTTGCATGTTGTCAAGACACGCATAAAGGAAACAACAAGTCAGCCATTAATCAGTCTGCATGGAAAAATCGTCAAAATACATGACATTATAATTCCAGCCCCAGGCATGAAGGCCGATTTCAGGTTCAGCAAAGGTTCCGGAATTCGGGGATGTCAGGGTATTGACCCTGATAATGGATTCAAGCTCATTGCCGGTTCCGGCCAAGGTAACATTGGTATTGATCCCGTCCCAGCGGATCAGGGTGAAATGATCATTGGTGCTGTTGGTATCATTAACATTATCCGGCGGCCAGTGCGTCTCCCCGACAATGTTATTCAGCCGGTTATTATCCTGTGCAATGGTATTGGCAGTGCCTCTGACAAATTCATCACTGATATAGGCTTTGATTTCATTGGTTTTTGTTCCTGAAAGATCTGATTCGTCCAGATGCAGCAGCAGAGTCATCCATTTGGGCGTAAGAGTTGACAATTTTACATCATCAATCCGCCATCCGTCCCGATTGACATTTCTGTTTGTTTGAAGAGAAAACCGAATTTGAATGGAGGCGGCCGGCAGATAACTTCTTAAATCAAATTCCATAAATTCCCATGAATTCTGTGTGTCGGAATAAGTACCCAGTGTCTGCCATGTGCCAGCATCCGGCCTGACTTCAACATAACACCTGTCCCAGTAATACTGAGTAACATATCGGTGCCAGAAAGACAGCGTCAAAGATGTCTGTCCTGTCACATCAATAGTATTTGATGTGATCTGATAATTCCTGTTACCGGAATAGTTTGAGCCAGGGCTGTCGGTAATGATTTGGGAGGGTGTCCCGTCGTGTCCGGTAACTGTTTCAAGGCCAAACCCGTCCGGAACACCCGGGGTCCAGTTGCCAAGACCTGCTTCAAAATCGTCTTCAAAAATGCTTGTTCTTTCACGCATCAGGTTCACATCAGACAAATTTGCATATGCAAGCCATCTCCAGTTCTCAAAATCAGGACCGATCCGTTCCCATAATAAAACCATGGCCTGCCCCCCGTTTCCGGTGCCCCCGCCATGGGGATTGATGGTATCGGGTATGCCGTCCCGGTTATCCGGTTCAGCTCTGTAAAAAGACAATCCATAGCTGTCGCCATTGGATTGTTTTCTGAAACTTATTCCTGCCATATAAAAATAATTGTCCGGCATGTTCCGATAATCCGCCGGATACGTGGAAGGAATCGGATCATTCACCTTGATTTTAATCTGGGCGTTATAACTTAAATAATTTCCTGCTGTAATCCAGAGGTCTTCAAGGTCCGGGCCATTGTTCTGCCAGTCATAGTCAATGCTGCTTGTATCCAGATATCCTGTGACATTGGTGTTGTCTGTTACAATCAATACGCTGTTGCCATCCTCATCGGTTGTAACATCAAACTCGCCTTCTCCGGTGGAACCCGGCCCTGTATTCGGAGACCAGCTGTCTTTATCATCAAAATAATCCGTGGGCTCCTCGGATGATCCGCCGGGCAATGGAATATGATAGGTCAGAATTCTCTGACTTGCCATGAGCCCGGTTCCAAAAGTACCGGTTGAATTCAGCTGGATAAAACTGTCCAGAATCACGGGATCATCATCGTTCAGGGCAAAATCACCCGGCCATGGCCCATTGACTGACGTGATACCCACAAGGCTGTTAGCGGTTTTGTAACCATACCGGTATTGTTGAGTGCCAATGGTAAAGGTCCCGTTATGATCAGGAAATACATATAAAGGATTGGTATCTTTTACGGATATGGTGCTGTTTTCGGAAATTGTGGAGGTGCCGTTTTTTAACGCTGCTAATTTGACCTTGCCGGTGGTGGGCAAAGGCGTGCCGCCTGAAATATTAAAATTTACCGCATTTGCGCTGACATCAATGGATGAATAGGTAAAAACCGTATTTCCCACAGCGATTCTGCCGGACACAGCTATAGTGGAAAATGGAACAGTGCCATACGGAACCTGGGTCTGAAGCTGGGTTCCGGACACACCCATAATATCAAAATCCCAGGTTTTCAGTTCAAGGCTGAAACTGTTGCCATTGATTAATGTATAGGTTTTTTCGTGCAGATCACTGATATTTGCAATCTGTGAACGGGCATAATGAAAGCCTGCCTCTGCCAGATAAAATGCATTACTGGAGCTGTTCGATCCGGTCTGGTGATAATCTGCCGTTCCGGTGATTGAGACAAGCCCTGCCCCGAGCACGGAAATAATGACCATGGTAACCACCACTGCAATTAAAATACTGCCGTTCTCTTTTTGTAAAAGTCTGAAAAATGGCCGTATCATCAGATTTCTCCACCGGTATTGTGATTATGCCGCAGGAAAACCGTGGATGAAAAAGGGATATTGCCGGTATTGACATCTGTTCGCAGAAGGTCAAAAAAAATGGTGATGCCGGTTAATTCCTGAATATTATCGGTGATCAGCCAGGGATCGCCAGAACTGTTTTTAAAACTGAACACAAGGCTGTTGACCTCATCAATGACAATATCCCCGCCGGCAATCGGGATTGCATTTTCAGAAATTTTGATGGTATTGGAATCAAATCCGATATTCCGGGTTCCGTATTTGGAAATAAAGGTGATGGTATCAGACCCCATATCTGACACAGTGATGATTTCCTGAAATTCAAGGGTGATGCGTTTCATGGCAATATTTGCTTTCTGGGCCATCTGGGCATTTTTACTGGCAAACAGATACCCCTGGGTGACGGCAATGATGCCCATACCGGCGCCGGCAGCAAGAATGGCCACCAGCAATAAAACAACAATGGTTTCGATGAGCGTGAATCCGTTTTTGTTTTTTATTTTTTTCAACATCATCCTATTTGCTGAATACAGTTGTAAGGTTTTGATCTCCCACCGTAATCGAAACTTTAAGGTGACTGCAGTTTGCAGAACATTCTGCTGCTTCTTCATTACCGGAACCATCAAAATTTATAAATTTTGTAATGGCTGTATACTCCCCGTAAGAAGATGGCGTTGCCTGAATGTTTGCCTGAAGCGTTATTAATGGGGTTGGATCAGCATTGATCAGCAGTTCATACTCTGCTTTGATTTTTTCCATGATTTCATCCAGAGAAAATCCCTGCTGTACAGCAATAACGGGCTGCGTGCTGCTGGCAATCCGGGTTTGAAAAAAGCTGACAAATGCAGCCCCGAAAATGGATAAAATAATTAAGGACACAATCACTTCAAGCAGGGTGAAGCCCTTGTCGGATGTATGAAAAATAACTGCGGCTTTCATCAGGGGAGATACCCTGTGTTTTTGGTGATGGTGATGGTTTTTCCATTGCCCAGGTCAAGGGTCTGGGCTGTAAATGCGGTCTGGACAGCCGCATCTGTAAAGGGTCGTCCCAAAACATCAAAAGCGATAATTGCCGGTGAAACTGTCATGGAACTGTCAAAAAAAACCTGACCTGACTGCTCGCCCGGTAAATTCAGTGCATCGTCTTCATCATTTGGAGAAATAGTATTGAACAGCCAGTATGCATGGGTGGCATTGTCAAATTTGATGCCCCAGTTGACCTGAGTGTTCATGGAGCGAAGCTGGGCATAGCGAAGATGGGTCTTTATTTTATCCACACTGACAGCATCATCGGCCCCGGAGTCAAGCATCCGGGGCACGACGATAACAGAAACAATGGATAATAACAGTAAAACAGTGACAACTTCAATTAATGAAAAACCCTTTATGTGTTTATTTTCATTAATTTTAAACACGGACAATTATCATGGTAAAGGATCGATTGAAATTACCATTGGATCAGTACTTGAACCAGCAGACGTTACAGCAAATGTAATTTGAGCCCCACCATATGCCATTGTATAGTCTATAGCAGTAGCGCTAGTATACGCCCAGACTCCGGAACCGCCGCCAAAATCTTTGTAAGCAGCTTGTACAGCTGCTAAATCTGGTAGTCCGATATCAGAAAAATCTGTCTGATCTCCAGCCTGAGCAGTTCCATTGTTGGCCAGAACGGATGCAGCATAGGCCAGCACTGCTCTTGATCTCATATCATTTAAAGCAATATTAAGTGTTTGATACTCAGTAGCTGTTTGCATTCCAATATATTTTGGTAAAGCAACTGCACTTAAGATACCCAGCAAAAGCAAAACCGCAATGATTTCCACAAGCGTAAAACCTTTTTGATTACCCAATTGGCCTTTTTTAAACATAATGGACTCCTTTTTTAATGAGGGTTGTAAAAAAAATATAGAACACTTTGTTCGTAATAACCACTAATTAAATTTTTTTCCTTTTTTTATTTTACAAGTTTAATCAAATCCCACATGGGCAGATAAATGGCCAATGCAAAAAAACCAACAACCACGGCAAGACCGAGGGTTAAAATCGGCCCGATGGCATCGGTCAGTTTTTTAATGGCATATTCTACTTCCACATCATAGTGTTTTGAGGCCTCGTCCATCAGTTCATCCAGAGTACCGGATTCTTCTCCCACAGCAACCATATCCACGATCATTGGCGGAAAATATTTTGATTTTCGCAAAGGGCCGGCAATCCCGCGTCCTTCTGTCAATTCTTCACTGATTCTTTTAAATTCCTTTGTTATCACAGCATTCCCAATGGTTCCGGCCAAAATGCTCAAAGATTCCAGAACCACAATGCCGCTGGACTGCAGGATAGAAAAAATACTGGCAAACCGGCTCATGGCGGATTTTAAAAATAAAATCCCGATCAATGGAATTTTGAGCAAAACCAAATCTTTCATATAGGTTCCATTTTCTGTTTTTAACCAGAAAAACATGAAAATAACAATCCCGAAAAGTCCCGGAATATAATACATCCAGTACTGGACAAAAAAATTATTCATACGGATGCAGATAACTGTTGGCAAAGGCAAATTCACCCCTGCCTGGGCATAAATCTTCTCAAATTTGGGTATCACAAAAAGTAAAAGAACAAAAAAAGCCATCATCAGCGTGATGACTACTATTATCGGATATGTCATGGCAGACTTTACTTCTGAACGAATTTTATTTTCGTGGTCAATGATATAAATCAGCCGATCCAGCACCTCCGGCATGGAACCGCTGGTTTCTCCTGCATATATCATACTGCAGTAAAGATCTGAAAATACAGCCGGATGTTTTTTGAATGCACGGAAAATAGAGCGCCCTTCTTTGATATCTTTGCTGATCTGTAAAATGACTTTTTTAAGATGCGCATTTTCTGTCTGATTGTGCAGGGTATTTAAAATGCTGAGCATGGGAATACCGGCTTTGATAAGGGTCTTAAGCTGCTTTGTAAACAAGATCAAATCCATGGGTTTGACAAAGGAAAAAAGATCAGAAAACAAGGGTCTGTCTTTTTTTGAAGACAGTCTGGATTCTTTAATGGACAACAGCATTTCGCCTCTCTGGGCAATCACTGCGTTTGCCTGGTCCTGGGAATCCGCAGTCACATATCCTGAGATCTGCTTTCCGTTTTTATCCAGTGCCTTGTAAGCAAAATTCATAGCATCAGCTCATGACTGCAGCAGCAGCCTCCTTCATGGATGTTTCTCCCTGAAAAACCTTTTGGGCTGCGCTTTCCCGCAGCAGTTTTATTTTGCCGGCTTTTTTTACCGCCTGGGTAATCTGACGGGCAGAACAGTTATTTAAAACCATGTCCTGAACCATTTCATCCATCACCAGAATTTCATAAATTCCAATCCGCCCCTTATAGCCTGTATCCATGCAGTTTGAACATCCCCTGCCCTTTACAAAATTGGCGCCTTTGGTATCTTTTATTTCCCAGAAATCCAGGGCTCTCTGGGAGGGTTTGACTGATACTTTGCATTCAGGGCAGACTCTTCGCAAAAGCCTCTGGGATATAGTCATCAGCATGACTGAAGACACTAAAAAGGGTTCTATTCCCATATCAATAAAGCGGGTAATGGCCCCGGCCGCATCATTGGTGTGCACCGTACTCAAAACCCTGTGGCCGGTAAGACCTGCCTGGATGGAAATTTCAGCGGTTTCCCTGTCTCTGGTTTCACCCACCATAATCACATCCGGGTCCTGCCTGAGTATGGATTTAATGCCTTCGGAAAATGTCATGCCGGCTTTTTTATTCAACTGGGTCTGTCTGACTTTTTCCATGCGGTATTCAACCGGATCTTCCAGTGTCATGATATTGGTGTCAGGGGTGTTGAGTTCTCTTAACATGGAATACAAGGTGGTGCTTTTTCCGCTTCCGGTGGGTCCTGCCGTTAAAATCATGCCATAGGGCTTGTTGATCATTCGCCGGATGATGGCCCTGTCATTTGCAGAAAATCCAAGTTCTTCAAGTGTTAAAATATTGCTGCTTGAATCCAGCAGTCGCAGAACAACATTCTCTCCATGTATGGTTGGAATGGTAGAAGTTCGGACATTGATTTCCCTGCCGTTCATTTTAATGGTAAACCGTCCGTCCTGGGGGATTCTGGACACGGCAATGTCCAGATTGGCCAGAATTTTCATACGGGATACAATGGGTAGAAACATTTTTTTGGGCGGAGACGGGACCTCATATAATTTGCCATCCACCCGGAACCGGATATGAACATAGGTTTTTTCAGGGCTGATATGAACATCACTGGCTCTTTCGCGAATGGCCTGGGATAAAATGGAATTTACCAGCCGGATAACCGGTGCTTCCTCAGCCATATTCAAAAGAGAACTGACCTCTATGTCTTCAATGGTCTGGCCTTCTTCAGAATAATCATCAAAATCAAAGTGTTCATCCTCCATGATTACGCCAAGCCCGGAAAAATTACCATATATGGTGGTGATCAGATGGTCGATTTCTTTTTCCGTGCAGATCAGTGTTTCCACTTCCATATTGGTATAAATTTCAATGGCATCCAGCGCATCGATATCTGATGGATCTGTAATGGCGATGGTCAGCACATTGCCATTTCTTTGTAAGGGAGCAGCCTTGTATTTATTGGCCATTTCAAAGGTGAAAACATCTGCAAGACTTGTATTGACCGGAAATTGAGAGGGTGAATACCGTTTGATATCGACCTGTCGGGATAACAGATCAACAATTTCCTGTTCTCTGACAATGCCTTTTTTCACAAGAAACTGGCCCAGTTTCATATTGGATTGCTTATGATCTGCAATTGCATCAGAAAGCTGTTTGTCCGTAATAAGACCTGCTTCTGCTGCCATTTGCCCCAGTTTCTTTCGTTTCATTCTTCCCTATTACCTCAATATATTATTTTGTACAACACAATAATTACACCTGGGTAAAATGATGAATCATCAAGTTATCATTGGATAAAAAACCCGATTCATCAGAATTTTCTGATCCTGTCCGGCACGGCTGTCAGGCTGTCATAAAACGTCACAATGGCTGGTTTTTTTTCTTTTTTCCGATAGTCTTCCTGGGCATCCAAAGCAGATTTTAAATCCAGAAAATCTGCTATCCTGACACTGTAAACCGGTTTATCTGATGAATTTCGGGTTTCATAAAAATACGGTTGATATCCTTTGGTGCGTAATTTTTCCAATAAACGGTCAACATTTGTTTTATTGCTGAAAACACCGATCTGAAGAGAAAAACGATAGTCATTCTGCGCTTGTGTCAATTGATTGACAGTGTTTTTCTCATCGATGTCCGTTTTTTTAACTGTGTTCTTTTCAGTATTCTGGTTGTTTGCAGGGTCACCTGTCGGATGAATCTGCTTTCTTTCTTTTAAAATATAGGGGGTGATAAAAATAAGAACATGTTCCATCTGGACATTATTGGCCTGCTGCTTGAACGCATTGCCCAGAATCGGGATGTCCTTGATCCCCGGAATTCCGGATTCAGTATCTGATCGGGTTTCTTTTCCAAGCCCGCCGATAACTGTAGTCTGTCCGTCCTGAAGCACCACTTCGGTTTCTGCATATTTGGTCAGAATCACTGGATTTCCATCCACGTTATTGCTGAAATCGAGTTCATCCTTATTGGTTATAATTTTAATTTTAAGATTATTTCCATCAATAACATGGGGTGTGGCCTCAAGCTTTAAAACGGCTTTTTTAAATTCAACCGTGTTTTCACCATCATTGTTGGACACATAGGGGATGTCCCGCCCGCTTTCAATAATGGCTTTCTGGTTGTCCAGAGTTGTGATGGACGGTTTTGAAAGAATATTGAGTTTACCTTCCTCCTGCAGGGCTGTCAGTTGCGCATACAGCATGAAATTGCCGATTTTTTCGGTCATCAGACCCAGGGTTGTCCCTTTCCAGCCGGCAGTTCCTGCATTGTCCGAAGACGGGAAGTTTGAAATATTGCCGATGATCGGCAAATGGGTTAAGACAGAACCATCTTCATCAAACAATGAGGTGTCCGGCGCACCCATGGCCCCGCCAAGCCAGGTATTTTTTTTGCCGCCTGTACTCAAAGCAAGGCCTCCCCACTGCATTCCGAGTTCTCTTGCGGTTTCTCCGTTAGTCTCAACGATAAAGGCTTCAATTCTCACCTGGGATGTGGGTTTATCCAGCTTTTCCATTAGTTCCAGAATACGGATCATATCACTGGATGTGGCCTGTATCATCAGCGAATTGGTGTGTTTGTCCACTATAATTGATCCCCGGATGTTTTCAGCATCTGAGTCCTCGTTTTTGTCTGATTTTTTTTTGTACCCGTTTTTTGAAATTTTTAAATATTCCCAGAGATTATCTCTTAACTGGACAGGATCTGCATAATCCACATGCACTACCCGTGTTTTTAAAGGTTCCATATTTTCTTTTTCTGTTTTCAAGGTCATCAGGGCAATATCATATTCTTTGTTTTTCACTTCCATCATCTGTTTTGCATCCATAAGCGATGCCTGGGTTTTCAGATCTTCAATAGACATCACCCTGATAATATCTCCCATCCATATATAGGTATAGCCATAGGTATCCAGCAGGCCTTTGAACACCTGACTCCAGGGCAACCCATTGATATTTACACTGGCTTTTCCAGTGATGCTTTTATTGATAATAATATTGACGTCTGCAGCCTTTGCCAGGGATCTGAAAAGAACGCCCACATCCACATCATGCATCTGCATGGTGACCCGTTTTGACGGAAGTTTTTTTTCCGGGATGATTTCAGGTGATTTTCGGGTTTGCTCCTGTAAAACCTGGGCTTCTGTTAAATGCTGGGCTGTGGATTTTTTCTGATATTCCTGAGTGTCTATTTTTCGGGGGCTTGGAGAATGGGCTTCAGAATACTGGGCCAGCTTTTTCCATTTTTCAAAATCAGAAAAAACAGTTTCTTTGATTTTTTTATCCTTTGCAGCACACCCGATTAAAAACAGGAGCAGAATAATCAGGCCATATCTGAGTATGTAATGTCTATTTTTCATATATTGGATTTTCTCCTGTCTTTTTCAGTCTCAACATCGTTTGAGATATATACGGTTTTAATCGTCGAATCCGGCGACCGGAGCATAATGGATTCTGTTGCAATTGAAACAGAAAAAACTTCATACGAGGTGCCTTCAATTGTATCCCCTTTTTCATATTCCATACCGTTTACAATGGCCAGCAGCTTATCCCCTACCCTTATATAGCCTGAATACAATAAAGGCTCCTGCTTTTCTCTGTTAATCTGAGACGGGGTTTTTTCATTTTCTGCATATCCTTCTATCTGCCGGATCAGTTCCTGGGAAGCAAACGGATCATTCTCCCAGTTGACAGCGGCTTTGGATATAATCTGTCTGTCCGCTTCGATTCGGTCAGATTTTTTCAGAAAAATCAACTGTTCTGCAACAAATTGATCTGTGGAAGCAGTTGTGGGGGCATTATCTGTCGTATGGACGCTTTTCTTTTCTTTTCCAATGAAATTGGAATACACAAGAAAAATAAGCCCTGCCGCACACAGCCCGATTAATATTTTTTCACGTTTGGCCATATCACCTGCATAAAAAAGATTTTAGACGTAAAATTATCATTTGATCGAAATCCATATTTTTAACATGTATTTTTTACCGGTCTGTTCTGAAATACACCGGATTTCTTCAAAAGAATCCAGATAATCCAGACGGGTAATATCAAACAGAAACTGTCTGAACTGTTCAAATTTTCCTGTAAGCACAATATGTGTCAGCATGATTTCTGCATCACCGGATAATGTATCCACATCCGGATTGCTTTTCAGGCATTCCAGATCATTTTTATCAGCAAGATCCTGGAAAATTTTTGAAATATTAATAATCTGGGCTCTGTCAAGCCATCCTTTTGAAGGAACATTCAGGCTTGACACCTTTTCCAGATCAGCCCTGGCGCTGATCTGATGATACAATGGACCAAGTTTTAATTGGATTTCCAGGGTTTGTGTTAAATTGTTTATTTCTGTATCAAGGGTTTTAATTTTTAAATAATCAGGAACAATAAAAAAAGAAACCAACAAAATAATAACAGCAATAAGAATTGCCGCATATATTTTATATAATGGTTTATACGGTTTCAATTCATGCATCCTGTTGCCTGTTTATATCCATTTTTATTTCAAAAAAAATCACATCTTTTTCATCTACAACCATAAATGTTTTCTGCAGTACAGTGATATTACTAAAAAGCGAAGAACTGTTCAGTGTTTCCCGGTATCCTGCCAGGGTTGCATCCAGCAATAATTTATTTTCAAAAATATAACCTTTTGCAGTTAAAGACCGGTTTAACTTTCCATCAACTGTAGAATTTAAAATCACCATGTCAGAAAGCGCAATATTATCTGATGTCAGTTGGCATAATTCGCTGATGGCAGCAATGCCTGAAAAATGATCTGCTGTTTTCTCAAGTTGTTTCTGATAATTGCGCAGGTCCTGGTTTTTTTTTATGATCATTTCCTCTGTAATCGGTGTACCGCCCGTCTTTTCAATCTGAATGATAATATTTTCAGCCATCATTGTTTTATTCTGAATTTGATATTTTTGAAAATATATAAACCCGGACAGAAGAGCCATCATCAGGATAATACCTGCTGCAAAAATACGATCAATCATTTTTGATTGTCTGACAGCCTGTCGGTCTTTAAAGGTATTGATGAAATTCGGCGTATGTCTTGTATCTGAAAGAGATATCCCAAAAGCCGGCAGATAGCGGTCAGAAACAGATTTAACCTTAAGTTCAGGGACATCCTGAAATACAGAACCGGAAAATGAATCAATGATTTCAACAGGAATTCCCAGTTTTTTGCTTAAATAATCGATCAGGCCTTCAAAATCGCAGAGTCGGCCGGTTAAATACAGCTTTTGAATCGGTTTTTTTCCGGAATTGGTCACAAAATATTCAAAAGTTCTGGCGATCTGTTTTACCAGACGGTCGGTGACAGATTCAATTTTGGAAAAATGTTCGTTCTGATCACAATCAATAATTTTTGAATGAATCAGATGATGCGTGAAAAAATCGTCAGCAAGTTTTCGAAGCTGTGTTTGATTGAGATCTTTTTGGGAAATGACATCTTCAATATTATGAAGAAAACTTTGATATCCGGTTTTTATATCCCGGGAAAGATACAGATGATTTTGCGTAAAAATATCAATTCTCGACCAGTCAGTACCGATAAACAGCGTGCACACACTTTCACATCCGGGCTGCAGAAATTGAGTCCGCAATAAGTTCTGAATGCCGAACGCCACAATGGACACACCGTCAAGCCGTATGGCAGCATTGGCAAAAACCTGTTTTACGGTTTCTAAAGTTTCAAGAGGGGCTGAATACGCCAGGGTTTCAATCTTCTGAATACCATTTTCAACAATATGTGAAATGATATCAAAATCAAACAGATATTTTTCCTCATCAAAGGGCATTTCATTTTTAAAAGACCAGTACACCGCATTATACAGCTGCTTGTCCTTGACCCGGGGCACGGCCAGATATTTTGTCTGGACATTGATGGAAGGAATGATGCACCAGGTTTCATACTGCTTGTCCTGGCTGCAGAAATCTGTAATGGCTTCATTCAGGATTCTGGCATATACCGGACTGCTGATCTCCGCCCCGTCCGGTAAGGGATGTTTGTGATAATCCAGCAGATGATGATTTCCCTGGGATTTTTTTTCGGTTTTAACCAGAATAATATCTTTGGGTCTGAACACAATACCCACAACAACTGCTTTTTTCCCGGGAACAGTAATCATATCCCCTGTCTGCTTACCAGAAAAAAACGATTGTGCAGGGCCTGGCCTATTTTGTCCAATGGTTTTTCCCAAACGCCGATTCCCGTCAAATTTTATTTAATTATAATATATCGTCATACATTCTTTTCCAACCAGTGTAATGCAATTCACATACCAGATTAATTATTATTAAAAAAAATCTTTATATACAAGCAGTTATATAAATTCAGGTCATTTAGTTTATCAGGAAAGAAGCTGTTTTTTTCTGCAAGATTGACACTGCTGTGGAAGTATTGACACAGTGCAATTAAAAACACAAAGGGGTTCAGACAGTGAAGCCTGAACCCCTTGAATTTTTTTGGTAGCGGGGGAAGGATTTGAACCAACGACCTTCGGGTTATGAGCCCGACGAGCTACCAGACTGCTCCACCCCGCATCAATGAAGGGCACTATATAGAAATGTTAAAATTCTGTCAAGCCTTTTATCTTAAAGACGTTCAGGACAGCAGTTCCTTTTTTAATTCTTCTATGGTCGCTGTGGCTGTCCCGATCTTTGCTATGACAATGCCTGCAGCGGCATTGGCAACCATGGCAGCGTCCTTGAAAGATGCTCCGGATGCAAGCCCCAGTCCCAGAAGAGAAATAACCGTATCTCCGGCCCCGGATACATCAAAGACCTGACGCGCCTTGGACGCTATGGCATAAGGTTCTTTATCCTTTTCAAACAGCACCATGCCGTCCTTTCCGCAGGTGATTAACAGTTTGTCCATCTGAACCTGGGACATTAATTTTTTACCGGCAAAGAAAAGATCTTCCCGGGAACCGATACTCATGTGCGCTGCGATACCTGCCTCTTTTTTATTGGGTGTCAGCACTGAGACATGTTCATATTTTATAAAATCAAGTGCCTTTGGATCTGCGAGCACCAGAATATTGTTCTGCCTGGCTAAAAAAACAGTTTTTTCAACAAGTTCTTTGCTTACAAGGCCTTTATCATAGTCCGAGATGATGATCAGGTGAACTTGATTAATTTTTTTTTCTATTATCCGGACCAGTTTGTTTAAAGTTTGCGCATTGATACAGGTTTTGATTTCCCGGTCTATTCTCAGGACCTGCTGGTTGGATGCAATAACACGGGTTTTTCGGGTTGTGGGTCGCTTGGGTTCGCTGACAATACCGTCGGTATCAATATCAAGGGTTTTGAGGGTGTCTAAAATCATCTGCCCTGCTTTTCCAGAGCCCACTGTACCAATGGGAATCACATGAGCCCCCATGGAAACAAGGTTATTGATGACATTTCCCGCTCCGCCAAGTGTCTGGCTTTCATGGGTCACACAGACAATCGGAACCGGGGCTTCAGGGGAAATGCGGTCCACATTTCCCCATAAATATTCATCCACCATCAGATCCCCGATGACCATGGCTTTCAGGTTTTTAAAATCATCTATATTGATATTCATTTAATTAAAGCCGTCCTGATCATCTGTTTAAGTTCGGCATAATTACGGGTTACCGGAATATCCGGAAAATCGGTAATAATAGATTCCGGCGGGCAAAAGAAAAAACCGGTCTGGGCCTCCTGGATCATTCCCAGGTCGTTGTAGGAATCACCAAAGGCAATAACTTCATAATTGATACTTTTCAAAGCTTTTACCGCTGCGGACTTCTGATTTTCGGTCCGGATGTTGTATGCAGTGATACTGCCATCTGCATCCACAGTAAGATGATGGCATAAGACTGTGGGAAAATTGAGTTTAACCATCAAAGGTTTAACAAATTCTTCATAGGTATCTGACAGAATAATAATCGGCGCCTGGCCACGAATCCAGTTAAGCATGTCAGTTGCGCCTTCAAGCGGGTCAATAGTGGCAATGACCGCCTGGATATCCTGCATCTTAAGATTGTTTTCTTTTAATATGGCAAGCCTTCGGGTCATCAATACATTATAATCACTGATATCTCTTGTGGTTAATTTCAATTCTTCTATGCCGGTTTTTATGGCAACATTAATCCAGATCTCAGGTAAAAAGACGCCTTCCAAATCTGCAACAATAATTTTCATTTTTTCTCCCGTGGTTATGGTGTTTCTTCTATTCGTATAATAACCGGACTGCCAATCACAGACTGAGTGGTTGAAATTTGTTTCAAGGCATTTTGAACAGATGCCTCATTTGCAAGATGTGTAATCATCATGATGGGCACCTTGCCATTGGCATTACGGCCTTTTTGATGCACGGATTCAATACTGATGTTGTTTTCACCCAGCACCCCTGAAATCCTTGATAATACGCCGGGATGATCCTGTGCTTCAAACCGCAGATAATACCGGGTATTCAGCTGAGCCATGTTCAGGATAGGAATGTGTTGAATGTGGTCCTCAAGATACCCAAGAATCGGCACTCTGGTGTTGCCGCCGGAAATGATATTTCTTGCGATATCCGCAATATCACTCAAAACTGCGCTGGCAGTGGGCATCATTCCTGCCCCGTGACCGTACAGCATGGTCTGTCCTGTGGCATCTGCCTCAATAACAATGGCATTCATGGAAGAATTCACATTGGATAAAGGATTGGAATCCGGAATCATGGTGGGATGAACCCTTGCTTCCACATGGTTATCGTGAATTTTGCCTATGGCAAGAAGTTTGATGGTATACCCGAATTCTTTGGCAAACTGAATGTCTTCGGGCCTGATATTGCGTATGCCTTCAACATGGATGTCCTTTAAATTAATTTCCATACCATGGGCCAGGGCATTCAGGATGGCAAGCTTATGTGCAGTATCATGTCCATCAATATCCAGAGAAGGTTCAGCTTCTGCATAGCCCAGGTCCTGTGCGTCTTTTAATGCTGCCTCAAAGGAAGACCCATCATTGGAAATCCGGGTAAGGATATAATTACAGGTCCCGTTTAAAATGGCGGACATGGACGTAATATTGTTGGCCACAAGAGATTCACGCAATGATTTTATAATGGGCATGCATCCGCCGCAACTGGCTTCAAAAGCAAGATCCACCTGATTTTCTTTTGCAGTTTTCATCAAAAGATTGCCATGCCCGGCAAGAAGTGCCTTGTTGGCGGTGACCACATGCTTTTTATGTTCAAGCGCTTTTAATATAAATTCTCTGGCAATGGTCTGTCCGCCAATGGTTTCAACAATAATATGAATATCAGGATCTTCAATGATCAGATTGCCGTCAGATATGAGATTTGTGGATCCTAAATTTATACCGCGATCCGTTGTGGTATCTATATCGGCAATTGTTTTAAGATTCAGCTGTGCTCCGACTCTGTGCTCCAGCAATTGTTTTTTTTCTTTTAGCAGTTTTGCCACGCCTGTCCCGACAACACCGTATCCTAAAATTCCAATATTAATCTTTTCCATCTACCTGTATTCTCCAGTATTGTAAGCTCAAGTTTAATTTTGAATTAGATACAATATTCATCAGATGATGTCAAAAAACTTTTGACTTTCACCCCTATTATGTATATTCTTTTACGGTTATAAAAAAAGCAACCTACGAAACCAAACAAGGTGATTTTAAATGAGTGAATCCTTAACATATGCGGACTCAGGCGTTGATATAGACAAGGCAAACAAACTGGTTGATCGAATCAAGGATATTGCAAAATCCACCCCGCGCACAGGTGTCATGGGGGAAATCGGCGGATTCGGCGGACTTTACTCCCTGAATCTTTCAAACATCTCCAATCCGGTACTGGTAAGTTCAACAGACGGGGTAGGAACCAAACTTAAAGTCGCCTTCATGATGGATAAACACGATACCATTGGTATTGATCTTGTGGCAATGTGTGTAAACGATATTATAGTCCAGGGTGCAAAGCCCTTGTTTTTCCTGGATTATCTTGCCACCGGCAAACTGGACAACGCTGTTGCAGAAAAAATATTGATCGGCATTGCAAAAGGCTGTAATCAGGCAGGATGTGCATTAATCGGCGGAGAAACCGCTGAAATGCCAGGTCTCTATCAGGAAGGGGAATATGACCTTGCCGGATTTTCAGTGGGCCTTGTGGACAATAATAAAATAATTGACGGATCCTATATCAGCAATGGTCACAAACTGATTGGAATCGGATCCAGCGGAATCCACAGCAACGGCTTTTCCCTTGTCAGAAAAATTCTTTTCGAAAAATGCAAATATGATGTAAACGCCCACATCAACGAACTGGGATGTACATTGGGGGAAGAGCTTTTAAAACCCACCATCATATATGTACCCAGTATTTTAAGTCTTCTGCGCGATCTGCCGATTCACGGTCTGGTGCATATTACCGGTGGCGGTATTGATGAAAATATCATACGCGTGATTCCCAAAGCATGCAAAGCCATTGTGCATAAAAAATCCTGGAAAGTTCCACCGATTTTCAATATGCTTCAAAAAGAAGGTTCTGTATCTGAAAATGATATGCATCGGACATTCAATAACGGTATCGGTATGATTGTTGTTGTTCCTGATAATTCGGTACAGGAAGTGATGGACCGGCTGACAGCCATGAATGAAAAAGCATACCTTATCGGTGAAGTTGAAAATCGGGAAGGCAACGAAACCCAGACCATATGGGTATAATCTTTAAACAATCGTCATGATAGTCCTCGGGATTGAATCCTCCTGCGATGAGACGGCTGCGGCTGTTGTAAAAGACGGCACCCATATCCTGTCATCTGTCATTGCGTCTCAGATTGATGTTCATCATAAATACGGCGGTGTTGTACCGGAACTTGCTTCCAGGATGCATCTTGAAGCCATAACGCCTGTGGTGGACCAGGCCCTTGAGCAGGCGTTGATAAAAAAAGAAGAGATTGATGCTGTGGCAGCAACGCGAGGTCCAGGACTTATCGGGGCATTACTGGTCGGATTTTCATTTGCAAAAGCATTTTCGTTTGCCAGAAACATACCGTTCACCGGGGTGAATCACCTTGAGGCCCATATTTACTCTCTTTTTTTAACAGACACTCCTCCTGAATTTCCCTTTATTGCGCTTGTGGTTTCAGGCGGTCACACCAATATCTATTATGTTACCTCACATGATCACTTTGAACTCATGGGCCAGACACGGGATGATGCCGCAGGAGAAGCCTTTGACAAGGTTGCAAAAATGCTGGGGCTTGGATACCCCGGCGGACCTGTTATCGAGCAGATGGCCAAATCCAAAAATCCGGACAATATTGTTTTTCCGAGAACCCTGCTGGATAAAGACAGTTTTGATTTCAGCTTCAGCGGTATAAAATCTGCTGTTGCCAGATATATTCACGACCATGATATTTCCACTCTGGAGGAAAAAGCCCGGATTGCCGCTTCTTTTCAGGAAGCGGTGATTGATGTGCTATGCCAGAAACTGATCCGGGCGGCCAAATTTAAAAACTGCACAAGAATCGGCATATCCGGCGGAGTGTCAGCCAACCAAACCTTTGTTGACCGGTTGAGACAAACTGCTGCCACGGACAGGATTTGTGTCTTTGCCCCAGCACCTTCTCTTTGCGGTGATAATGCAGCCATGATTGCCGCAAGAGGATTTACCATGATCCAGCAAGGCGATATATGCAATTTTGATCATGATGTTTTTTCAAGAAACAGGATTTGACAGATATTTTTTCTTGTATTTAAGGATTCGTTCCACAGATTTTTCCCCTGCCTGATACAGGCTTTTATCTGCTGCCAGCAGTTCCTGCATGGTTGACCATGCAATATCAATATTGGGACCATTATGACAGATCAGGGTGATATCCACGCCTGCCTGTAAAATCTGCCTGATACACACCGGCATGTCATGTTTAATGGCTTTCATATCCAGATCATCAGTAAAGACCAGCCCTTCAAAGCCCATTTTATTTCGCAGAATATCATTGACAATAACCGGTGAAAGACTGGCCTGCCATGTTTCATCCAGCTGAGGATAATGAATATGGGACAGCATGATTCCGGTCACACCCTGTTTAATTGCATGTGCAAACGGAATCATATCTGTGTTATTCAAGGTATCAAAATCAATATCCAGTACCGGAAGATGAAAATGGGAATCCTTGATTGTGCGGCCGATACCGGGGAAATGCTTGGCCACGGCCATCATATGACTGGACTGCAGACTTGAAATGACCTGAGTCCCCAGTTTTGAGACGGATCTTTCATCCCCTTTAAAAACCCTGTCCTTCATGATACTGTCCACCCCTTCTGGAGCAACGTCCAGAACAGGCGCAAGGTTCATGTTAATTCCCAGAGGCAACAGTTCTTTTGCTGTTGTCACTGCAAAGTGTTGGGCATCTTCAAGGGTCTCTATAAAAGGATTGCCTTTGAATACGGTAAAGGGCTCTTTAAAGCGGGCAACAACGCCCCCTTCCTGATCCACGCAGATAAACAGGGGGGGAATCCCGCAGGCCGCAGCATATTCCTGGCATTGCCGGCACAGATCCGAAACCTGGTCAGGGGACTGAATGTTCTGTTTAAAAAGGATAATTCCGCAGGCATTCAGATCACGGATAATATGCTTTAAATCATCGCTGAAATAAAGACCGTCAAAACCGAAGATAAATCTTTGGCCGGTCATTTGGGTTGTGTTCATGTAAAACTCAGCTTTGAAGAATTTTCAATGCCTCTTTGAGCAGGCCCGTGACCTCTTCAGACAATTTACCGACTTTATCCAATCGTTTGGCAATTTCGGTAAGCTTTGCGTCATCTGCTCTTTTTGCCCAGGTAAAAAAAGTTTCCTTGTGGCTGTCATTATGATCAATCCAGTGCCCGAAAAGTTTTTCAAGTTTCTGTTCAAAGCTCAATTCATGCGGGTGGGCATGGGAATGATCATGATTGTGGGAATGTCCGTGAGAATGATCGTGGTCACCATGGGTGTGGTTGTGATCTCCATGGAAATGGTCGTGGCTGTGGTCGTCGTGATGGGTCATAATATTGCTCCGCTAAAATAGTGGTTAAGTTCTACAGGTTCGGGTATATGCTGATAAACAGGCCGCCAGTGACTGAATGCATTGATCTCTATCCCGCTGTAAATAATAGACACGGGCCGGTCTGCTGAAACGACAACAACGATAACCTTGCTGTGATCTGCTGAAAACCTTAGGGCTGAATTATACCGTGCACCCCTGGCCATATTTTCCCATTTAATGCTTTTCCCGTCCAGAAGACAGCCAAACCCTTTAACACACAGATTTGAGGTGATGTGTATGGCCCCGTCTATTTTTAAAAGTGAACAGGTGAGCTTGAGATTTTTAGGGTCACGAAGCGTTAAGGAAGGTTCCAGAACATGACCGGATAAATTCACCGGGGTTTCATTCAGGTCAACCACCAGTGTGCAGCCGTATCTGCCGCTGGATGCCGCATGAACCATATGGGTGATCAATTGGAACAGCAGGGTTGAATTTTCTGTATCCAGTTCAGAATCCAGAAGCAGCTCTTCAAGTTCAACCATTTTTGCTTCACGGGTTGTGGAATGAAAACTGCCGTCGAAAAAAGAGGATATTTTATCATTGCCCAGCATTAAAAAACCATGATCCCCTCTGAAATCCGCAGTAATCGCAAAGTCCGGAATGGGCGCATCTGTAATGCCGATGATGGTACAGCCGTCGGAAACCAGTTTCCGGTCAGATCTTTCCACTGCAACGAGCAATTTTCGGATATGCTTCACATTACTGATAACCGGTCTTTCATGCTTTTGAATTTTGGTGATAAAAGAGATATCTTCAATTCTTTGGGGATCTGTAAAAAAGAGCGTTCCTCTTGCCCAGGCACCCTCTTCTCTTGTTTTGGAAATATTTAAAATATCGTTTAATATCGGCGGGATTAAAATTTGACTGTCAAAACCAACATATTTTTCGCGTTCATCAACAATATGATCAGCTATTGCCTGGAGAGAATAGTTTTTCAATACATAATCAGATGAATTGATGGCGCTGGATTCTGAGTTATAATCATGAACCAGAAGACAGGCTGCCTGTTCAAGCCAGCGTTCAGTCGGCTTTATGGAACACATGTCCGGATGATGGTCTGTCAGCCACATCTGAAAGAAAAAATCGTTACAGCAGCAGCCGTATGAAATAAGACCGGCAAGGGCCAGATCATTTTCAGGGACCATATACCCTTTGGGTTGTCCCTTGATTTTTTGTTTTATGTTTTTTCTCCATTGATCCGAATCTTCGTAAAAGACTTCTTTTAACTTGGATTCATGTTCCCGTAAAATATTCTGCGGATCAAAAATAAGAACAGGATCATCAGATGATACAGCAAAAATCAGCGCCACACGGCTGGTGTTCGAATATCTGGTCAGACCTTCTTCAACCCCTTTAAGGATATTGGTGATGCACAGTTTTTTGTATAATTTCTGGTTCATTTTGTATTTATCCGGAAAATTATTTCTAATATTCGATTTGATTGATACCTTTGTTGGGCTGTTCTTGGCAAGAGTTTTTTATTGTAAAATATCGATAGGATTGTTATTGAATACAAAAAACTTACGGAGGATAAAGAACATGAGGAAAATGTTGACCCGTTTTTTTGTATTCATGGTTATATTTTCAGTTTTTCCAGCGGCGGGGTACAGTAAAACCGGCTATGTTTCAGATTCACTTTTGCTGACGTTCAGACAAGGTCCGGGGAATTCTTATTCCGTATTAAAAACACTGAAAAGCAATACCCCTGTCAAAGTTATTGAGGAAAAAGACGGATACTACAAAGTTGAACTGTCATCCAAAGAGATGGGATGGGTGGATAAAAAATTTATTACTTTTGAATTGCCATCCTTTTATATTGCAAAAGATCTTGAAGCAAAAAATAAAGTTCTTGAATCCAGAATTGAATCTCTTGAATCCTCCAACACGGAATTGACAGACAGGCTTTCCTCGGTAAAAGATGAATATACACAGAAAATCAATGAATTAAACGCCGCCCTTGAAGAGGTAAAAGCGCACAACACTCAACTTTTGGAATCTTCTGAAATACATCTTAAAAAATACGATATGCTGGTCGACCAGTCCAAGGATATTCTCAGAATTATTCAGGAAAATAAGGATTATCAGAAGGAAAATCAAATTCTTGCAAAGGACCTTGAGGTTCTTCAAAATAAAAATAAAAGCAGCTTTAGAAGCGGCATGATCAAATGGTTTGTTGCCGGAGTCGTGGTTCTGCTTGCCGGATGGATTCTGGGAAGCGGTGTTTCTTCAAAAAGGCACGGATCAGGTTCACTTCTTTATTAATCACATATAAAAAACATATCGACAGGAGTAAATAAATGACTGAACATCGTCTTAAAGAAAAAATAACCTTAGCTGGTCAAGAGTTTATTGTTTATAATATCAATAAGTTAGAAAAAATGAATCTGGCAAAGATAAGCCGGCTTCCGTTTTGTGCCCGAGTGTTGATTGAAAATCTGGCAAGAAACCTGGATAGCCGGACTGTTAAATGGGATGACATCCTTGCTGCGATTGATTTTTATTCAAATCATACCGGCGAATCTGAACTGATTGCGTTTTATCCGGGCCGTGTCCTGATGCAGGATTTCACAGGTGTGCCTGCAGTGGTTGATTTTGCCGCCATGAGAGACGCTGTCAAGGAAGCAGGTCTGGATCCTAAAAAAATCAACCCGCTGGTTCCGGTGGACCTGGTTATTGATCATTCCATCCAGGTGGATCATTTTAAAGAAAAAAATTCATATTTTTTAAATGCCCAGAAAGAATATGAAAGAAATATAGAACGTTACCAGCTTTTAAAATGGGCCCAGAAAAGTTTTGATAATTTCAGGGTGGTTCCGCCGGAATCCGGCATCTGCCATCAGGTCAATCTTGAATATCTTGCCCAGGTGGTTTCAACCAAACAAACCGAAGAAGGCATGTTTGCTTTTCCAGACACGCTGGTGGGAACAGATTCCCATACCACCATGATCAACAGCCTGGGCGTTTTAGGATGGGGGGTGGGCGGAATCGAGGCGGAAGCGGTGATGCTGGGCCAGCCCTATTATATGAATCTGCCTGAAATCATCGGTGTCAATTTTATTGGAAAACCGCAAAAGCATGTAACATCGGCTGATATTGCCCTATATGTCACTCATCTTCTGAGAAAGGAAAATGTGGTTGAAAAAATTGTTGAGTATACAGGTGAAGGACTCAAAAATCTGACATTGACCGACAGGGCCACCATTGCCAATATGTCACCCGAATATGGCGCCACTTCCGGTTTTTTCCCGGTTGATGAACAAACGCTTGATTATCTGATTAAAACCAACCGCAAGGAGGCCGCTGATCGGGTTGAAGCATACTGCAAGGCCTGCGGCTTTTTTAATACCTATGATACGGATATCCAGTTCAGCAAGAAAATTGATGTGGACCTGTCTGCCATTGGCACCCTGGTTTCCGGACCTTCCCGCCCCCAGGACAAAATTCTGCTTAAAGATGTCAAAGAAAAAACAACCCGTATTTATGCACTCGATACCCGGGAAAAAATTGAAATCACATCCGAAAGTCGTCCTGAAGTTCTGACAAACGGCGGCATTGTGATTGCAGCAATCACCTCCTGCACCAACACTTCAAATCCCTACACCATGATTGGTGCAGGACTTGTGGCGAAAAAGGCCGTTGAAAAAGGATTAACCATTCCCTGGTATGTCAAGACCTCTTTATCTCCAGGGTCACGTGTGGTGATGGATTATCTGACCAGCTCAGGCCTGACGCAATCCTTTCAGGAGCTGGGATTTAACAATACAGGGTTTGGCTGCATGACCTGTATCGGAAATTCCGGCCCTCTGGACCCGGATATTGAAAAAGCCATCAAGGGCAACAAACTGGATGTCATGTCAGTGCTTTCCGGCAATCGCAATTTTGAAGCCCGAATCCATCAGGATGTTGTGGGAAATTTTCTCATGTCCCCCATTCTGGTTGTCATTTACGCCATTGCAGGGCGAATTGATATTGATTTAAACACCCAGGCCCTGGGAACCGACAAAAACGGCAAAGCGGTTTTCATGAAAGATCTCTGGCCTGATCCTGAAGAAATTAATGCATTTGTCGAAGCCCATGTTCATCAGAAATTTTTTAAAGATCAATATGACCATATTTTTGACGGTGATCAACTCTGGCAGGACGTAAAAATTCCCCAGACCACCACATTCAATTTTGATGAAAATTCAAAATACATCAGAAATCCACCGTTCTTCACACAATTTTCACCGGACGAACCCACCATCAAAGATATAAAAGACGCCCGTGCCCTTCTGGTGCTTGGGGATTCTGTAACAACAGATCATATTTCACCTGCAGGGGCCATTCCGGTTGATTATCCGGCAGGACAATATCTGGTGGATAATGGCGTCAAGCCCTGGGATTTTAATTCCTACGGATCGCGCAGGGGCAACCATGAGGTGATGATGCGGGGAACCTTTGCCAATATCCGTATCAAGAACAAACTGGTTTCCGAGCCTGGCGGTCTGACCCTGAAATTTCCTGAAAATGAACAGCAGTATGTATTTGATGCTTCTGAAAAATACCGCAATGAAAAAACTGACCTGCTGGTGTTCGGCGGAACAGAATATGGAACCGGATCTTCCAGGGACTGGGCTGCCAAAGGCACTAATCTGTTAGGTGTAAAAGCGGTTATTACCACATCCTTTGAACGGATTCATAGGTCCAATCTGGTGGGCATGGGGGTTTTACCCTGTATATTCAAACCCGGAGAAACCTTTGAATCTCTGGGGTTAAAAGGAGATGAAATTTTTTCCATTGCAGGACTGGATCAGATCAAACCGGATGCTATTTTAACTGTTCATGCTGTAAAAGACGGGAAACAAAGATCATTTGAAATCATTGCAAAACTGAACACGGATATTGAAGTGGAGTATATTAAAAACGGCGGCATTCTGCATTATGTGCTGCGCCAGATGATCAAAGCATAACAACACGGTTCATTATAAAAAGGGTGTGCCGCTTTTGAAGTCTGAAAGCAGCACACCCTTTTTTATTTCAGCATCCCTTTTTTCCAGTTGCGAATCAGATCGATAAACGTTCTGACCCCGATTCCGGACGGTCCTTTGGGAATATATGATTTTTCAGTAAAATCCCAGGCAGTGCCTGCAATATCCAGGTGGACCCAGGGTGTCTGCCCAACAAAATTGGACAGATATGCAGCAGCAGTGATGCTGCCACCGGGCTTGCCCCCGATATTTTTCACATCTGCCACATCTGATTTAATCTGCTCTTTATATTCATCGGTTAAAGGCAGTTGCCAGACAGGCTCTCCTGCATGTTTCCCGGCTTTGATCACCTTTCCTGCAAGCGTTTCATTGTTGGTCATCAAACCGGAGTGGTGATGGCCAAGACCGATAATAACAGCGCCGGTGAGCGTGGCGATATCAATTACGGCATCGGGCGTGTATGTCTGAACACCGTAAGACAGCGCATCTCCTAAAATCATACGTCCTTCGGCATCTGTATTGACAATTTCCGAAGTCAGGCCGTTAAAATGTTTTATAATATCGCCGGGACGAACTGCATGACTGCCGGACATATTATCCGTTGCAGGAACAATGGCCACAATATTCAGATCAGGCGTTTCTTCCCCCACCGTCTGCATGGCGCACAGCACTGCAGCGCCGCCGCACATGTCATATTTCATTTCTTCCATGCCCAGACCCGGTTTTATACTGATTCCGCCTGAATCAAAGGTTATGCCCTTGCCCACCAGCAAAAGTGTGTCTGCATCAGCTGAAGACCGATACTCCACAATCACCATTCTGGGGGGAATGGCAGAGCCCTGATTGACCGCCAGAATACCGCCCATACCCAGCCTGACCAGGTCCTTTTTTTCCAGACAGGTATATTTGAATCCGTATTTTTTGGACAAAGATTTTGCAAAATCGGCAAATTCTGCAGATGTCCAGCCATTGCCAGGTTCATTTGCCATGTCCCTTGCCTCACAGGCCGCATTTGCCGCATTCAGCCCTTTTCTGGCACCCTTGCGAATTGCTGAAACAGATACCCCGGATGCAAAATTCAGGGTTTTAAGCCCGGTATACTCTGGTTTTTCCGTTTTGATTTTCTTATATTTGGCAAACCGGTAATCCCCCAGATAAATACCTTCTGTCAAAAATTGAGCCGTTTTTTCAAATCCGATGTCAGGGATATCCGGTACGCATACTGTCAAACTGTCTGCCTTGATTTTTTCACACACCTTTGCAATATTGCCGCCGGTTTTTCGCAGAATGTCAAAAAAATCAACAGGATCAGCATCAGCCTTTAATTCTCCCATTCCGATAATCAGGATGCGCTTAGCATGCGCATTATCGTTATCAGATGTTAACTGCGGATATGTCAGCAGCTGCTCAGAAAATTGAGCGCAGAAGTCACCAAGATCATAGGCTCTCTGAACTGTTGTTTTTATATACGGGTCACATGAAGGAACTTTATGTTTTTCTTCAATCAGACAATAGACCAGCAGGTCGGTTTTAATCGTATGGGCGGGTTTTTCAGACACGATCAATCGGGTGGTTTTCATATGAAGTCCTTTTTTCTGTTTTTAAATCAAATAAAATACCATTTTTTGTAGCCCGTCGTCCATAGGGTTCCAGCAGATGGATGATATAAATACCATATGAATATTTTTCACAAAATGAAATGAATTCACATTTAATTTAATATATACTTTGCTTTTATAAAAAAACCGGTTCATATCTTTTTAAAATGAATTTTTTATTAATCATAACTGTAAGGAATATAAAAGTATGGAAATCACACATTATGAATTTAAATATGGTGAATTTGGAGAAACACTGGGTGTCCAGATTAATTTAAGAGGATTTGATGTTCTTCGATTTAACAATATCAGCAAGGGAACAGCATTTACCATAGAAGAAAGACGAAAATTAAAACTCAGTGGCTTTCTGCCGCCACGGGTAAAGACACTCAAGGATCAGGTTCAGAACAGCTTGAATATCATTGATCAAAAACCTTCTGATATTGAAAAATTTATTTATATCAGAAGTCTGTATGACAGGAATGTGGTTCTGGCCCATGCGGTCATTGCAAGCCAGGTGACCAAATTTTTGCCGATCATTTATACGCCGACCGTGGGGCTTGCCTGCCAGCAGTATTCTTCCATGTTTCGAAGAGCCAACGGTATTCATTTTTATCCGGGAAATATTGATCATGCAGAACATATTCTTCAGAATTATACAGATCAGGATATCAGAATTGCAGTGGTCACCGATAACCAGGGCATCCTGGGAATCGGCGACCAGGGAGCCGGCGGTATTCCCATCTGTCTTGGCAAGCTGATGCTTTACACACAGGGGGCCGGTATTGCGCCCTGGCATTGTCTGCCTGTTTCTCTGGATGTCGGGACAGATAATGAAGAACTGCTCAACGATCCCAATTATCTGGGATGGCGCAATAAACGCCTCAAAGGAGAAGAATATTATCAGTTTATTGAAAAATTTGCTGTTGCATTTAAAAAGATTTTTCCAGATGCCCTGTGCCAGTGGGAGGATTTTTCCAAACAAACCGCATTTACCGTCCGCGATACATATCTGGACAAACTGATTTCATTTAATGATGATATCCAGGGCACCGGCGCCATTGCCCTGGCAGGAATTCTGGCGGCCATGAAAGTTAAAAAAGAAAAAATGACGGATCAGGTATACCTGATCCATGGAGCCGGAGCCGGCGGTATCGGAATTGCCGACCAGATTTTAACCGAGCTTATGGTTCAGGGAATGCCGCAACAGGATGCTGTTGACAGAATTTTTACACTGGATTCAAAAGGCATTGTGACCACGGATCGAAAACTGGATTCCTATAAACACAAATTTGCCAAAGATCCTGAACGCCTTTCCTGGATGAAAACCCCCGAAGACAATACCCTTTTAAATGCAATTATCAACGAAAAAGTGACGGTGCTCATCGGCACATCCGGACAACCGGGTTATTTTTCAGAACAGATTGTAAAAGCAGCCTGTAAAAACACGGACCGTCCTGCTATCCTGCCGTTAAGCAATCCCACGGTAAAAGCAGAAGCCCTGCCCGAAGATATTTATGCGTGGAGTGACGGCAAGGCCCTTGTGGCAACAGGGTCACCCTTTAAAAATGTTATTTTCAAAGGAAAAGAATACAGAATCGGACAGATGAACAATGCCTTTATTTTCCCCGGAGTCGGCCTTGGAATTGTGGCTTCCGGTGCATCCCGGGTACTGCCGACTTTCTTTTCTGCCGCAGCCCATGCTGTTGCAGGTTTTCTCAATGAAAAAGATCTGGCAGACGGCATTTTATGCCCGCCGCTGGATCAACTCAAGCAGGTGTCCATTGAAGTTGCCAAACGCGTGGGCGCCGAAGCCATAAAAGCCGGACTCACGCATAAGGGCTGTGCCTTTTCTGCCTACAAACATAATAATGATGAAAACCGGCTGAATGTTTTGATTGAAAATATGTGCTGGACACCGGACTATTTCGAACAGATTTAAAATTTGATTTAAAATAACGAAGACGCCTGTTGATGGATAAAAGAATAATCCACAACAGGCGCTGCCAATTTATGTTTTAAGACGATTATTCTTTAGGATGACACTGGGTACAGGATATCGGTGCAGGTCCTTTACCCTTTGGGTCCCCTTTTTCAACATTATATGTTTTATGGCAGTTTATGCAGTTGGCATGCACTGCTTCAAAATGATATTTTGCAATCTTTTGTCTGTCATCGAGTTTTTCACCCTTTTCTTTCTGTGTTTCAGGATGACATTCAATGCAGCCTTGAACAGAATCTCCATATGTTAGATCAAGGGGCTTTCCCTCTTCATCATGATGACATTGCCCACAAGTGATTTTATAGTCTTCCACATGTTTTAGATGCGTAAACTCAACTATGCTTTTTTTATGGGTGTCATATGCCGGATTATTCATGGAAATAACAGCCGTAAATCCGGAGGGTGCAGCATCATTTTTATCTGATACCAAGCTTACAGGTTGTTCTGCCGATTCTGTTTCAGACACGGTATTTTCAGCAGATGTCATCTGATCTTCTTTTTGTTCTGAGACGGTCTCTTCAGTCGCAGTTTCTTCTTTTCCAACAGGTGTATCCGCCTTTGTCTGATTTTTTGATGAAATCCGGGAAGTTTCTTTGGGTATTTCTGTGTCGGCTGTATGTGTTGGTATGGCAGAATAACTTAAAACTAAAATTCCTGCCAGAATACAGATAAAAATAGTATGCAGTCCGCCTGATTCCTCATCCATTGTTTTTCTCCTTTTAGCTTTATATTGATTTTTTTGCCTTATAATGCATAATAAAAATGTGAAAAAAAATAAACCCATAAAAAAAAATATGTCCACAGCATTGTGGTATTATGGACTGGCCGGAATCATCTTCTGGACAGTCCTGGTCTGTGTATCTGTATTCTGGCATCAGAAAGCAATGCATCTTGGTGCCGTTGATGCCGCACGAATTGAAGCAAGAGAAGCGTTTCAGAACCATATTACCTATCGAAGCTGGAATGCAGACCATGGAGGGGTCTATGTCCCTGTCACTGAACACACTCCACCCAATCCCTATCTTGACGTTCCGGAACGCGATATACAGACGCCTTCCGGAGTCAGACTGACAAAACTGAATCCTGCATATATGACCCGGCAGATCACAGAACTCGGGTTTAAAAAATTCGGGTATATCAGTCATATCACAAGTTTAAATCCAATTCGACCAGAGAACAAGGCCGATGTTTGGGAGACAGCCGCGTTAAAACAATTTGAAAAAGGTATTGAAGAAATTACTTCCATTGAGACTATTGACCAGAAAGAATATATGCGGTTGATGAAACCGCTAATAACAGAAAAATCATGTCTGGAGTGCCACAAAGAACAAGGCTATAAGGTTGGTGATATTCGCGGTGGCATCAGTGTGGCAGTTCCCATGGATGCACATTATTCCATTGAAATACAAAATAAACGCCATTTTATGCTCATGTATTTTCTTTTATGGCTCATTGGTGTATTTGGAAGTCTTTTTTTTATGTTTGCCCTGAATCAACAGGAAAAAAAACGCATCCAGGTGGAAGAAGAACTTCGAAAAAGAGACAAGCTGGCAGGCGTCATAGAAATGGCCCGGGCGGTTTGCCATGAATTAAACCAGCCGCTTCAAACCATTATGGGAAATACGGAAATTTTAATGATGGAAGATGTTGATAAACCCACCATTAAAAAACGAATCCTCCAGATTAAAGATCAGGTGGATCGTATGGGAAAGATGACACGGAAAATCATTGAAATTGCCAATTATGAAACCAAGGATTTACCCCAGGGAAAAGTCATCGATATTGAAAAATCCTCAAAACCACTGGAATCTTTTAACAAAAAAGAGTAAATGATAAACTTTATGTTTATAAACGAATATTTAAAATCATCACTTTGACAGCGTGCATATCCTGTCAGATGAAAACCATATCTAAAAGAGGAGAAGTGAAATGAAAAAAGTTGGAATTGTCGGCTGGCGGGGAATGGTAGGGTCTGTCCTGATGGAAAGAATGATAGAGGAAAAAGATTTTAATCAGTTTACTCCGCTTTTTTTCACCACTTCCCAGGCAGGCCAGAAAGCGCCGGATGTGGGTGTCACATCACCACCTCTGGTTGATGCAAATAATATTGATGCACTCTGCGACATGGACATTATCCTGTCCTGCCAGGGGGGATCTTATACAGAAGCTGTCCGCCCCCAGCTTGCACAGAAAGGATGGAATGGGTACTGGATTGATGCAGCCTCAACCTTGAGAATGGATAAAAAAAGCATCATTGTGCTGGACCCTGTGAACCGTAAGGTTATTGATGACGCATTAAATTCAGGTATTAAAAATTATATTGGCGGAAACTGTACCGTATCTTTGATGCTTATGGCCCTGGGCGGACTTTTTGAAAATAATCTGGTGGAATGGCTGACCTCCATGACATATCAGGCAGCTTCCGGAGCCGGTGCCAAAAACATGGAAGAACTTGTGGCACAGATGAGGGTCATTGGCACCCAGGCTTCTCCGATTCTTGATAATCCGGCATCCGCCATTCTGGATCTGGACAAAAATGTTATTAACACATTGCGCTCTGGTGACCTGCCGGTGGATAACTGGGCAGTTCCGCTGGCTGCAAGTCTCATTCCCTGGATTGACAAGGCCATGGAAAACGGCCAGACCCGGGAAGAATGGAAAGGATTTGTCGAAACCAACAAGATTCTGGGTCGATCCGACTCTCCCATACCCGTGGACGGACAATGCATCCGGATTGGTTCCATGCGCTGTCACAGCCAGGCATTTACCATCAAATTAAAAAAGGATGTGCCGTTAAATGAGCTCGAAGCCATGATGGCGCAAAATAATGACTGGGTTAAACTGATTCCCAACACCAAAGAAGCTTCAATCAAGGATTTAACCCCTGCAGCTGTTACCGGAACCCTGACAGTTCCCGTTGGGCGTATCCGGAAGATGAATCTTGGAAATGATTTTCTGACTGCTTTTACAGTGGGAGATCAGCTTTTGTGGGGGGCTGCAGAACCCTTAAGACGAATTTTGAATATTATTCTATAGATTTAAATTTAAAATCCCCTGCAGCCTTGAAGAAAAGGCTGCAGGGGATTTTTTTGCTCAATGACAGGGATCAATCAACTTGCTGATGACCTGTATTCATTACATGATGCCATGATTGATAGTGGTAAAATCCGGATACGCATTACCACCATGTTCTGCATCATCCAGACCATCAAGTTCTTCTTCTTTGGAAACTCTCAGGCCAATGGTTTTATCAATCAGCTTAAAGAGCATGAATGCCAGTGGAAATACCCATGCAAAGCAAGCCAGAATACCGATTAACTGTACCGTAATGATTCCCATTGTTGTTCCGCCGATATTAAACAGGCCTGCGGCAAGAGTTCCCCATGCGCCGCAGACACCATGCACAGAAATCGCACCCACCGGATCATCCACCCGGATTTTATCAAAGAATATTACAGAAAAGAACACCAGACAGCCTGCCACTGCACCGATGATGATGGCGCTTGTCGGAGTCACATTTGCACATCCGGCAGTAATACCCACAAGCCCTGCCAGAGCACCGTTCAAACTCATACCCACCTCGGGCTTTCCAAATTTTAACCAGGATACGAACATGGCAACCACAGCTCCGGTTGCTGCGGCAAGATTTGTATTTACAAAAATCATGGCAATGTCTTTATTGGCAGCAGTGGTTGAACCCGGGTTGAATCCGAACCATCCCAGCCACAGGATAAATACGCCAATGGCTGCCAGAGGAATATTATGACCCAGTATGGGTTTTACCTTGCCTTCCTTTGTATACTTGCCAAGACGCGGCCCTAAAACAATGGCACCGGCCAAAGCAGCCCATCCACCCACTGAATGAACAACGGTTGAACCTGCAAAGTCAATAAACCCAAGACCCTCCAGCCACCCACTGCCGTTGAACAGACTTCCCCAGGCCCAGCTGCCGAATATCGGATAAATTATCGCAGAAATAACGGCTGAATAAAGAAGGTAGCCGCTGAACTTTGTTCTTTCGGCCATGGCACCGGAAACAATAGTGGATGCAGTTGCAGCAAAAACCACCTGGAACATCCAGAACGCCAGAACCCATGGATCACCGCCAACAGTAAAATCACTTAAAAAGAACCCGGTTGTTCCGAAAAACCCGGTTTTAGACACACCAAACATTAATCCAAAACCAATTGCCCAGTAAAACAGCGAGCCCATGGAAAAATCCATCAGGTTTTTCATCATGATATTAATGGCATTTTTTGCACGGGTAAATCCGGCTTCAACCATTGCAAAGCCGGCCTGCATGAAAAAAACCAGAGCTGCAGCCACAAGTGTCCACATATAATCGGCATGTGACTGTACTAAAGCGATGGCATCTGCATTGGATGTTATTGTCGGAGCCGGTGTTTCGTCACCACCAGCCCAGGCCATTGAAACAACGGTTAAAAGGTAAAGTATGGGTAGTATAAGTTTTTTCATTTCTTCTGTCTCCTGTTAATTATAAAGCCTCTGGGCCGGATTCATTGGTTCTGATACGGATTACATTATCAATGGGCGTGATAAAAATTTTACCATCCCCTATTTTCCCTGTTTTTGCTGCACCCATGATTGCTTCTACGACTTCATTCACCTGGTGATCTTCAACAGCAATTTTAATTTCAACTTTCGGTACAAAATCCGTCTGGTATTCCGCACCCCTGTAAATTTCTTTGTGACCTTTCTGGCGACCGAATCCCTTTACTTCTGAAATTGTCATTCCCTTAATATTTATAGCTGTTAAGGCGTCTTTAACTTCATCAAGTTTAAACGGTTTGATGATGGCAAGAATTTCTTTCATGTATGTTCTCCTTTGTTATGAGTAGTATAAAAACCATTTGCAGATATTTAGAGCAAAAGAAGTGCCAAAGTTTTATCGTG
>JAHJLV010000051.1 GCA_018821535.1 Pseudomonadota bacterium | reverse complement strand
GTGCCTGGGTATCATTTATAAATGTTTGGTACGCCCCATTGTTGTATCCGGACTGGCTATAGCCATTTCCATACATACCGCCGCCGTAACCGTAGCCACATCCCCAGGCATATGCGCTGGCTGCAAAAAATCCGACGATCAGGATTGCTGTGATTGCTGTAATAACTTTTTTCATAATAAACTCCTTGTAATTTATGTTAATAAAACGTTTTCGCTGTCTGGTTTTTATGAATTGCAACGGGTGTGCCAATAAAAAACAAAAATTATAACACCCTGTATTTAATGAAAATAATTCTTAAACTGCCATTCTGATCGTCTGTTTGCATTGCAGAAACTGATTTAGTGGTTAAACTTTAACCGATAGTTTTGATGTTATGTGGCTCAAATTTAACCGGATAATTGGAATAGATTATGTTCAGTCAAAAAAGAACACCTGTAAACAGCTCTGCATCACCCTGGATGATCATTGGAATCAGTGTAGTTTTGGTGGGCGTGGTCGTTATTCAGGCTGTAATGAATTACAACCGTGAAGAAAAATATATGGGACAGATCCTGGCGGAAAAAGGGTCTGCATTGATCCGCTCTTTTGAAGCGGGCAGCAGAACAGGTATGATGGGTATGATGGGAAACGAAGCCCACCTGCAAACCTTATTGGAAGAAACCGCATCCCAGGGAGACATTTCCTATATCTTTATCACAGATGATGCCGGTGAAATCCTTGCACACAATCAGAAAAACAAAATAGGTACTCGGTTTAAAGGTCCTCTTTTTAAAACGGAACTCCTCCGAACTGACCAACCTCAATGGCGGATTGTTCCAGGTGACGGAGAAAAAGACTATTTCGAAGTCTATAAAACCTTCTTACCATCCTTGAACAATCACGGGACTGGACCAGGCAATAGACGGATGGGCCAAATGGGTAATTCTATGTGGTGTTCCCCGGGATGGGTTAAAGGATTGTCCCAAGAGCGTCTTTTAGACCCTGAAAACCGGCCAATTATTTTTATAGGAATGGATATCGCCCCTTTTGAGGCTGCCAGAAAGGAAGATCTTCGTAACAGTGGAATAACAATAGCCGTTATACTTTTTCTTGGTTTGGCAGGGTTGGTTTCTTTGTTTTGGGCTCAAAACCACGCCCGTTCCAGCCGCCTCCTTCAGGATACGAGAGCATTCGCTTCTGAATTGGTAACAAGCCTTCCCATGGGCATTTTAGCTGTTAATGACACATCAAATATCGTTTACGTAAATGAAGTGGCTGCCGGACTTTTAAAAAGAGATATCAGTAGTACGAAAGACAAAAAGACAACGGAGATATTGCCATCCTCCTTATTAGAGCTGCATGAAGGTGTAAAAAAAGGTCGTTCTGTTTCAGAAAAGGAAATATTATTTAATACCAAAACAAATACTGCAGCACCGGTTGAGGTCACAATAACGGAAATAATCGGAGGACAGGGAAATTTTATTGGACATGTTTTCATTCTAAAGGATTTAAGCGATATCCGAGCCTTGGAACTCGAAATCCAGCAAAAAAATAAACTTGCGGCTGTGGGTAACCTTGCGGCAGGGGTTGCCCATGAAGTCCGGAACCCATTGAGTTCTATAAGAGGGTATGCCACATATTTTGGCAGTCTGTTTGACTCTGACAGTGATAATAAAAAAGCTGCAAACATAATGGCTGAAGAAGTTGATCGGGTTAACAGGGTCATCTCCGAACTGCTTGAATTTGCTCGGCCAATGAAATTGGAATTACAGGAAGTAGAGATATTTGACTTGGTTGATAAGGCTCTAAGGCTAATAAAGTATGAAGCAGAGATGGCCAGGGTAATTATCGTCAAGTCCATTGAAGCTGACATCCCGAAGATTACAATTGATAAAGACCGGTTTATCCAGGTTTTGCTAAATATATTTATAAACGGTATTCAGGCTATGAAAACCGGGGGAAACTTGACTGTTGATGTTTTAACCCGGGAAAACAAACTGAGGTTTCAAATTTCAGATACTGGAGACGGAATATCTGCTGAGGACCAAACCAATATATTCAACCCTTATTTTACGACCAAAAAGAAGGGGACCGGCCTTGGACTTGCTATCGCTTTCAAAATTATAGAAAGCCATGGTGGGTCGATCAAGATTGAGAGCGCAAAGGGCAAGGGCACAATGTTCGTGATCTCAATACCATTAAATCAGAATAAAGAGGAGCTGATATGAAAGGCAAAATACTGATTGTTGATGATGATAAAGCCCACCTCTCAATGCTTGAAACGCTTTTGAAAAGCCTTTCTCAGTCCACTGAATGTGTAACAGACGGAGAAGATGCCATCCGTGAGGCTCGGGAGAATCCGTATGATGTCATACTTATGGATGTCAGGATGGCCAATGTGAGTGGCATGGAAGCGCTCCGAGAAATCAAGGCCTTCAATCCTTCCATCCCCATAATTATCATGACGGCCTACTCTTCTGTTGATAAGGCAGTTGAAGCGATGCGGCTGGGAGCAGATGACTATTTGACAAAGCCCCTTAATTTTGACGAGCTGAAGCTGTCCATAGAACGGGTGACAAAACATTTGCAATTGTCCCTGGAAAACAGAGAGCTCAAGGAACAATTATTTTCTGAGAGCAGTTTTTCCGGGATCATCGGTTCAAGCCCTGCCATGCAGGAGGTTATCAATACTGCTAAAATTGCCGCCCCTACTGATGCCACAATTTTGGTCTCAGGAGAGAGCGGCACGGGAAAAGAACTATTTGCAAAAGCCCTTCATAATAACAGTAACCGAAAGCAAAATCGTTTGGTTTCGGTGAACTGCGCAGCCTTGAATGAGACATTACTGGAATCTGAATTGTTCGGCCATGAGAAGGGGGCTTTCACAGGGGCAGACAAGAGAAGAGACGGACTCTTCCTGGCAGCAGACAAAGGTACAATTTTTCTTGATGAAATCGGTGAAATTCCTTTGTCAATGCAAGTAAAACTGCTGAGAACCATCCAGGAACGGGAAATCCAAAGAGTTGGTAGCGATAAAACCATCCATGTTGATGTACGCATTATTGTTGCCACAAATAGGAGCCTGGAGGAAGAGGTAAAAAAAGGCCATTTTAGGGAAGACTTGTTTTACCGGTTAAACGTAATCAACATAAACGTACCTCCGTTAAGGGATAGAGCTGACGATGTCCCCCTGCTGGCCCAACGATTCTTAAATAAATTCACAGATGAAAACAATAAACTGATCAAGGGATTTACTCCCATGGCAATGGATGCCCTGACAAAATACAACTGGCCCGGCAATGTCCGTGAGCTTGAAAATGTTATTGAAAGGGCGATAATCCTTTGTATGGGACAGTACATATCTGAAAAGGATCTGCCACCAAACATTCTGAAAGATTATGAGCCGGAAGATTCTATTCAATCGCAACTTTCTGGTGGAAGCAAATCTCTTGACGATATAGAAAAAATAGCTCTTATAGAAACATTGAAGCAGACAAAAGGAAATAAAACAGAAGCTGCAAAAATATTGAGTATTACGAGAACGACTCTGAGAAATAAGCTTAAGAAACACAACCTGGATCTTGAGAAAATTCTTCCGGCTGTTCAGGGGCAGGCTGATGGCTGAGACATTGGTTCAACAGCCGATACCCAAACCCCGTAGCGATTGAATAATATCCTCATCCAAAAAAGTAAGACTCGACTCCAATTAGAGTTTTCAACAATTTGCTTAAAACAAAGGAGAAGTAAAATGATCGATTTCTTTATGCAGTTTTCTCCCGTTACACAAGCCTTGATTGCCACTCTTTTTACATGGGGTGCAACAGCAGCCGGGGCTGCACTTGTATTTTTTACAAAGGACATAAACAGAAAGCTCATGGACTCAATGCTTGGTTTTGCTGCCGGTGTTATGATAGCCGCAAGCTTCTGGTCCCTCCTGTCGCCAGGTATAGAAATGGCCGAGCAGTTGGGACAAATACCGTGGTTGAGCGCAGCTATCGGTTTCATGAGTGGTGGTATTTTCATGCGCTTAATAGATAAGTTCCTGCCCCATCTCCATCCAGGTTTGGAAATAAAAAATGCGGAAGGTGTAAAGACCTCCTGGCAACGAAGCACCCTGCTTGTGCTTGCGATTACCCTGCACAACATCCCGGAAGGTTTGGCAGTCGGTGTGGCGTTTGGGGCAGTTGCTGCAGATCTTCCCTCAGCGACACTTGGCGGCGCAATCGCTCTTGCTGTTGGTATTGGTATCCAGAATTTTCCTGAAGGAACTGCTGTTTCCATGCCGCTTCGAAGAGAAGGAATGTCAAAAGGTAAAAGCTTTCTCCTGGGACAGGCATCAGGGATGGTAGAGCCGATAGCTGGAGTGATCGGTGCTCTTTTTGTTTTAAAAATGCAGAGTCTTCTGCCTTACGCTTTATGTTTTGCAGCAGGTGCTATGATTTTTGTCGTAGTAGAAGAATTGATCCCCGAATCACAAAGAAAATATGAGAATATTGACGTTGTGACCATGACAACGATGATCGGTTTTTCTGTCATGATGATTTTAGATGTGGCGTTGGGGTAATTCAGCTAAAAACCAATGCTGCCGATATCGTATCGGACAAACCAGTTGAAAACACAATGAACACAACAACTATAAACTCAACTTTCGGGTTTAAAAATTACTGACTAACTTTCTTTTTCCTACCAGACCGGCACATTGTAAAGCAGTTTTCATAATTGCATCGAAAAATGCCGTTACTGTTTTCTCACAATAACTGCCAAAGGCTTTTAATCGAGTGCCTGCAAGTGTCATAATTCTGTAAAGGGCCTCAACAAAAGAAATATCAGAGACCTCATCACAACAGGCATAAAACAACTCACCAAAGGTTTTGTCGTCCGTCTCTATCCGATTTTGGTACGCCAAAAACATATATCGCATAAAAACAATAGTGGTGTGGGCCACCAAGGCATCATAATCACGGCACTGTATTTCTTTTGTCAGTTTTAAATGCTGTTTGGCCATTTTGAAAAACACCTCTATATCCCAGCGTTTGCCATAAATTCGAACAATGTCCTCGCTTGACAGATCAAGGTCCGTGGATATTAATGCCAGCCAGTCCTTTTTGTGTCTGTCCCGCACAAACACAAGCTTAGCAGGTAATCCGCCCTTCAATGTTACAATTGCACACGCCAATATTTTTGCACGACCACGGCGCTTTTTAAGTTGTCGATAGATTGCTTTCAAATCTATCCAATGACCATCGTATTCATAATGAATTTTCGGCGTTTTTTTCACCATGCCGATAACATCAATGTTTTTGACTAATGCTGTAATCGTCGCTGGCATTGCAAACCAACTATCCATCAACAGATATTTTGCCTGAACGCCTGCTGCCAGTATCCGCTCGACCATGGCTTGCAGATTATCCGGGGATTTGATTATTGCCTCCTGCCTTCGTTGCCAGGCACAGCACCTTTTATCCATTGTTTTTTGATTCTCACAAAGCCGTTTTTTAGCATTTGATGAGGATAACAGTGAAAAATCCAAGGGCAGGCAGCTGACACCATCGGACCAACAAAGCGTGAGCATCCTGAATCCTTTAATCAAACGGCCGTTGCTATGATCCCATACCCTGAAAAGAAGTTCGACTGACTTGGATCTGGAACGGTCATAAGGGCTGTCATCCACTATTAGAACAGATTCTCGATCTTCATTGGTCAATCGGTTCAAAAAATGGTAGAGCCTGATACCTATGGTCAATAACAGACGTCTCCAATTTGATCGGCACCCTTTGAGAATCTCATATGCTGCATCTTTGCCGAATGGCAGGTCGTCATTAATCACAATGCCTCTGAAAAAATTCTTTTGTACAAATGGTAGTGTAAATATTGTCATAATCAATAAGCGGACACTATGCCCATGCCTTTTCTTAACGCCACATTTATGCAGTAATGTAGCAACGGAAAATTTGCTGAAAAAATTATCAATTTTGCCCTGAATTTGAATGTCTGCTTGAATTTTTGCATCAATATTGTTATGTATCATCTGAGCCCTTACTGTTTGATATTATTGTGTTTTTTGTCGAATTCAGTATATATCAAACAGCTGGGCTCTTCAAGTATTTTTAATTATAATTTCAATAACTTATCCTTGCTCTTAGGTTCATTTCGGTGAACCCCGAAAGTTGAGTATAAACTAAAGGTTTTCGTAATATCCTGCCAACGGACCCATAGGGACGTTGGCAGGCACCTCAACAATTTATCCTGAACTATCTTTTTAAATTAAATTTTTGATAAGTGATTGACAGATGAGAATAAGAATATACAATATATGAACAATTGCTCATATGAAAGGGTGTTAAATGGATATCTGCAAAGAAAAGTGTATAAATGAAGAAAAGGTCCACCAAACTTTAGAATCATTGCCGCCTGTTGAAGAAATCAACCAAATGGTGGATATCTTCAAGGCTTTAAGTGATCCAACTCGTCTTAAAATCGTTTTATCTCTATTGGAACAGGAGCATTGCGTGTGTGACATCGCCGTTCTTTGCAATCAGAGTGATTCCGCCATTTCCCACCAATTGAGAGTTCTTAGAACCATGAAAGTTCTGAAAAATAGGAGGGCAGGTAAAATAGTATATTACTCTCTTGATGATGAACATGTTGGGGCGTTAATAGAAATGAGCCTGAATCACGTCGATCACGCACATTCTCACTAAGAGGAAAAATTGGAAATGAAAATTGAATCTGAAGTGTTCAGAGGGGTTGCTGTCGCTATCCTTTTTATCATTTACTTGGCTCTATGGGCGTATAAAAGGGTCCAGTTAAAAAGACAAGAAGGATTTGATCCTGAGGTCCTTAAAAGGGACAATAGGCCATCACAAAGACTATTTGCATCATTTTTAAATATAATAACAATTACCTTAATCGGATTAGCAGGCATTCATACCTGGGGGGTAAAAAATATTCCGGGATTATACTATTTATTTGAAATTAAGGATTCAACGACCATAATAGTCGGATTGTTAGTTGGGGGATTAGGGTTGTCATTATGTCTGTTAGCACAAGCAACTATGGGGGCTGCGTGGCGTGTTGGAATAGATAAAGAAACAAAAACAAAGCTTATTGACTGTGGTATTTTTTCCTATTGCAGAAATCCAACATATTCAGGACTTTTTCTTGTCTGTTTATCAACTTTCATTATTTTCCCGACAATGTCGATCCTTATTTGGGTGGTTTCATTTTATTTACTCATTGAGTTTCAAGTAAGGCTTGAGGAAGAGCATCTTATAGAGGTTCATGGTTTGAAATACACCGAGTACTGCTCAAAAGTAAAAAGATACATTCCATGGATTTACTAATTTTCGTGGAATATTTGTTGAAACACGGATCCTTATCTCTGATGCGTTTTGGTAACTGCCGGTTAAGTAAGTGTTAAATTCGCAATGCCCTCTTTTTCCCTTAAAATTGGGAAAAGAGGGCTGTTTCATACGTCTATGCTGCTGCGTACTCAATCGGCAATCTCAGGTCCATATCCAGTTCGAAGATCCCGTAAGGATTGATATGGTTGTAAATCAATGGCGATAATGCCCGGTAATCTTCGAATTTCATACGTGAAAGCCAGGTTGGTTCTGTTAACACCTGTTGAATCATTAGCGTGTTGATGTAAACCAGGCAAATCTGGAGCAGGTGCAATGCCAGAACCGACAACTCCTGATCCTCCAGGCGATTGGTGGCTACTTCCCCTCCTTTGCCAAAAAAGATAAAAGAATTAGCGCTGTTCCAGTTCTCGACTACGTTGAGACCTTCATGAATTTCCCGTCTTAAGGCTTCAGAACCGAGATACCGGCATAAAAAGATTGTCTTTACGGCTTTCCCGAGTTCAGAAAGAGCCCGGTAAGTGGGGTGTTGAATGTTATTACGGGTGAAACGTCGCAAAATGGATTCCGGATTAGCGGTTCCAAGTTTTAGTGCGGTAGTGTACTTGATCATCTCGTCATACTGCTGGCTGACCAATTCCCAGTTAATGGGCCGGGTCATGATCGATTCCAGATCTGGATAGCCTTCGCTGTCTGGCCGGTAGAGTTTCTGTTTGCCAATGGCTTTTAGCCGTGGCAGCAGATCAAAGCCGAGTAGATGGCAAAATGCAAAAGCAACCTCGCTTTGTCCGTGGCTGTCAACGTATTGCCGGTCAATTGTCATATCGGTGCAGTGCCGTAAAACACCTTCGATCATGGCAGCGACTTCCGAGGAAGAGCATCTCTTCAACTGGGAATAAATGCAGGTAGATTTTTTCTCGACATGCCAATAGATCATCACCCCTCGCCCACCATAACGAATATGCCACTCCGTCATTAGATTTTGATCCCAAGAGCCGAACTTCTTAGAATCAGATGCACAGGATGTTGATCCTTCTCCCCAAACGTCAGCTTTGCGGATGCTGAAAATAGCATTTGCAACCTGGCCAATGGCATTACGGAGTCCTGCTTTGTGGATATACCGCCGTCGTACCTGCAAAAGCTCTTTGTAGCTAATGCCGTGACGGTTTCCGCTGACCCGCTTCAAGCCGGTGTTGGTCCCCATACCGTAAAGACACAACAGTAAGCGTCTTTGCAGGTTCGACCGATCTAAAACTTCACGTTCACCGAGTGTTTTGAAATGATCAGTAAAACCTACACGTAGATCTGCCTCTTTAAGCACATCAAGAAGGCCTGTCATTGGCCAACGACCAGCTATTTCCCGTTTCAAAGCTATCAAATTGCCCGGTTCTTGCTGGGCATCAAATGGCGTAATCGAAATGCGTTTTTTCCCGTTGTTTTTAATGCAGACCTTTTCATTTTTGTGTATTCCACGGCTCAAATCAAATAGAGTGGTACGCATTTTATTCTTTATGTTTTCAATAAAGACAGAACTGTCAGTAGAATGCCCCAGGTCAAGATAATAGCTTTCCCGTTTATCATCAAAATCGGCTGGCAAATCTTCATCGGGATTACGGAAATTATCAGCACCTTCCACCCAGATCTCTTTGCAACGGATTCTATCCCGTAGAGTTTGGAGAACGCAAATCTCATAATTAATCCGATTGATCCGTTCTCTGCCTTGATTATCCTTCTCAATAACTACTTCACGCCATTTATTGCGGATAACCCCTTCTATAGGAATTTTATCGTCCAATGGTATGAACTGTTGGTTTTGCTCCCTGCGTTGCTGAATCAAATTGAGAGCAAGCAGCACAGGCCGGTGCCTGATGTTCCCGGATCGAAATTCAAGGGTCTCAAGGATTTTCGGCACCATGCGCCGGTAGTGACTACTGTAAGAGGATCGTATGATTTTATGGACTTGTTTTTGATAGCCTGGTCCAGATGACTTAAATTCTTTGATTAGATTCTGGAGAACATTTTCTCCGGCAACTGGATAGACGATATCCTTGACCCGGCCCTCTGGATTGAGAAGAGCTGCTTCAGCAATTTTAAAAAGCAAAGTGGTTTTTCCATGTACCTTTTGAAAATCTCTCATCAGTTCTTTGACCAACTTTTTCTCAGCTCTTACGGATAGACGGTGCACGATCTGTATGAAGAGTTCTATCAAGCCGTCAATAATCTCCCTCTGTCGAAAATAGAGAAAAATGGAGAACAGGCTATATTTAACCTCCTGAGGATGCCGCCTGACTTCCCAGGTGCTTTCACCGCTGATACGTTGATAATAGCGTCTCAAGGTTTTCGTGCTGACGGATTGGAATATGTCTACAGGAAGGTTAAGCGATCTTATAAATTGAAGCTTTTCTGTTTCATTGAAGATACTTTCCAGTCCCACCCGCCCTGGGTCAGCTTTCAAGGCGCTGAACTCAACAACGCCTTCCGCACCATCAAGACAACTATTCATCTTTTCTTTAGCATCCGAGGATAACGACCGCATGATTCTATCGAAAAGACAACGTTCGTATTCACTGAATGCTGTATGGATGAGACGATCCAGAACCGCCTCAGTTGGGCTTTTTGTCCGGTGATTTCTAAACCAATAATAAGCCTGTTCCCTTGCTTCAGAAACCGTCTGCCCCTGGGGATAAATTTTATCTACGAGCCATTTCGAAAAGGCATCTTTAACAGGAGTCGTAAGACGGGCGATGCCAAGGAATGACAGAATTTCGCTTCTATGACGCTTTCCGGAACGGCCAGTCCAATCATAATCTTTGATATCCGCTACGGGGGCATCGAGCTGATCCGCCAGGAATGAAAGTGGCGGTTCCGGAATGTCATTTATGTGTTTGACGAATCTACCAGTATATTGAAAATATTTGAGTTGAACAGAAAAGCCCAGGTGATTTCTGGGTGGTTTGGTTTTCAGCAGTTGTAGTTCGTCATAAGTCAAACCCCAGATATTCACCAATTCATCGGTATCCCAGACTCTTTTCATAGCAGAACCTCCCTTTTGAAATTGAGAAGTCAGGATACCAATAATTGACCATATGTCAAAAGTTGGCACTTTATGCAGCTATGTGGTCATTGGGCCCTGATGTGCAAAATTCTGATTTTCGAACCACACTCTAAAAAAAAATAAAACACGTCTAAATAATATGAAAGTGAGATGACCGAATAAATAAATCAATTCTACCCGTGGCTCCAAATCAGGATTATCTTATTATGGTTCAATTTTATACCAGCGTAAAGGTTGTCATCAATAATTTCCCAAACAGCAAGGGTAAACGGGAAGATGGATTGATTTAAATTT
>JAHJLV010000050.1 GCA_018821535.1 Pseudomonadota bacterium | reverse complement strand
TTTCCTCCTGCTAATTTGATCATTTTCAATAATTCATATTATGCTATGGAGGAATTTCATGCTTTCAAAAAAGTTGTTTGCGTCATTACTTGCTGTTACACTGTACTCAGGCACGGCGCTTGCCGGCACAGAACCGTTTATCGATACAGGTAAAACCAGCTGGATGCTGATATCCACTGCCCTTGTATTATTGATGCTTCCAGGCCTTGCCATGTTTTACGGCGGACTTGTCCGCTCAAAAAATGTGCTTGGAACCATGATGCATACATTTGTATCCATGGCTGTCATAGGTGTTTTGTGGGTCGTTTGCGGGTATTCATTGACTTTTGGACAAAGCATTCTTGGCGGTTTTATCGGATGGAACAGTGATTTTGTTTTTTTAAAAGGCATAGACACTGCAATAACCGATGGAATCCCTGAATATATTATTGCCATGTTCCAGGGCAAATTTGCTATTATCACTCCTGCACTGATCAGTGGTGCCATTGCAGAACGGGTGTATTTCCGGGGATATATTCTTTTTATTGCCATATGGTTTTTACTGGTATACTGCCCGTTATGCCATTGGGTATGGTCAGCGGACGGATGGCTTTTCAACAGTGGCGCTTCCGGAGTTATTGATCTGGCTGGCGGACTGGTCATTCATGTTTCAGCCGGCATCAGCGCACTGGTAGCAGCCATTTACCTTGGCTCCCGCCAGGGGTTCCCCAAACTGCCGACACTGCCCAATAATCTTGTAATGACCCTGATGGGTGCAGGACTTTTATGGGTAGGATGGTTTGGTTTCAATGCGGGGTCCACACTTCAAAGCGGGCTGGATACCGCAAGGGCGCTTACCATGACCCAGATATCCGCAGCCAGCGGTGCATTGACCTGGCTGATCATTGAAGCCATCACCTTTAAAAAAGCATCTGCCTTAGGGTTTGCATCCGGCATTCTTGCAGGTCTTGTGGTTATTACACCGGCAGCTTCTGTGGTTTTACCCACAGGCGCTTTTATTCTGGGTGCCCTGTCATCCATCTTCTGCTATTTTGCACTTCAGATGAAATTGAAGCTTGGATATGATGACACTCTGGACTGTTTTGGCATCCATGGTGTCGGCAGCGGTCTGGGCGTTCTTCTGCTCAGTTTTTTCATCCGCGATTCCTGGATGGCTGCCGCCACGACTGCTGCAGGCCGCACATGGACAGCCTGGGACCAGTTACTTGTTCAGCTAAAAGGATTAGGCGCAACAGTTGCACTTGCAGCAACTGCAACGCTTTTAATCTGCATATGCGTTGAAAAAACCATCGGGTTCAGGCTGGATAAGGAAAGCGAACTGATCGGCATGGACAAGGCACTGCATGGCGAAAGAGGATATGATATTTCTTAGGGTTTCATAAAAAAAGACGTTGTGTTTCACGCAGACAGTTGAGAACAACGTCTTTTAAATTTTCCAGATACTTTAATTATAAGGAAATTGAACAATAAGGCCCTGTAATCAAAAGATTATTCATCACTGTTGACTGTATCTTTTCCATTTTACTGCCAAGCAAAAATTCTTTTATGATACCATGGCCGTATGCACCCAAAACAATAAGGGAATCGTGCGGGACCTCATACAGCATTTTATCAAATTGTGATTTTTTATAAAAATGCCATTGACGGATCAACTGTTTTATTGTCTCGGGAAAGTCCTGATTTTCAATAAAATTTTCATAATAAGACTCATCTTTTTTTTCAAGCAGGGTAAAAACATCCAGCGGCAGCCCGGAGGACAAGGCAAGTTTTAGCCCCAGTCTCAAAGCATTCATCGCATTTACAGAGCCGCCGAAAAACACAGATATGCTTTTCCAGGGTTTAAATACAGGACTTGCAATCAACACGGGAAAAGTTGCATGCTTTATAATCCGCCTGACTTTTGGCCCGATATGACCAAGCCCGATCTTTGATGACAGATCGCTGACAGATCGCGGGCAGCATAAATAATCAAAATTCGCAGGGATATCCGGTAAAGAGGATGCTGTAAAATTTTTAGGCATATAGAATTGGGGTGCAATCTGCATGTAATCAAACAATTCCAGCACATGCTTTTTTGCAGTTTTAGGAGAAAACAGATAAGAATTATCCAGATCAATTTGTACTGCATCGTTGGGAAAATACATCAGGAACTTATCTGTTTTGGGGATATACACAACCGGATACGCATGAATTGTTTTACAAAAATATAATGACTGCAAAAAGGTTTCCCTGCCAAATGGTGTATTCCTGAAAATATGAAGTAATGTATAATTCATCTTACGCTCCTTTTTATCCGACCAGACTAATACACAGAGGTCTGCATGATTAATTCTCTTCGATATAAATCCAGTATTCTGTTTTTTGAAATCATACCGACAAACCGCTCATGTTCTACAACCGGTATGGTATCCATGTTATTATTTTCCATCATATCGAGAACTTCCTGAAGACCGTTCTCCAAAGATGCGGTCAACACATCTGTATCCATAATCTGATTTAAAAATATCATATCATAAACCCCGGGATCCAGAACATATTTTCGGATCGCACTGATTTGAATCACACCTTTGTAAACGCCTGTATCATCTTCAATAACCGGGAAAAAATTCTGGTTTGAGGATTTCAACGCCTCGATAAAATCTCTGAAAACCATATTTTCAGAAAATGTGTCATAGCCGGTTTCAATAAGTTCACCCAGATTAAGATCTGCAAGAATTCTTTCATCTGTTCCGGGTCTTAAGAATTGTCCTCTTTCAATCAATTCCTTAAAATAAAACGAGGCCGGCTCTATATAATGGCTCATGGTTGACGAGATGGAAGAAACCAGGATTAAAGGCAATATTGTTTCATACCCGCCTGTGATCTCCACGATTAAAAATATACCGGTTAACGGTGCCTGCATCACCCCGCTGATAATCCCTGTCATTCCGAAAAGTGCATAAGCGCCTTCTTTCGCAATCTCGACATTCGGGAAAATGAGTAAAATAAATTTATGGAAAAAAATTCCAATCAAACTTCCGATAAGCAGAGATGGTGCAAAAATACCGCCGGAACCGCCCCATCCCAAGGTTATCGCAGTGGCGAAGATTTTGGCAAAAACTGCCACAAAAATTACAAAAACGCCCATGGAAAAAGTTCCGGAAATCATGGACTGGATAAAATGATACCCTTCTCCAAGCACAACCGGCATATAGATCCCGATCAACCCGACAGTGCAACCGCCGAGAAGTGCTTTGGACCAGAATGATAAAGATGTTTTTTGGGCTATTTTTTTGGTTTGTCTTAATGTTTTTGTAAACACTATCGAGATCAGGGCAGTAACTCCGGCCAGACAGATACTGGGAAAGATATCATTATAGCTGACCGCAAACGGAATGTGATTAAAAATAACCTGTTCAGGAATAATTGCATGACTGACCTGGGTTCCTGCAACAGCGGCTATGGCAATGGGAATAATATTGACAAATTTCCATTCTCCCAGAATCACTTCAACAGAAAAAACAAGCCCTGCAATGGGGGCATTAAAGATTGCGGCAATGGCGCCTGCTGTACCACACCCCACCAGCGTTATTCTTTGCCGGTCATTTAAGCCAAGAAATTTGGCCAGATTGGAACCGATGGCAGACCCGCTCATCACAACAGGAGCTTCAGGACCTGCTGATCCACCGCTTCCGATGGTCAGAAAGCTTGCTATCAAACGGGAATAACTGGACCGGAACCGCAGCAACCCGCCATATCTTGAAACGGAATAAATCACTTCAGGCACACCATGCCCGGCCCCTTCCCTGGCAATTTTTTCCAGATAAAAAGAAGACAGCACAGCCCCGACAGCAGGAAGAACAAACGCCCATCCATATTGTCTGAAAGGATGGAGCCATTCAAAAACATGTTCCAGCGACAAGCGCAGAGCAACTGCGGCAAGTCCGCTGCACATACCTGCAATGGACCCGACAATAATTAACAGCAGCCTGTCATCCAGATGAAAAAGTTTATGATATATCTGCATATACCAGTTTTTAATTTTTGACATTTACCCGGGCTGCTCCATATCCATTAGATTGTATTTCTTTGTTGAAGAAATTCTATTTTTTTTATCAACAGTCCTGCGGCGGGCTTTTGTTCAAGGAATTGGATGAATTGAAAGTCCTTTAAGCAAAACGACAACGCAGACAACAGATGCAGATGCAGTTTAAGATCAGGGCATAAAATAAAAAATAAAACAAAAACCTGTTTTTGATCCAGCGCATTATAATCAACCGGGTGATCCAGAAAACTGACACAGATCACAGGAGAGGTTAAATAATGCAATTGTTCTCTGGGATGTGGAATCGCGATTCCTTTGCCGATTCCTGTTGAAAGTGCTGCTTCTCTCCGGGCAAGGCGGTCAAACAGATCATCCTTGAAATCCTGTGGAATCACAGTAAATTTATCAATGGAATTTTTTAAAACCTGATGGACATTATCTCCTTTGATATCATAATAGACCCCTCCATCCTGAATTGCAGCAGATAGAAGAGGATGTTCTTTTTCGGGGCTGGATAAATTTTTGTTTTCAGAAAAATCCAGCGAAATATTTCTTTTTGATGCCCAGTTTTCAAGATCTTTTTTATTAAACCTGCAATGTGTTCCTTTTGAGGATACCGGCAGGTTTCCCTGTCTTAACCACCGTTCTATTGTTATGGGGGTAACCCCTAAACGTTTGGATAATTCCAAAACAGAAAGCTCCATATATTTCCCCTTATCATGAATAACCGCTGTAACAGCAAATTCTCTTTATTGCTCGTATTTAAAACGCATAAGATTTGATTAGGATGAAACCTTTCCGGAGATATCCGGAAAATTCAGAATTGACTGATCAAGTTTTGCTCCGGGGAAATATCATGCTTCCATACGTTAACGGTTATTATAAGCTGTTTGATTCATAAACTTTTTTTTGAAGGATTATAGAACAAACCGATAAAATTAACAACCCCAAGTTTTTCCTGTGTTCTGTCAAGCAACTTATCAAAAAATTTATATTTTAAACGATTTTATAGAAATATTAAAAAAAACGTGTTAGGTATTTTTGCCTGAAACAATTAAATCAGGTAATTTATTTGCTTAAAAAAGGAGTAAAAAAATGACAATAATAAATATTTCAAGGCAGCCCTACAGTGACGGGGATGAAATTGCAGAAGAAATTGCCAGAAATCTGAATTACAAGCTGATAGACAAATTGTCTATCAATCGAAAAGTCAAAGACTTTCATTCTGATCTTTCAGATGAACTCAAAGATCTTGCAGAAGAAAAAGAACCCGGATTTTTTAAGCATTTTTTTAAAAATCCGGAAGTGTATAACGATTTAATACAGGCGATTCTGTTTGAAGAAGCCAGTAATGACAATGTTGTCATCGAAGGTCGCGGAGGACAGTATTTTCTGGATCAGAATCATGTCCTCAACGTAAGAATTATTGCGCCTTTTGAATATCGATGTGCCAATCTTGCAAGACACAGAAAACTCAATCAGGAAATGGCAGAAAAAATTTTAGAAAAAATCGATCATGACCAGGAGCATTTTATAAAGTATCTGTTTAAAAAAGATTCTTCAGATCCGCAGTCTTACGACCTGATATTCAATCATTATAAATTTGATACAGATATCATTGTTTCAACGATCATCAGCTATGCACAGCTGATTCAGAACAAATGTCCCTTAACTGATGCAGATAAAGATTTTTTCAAGCGTATGTCCCTTGAAAAAAGAATTGAAGCCACCATTAAAAAAGAAATGCCTGAATCCGTTCATATAAAAGTTGAATGCAAAAAATTAGGTGCGATCAAGATAAGCGGTTTTGTTTTTGATGAAATTGAAAGCAATAAAATTTTCAAACTGGCACATCAATGCGATGGCGTTGATTCCATTGAAAATAACCTTGACACAAGCAAACTGCATAAAACATAATTTTATGTAAATATAAGGAGTTAAAATGTCTACGAAAACTATTAATATTGATGAAATACTTCAGAATTTAATCGCAGCGTTGACGGTTAGCTTTGCTGCGATCAGCCTGGGTGCAGCTTTTGGTTTATTATCCGGCAGAGGCGCATTTGCAGGAATCATCTCTGCCGGAATAATTGCGTTGATCACTTCCTTGTTTGGCGGCACACGGGTGCAGTGTTCAGGGCCCACTGCACCAATGACCGCAGTTACTGTTCTCCTTGTGGCCTTTTCCGCAAATGAACTGCTTATCAAAATCCCGGGTGCCAATCAGGTTCATTTTATAAATATTGTCTTTATATTAACCGGGATTGTTCTGGCTCTGGGTGCATTGCTCAGGCTGGGCAAATTTATTGAAATCATACCCAATGTGGTTGTGTCCGGCTTTATGAATGGAATTGCCATACTCATATGGATTGATCAGATAAAAAAACTGTTCGGAATCATGGGGAAAAAAGCATATACCGGCCCGGTTTCAGCCAACATTATCATCGCCATCATCTCATGTGCCCTGATTTTTCTGATTCCTAAAATCACCCGAAGAATTCCAAAGGGCAGCCTTTTATCCGCAACACTTATTTCCATTGTTGTCATGAGTGCAATTGTGGCCATCTTTAAAATACCCATAGAAACCATCTCACTGGACACTCGTATTGATTCTTTTGACAGCATCAAGCAGATCATTGTAACCCAGTTTCCAACCACATGGTCAATGGATATTATTATCATCGCCCTTCCTTTCGCTTTTCAGCTTGCAGCGTTGGGATATCTGGATACCCTGTTGACTTCCCTTGTTGTTGATAAATTAATGAACGAACCCACCAAAAGAAATCAGGAACTGGCTGCCCAGGGACTGGCCAATGCTACGGTGGCTTTTTTCGGTGGTATTCCCGGTGCCCAGGCCACCATCCGTTCTGTTCTGATCATAAAGGAAAATGCAACCAAACGGTATGCAGGTGTGTTTGTCGGTATTTTTGTTCTGGTAGAAATGGTTCTGTTCCAGGATCTGCTAAATTATATTCCCCAGGCTGTTTTTGCAGGCGTATTATTTAAAGTCGGGTGGGATGTCTTTGACAAGGATTCGATTATCATATATATCAACCAGTTAAAGAAAGTGGATACGGGAAAGAAGTTTACACTGACAAATGTGGAAATGTTCTTTTTTATCGGCGGCACCACCCTTATCACCGTGATAAAAGATCTGAATGTGGCTGTTGGATTATTTACTGTATTCTTTTTTCTCTACAATAAAGTTATATTTAAAAACAAACCATTGCAGGACATGAGATAACACGCAAATTTTGAAAGCTGTTTAATAAAAATAAAATACCGTCCAGATGAAAAATCCCGGACGGTATTTTATTTTTATGATATCAAGTAAAAATGAAAAACAAATATAAACTGACAACACACTCTTGATTCGGTCAACCATAATGATTCCATTCCATTCATTTATAAAGGATATGATGAAAAACCCGGTTGATTTTGTACATCTGATAAATGAGATCCCCCTGGGAATCTTGATTCTGGATACAGATCGGCGGGTTATTCTGTTAAATCGAGCCTTTGAAATCCTTTCCGGATTTTCACATTCAACAGCCTATGGGGTCCAATGCCACAATATTTTAAGGAGCGCTGCATGCATATCAAACTGCCCTGTTCTATCGATACAAGATGACAACCGGCCTGTTTCCTGCAAAACAGATATGATCAATCTGGACCGCCAGCGCCTGCCCATTCGCATGACAACAGCGGCATTGATCGACAACAATAACCAGATTACAGGTTTCATCGAAACCGTAGAAGACATAAGACTGTCTCAACACATTGAGAAAATAAAAAGCTCAGCATACAGCTTTGCAAATATTGTCGGCAGAAGTCCCCAGATGGAAAAAATTTTCCAGACACTGCCTGTTCTTTCCCAGAGTGACGCATCCATTCTTATTACCGGAGAAACCGGAACCGGAAAAGATCTGGTTGCCGAAGCCATCCATCAGACATCCGGACGGGAAGCCGGTCCTTTTATAAAAATTAACTGCGGTGCACTTCCGGAAACCCTTCTTGAATCCGAAATATTCGGCCATCAGAAAGGCGCTTTTACCGGCGCAATTGAAAATAAACCCGGTCGTTTCAAACTGGCACATAATGGCACGATATTCTTAACCGAAATCGGAGATCTTCCGCTTTCGCTTCAGGTAAAACTGCTTACATTTCTTGATGACAAAATCATCTATCCATTGGGAAGCACTGCAGGCTTCAGAGCCAATGTCAGAATTATTGCAGCAACCCATCGGAACCTGGAACAGATGGTTGAACGCGGTCTTTTCCGCAAAGACCTTCTGTTCCGGTTAAATGTTGCACGGATTCACCTGCCTCCGTTAAGAGAAAGGGAAGGGGATATACGGCTTTTAATTGATCATTTTTTCAACAGCTACACGCAGCAGCTTGATAAAAAAATCAACGGGTTTTCAAAAGACAGCTTAATGATTCTGTTAAATTATCGCTATGATGGAAATATCAGAGAGCTGAAAAATATTATTGAATATGCAGTCAATATCTCAAACAATTCAACCATTGAAATAAACCACCTTCCCGCTTATCTGTTAGAAGCGCCTTTATCACATTCAACCGGGCCGGATTTGATTTATACATCAACCGGAACACAGAATTCTCATCTGAATCAGGAAAATTTCCTGCACAACACCAAAAAATCATCCGGGGAGCCGGAAACATGGTCTTTGGTTCAGCGACAGATAATCATGGATGCCTTAAAAAAAACCAATGGCAAAAAAAATGAGGCAGCAAAAATTCTTGGCTGGGGAAGAAGCACCTTATGGCGAAAGATTAAACAGTTTAAAATTGATTCCTGACAAAATATATTCTATACATGGTCAAGGCATTGTGCTATTTTTTTGAACAGCCATCAGAACCATTACGCACACAAAAATGAGATATGATACATAAAATAATTATTCCATTATTTCATGAAGAAGTTGCCCCACGGTTTGATCTGGCATCTGAAGTTCTTGTTATATTACTGTCAAAAGGCAATGTCATTGAGGAAAAAAAAACCATAGTTCTTCCCAGGCCCTCTGCGGACGAGCTGTGTCACCTTCTTTTGTCTGAGAATGTCAATACTCTCATCTGCGGTGCAATTGAAGAAGAATATTACCAGTTTCTTAAATGGAAAAAAATTAATATATACGATTCAATTGCCGGGAATTGGGCGCTGGCACTGGAACACTGGCAAAAAAACGTTTTAAAATGCAAAGATATTTTATTAACGAAAATGGCAGAAGGAAAATATGTTTAAAAAACTGGTTGATACTGTATTCTTTTTGAACAAAACCGGCCAGGATCACTACGGGACACTGAGAAGAAATATTATCCTCATCATGCTGCTCATTACAATCGTCCCCCTTGCCACCATGGTTATTGTCAATTATTTTCAATACAGATCCCACCTGAGAAATCAAATTATCACACCACTTTACGCAATGGCTGAAAAAACAAGACATTCTTTCGAATTATTTCTGGATCAACGGGTTGCCATCGTGAGATTCATCTCCACAACCTATGATTTCAAGCACTTAAGTGATGAGCAGAACATAAAAAGAATTCTGGTTTCCATTAAAAAAGAATGGAGCGGATTTGTTGATATCGGTCTGATTAACACCCAGGGACAACTGATCAGCTACGCCGGGCCCTATTCCCTTTTGGGTAAAAACTATTCAGAACAGATTTCATTCCAGGAAACCCAGATCAAAGGGCAATATATCAGCAACGTCTTTTTGGGGTTCAGAAAATACCCCCATATTGTTATTGCAGTGCAGCATTTAACCGAAGACGGCCAGGTCTGGATGTTAAGAGTTACCATTGACACTGATTTTTTTGATAACCTTATTGCAAGCATGGGGCTTCCGCGGGAGACCGATGCCTTTTTAATCAGCAAGGACGGTGTTCTTCAAACCAATTCGATTTATTACGGCAATACCCTCGAACAGTTTCCCATACAGGTTCCCATTGTAAATTTCAGATCAAACAGTTTCATTGGCACTGACAACCAGAACAGGGATATTCTGCTGGTATCCTCTCCTTTTTCAATAGCAGGCTATACGCTGGTGATTGTTCAGCCTCAATCTGTTGCCCTGAAATCATGGTATGCACTTAAAACTGAAATGATTGTTATTTTTTTCATCAGCTTTGCCATTATTATTTTTGCCATTTGGAAAATGACCCAGATTCTGATCGACAGGATCAAATCTTCAGATCAGAAAAGAGAAAATATACTGACTGAACTTCAACATGCCCAGAAATTATCATCTATTGGACGACTGTCTGCCGGCGTTGCCCATGAAATCAACAATCCGCTTGCCATTATCAATGAAAAAACAGGCTTGATGAGTGATTTGATCGAACTTTCAACTGATTTTAAACATAAAGAAAAATTCATTGAATTAACCGCTGCAATCCTTAACTCAGTAGAAAGATGCAGAAAAATAACTCACAGACTTCTCGGGTTTTCAAAACGGATTAATATCAAGATTGAACCTATAAACATCAATCTTATTATCAACGAAGTCCTTGATTTTTTAGGAAAAGATATCCTTTACAAGAGAATAGATATTAAATTGCTTTTATCCGAATCAATTATACTGATTCAGTCAGACCAGGGTCTGATTCAACAGATACTGGTCAATCTTCTGTCAAATGCCTTTGCGGCTGTGAACGATCTTGGCGAGGTGGAAATCGAGACACAGAACATGAAAGACGGCGGTATCAGATTAAAAATCAGTGATAATGGTCACGGCATTCCTGACAATGTGATTAAAAATATTTTCGACCCGTTTTTTACCACCAAAAAAGAAAAAGGAACCGGTCTTGGTCTTTCCATAACCTATGGCATCGTAAAAAAACTTGGCGGACAGATAAGTGTCAGCAGTGAGGTCGGAAAAGGCACGGTCTTTACTATTGAACTGCCTGATAAACCCAATGAACTGGAGGTAATGAATGAGCAATCAGAATATAAAGATTCTGCTGATTGACGATGAACTTGAATTTATTTCAACGCTTTCCGAAAGACTCGAACTCAGAGGGTATACCTCAAAAATCGCTCAGGATGGTGAAACCGGCATCACCATGATCGAAAACGAAACATTTGATGTGGCCATCATTGATTTGATGATGCCCGGATTGAACGGACTGGATACTCTCAGACACATAAAAAACACAAACAACGCCCTGCCTGTCATCTTGCTTACAGGACATGGTTCAACAAAAGACGGGATGGAGGGGATGCGTATCGGTGCGTTTGATTTCCTCATGAAACCACTGGATATAAACGAACTGCTAAAAAAAATTAAACTGGCTGTCGATCAAACTCCCAAAGGGTGATGTATGGAAACTTCAAATAAAAAAGCGATGTTTTTCGGCAAAGTGACGGCTTCGGTCACCCATGAAATACAGAATGTTCTTGCCATCATCAAGGAAACTTCCGGTCTTATGGAAGATTTTATTTTGATGCACAAAACAAACCAGGTTCCAGACTTTGACAGCAAGCTGGATAAATGCCTTGAAACATTAAAAAAGCAAGCCTACAGAGGGGTCAGTTTAACCTCTAATCTCAATGGCTTTGCACATACACCGGATAATATTCAATCCGCCATTGATATTTGTGAAACCACAAAAAAATTAATCAGTATTACAGATCGATTATTTAAACAAAAAAATGTATCCGTCGAGGTTTGCGAATGCACGGCATCCTGTTCTATTACAACGGATCCGGTCATATTCCAGATGATTTTGTTTTCCTGCATCGAATGTATGATTGATACTTTTCAAATCCAGCAACTGATGGTCAATATTCACCCAAAAGAAAACACCATTGGCATCTGTTTTTCCATAGGAGATGAAAATTTTCAATATCCGGATTTTAAAGAAAAAATAATGCAGAGCAGCCATTGGTCAAAAATCACTGATTTGTGTGAACAAATCAATTTTACTGCCGGCATGACACCCGGTTCTCCAAAAATTTTTATTTTAGTTGGCTGAACCGGATTTAACAGCAATAAGTATCAAATCGTTTTAAAATGTTTTTTTATTAATGAGTCAAAATGTTTCAATTTGACTCATTAATCCACCCCCCTTTCCCTAACCCGTTAATTTTTTTTGTTGTTTTTTTTGGCACAAGTATTGCTATTATCGAATCGAAATTATAATGAAATACTGGCAATTTTATTTTAAGGAGGCAAATATGTCCATATTAGCAATAACAAGCGGCCTGTATTCAAATGAAGATGAAATTATCAGAAAACTTACCGATAAATTCAATATTGATGTCCTTACTGATGCCGATATCATAGACAAAACACATCAGAGAAGTAAGATCAAATTGTCTACACTTCAAAAAACTGTAGAAAGCAAACCCATTGCATTCAATGATTTTACCCATGAAAAAGAAAAATGCCTGGCTCTTTTAAAGCAGACTTTATCCGAGGCCATGCAAAAAGGAGACTGTATTTTCCATGGCTTTCTTTCCCATCTGATCCCAAAAGAGATATCGCATATCATGCGCATTCTCATTATCACAGACAAAAAAAACCGGATTGCCAACGGGATGGAAAAAAACAAACTGAATGAAAAAGAAGCAACACGAGATATTGAAGAAGCGGATAAATATGCAGCCCTGTGGACAAACTCTATATTTCAGAAAAAAGCCTGGGATGAATCCCTTTTTGATATTGTTATCCCAAGCGATAAAACAGATTCAGACGAATCCGTGGCACTGATTTCAAAAAATCTGGAAAAACTGTTGTCGAATAAAGAAGATCTGATCAAAAAGGAACTGTTTGACTTTAAACTGATTGCAGACATTGATGTGGCACTGAGCGAAATCGGCACAGGATTGATTACAGAGGCTGACAATGGCAATATCATGGTGACCATAGATAAAAAAGTCATGATGCTTTCCTCTTTTCAGCAGAAAATTGTTAAAACTGTTGAAACCATTCCCGGTGTCAAATCCGTAGAGACTAAAATCGGACACAACTACTACAAAGGCAACATCATTCGAAATTATGAATTTGAGACGCCCTTGAGAATTCTTCTGGTGGATGATGAAAAAGAATTTGTTCAGACCTTGTCAGAGCGGTTGAAAATGCGTCAGTTTACCAGTGAGATCGCATACAATGGACAGGAAGCACTGGATTTTACAGAACAGGAAGACACGGAAGTCATGATTCTTGACCTAAAAATGCCGGGCATTGACGGATTTGAAGTGCTTAAAAAAATCAAAAAGTCAAAACCGGATATCGAGGTTATCATCCTGACCGGTCACGGGACAGAGACCGACAAAAAAACATGTATGGATCTGGGCGCTTTTGCGTATCTGCAAAAACCTGCGGACATTGATCTGATAACTGAAACCATGAAAAAAGCATATCAGAAAATTACTGCCCGAAAAACCCGGACAGCAGAATAAAAAAGGACAAAGCAAACCCACAACAAGGATAATTCAATAATGAAAATAAATATATTGATTGCAGATGATGAAAAAGAATTTAATGAAACCTTGAGCCAGCGGCTGGAAGTACGCGATATATCCGTCACTTCCGTATACTCAGGCAAAAGCGCTGTTGCCATGGCTGAAAAGATTGATTTTGATGTTATCATTCTTGATGTTCTCATGCCTGAAGTTACAGGCCTGGATGCATTAAAAAAAATTAAAAACACAAAACCGTTAACCCCTATTATTATGCTTACCGGAGCTGCAACCGTTGAAAATGCCATCCAGGGAATGAAGCTGGGTGCGTTTGATTTTCTGATGAAACCTGCAGACATTGAACTTTTGATGGAAAAAATTCATACGGCTCACCAGTTCAAACAAGCCCATGAAGAACGTATCCGAAAAGCAGAAATTGAAAACATACTACAAACCCACGGCTGGTAATTCAGGAGGCGAAAAATATTACTATGCAAGCAATCAGTTTAAATCATAAATCCATTGACTGGAAACGAATCATCTTTATATCCATCGGCCTTATCCTGTTTTTTGGTGTAAATTTTGCCCCCCCATGGCCCGATGCAATTGATCCCACCGGAAAACATTTTGTATTGACCAAAGAAGCCAAAGGAGCGCTGGCGGTATTTTTGCTGGCCGGAACCTGGTGGATTTTTGAAGTTGTGCCTATCGGCATTACCAGTCTGGCCATCGGCGTTTTTCAGGTGCTGTTTATGGTACGCTCCGCAGACTCGGCTTTTAAAGATTTTATGACCCCTTCCGTATTATTCATATTTGCCTCTCTGGTGATCGGAATGGTATTTACCAAAACCGGCCTGACCAAACGACTGGCCTATAAAATTCTGATCATCGTGGGCGAAAACACCAGCATGATTCTGCTGGGCTGTTTTGTGGTCACGGCAGCGCTGACCCATATCATGGCCCATACTGCCGTTGCTGCAACCATGTATCCACTTTTGGTAACCATATATTCCATGTATGCCGATGACAATACCCCAACCAATTTTGGCAAAGCCCTTTTTATGGGCATGGCCTTTGTTGCGGGTGCCGGAAGTATTGTCACCCTGCTGGGAGCCGCCCGGGGCGCTGTGGCGATCGGTTTTTTCAAGGATATTATCGGAAAAGAAATCACATTTTTTGAGTTAAGTTATTATATGTTCCCCATCGGCTGGGCAATGGTCTTCATTTTATGGGGATTTTTCATGATTGTACTCAAACCTGAAAAGAAAAAAATCCCGGGATTGAGAGAAAAAGCAAAAGGATTGAGCCAGGCAATGGGGAAAATAACTGCAAATGAAATCATAGCGGCAACCATTATTTTTTCCTGTATCCTGGTAATGTCCTTAAGATCCTTTGTTCCTTTTTTAAAACCGCTGAACAATGCGGCCATCATTCTTGTTTCAACCATATTGTTTTTTATTCTTAAAATTCTTGACCTTAAAGACCTGGAAGCCATTCCCTGGAATATTATCCTGCTGTTCGGCGGTGCCATGAGTATTGGATTCTGTCTGTGGGAAACCGGCGCTGCAGAATGGCTTGCCATCAACTGGCTGACCATATTCAAAGAATCACACTGGTTTGTCTTTGTCATGAGCATTGCTTTTTTTGTCATGATCATGACCAATTTCATCATGAATGTGGCAGCCATTGCCATTTCCCTGCCGGTTGCTCTGGTCATCGCACCGTATCTGGGTGTAGCGCCTGAAGTTATTCTTTTTGCTGCCCTAGTAACAGCTGGTATGCCCTTTTTGCTGCTTGTCGGTGCGGCCCCCAATGCGATTGCATACGATTCCAGACAGTTTACCACAGGAGAATTCTTCAAATATGGTATTCCGGCAAGTATTATATTAATGGGAATGATTGCCCTGGCAGTTCTTGTTATCTGGCCTGTAATGGGTATGCCGATATTAATCAAATAATAAGGATAAACACATGAAGGAAAAAAAAATCAATGAACTGATGGTTCCGTTATCCGAATATGCCATCGTAAACACAGAAGATACGCTTAAAACTGCCATTAAAACGCTTTATGAATCCCATAAGACATCCACGAATAAATATATGTATAAACACCGGGCAGTGCTTGTTCAGGATAAAAAAGACCACATCGTGGGCAAAGTCGGGCCATTAGATGTCCTGCGCGCCCTGGAACCCAAATACTGCAAGCTTGGAACTTCAGAACAGTTCTATAAGATGGGGTTATCCAGATTTGGTTTAAGCAATGATTTCATACATTCCTTAACAGAACAATACTGCCTGTGGGATGAAAGCTGTGAGTCCCTTGTTAAAACAGCATCCGGCTTGAAAATAGAATCCATCATGTACACCCCGGATGAAGGTGAATATGTCAATGAAGAAGCTAATCTGGCAGAGGCTATTCATCAATTTATTCTCGGTCACCATCAATCCCTGCTTGTACTGAAAAAAGAAAAAGTAATCGGGATATTAAGGCTCTCTGACGTATTTGAGTTTGTCGGCGACATGATGATGGAAGAATAGACCCAATTGTCCACCATGATCAGGATATTATTTCAAATCATGGTGGACAATTTATTACCGGTTGCATTATCAACGCCCCCTGATTATAATTAACCATACCTTTTAAAAAAGGAGATATCATGAAAACTAAGCTGCTCCTTGTTGATGATGAAAAAGAATTCATTGATACACTGGCTGCAAGGCTTGAATTAAAAGAATTTGATGTGTCTGTTGCCTATTCCGGGAACCAGGCATTGGATATGATGAAGGATCATGAGTTTGATGTTGTCATCCTTGATGTCCTTATGCCGGGTATTGATGGTATTGAAACCTTAAAGCATATGAAATCCATGGCTCCCCTCACCCAGATCATCATGCTGACAGGCAATGCCACTGTGGATAACGCTATTCTGGGTATGAAAAACGGTGCATATGATTTTTTATTAAAACCTGCAGAATCCAGTATTCTTGTCCAGAAAATCACGGCTGCTTTTACTGTTAAAAACGAACACCAGAAACGCATTGACAAGGCTAACGTGGATAATATCGTTGCCAGCCGGGGCTGGTAGCTTTTTTTATCACATATTGTAAAACGGATTGATGTGATCAGGCTTTTTCTTCATTGAAGTCAAATGAATATGAACTTCTTTAACACCCTCAATCTTTGATGAAATATCATACAGGCTTTCAATCGTGTTTGCTTCAACCGCTCTGTTTTTGTCAACCGTACTGATGGAAACAATACCCTCATCAGAAGTTACATCAATTGATTGAATATATTCAATCAATTGTGCTTTTACCTTTGCGGACAATGCCATATCCTTGATTTTTTTCAAAGAATCCGGCGTTGCAGCAAATGTTTTTTTCTGGGCCAGACAATACAATGTATCCACGGCATCTTCAACCGTCATTTTATCCAGATGAAGAACGATATCATACAGGCTGCTGTCCTTTGTATCCACACCATAAATATTCAACCCCCATTTCCGACGTTCTTCATCGTCTTTTTTTAGAATAGCATAGGCTTCCTGTTCAGATATGTTTTCCCGGCGCATTTCTTCTTGAATACGATCTTCCATGTTTGCCAGAATCCTGACTTTGAGCACATGAGAAACATCTTTAAGCAGATAATGTCCTGCAAGGCCGTGATAAACCATATTATCTTTGACTGTATGATTGAGCAGGGCAGAACGGATATAGGCCACAAACCGTTCTTTGCCATGGTTGAATCGATCAAGAATGGTGGGCGCATCATGAAGTGCCCGAATTAATTTGATTTCAGAAATATTAAATTCATCAGATGCTTCCAGAAGGATTTCTCTGGAAAGACATTCATATCCAAGTTTGCCGGCAAGTTTTTCAGCAACTGCTTTGCCTCGACTGTAAGACCCTCTGGAAATCGTAATGATAGGCATTCCTTTGTTCCTCCCGTACTGACATTTTCGCTTAAAAATGATCAAGAGTGACAACTGTATTGAGCATACGCCGAATTCTAAAAATTGTACAGCAGTATTTTTTTATAAAAAATCCAGAATTTTTATGTTGCATTCTTCAACATTTCAGTACTTTCCGTTGACAAATAAAATGGCTTTGTATAGTTAAAGTTACTTGTGTGATCGGATGAAATTGTCTGAGTTTCAAGAATTTTAATTGGGTAAGTCTGTAGTGCTGTTGCTCAAACGAATATATAAGGATAAAAAATATATTTGTCACAGGAGTTAAATTATGATCTATAAATTCTTTCCTTTTTTGTTGTGGTTCAACAACTACAACAAAGAAAAATTAAGTGCGGACGTCATTGCCGGGATCACGGTTGCCATGGTTCTGATTCCGCAATCCATGGCATACGCACAGCTGGCAGGACTTCCGGCCTATTATGGTTTATATGCTGCCTTCCTGCCGCCCATGGTGGCATCATTGTTCGGATCAAGCCGCCACCTGGCCACAGGGCCTGTGGCAGTTGTCTCCCTTATGTCAGCAGCGTCACTTGAACCGCTTGCCACAGCAGGCAGCTCCCAGTTTATCGCCTATTCGATTATCATGGCCCTGACCGTAGGATGTTTTCAACTTTTTCTGGGCATCTTCAGACTGGGACTTGTTGTTAATCTGCTGTCCCATCCGGTAGTGAACGGATTTACCAATGCTGCTGCCATTGTCATTGCCTCTTCACAATTTTCCAAATTATTCGGTGTGTATGTGGACAAAGCACCCCATCACTATCAGACCATTATCAACGTGTGCAAATCTGCACTGATTTACACCCATCTTCCGACGCTGGCCCTGGGAATATTTGCCATAGCGATCATGGTTACCTTAAAACGGGTAAATCCGAAAATTCCAAATGTTCTGGTTGCCGTTGCCATAACCATCCTGATTTCCAAATTCACCGGTTTTAATGATGATAGATATATTGCCCTTGACAATATAAAAGATGTGAAAACGATCCAAACGATTCAACTGTTTAACGATGATATCAATTTAATTCAGGAACTGGGTGCCAAAAGAGCGCAACTGAACAAAGAACTCAAAGAAATCAAAACGGATGATAAAAATCATGGTCTGCATATTGCCTCTGAAGCACATTTAGACATGGAACACGAACTGGCCCTGATCCAGGCCAAAATTGATCAGACAAAAGGAGCTGCGCACATTAAACGGGAAAATTTGCGGCTGGTTCATTTTTTAACTGCAAAAAACTCAGATCAATCCTCTGTTTTTTATACTGAACAAACCCTTCCTGAAAACCTTGAAACAGATGGCCGGAAATGGCGGCTTTCTGTCAGCAACAAACTTCTGGACACAACCCATCTGAAAATAATCGGTGCCGGTGCTGTTGTCGGAGAAGTTCCCAAAGGACTTAAAGTCGGCATACCCAAAGCCCCTGAAGGGACCTCTTATCTGGCAGCCTTTTTTCAACTGTTTCCTTTTGCTGTTATTATTTCCTTGCTCGGATTCATGGAAGCCATTGCAATTGCAAAATCCATGGCTGCCAAAACCGGACAGAAACTGGATCCCAACCAGGAACTGATCGGCCAGGGACTTGCAAACATAATCGGTTCTTTTGGTCAAAGTTATGCTGTTTCAGGTTCTTTTTCACGTTCTGCAGTTAATCTTCAGGCCAATGCAGTCAGCGGCGTCTCATCGGTTATCACAAGTATTATGGTTGCGCTGACACTTTTGTTTTTCACCCCTTTGCTTTACCATCTGCCCCAGGCAGTTCTGGCAGCAGTCATTATGATGGCGGTTATCGGTCTGGTGAATACATCCGGTTTTGTTCATGCATGGAAAGCCAAGAAATCAGAAGGCATAATTTCAGTGATCACCTTTATCTGCACGCTTTATTTTGCACCCCATCTTGAAGAAGGTATCATGGTGGGTGTTGCACTTACGTTCGGACTGTTTATCTATAAACATCTGAGGCCCAAAGTGGCGCTGCTTTCAATGGCAAAAGACAACAGTTTAAGAGATGCTGTCAAGGCAGGTCTTCAGGAATGCAGGCACATCGCTGTGGTCAGGTTTGATGGTTCTTTGATCTTTACCAATGCCACATATCTTGAAGACAGGGTTCTTTCATATATTGCTGAAAAACCTGAATTAATGCATATTCTGATTGCATCCAAAGGCATTAATGATATTGACGCCTCTGGTGAAGATGCCATTTCCATTCTTATTGATACGGTCAGGGCAAGTGGCCGGGAAATTTCTTTTTGCGGGTTGAAAGAAGAAGTTCTGGATGTAATGCACAGGACTCATCTTCTTGACAAGCTGGGAAGAAATAATATTTACCCTGATTCAAGAGCTGCCCTGGAATCCATTTACAAGAAAATTCATTCCAAAGGCGACTGTGGGGATTGTCCTTTAAAAAACTATATGCCCGTTGCAATTAGAAATTAATTTTAGTCCGGACTGTTAAAAAAACATTAAAGCGGCTCTTTTTTGAAAAAAAGAGCCGCTTTAATGTTTAATACACGGTTGTCTACTGCGATCTACCAGTCAATGGGAAAATAGTCTTTTAAAAATTTTCCGCACCAGTGTTTGCCTGTCAGAATGCCATGAAAAAACGGATCACAGATTCTTGCCGCACCATCCACGATATCCAGCGGCGGCTGGAAATCATGTGTATCCTGTTTGCGTTTAGCTAAAAGCGCAGGGTCTTCATCTGTAACCCATCCGGTATCAACGGCATTCATATAAATGCCATATTTTGCAAGTTCACTGGCACTGGTATGCGTCAGCATATTTAATGCTGCTTTGGCCATATTGGTGTGTGGATGACGGCTGCCTTTCTTAAATTTTAAAAATTTGCCTTCCATGGCTGACACATTGACGATATGTTTTTGCCCGGTATTATCCATTTTCATCAGCTCAATGAGTCTGTTGCACAACACAAAAGGCGCTATACTGTTCACAAGTTGCAGCTCCAGCATTTCCGCTGTCTGGATTTCTCCGAGATGAAGCCGCCAGGAATTGGTTTTTCTTAAATCAACCTGCTGCAGATCTGCATCCAGTTTTCTGGCAGGAAAAACGTGGCTGGTCTCTGACGCAGTATCATAGCTATAGGGAATTTGGGATAGCGCAGCAGACATTCTGAGCCCGACACCGCTTGCAGATCCGCTCCAGGCCACCGGAAGCAGTTTTTCTTCTCCAACACACCGTGAATTTGCCGATTCAATTTGACAAAGACAGGAAGTATAATGATTCAAGAGTGCCTGGGCCTGAACTGGCAGTTCAGAAACTGGTTTGGATTCATTATCCATCAGATGTGCATAAAACCCCGGAGGACGTCGAACTGTCTGGGCAGCATTATTGATCAGAATATCCAGACGATGATATTTTTGTTTCACATAATCGGTAAACAGTTCTACGCTGGGCGTATGGCGAAGGTCTAGTCCATAGATCTGAAGCCTGTGGCCCCAGTCTGAAAAATCAGCTTCTCTGGAAAACCGCAATGCCGAATCTTTAGGGAAACGAGTGGTTGCAATCACCATGGCCCCTGCCCTGAGCATCATCAAAGTGGCCTGATACCCGATTTTCAAACGAGAACCTGTAATCAGCGCAATACGACCCTCTAAAGAAGCGGTCTGAAATCGTTTTTGATAATTAAATTCTGCACATCCGGGACACATGGTGTCATAAAACGGATGAAGCTGTGTGAACCGGGCCTTGCATATATAGCAGTTTCTGGGTGTATGAAGCCGGTTCTCATGGGTCTGGATATTTTCTTTTGGGGTATCATAGTCTATTTGTTTCGGGGCAGTAAACACCTGTGCTTCTCTGGCCTTTCGAATACCTGTTTGTGCCCTTAAGCGCTTTTCCTTTTCAATTATGGACAATCGCTTGAGTCTGGTTTTATCTTTTTTACGTTTTTGAATTTCCTTTTTATCCGGGCGGGAGATTTTTCCTGCTGCGGTCAGCAGAGAAACCCGTTCCGGTTCTGTCAATTGCGCTAAATATTGCGTATTCTCCGCAAGTTTTTCCAGAACAGATATGCATTGGCGGATAGCAGATAATGTTTTTTGAGTATCCAAATCATTATCCTTTTTATTTTCTATTTTATTTTCAGTTTGGATGTGCAAAATTCTGGAATAAAATTATAGTGATTAAAATGAATTTTCCTGTAATTTTTTTATTTCAGGATGCATTGCAAGATAATGCGGGAACTGACTGGTATGACGCTCCA
>JAHJLV010000049.1 GCA_018821535.1 Pseudomonadota bacterium | reverse complement strand
CGGAATTTTGAAGTTTTAAACATTTTTTAAAATTCAGAATATGAAAAAATTTAAATGACTGGATTAATCAAAGGTCTTAGAAGGCATGGTTATGAAACGAAAATGTAAAAAAATACTTGTTCTCGCTGACGTGTCAGGTATGTGCGAAGGGTACCATGTTGGTGATGAAGCTATGGCTGAAGTCGCGATTTCGCGACTTAGCGATATCTTTGGACGACAAAATATTGTGCTTTTCTGTTCATCACCAGAAACAGCAGCAAAAACCTATGGAGTAAAAGCGGTAGCTTTATACAGCAGGACTGATCAGCAACGAAAAAAGGCGCTACTCACAAGACCACATTCAGTGATAACTGAATTTGTCAAAGTCATAATTCATCTGATTCGTTGTGATCTTGTGTTTGTTTCCGGCGGTGGAAACCATACAAGTGTCTGGCCGCATGTTTTGGAATCTAGGCTTTATTATTACAGGCTCGCCAATTTTTTCAGAAAGCCCCTGGTTTTTAGCAGCCAGACATTGGGACCATTCAGTAAAACACATCGTGAGATGTGTCAAAAGACCTTTCGCCATTCAGCCTGGGTTGGTGTAAGAGATAAAGAATATTCAGCCAAACAGCTGGATATTCCGGTACATTTTGCAGTGGATGATGCTGTTTACTTGTCGACCTTTCACGATGAGCAGACACAAAAGATTGCAGATGAACATAAAAAATTATTAGGCATATCACTAAGAAATTTTCAAGGGGTAACACATGAGCATCACGAAAAACTCTGCAGATTTCTCGCAATATACGCCAGGAAGGCCAATCTAAGTACTGTTTTTATTCCCCATCATGCCGCTAATAATATGGGTGATCTCGATATAGCCAGAAGAGTTTCGCATGTTTGGGATGCCGAAGCACCATTTCTTCTTCTTGAACCTGTGCCTCACGCATCAGCGGTCAAAGCTCTTACTCAGAACTGCTCTTTGGTTGTAACAATGAGATATCATCAAGTAGTTTTTTCTCTCTCAGTTGGAGTGCCCACTATTGGTATTTATGTTGAAGAATATACCAGGGCTAAACTTAATGGAGCTTTTGAGCAATTTGGCCTAAAGCCTCTGCTGTTTTCTATTAATGATACGGTACACAACAACCTTGAAAGTCTTATCGAAGAAGCTCTTCAATTGAAAGATGTTTTTAAAAATGCGGCATCAGTAGTAGGAAGTGCCTCATTGGAAGATAACATGAAACCGTATTTCAAGGCGAGAGAGATTACAAATGAGGCAAAAAAGTAGCTTGGAGGATGAGGTATGCCAGGTATTTTGATATTTTTTCATAACTCATCTAACAGTGGCTTTGCTTCGAGGCGCCATGAAGGTACTTTTTCGAAAATGGCTTTTAATATAGTCGGAGATTATAAAAAAATTCATTTTGCTTACACAGATACCAGCGGTGGGCGATCTTCAACTTTGCCGACGGAGATAGTTAATATTATACAATTTGATTCGGCTAAACAAGATAGCACCAGCCTGAAATTTATCAGTCAATATATAAAAAACAATAATATAACTGTTGGCTTTGGCTTTGACCAACCGGTTCGGCGACCTGCGTACAAAGTAATGCGCAAGGCAGGTATGCATTGTCTGATCTCCTATGTCGGTGCGCCAATGAGCAGCTTGAATAGCGGTTTAAAATTATTCATAAAAAGGCTGGATGTAAAGCTTTCTCGATACCAGCCGGATCACTACATTTTCCAGTCGGAAGGGATGAGAAAAACTGCAACACACGGCAGGGGAATTCCTGTTCATAAGACGAGTGTCGTTTTGTCTGGAACAGACCCGGAAAGGTATAAACCTTCTGAAATTATAGACTATTATGCTCATGATACATTCAAGATAAATCATGACAAAAAGATTGTTTTTTTTTCCGGCAATATGGAGTCCCGGAAGGGGGTTGATGTAATAGTCAAGACCGCTGCTGAATTAATAAATAAACGTAGGCGCTTTGATGTACATTTTCTTCTGGTTGGGAATCGCTGGGATCAGGCAGAAAAGTTAATGGAAGTCGCAAAAAACACCGAAGCCGAAAAGCATATTACTTTTGGTGGATATCGGGATGATGTCCCGAAATTACTAAGATCTTGCTACGCAGGGATTATTGCCTCAACTGGATGGGATTCATATCCCATGTCCGCTGTTGAAATGGCTGCAACGGGTTTACCTGTTATGGTTTCTGATCTCCCCGGTCTTCGTGAAGCCGTAACTCCTGATACTGGTTTACACTTTCCACCTGGCGATTATTTGACTGCAGCCGATCATATTCAAAAATTATTAGATTGTCCGAATGAAAGAGAGACAATGGGAAAGGCTGCAAGAAAGGCTGTGTTGGCTTCTCAGACGGTTGAGCACCAGGCGAAATCGCTTGAAACAATAATACGCAGATATGCTTTTGAACGCTAAACATAGTCGGAGCGGAAAGTAAATTTATGATGTCAAAGCAAGCGAATACCTCACAGGCGCGACAGATGGTGAGTCATGCCGGTATATATGCGATTGGTAATATTCTACGGAATTTAACCGGTTTCTTAATGTTGCCAATATATACGCGCTACTTAACGCCCGCCGATTATGGTGTTGTTGGTTTAATGATATTTGCGATAAGTCTGCTCGAGTTAGTATTTGGTGCGAGGTTATACTGGTCAATCCCAAAGTTTTATGCGGATACAAAAGATAGCAACATTAAAGCAAAGATTGTCTCTACAGCCATGATCATCACAGCGACCTTGAGTCTGCTGACAGTATTTTTGATGGTTACATTCAGAGAGTCTTTGTCCTTGGGACTGTATGGGTCTCCAGAGTTCTCAACTCTGGTTGGATTTTTTTCCGTTTTATTGCTTACACAATCTTTAGAGCAATATGCTCTGATTTATATCCGCTTGCAGAAGCGTCCATGGTTCTATATTAGTATTAATATAGTTAAATTGATCATTCAACTTTCCTTTAATATATGGTTCGTTGTTTTTCAGGAAATGGGAGCGATGGGCGTTGCCGTAAGTGCCATGCTTGCTTCAAGTTCTTTTGCACTGTTGCTTGTGATATATACCGTCCGCAATGTTGGTGTCGGATTTAGTAATGAAATCGGTATCAAACTTGTTCGATTTTGTTGGCCTTTATGGTTGTCCGGGTTTGCCGGTCTTTATATAGGCTCTGCAAATAGGTATTACTTAAGAATATTCTCATCCTTGGATGACGTCGGTCTGTTTGAACTAGCCGTCAAATTCAGTACAATCATTACTTATTTGGTCTGGGAGCCATTTGCAACTTACTGGCAAGTAGAAAGATTCAATATTTATCATCGTGAAGATGCTGTAAAAATATTTCAAAATGTTTTCTATCTTATCAGTACTGTTATTATTGTAGTTGCTCTTGGGGTATCAATATTTTCCGAAACAGTGATATATCTTATGGCCTCGGAGGCGTTTTATGCTTCCGCGAAAGCGGTGCCATTTCAAGCATTAGCCTCTGTATTCTATAGTCTTATCCTTTTTTTGAACTTCAGCTTTCTAATTAAAGAAAAAACAGGCTGGATGAGCAGGAATAATTATCTAACAGCTTTTGTCATAACTATATTTTATCTGTTTTTTATTCCCCTTTATGGTTTTGTAGGCGCGTCAATTTCGATGATGCTTGGTTTTGGAGTTCAGTTTTTGATTGTATACTCAGCTTCTCGACGTTTTTATGACATGCACTTATCTTTAAGGCCGCTTTTTTATATGATTACCGTATCTATAATCTTTTTTCTTTTTGATCAGATTATTATCGTGAATGAATCATTTTTTTTAAGATTATTTTATAAAGTTGCTGTTTATACTTTAGCATGTGTTCTGATTGTCATCCCTCTTTTAAGAAGAGAAGATTTTTCTAACTATTTTAAAAAATATTTCCAAAGATTTAGTATACCATTCAAACATTAGGTAGTATTGGATAAACAGGAAAACTTGCTGATGGTACTTGTTATAAAAAAAATACTCTCAAAGTGTATTTTTTTCTTCGAGCCGATAAAGACTTTTTTTATTGGTTTCAGTAAGAAAGCACAAATAATTATGTATCATCGTATAGCTGACAAGAAAATTTCTTCTTATACATCCTGGTAATAACCGCTGTAGAGGATGTATCCTTTTCAATCGACTGAAAGTAGGTGAGTTGTGGAGATATATCAAAACACAAGATACCCTTTTCTGGCTTGTGAATCTGTATCTTTTTTTTGAGTATGTCCGGCCCCAGACGCTTTACAAATCCCTTGATGAGACCTTTGATCAACTCGAGACAAAAAGCCCCCACATATTACAAAAATGGAATCAAAGGTCCGCAAATAGACCAGATTTTTTAATATAACCAATTAAAATAATTGAAAATAATATCCATTTGTGCTATAAAAAACACAATT
>JAHJLV010000048.1 GCA_018821535.1 Pseudomonadota bacterium | reverse complement strand
AGTCATTTTTTTGTTGAATCGAAGGGGATTTTGAAGTTTCAAACATTTTTTTGAAACTCAAAATAAGAAAAATTTTAAAAGATTGGATTAATCAAAGGTCTCTTAATGGGTTCTTATATGCAAGAATCTAACCGGACATTACTGCCTTGGATTATAACATTTTGAACAATTTTTTCAGGCACCAAATTTTAAACCTTTATACGCGGTCTGTTGACGACAGATGCGGTGCGGATTTTTGGGTTGAAATGGGTTGATTTTATGCTGCTTTTGCAGTATTAAACAGCCTCAAAATATAAACTGAAACTGGGAGTTTGATATGCAAGTGCTTAAACGCATCGTCGCGCGATTGCCAAATAGCTGGCAAACTGAATTAAAACGTTTTTATTTCAGTTTGCAAATTCGAAAAGGAACCTTTGTTACAGATGAGCCTGAGTATGATATGCTTGACGACCTAATAAGCTCTGGAGATTGGGTAATTGATGTAGGAGCAAATATTGGGCATTATACCAAGCGATTTTCCGAGTTGGTTGGTAAACATGGCCGTGTCATTTCTTTTGAGCCAGTACCAGCAACTTTCTCCTTGTTGTCGGCTAATACTCAGCGCTTTAGGGAGCAAAATGTGTCATTAATCAATGCTGCTGTTTCCGATAAGTTTGCTGCTGTAGGTATGTCTCTGCCGAAATTTGAAACAGGGTTAGATAATTACTATGAGGCACAGATTGCAAGCTTTGCTGACGCTGCAGTATCTGTGCTTTCTATGTCGGTTGATTCTCTTTGCATAAAAAGACAAATTGCCCTCATTAAGATTGACGCAGAAGGGCATGAAGCATTTGTTTTAGCTGGCATGAAGAAACTTATTGAAACATCTCGCCCTGTACTTATTATTGAGACTGATTCAAAGGAGTTGATTGGCAATTTGACATCTTTGGGCTATACTTCTAAAAAATTGAAGAATTCACCGAATTATCTGTTTATACCCAAGAAAAGAATTGAACCAATTTCAGTGCCCCTAACATCTGGGACGTTATAATGTTGCATACTCTGTGAGAGCTTTGCAAAATGGTCATATTCTCCAGAATTGTAACAAGCAGATTACAATTCTTAAATTTTCGATCTGGCCAAGGCAAAAATCCGGTACAATATCTAGATTGGGAATATGAGGAAGAAAAAATGCGACGTGTAAAGCTCTCATTGAATCCAATGCTTCATTTTTACAGTTACACGAGGCTATACAGGAAGCCGTTGATTTTGATAACGACCACTTGTTTCAGTTCTATTTAGGGACTTTTCTAACCCCAAAAGTTGAATCATGAGTAAAAAAATAATTTATTTGCAAAACATAACGTAAATCAAGAAATTGGTAAGCTTTTTGCATGTATTATTGTGGTTCAAAAAATAGTGGGTTGGTTTAGAATTATATGAGGAGCTAAAAATGAAAAAAATATTAATTATAGTACTGGCAATCGGGTCTTTTTTTATTACCCCAGCTTATGCGAAAGTCTTATTCTCCGATAGTCTTGAATCTGGTGATTTTACCCACGTCGATCCCTTGAGCGGTGCAGCTTGGGGGGACAGTGCATATACCACTGTAAGTACGGATAATCCAAGAACGGGGGCATACTCTATTAAATTTCGTTTTGTAGGCAATGAAGACCTGAATGCTGATGCATGGTCAGAGAAAAGATTTAAAATTAGTGATGCTCCTCAAACTGAAATTTATATTAGATACTATATTTGGTTTCCTGAAAGCTATACTATCCGAGCCACCCCCTCAACTGAGAACACAAAATTTATATACATATGGGGTGATAGTTATGCTGATGATATGAATAAAATCGGTATGGAACTTCAAGGTGATATGCGGGCAGGGTTTACGGCGAAACAGAATTATGAGGGTGGTGTTCAGCTTGGGTGCTACAATGCATATACAGCAGAATTTAATCCTGGCGGTGTAAAGTGGACGTTGACACAAGAAGACAAAGGTAAGTGGTTATGTTTTGAAGTTAGATACAAAATTGATTCAGGTGCGGGTGATGGAGCTCTGCAGTTTTGGGTAGATGGCGAACTGAAAATTAGTGGAGAAAATTTATCGTGGTTAGGAGCTCCATGTGGTGTTAATAAATTTTTGCGTAATGGCTATCTGATGGGATGGTCTAATTCGGGTTTTGATCAAGACACCGCAGTTTATATAGATGATGTAGTATTCTCGACTAATTATATTGGGCCTGATACTGAAAGATCGCAAGAAAAGCCACAGGCACCAGGTCAATTTATGAATAATTAATTTGAGAGTTTGTAATGATTTGTGATAAACGAAAAAGAATTTGGATTGCTTGGGAAAAACAAAGAAGAACACTCGAGCTTGCGGCCTCATTTGGTTGTGAATTATTTGTTTTAGAGCATCAAGGTCGATTAAGGTATTTAAGGTGTGTGTTTGATACCTTTCGGATTATTAAAAGCCAGAAACCATCTGTTTTATTTGTTCAAAATCCGTCAATTTTGCTGGCCTGTTTTTCAACATGTTTTATTAAATATATATTCAAAATTCCGGTAATTGTAGACCGCCATACAAATTTTTTGCTGGCAAATAGAGATAGGTTTATCTTAACCGAGGCTGTTTTTCATTTTTTTAGCTATTTGTCTATAAGATTTGCAGATCTCACAATTGTTACTAACGAGGATTTATCACATATTATTTATTTGCTAGGCGGGAGGCCGTTCGTACTTACAGATAAAATACCTGATTTTAAATCGGTTAAAATTAATAAAGAGCATTCTGACAACAGAAATCCATCATTTCTATTTATCACTTCTTTTGCAGCCGATGAACCAATTAATGAATTTATTGAGGGTTGTTCTAAATTAGAAGATAAGGGGCTGACCTTTTATGTGAGTGGAAACTATAACAAATTAGGTGCTAATAAAATTAATCAAATCCCACGTTGCATTAAACTGACAGGGTTTGTTTCAGAAACTGATTTTGTTCGTTTGCTCTTTTCTGTTGATATTGTTATTGTTTTGACCACCTGTGAATATACTTTATTATGTGGGTGTTATGAGGCATTGGCTGCAAATAAAATTCTTATCACGACAAGAACAAATGTTTTAAAAAAGGTTTTTTCTGAAGCTATTTTTGTAGACAATACACCTGATAGTATTGTTGATGGTATTCAAAGAGCTTTAAAAGAGTTGCATTCGAATCATATGAATACTCAAATTATGAAAAATAATATTATTAAAGAATGGAATTCTGCTAAAATTAAGTTAGATGACTTAATTCTAAAATTAGAAAATATAGAACGAATTTAGAGGCTATTGTTAAAGCATGCACCCATTTATCGCAAAATATTTGTTTTATTGTCTTGAGTTTTTACGCCGGGAGAATGTATTTAGCTTTTTAAAAGAATTGGAGAAAAACCAATATCTTTCAAAAAGTGAAATATCAGTTTTGCAAAAAGAGAAGCTAAATAAGCTTCTTAAATCGGTCATGTCTGAAAATTCATACTATAAAAGAAAATATCGTGGTTATGATCCGATTGTTGATTTTGCGTCTCTTCCAATATTAACAAAAGAAGAGCTACGGGAAAATTATAAGGCTTTAGTAACGAACAAAAATCAAAAATATATGGATATGGTTGAAACATCAGGTTCAACTGGAATACCCTTGCAGTTTTATCGGGATAGAGTGATTTTTGGTTATACCCTTGCCTCATTATATAGAGGACATAGATGGTGGGGGATAGATATAGGGTCCAAAGAGGCAATGCTATGGGGTGTGCCGGTAAGTTATAAAAATAGACTCAAGGTAAAGTTAAAAGATATTGTTTTGAACAGGTTCCGTGAAAGAGCATATAATGTTAACGTTGACACATTATTAGATTTTTACAAAAAAATACAACGCAAACGCCCAGTTTATCTTTTTGGATATTCATCAATGGTTTATGAATTTGCAATTTTTGTTGAACAGATGGGTTTAATAGGGCAAGATTTGTATCTGAAAAATATTATCTGTACGGCTGAAAAAATTAATTCTTTTCAGAAGAAAAAGATAGAAGATATTTTTGGGTGTAAAGTAATATCTGAATATGGAGCAACAGAAGCTGGGATTTTAAGCTTTGAATGTCCTATGGGGTGTAACCATATTTCGGATGATTGTGTTTATGTAGAAATCGTAGATGAAAAAAATAACCCTGTCCCTGATGGCAAAGAAGGGAGAGTTCTCGTAACAGTTTTACATAGTTTTTCTTCCCCAATTATACGATACGACTTAGGGGACATCGCGTGCAAATCTACTGTCAACTGTAGTTGCGGTATTAATTTGTCAAGCTTAGAAAAGATTATTGGAAGAACAAGCGATGTCGTGGTAACACCTCATGGTCAAACATATCATAGTATTGTTTTTTATTACTTTATTAAAGATTTTATGGAAAAACATGGGGGTATAAAGCAATTTAAGGTTCGTCAGGTCGCGATAGATAAGTTAGAGTTTCATTTTGTTATTGACCATAGTTCTAAAAAGAAGATTGAACTATATATAAAAAAACAAGTCTTAGATAAATTTGGTAGTGACATGAAAGTCGCTTTTATTTACCATGACTATATTAGCCGAGAACGCTCAGGAAAGCTTCGAGATTTTGAAACTGTACTTGATGTGGCGCTATATAAGACGAATTGTTCTTTAAAAGGGAACTAAGTGATAGTCTGATTCTTTCGCTGGCTTTAAAGAAAACGATCTAAAGTTTTTCTTTGTAACAAAGCCTATCTTTTTTTTACCCGATATATAATTAAATTCAATGATAACAGCCCAATATATCATTAAAAGCCTGTTTTCAGCCATTGGTTACCAGACTGGATTGTTTCATTTGATTCAAAAAGGGTTCTATGCTGAGAAAGCTGTGGTGCTGATGTATCATAGAGTCCTTTCCAGTCTGGACGATGAAAAGGTTTTTGTTCAGCCGGGGATGTATGTTACTGAAAATACGTTCAGGCAGCATATGGAAGTTTTAAAAGCCAATTTTCGTATACTGCCTTTGTCAGAACTGGTTTTTCGCCTTAGAAACGGTAGGGAGATTGGTGGGTGTTGTGCCATTACTTTTGATGATGGGTGGTTGGATAATTACCTTTATGCATATCCGATATTAAAAGAATTTCAAGTTCCGGCAACGATATTTTTGGCATCATCTTTGATTGGCAGCAATAAGCTGTTCTGGCCTGAAGAATTATCCTATTATCTCAAACAATCGGATTTCAGGATTAAAGCAGGTAATGGAAAAATTGTCATTCGATTATTGAAGCAGTTGCCGGAACCCAAAACTGAAGATCAGTTTTTGGATCAGTCAATCATGCAGGTTAAAAAATGGCCTTTATCTGAACGGCAAGAACTGCTTGATTGTTTAAGAGTGGTATTTCAGCGGAGTACGGATCATCACCGCATGTTGATCAACTGGAAAGAGGCACAGACTATGTTGAAAAGCGGTATGGTTGATTTTGGTGCCCACACAGCAAACCATGTGATTCTTGATCAGGTTTCAGCCGGTGTGGCCCAGCAGGAAATTCAAAAGTCCCGGGATGAAATTGGTCACCATCTGGGGATTGATGTTGAGCTTTTTTCGTATCCGAACGGCAATTTTTCACCTGATTTAAAACAAATGGTAAGAAAAAATCGGTTTAAGGGTGCTGTTACAACGCAAGCTGCGTGGGTTTCCAAGGATACGGATCTTTTTGCTATTCCGCGTATCGGGATTCATGAAGATGTAAGTTTCTCTAAGCAACGGTTTTTTTCACGCCTGATTCTGAAAAGGTTTTAATCTTCCATGAAGATTCTTATTACAGATGGGGAGGGAAGATCCTCTCTTGCAGCAACACGGTCTTTGGGGAAAAAAGGTCATGATATTTTTGTCACAGGACTGAGGCGAAAAACAATATCAAGTCAATCCAGGTATTGCTCCAAAGGCATCCATGTGCCGGACTCATCAGTTGATTGTCTGGTTTATGCGCAAATTATATGCGAGATAACCATTCGTGAAGGAATTGATATTATTCTGCCCATGACCGAGCAGTCTATTTATGCCCTGAATCCCATAAGATTGCAGTTGCCGGAAAATGTGATTCTGGCGTGTCCGGAAAGTGATAAAATCACAGCGCTTTCTGATAAAGTCAAATTATATCAGTTAGCAGAAAAACTGGGAATCGCCATACCAAAAACCCTTTATCTGGAAAATGAAAAATCTTTGCCTGCACTCATTGGGCAGATAAAATCTTTTCCAGTTGTTATCAAACCTTCATTGTCCAGGGTGGCAGTTGATGGCGGGTTCCTTAAAACAACCGTTACATATGCCCGCTCGGTTCATGAACTTGAAAAGCAGTATGCAGGCAATCCGGCCCTGGCTTTCCCGTCAATGGTGCAGGAAAAAATTGTGGGTCCGGGGACAGGCTTGTTTTCACTTTATGATAAAAATCAGCATTTGGCTGTTTTTTCTCACCAGCGCCTGAGAGAAAAACCACCTTCAGGCGGCGTAAGCGTTGTGTCTGCCAGTGTCCCTTTAGATAAAGAAATGGTCATGGTTTCGGACAAATTGTTGAGAAGTGTCAACTGGTCTGGTGTGGCAATGATTGAATTTAAAAGAGATGTTCGAGACGGGCGTGCAAAGTTGATGGAAGTGAATGGTCGCTTCTGGGGGACATTACAGCTTGCCATCTCTTGTGGTGTTGATTTTCCTGCCTTGCTTGTTGATTATCTGCAGGGCAAAAAAATTCACCCGATGCAATCAAATTATAAAACAGGCCATGAGATGAAATGGATTCTGGGGTTGCTGGATCACTTTTTAATATTATTGAAAAACAGGGAAATGAGGAAAAATGCTTTCGTGAGTGATGTGTTTAAGCGGGATGCGTCTTTTGATGTTTTTGACAGTAATGATATTGCCCCTTTTGTCTGGGAGCTGAGAGAATATTTAGGATCACTATGGTTGAAAAAAAAATGATCCGTGTGCTTCATGCAATTGATACGACAGGGCCTGGCGGAGCAGAAACTGTTTTTGTCACTTTGGCTGGAAAGCTCGATCCTTCCGAGTATAAATCCTTTGCAGCCATTCATGGCCCGGGATGGGTTGCAGATTCTTTGGGTGCCAATGGTATCGAGCCGATCTTTATTCAATCAAAAGGCACGTTTAATTTTGCTTATTTGTGGAATTTGATAACACTGATCCGAAAACATAAAATAGACATTGTTCTATCACATTTGCTGGGTTCGAATCTGTATTGCAGTATTGCCGGGTTACTGTGCCGGATTCCGGTGCTGTCGATATTTCATGGATTTGTTGACAGCAGTGAGAACGAACGGGCCATGCAGATTAAAGTCAACGCAATTAATATCGGGTCAAAAAAAATTGTTTTTGTTTCTGATATGTTAGGAAAGGAATTTATCGGTCGGTTTGGTTTTTCCAGCAGAAAATCCGTTACAGTATATAATGGCGTGGAAACCAGTGTTTTTAAACCCCAAAGAGATGAGACGCTGCGGGCAGAACTCGGCATCCTGCCGGACCATATTTTGATCGGCGCGGTTGGTAATATTCGACCTGCAAAAGATTATCACACTTTTTTGAAAGCCGCCCGGCAGGTTTACGATAAAAATTCAAAGTGCAGGTTTGTTATTGTTGGCCAGGGCAGGGGAGCGCTTTATCAGTCACTGCTAAATTTGAGAGCAGACCTGGGTCTTGCAGACATCTGTTTTTTTACGGGTTTTCGTGATCAGGCAAGCGTTCTTTACAATAATTTTGACGTGTTTTTATCCACTTCAATATCTGAAGGATTTTCGATATCGACCATTGAGGCATTGGCCTGTGGGTTGCCGGTTGTGGCCACCCGAAGCGGGGGGCCGGACGAAATTATTCGATTGAGCGGGTGCGGTGTTTTATGTGACCATGATGTTCAATCCATTGCAGAATCGGTTTTAAAAACCATAGAGACGCAAGACCAAAGTGCTGACAGCGCTTCGATCCGAAACAGATGTGTTGAGAATCTTTTCAGTACCAGGGTAATGCTTCAAAAGTATGAATCACTTATCATCGAAGCGTGTTCCAAAAAACATAAGATTGAAAAGCAAAAGTTTTAAGGGCAGTCAGATGCGTATCATGATTATGGCTTCAGGAGATTTGTGGGCAGGCGCAGAAGTGATGATTTATACTCTTGTTCGTGGGTTTTCTGTGCATTCAAATGTATCCCTCCGTATTATTCTTTTAAATGAAAACCGGCTTGCTCAAGAGTTGAGAAAACTTGGATTCGATGTGGTTGTTATTGAAGAATCCAGGCACTCTTTTTTGGGGCTTGTTAAAGCGGTCAGACATGCTGTTGCAGCGTTTTCGCCTGATATTATTCATTCTCACCGATATAAAGAAAATCTTTTGGCTTTATTTGCATCCTGGCCGAAAAAAAACATCAAACGTGTTGCCACGCAGCACGGGTTACCGGAAGTGACCGGTGAAGGTTTGGGTTATATCCCCCAGTGTCGAAATTGGTTTTTTTTCAGGCTGTTATCCTTGTTTTTTGATCGAACAATTTTGGTATCTGATGAGATGCGGCAGCGGTTGATTGGCTCTTATGGATTTTCTTTTAAAAATACCGCTGTGATTCATAATGGCATTGATATCCCAGAAAATATAAACGATCGAAGTACTGAAAAGATAATTATAGGCTCTGCCGGGCGCCTATTTCCTGTAAAAGACTTTGGGCTGTTTGTCGATATCGCCTGCGTGTTGGCAGCTCAAAATCGGCTTTTCCATTTTGTTATTGCAGGTGATGGCCCTGAACGTAAAATGCTTCAAGAAAAAATTAGAGAACGTGGGCTGCAGGAGCGCTTTGAACTTCCCGGGCATCAGGATGATATGTTTTCTTTTTACAAAAAACTGGATGTGTATGTGAATACATCCACCCATGAAGGAATCCCCATGACGGCTCTTGAGGCCATGTCCCATGGGATACCCGTTGTTGCGCCATATGTGGGCGGTTTTCCCGAAATTATCGTGGATGGTGAGTGTGGGCACCTTGTCGGTCAAAGGGATGCTTCTTTATTTGCAGAGAAGATTTTTGAACTGGTCTGCCCTGCACAAAGAAAAAAAATGGCTATAGCAGCCCGACACAGGGCAAAAGAATTTTTTTCTCAAAAATCAATGGCAGAAAAATATTTACAAGTTTTTGATAAGCTACTGACTGGAGCGGTGTGAAATGGGTCTTATTGTTTTTTTATTTTTTGTATCAATCTTTTTTATTTTTCATGCGTATTTCGGATATCCCCTTTCTTTATTGTTGATTCGTATTTTTGGAAAAAATCAAAGAAAACGGCATCCGGTTCATTTGCCTGCAACATTAATTATCACGGTTTATAATGAGGAAAAACGGATAAAAGAGAAGTTAGACAATACATTGAAGTTGAATTACCCGGAAGGTAACTTGCAGATCCTTGTGGCATCTGATGGTTCTGATGATGGAACCAATGATATTGTTAAAGCATATGAAAAATATGGGGTGGAATTGTTAGAGGTTGTTAATCGGGGTGGAAAGGAAAATGCCCAAAAAGAAGCCATCCCCCATGCGCGCGGTGAAATTTTAATCTTTTCCGATGTTGCAACAAAAATAGAACCACAGGGGTTAATGGAAATTGTTTCAAATTTTGCCGATCCTTCAGTCGGGTGTGTCAGTAGCGAAGACAGGCTGATCGACCGGGATGGAAAACCTTCGGGTGAAGGGCTGTATGTGCGGTATGAAATGTGGCTGCGCCTTTTAGAGTCACAGGTAAACACGCTTGTTGGGTTAAGTGGTTCTTTTTTTGCGGCAAGAAAGCAGGTTTGCCAGGATTTTTCAGGAGAAGTCCAGAGTGATTTCAGGACTTTGCTTTCCAGTGTTAAAATTGGATTGAAAGGTGTCAGTGACCCAAAGGCCATTGGTTATTATCTGGATATTGCAGATGAGAAAAAAGAGTTTGATAGAAAAATCAGGACAGTTTTAAGAGGCCTGACAGTTTTTTTTAATCATCTGGAATTTTTAAATATCAAAAAATACGGGTTGTTTTCCTATCAGCTTTTTTGCCATAAATTACTTCGGTGGCTTGTGCCCTTTTTTCTTTTTTCAGCCTTTGTGAGCAACGCACTGCTGATTTTTTCTCCTTTGTTTTTTATTTTGTTTTTGTGTCAGTTTGTATTTTATGGGCTTGCAGTATATGGATGGAAAATACATCTGCTAAAAGGAATTTTTAAGATTCCAATGTTTTTTATGATTGTCAATGCAGCAATAGCTGTTGCCTGGTGGCAGTTTTTTTCTGGCAAACGCATTGTCTTGTGGACACCATCAAGACGATAAATGGTACATAATTTGCATCGTGGCTGTATAGTGTTTGTCATGAGTGGAAATATTTTGCAATATGCCGGGAGGTTTTGATGAAAAATTTTTTTATAGACAAAAAGATTAAAAGGTTAGGGTTGGTTTTGATATTGTCCTGTTTTGCTTTGTTTTTTTCAGCTGAAACAGTATTGGCAGATTGCACTGTGAACTTTTCCTGGCTTCCAAATACTGAATCAAATATTAAAGGGTACAAGATTTATTACGGTCAGACTGAGGGGGGCTCATATCCCAATTCAGTAGATGTGGGAAATCCAGCCCCTGTTAATGGCCGTGTAAATGGAACCGCCTCAGGGCTTGTCTGTGGCCAGCAATATTATTTTGTATGCGTGGCTGTGAATGATGCAAATATAGAAAGTAATTACTCTGTTGAAGTGGCTGTAATTCCAACGGGTGCCACAAATATTCAAATTCCAACAGTTCCGGGTGTAGAGATTATAAACTGATTTTAATTTGGAACTTTCCCGTTTTTTATGTTTTCCTGCGCCTGCTCATATTGAGCAGGCGTTTCCTATTCACTGGAGTCCTTTGCTTCACTATATAAAAAATGATTGCATAAACGTCTGAATTGAAATCCTAATTATGTATATAATTTCAGACGCCAGTATGCCTATTTATTACACCCTGATTGTTATTAAATTTCATTATCTTATGATTATTGGTAAAGACTGGTGTATGATATATTTTAGTGTGGTCTGTATGATTTTGTCTGCTTTTTTGAGGCATCAAAACTTATGATTAAAAAAAATCAAGATTGGAAAAAACATGACCCTGTTAGTAAATGAAAAACAGCACGCACTGCTGAAAAAATTAAGCACCACCATGCCTGAAGTCATTTTAAATGACCGGAGAGCTTTGCAAGAACGGGTTACACCTCAAATTATAACATTATGAAAAAATTTTTTCAGATTTCAGAGCCAGAAGCAAGCAAACCTGGCAAAATAGAAACCTTTTTCGGTAGTTCTTGGCGCCTTAGCTGCCAAAGTTTACCTCTGTTCGAGGTGTTTTGCCTGGATTTTAGTGTCCAGGCGCACTTATCCCCTTACACCGGAGTAACCTCCATGATTTTAGCACCTTTTTTTAAATTGAAAGCAAATTGTCTGAACATGATAAGACCTTTGATCAACTCGAGACAAAAAGCCCCCACATATTACAAAAATGGAATCAAAGGTCCGCAAATAGACCAGATTTTTTAATATAACCAATTAAAATAATTGAAAATAATATCCATTTGTGCTATAAAAAACACAATT
>JAHJLV010000079.1 GCA_018821535.1 Pseudomonadota bacterium | reverse complement strand
CGTCCCCCTCGAGGATCCCGATCCGCTTGGCAATTACCCTGGCCGTCAGCGGGTGGTCCCCGGTGATCATCACCGGCCGGATACCGGCGGACCGGCACATAGCCACGGCCTCCTGTGCCTCCGGCCGGGGTGGATCCATCATTCCGACGATCCCGATCAGAGTGAGCCCTGTTTCGACTCCTTCTGAGGGCAATGGATCGGGAATTTCGTTCCAGATCCGCAGGCCGAACCCTAGTGCCCGCAAGCCGTCTCCGGCAATCCGGTCGGCGATCTCCAGGGTTTGCAGCCGAGCGATGACCTCCGGACCCCGACAGGTGATCGCCTTTTCGGAGCGCTCTACTATTTCCTCCACCGCCCCCTTAGTGAAAGAAATCACCTGGCCATTCTCCCAGGGATGAAAGGTGGTCATCAGTTTTCGGTCCGAGTCAAAAGGGATCTCGGCCAGCCGGGGAAATTTTTCATCGAGTTTTTCCCGAGGGAATCCCTTTTCCCGGGCCAGGTTGAACAGGGCCGCTTCGGTCGGATCGCCGAAGACGGCGCCGGTCGCGTCCAGACGGGCGTCATTGGAAAGGGCCAGGGACGTGAGCAACAGGCCGAGGGGATTCCTGCCGGACAGCGGCGCCTCGGCGCTTTCCTCGCCGGATAGTGGCATTTCGGCAGACCGGAACAGGCGGCCGTCGGCATAAATCTCTTCCACAGTCATGCGATTCAACGTCAAAGTCCCGGTCTTATCGGAGCAGATATAGGTAACCGAACCCAGGGTTTCGACCGCCGGCAGTTTTCGGATCAAGGCCTGCTGTTTGACCAGTTTTCTAGCGCCCAGAGCCAGTGAGATGGTAATGACCGCCGGCAGGGCCTCGGGAATGGCCGCCACCGCCAGGGAGATGGCCGTGAGCAGCATCAACAGCGGCGGTTCGCCCCGGAGAAGTCCGGCGACAAAGACAATGGCGCAAATGGCCAACACCGCGTAGGCGATCTTCTTCCCGAAGGAGGTGAGCCGCTTCTGGAGCGGTGTCTTCCCCTCTTCTTGGGCCTGGAGCAGGACGGCGATCCGTCCGAGTTCCGTCTGCATCCCGGTGGCCGTCACCAGTCCCTGCCCCCGCCCGTAGGTGACCAGGGTCCCTTTATAGGCCATGTTTCTCCGGTCGCCGATAGGTAAGTGCTCTTCCGGTAACGCCTCGGTTTGCTTCTCCACCGGCACGGATTCACCGGTCAGGGCCGCCTCTTCGGTCCGGAGCTGGACCGCTTCGGTCAGCCGGATATCGGCCGGCACCACCTGGCCGGCCTCCAGGATAACCAGGTCTCCGGGAACGAGTTGGTCTGCGGTGATCTTCTCGGTCCGCCCGTTTCGGATTAAAGTCGCCGAAGGAGCCGCCATCTTTTTCAGGGCGGCCATGGCTTTTTCGGCCCGGTATTCCTGGATAAATCCGAGTACGGCGTTCAGCAGCACGATCACGGCGATGGCGATAGTATCCGAGGGCTCGCCGATGACTCCGGCCACCACGGCGGCGGCGATCAGCACCAGGATCATGAAATCCTTAAATTGATACAGGAACATCATCCACAACGATTTACGTTTTTTCTCGATGAGTTTGTTGGGGCCGAAGCGCTCCTGTCGCCCCCGGGCTTCCTCTCGAGTGAGACCGTTTCCGGAGGACTGGAGTCTTTCCGTCACTTCTTCCGTACCAATCTGGTGCCAGTGGAATGATCCGTTTTTTTTGTCGGTCAAGGCTTCCATTGTCTTTGATTTTCCTTTATCGAGACTTCGATCGGTTCCTGATTTTACCCAAAAAAAAAGACCTCTGCCACATGCATGCTGTGACAAAGGTCTGGCTTGTTAACTTGCGGAGAGACCTTTGAAGAACGTCCAATTTTGGCCAAATACAAGGAAGGCGATAATTTCAACCGCAGGAATACATTGAGTATTTCGAGGATTGAAATTTGAGCCTGACGCAGTAATCGGGCAAAAGGGGGCGTTATGCAAAGGTCCCGCGGACTAACGGG
>JAHJLV010000047.1 GCA_018821535.1 Pseudomonadota bacterium | reverse complement strand
TTTAAGAATAGCTCGGAAAAAGGCTATATCCGGGGTATGGGCACTTGTTCAGTTATTGGTGAGGGGCATCGACCTTCAAATAGAGTTTTTAGATACCATAAGTCCGGGGTTTTGATTTACTTCATTTTTAAAGGATTATTGCCTTTTTGTTAGAGCTTGTGTAGTGTCAATAGCATTACAGCGATCTCATATTATTAGGATTGCTTTCCATGATACCATTTGGCATTGCCAAAAAATTAAAGATAAATTAGAAGCCCTTATTATGGAGATCACCACTTGAAAATTAAAAAGAGAGCAATTGAACAAAATAAAATTCGATTCTACTATTATATCGGCTCCATCACCTCTATTCTACTTTTAGTAGTTTTAATATCTGTGATCTACTCAAAAAGCCTGAATCAGGAATATCAAAGGAAAATCACCCAACTATCCTCCGGGATAATTAATGAAAAAAAACGGTTTTTAAAAAATGCGGTTGATAGAACTATCAACATGATTGAAAGCGAGATAGAATTAACTAAACAAACAACTGCATCCCAAAACATGAGCCAAGATAAGATTGAAGAGTTATGTATCCATAGAATTGGTATACGAATCAGAAATTTAAGATTGATTGACAATGGATATATTTGGGTAAACAGAATTGTTAATTATGACGGAGGGGATAAATATGCTGTCCGACAAATCCATCCAAACCTTCCAGAAACTGAAGGAGATTGGTTATCCACAAATACGAAAGACATAAAAGGCAACCTACCCTATGAAGTCGAATTGAATGGGGTAAAAAAGAATGGAGAGATATATTTTGAGTATTATTTTAAAAAAATGGGTTCTGAGAAAATAGCCCACAAAATGTCTTATGCTAAGTTGTACAAACCCTGGGATTGGGTTGTCGCCACTGGGGTCTATTTAGATGATGTTGATCAGTTGGTTAAAAATGAGACCCTGAATATGAAAAAGACTCTAAAAAATCAAAGGATTCATTCATTTTCCGTTGCGATTTTTGCCATCATTGTTTCTATCTTGATTTTAATTCGTTTTGAGAAACAGATCAGTCATTTGATTCAATCATATGAAAAAGACATTGAAGATTACACCAACAATCTTTTAGAAGAAAAGGAAAAAACTGAACAAGCGCTGTCTCAAGTCAAAAAACTCAGCGGCCTGCTTCCTATTTGTGGGCATTGCAAAAAAATTAGAGATGATAGCGGGTACTGGAATCAAATTGATGCATATATCCAAGAGCATTCTGAAGCAGTCTTTAGTCATGGAATTTGCCAGGAGTGTGCAAAAAAGTATTATCCCGATATGGATATTCATGAGGAATAGGATAGCGAGCCTTTTGTCTATCATGTGTCACTAAGGTGCCACCAGTAAAAACGTTTACTTCTTTTTCCAGTGCTTAGGGTAATCCAAAATTCGATAATGAGCTTTTTGTATTACCCCTTTTGGGAGTTTATTAAAAATGTCCGGAATGACAGGGATAGTCTGTGGTGCTTGTTTTAGTAAAATACAGGGCTTGGCTTGCGCGTAGTCCTCGCCTCGATTTACATTGGTTTCATCTGTTAAAACTTCATTCAAACACGATTAAATTCATATCTTTTCTCATCTATCCACAGCCGTTTTAGTGCCACCACCATGTTGAGTCACGCGGGGACGACATTTTACTTTCACTGCACTCCTCGTAAACGAATCATCAGAAGCCTTGCTTGACCAAACATAAGCCTCTCCCGTTCCTAAGCGACTCATTTTGTCCGATGTTAGGTCGTTTAACGCAGCATTGGCTTTCTGGATATGCTTCAACCACGCCGGTGAATTGAATTTATGCATTATGATCTGTGATGAAAGCTCAATAAGTGAAACAGGGACGGACGGTGGGTCTTGGGACGCCACCATTATGCTCGTACCTTTATGGCGCATTTCTCTTACAACCTCAACCAATCCAGACACAAGGTCGTCGTTTTCAATATATTTGTGCGCTTCATCAAAAACAACGAGCTTGTTGAATGGATTGCCTTTGTAAGTAGCTTCGGAAAAAATTTGTAGCATTACGACAAATAACCCGAGAGCCTCATCTTTTTCAATGTATTCATCTCGGAGATCCACGATGATCAGGCGACCGGGCCAAATCAGATCTTGTAGCTTTTGAGAATCGTCAATGTATTCACTGGCGAACTGCAAACGGGTTTGAGCCAACTCTTTCAGGTGGTCAGAAAGACCGGAGGTCTCAATTCCATTCTTAATCGCGTCCAGTGTAAGGTTATTGCGTAGACCTCTCATAATGAGGTTGATCTGCTTCATATACATACTCTGACTCCCGATAGCCCCCATCAGAAATTTCCAATGGGCAGCCTTGAGTTCTGCTGCGGAGAAAGCAATCGGCCTCACCTCAATATCTGGATATTCCTGTTGTCGCTGCTCAACTTTGTCAGATGGTGTCAGGATCAGAATGTCCTTTAACGCTTCCGGTTCTGCCTTGTACCGTTCCCGCAGAATATTAATCTCCGCCTCAACAGTATTAGCTCCAACCATAGATGTGAACTCTGGAGCGTAATCCTGCGTCGGGCTGTAATGGAATATGACCGTGGACAATGGGCTCGGGAGTACATTGATATTAGGTATCGGCATGCTGGCCATTTCAATCGCAGTCCCAAGCGTATAGCTTTTACCGCCGCCCTGTACTCCAAAGAGACTTATTGTATGTGTATGGTTAAGGTCAAGAGCGACTTTACGACCGGATACCTCGCCGATAAGACCATACTGGAGTGAATCCGATGTGACGCCAAGCATCACATCATATTTAACCTTTGACGACGGTCCTTTTTCTTCCGCTGGTGCTGAGTCAGGCATATCAACAGACACATTTTCCGTTTCAGTTTGTGCAACATTTATTGAATCGGCTTCTTCTGCCTCTGATGTTTCGATTACCTGTTCTGAAGCAGCATCCTTCAGGTTGGTGCCTTCTTCATCCTCAGGTTGGGGCTCAATCACTTTCTTTGTCTCGACAGTCTGGCTTTCAACCGCCGATTGAGTCTGACCAACGTTTTCTGCTTCATTATCAGGATCGACGACCAGATCCTCGATGATTGCAGTTCTTTCTCTTTTGGGTGTGAGAAAGGCTGCAGTCTCAAGACGTGGGACTGCCGGAATCGTCAGTTCGGCCAATGTTGTGCTGCTTTCATCGGCCAAATCCTCGGATGCTTCGGATAAACTCAAAAAACAATTATCCAGTAAAGCTTGAACCAGATTTTTTCCTATTCTATGGAATTCAATGCCTACCTCATTATCCGGCGCATCTGTTCCGTCTTTCTCGAAATCAAAGATGATGGCGCTTCTTCTAAATTGAAGGGAGTATCCTTTCTCAATGGTATCCAAGAACAGCCGTGCTTCATCTGCGGCATCATTCTCAAATATCTTATATCTAAGAGCTCGCTCCAGATAGAATCTTAACAGGAGTGCCAGCTCGCGGCTTTTCAGTAACCTGTCAGGCCGGTCATTCTTCTTGAGTTCTGGATCAAAGTGGCGCTGGATAATTCTTTCGCTTTGATTAATCTGGCCGCTTATACGCTCTTTCAATTGGTTAAAGGCCGAAAAATCTCCGACATCGGAATAGCATTTAACTTCAACCAGATTGCAGGTAATGGTTCGTGAGGTTAAATTTAGATCAAATAGAGCAAGGTCGGTTCTTTGTAGGTTAACAGCGTCTTCTACTTCATTTTCGCTGGATGGCTTATACAGATCTGTATGTGCATCAAGAGGAATAATAATTTGGTTTGAAAGGGCTCCCTGATATTCTAGATAAAGACGGGCCAGTGCAAGCCCAAGCGCTTCTTTTTGCTGTGTCTCAGCAGAAATCAATTTTAAAGCCAACTGGCCGGACAAGGATCTTAAATTTGTCAGTATAGCCACTGTTTGATTCTGGCCTACCGTTAAACCATGGATTTTCATCACTGGGCGCAACATCGCTTCAAGTTCATCAGTAGACCGGGATGAAATTATCAAATTGTGTGTGGTATGAGCGCTGGTTCCCGGAACAAAATCAATCAAGTAGTCTGGACGATTTTTCCGTCCTCCGTGATCAAAGAACTCAATTCCCATATTGCGGTCAATTGTGAAAACCCAATCACTTACTTGATGAATCTGATAGATGAGCTCTCTTTCCTTGGAATCAAGTCCGAGTGTGATAACTGGTACTCCCGCAAAGTTTGCTCCGGTTGTAGCCACAGCAGAAATTGCGTGGCAGATTTTTGATATCAGGTTTGTCAGAAGGTCATAACAGCTTGAATTGCCAGGCTGGAGGTTTGTACCTATACGCGGACTTTTCTGCCAGAAAGTACCACTTTCATCATCTATAAAATTGTCATCATAGTCCTGAATAAGGCCATAAAGCGGGGGAAACGACATTTTTGCCGGAATGACTGAAATTTCCTCTGCCGGGAACACATCCAACAAAATACTTAAATGAGCGGCAAATTTATCTGCATTGGTATGAAACTCAGAATTGTAATGCTTTGCAAGACTCATCTTGGAAAAAAGATGGTTCCCTGTTGAAATTGAAAAGGCGTCAGATGAATCATATGTTCCTGCAGTTCCAGGTTTTAATAATTGCTCAAGAACGTCTCCAAGGGCAGGCGACTCTGGATCAGCAGAAAACAAATTCAAGTTATATCTGAGGTTTTTGAACTCGCTTTTATGCTGGAGTGCCATCAGGGCTTCAGCGATGATACTTCCTGACCCAGGATTAAAAACGTTGATTGAAAGTTCTCGGACATATGGGTGCTGCGAAAGGTATTTTTCAATTTTTTCTGCAATCGCGGTACCGTTAAGGTCAGTGCCGACCGTTGCTGGTTCAGGTAATCCCAGTGCCGCACAAAGCTCTGCTATTAAACCGAGGGTATTGTCCTCTGTTGCCGGAGCGCAGACGCACCAAAATGGATTGAGGTTATCAACCGCCGGGAATATTCGTCCGTCTTCAACAGGTATTCCTACAGGGAAATTAACGGCCTGCAGTCCTTCAAGAAGAACAGTCCTAACAGCGGGTAGATAATCTTTCCCATTTGATAAAATTTGTTGAATCCAATCCTGAGCCAGGGTTGACCAACTTAGCAACCATAGTATTCTCAAAGGATGTGTCGGAGCGACAAAAAGAGCTTCTCGATGTTTCCCTCTAAAGTCTGTCAGAACGACATGTACCGAATCGACTGCAAGAATGGTTTTGAGTCCAATCAATGCAGATTGTCTGTCGGTTCCGGAGCTATGCTCTGCATTCCGCAGGATGTTTTTAACCAGATCAAGGTATGATTCAGCATAAGTAAGGCAGAGTTCCCTGTTTTCTTCAAAAGAGAATCCCTGACATATCAACTCTGAACTACCGTTTCTAATGGTACTGAACAGCAGTTCACGAGCCGAAAGGAAAGACTGCATTGCCGCAGAAGAAGGGAGCTGTAGGCCAATCTCACTTGGAAGCTCTGGTGTACTCAAATTGATTTGCATTCGCCAGCCGGAAGGATGCTTGGGTTTTGTCAAGATCCGTTGTTCAATTGATTTCAGAACTCGGGAAACAGGAATCCGAATGGCACCTTCTCGCCCAAACTTGACAATGAGCAATTCCTGTTTTGAGTTGCGCTTTGTTTTTCCGCCTTCTGACCAGTTGATATCTGATATAAAAACATCGCTTGGATCTCTGTCATCTCCCAAAGCTGTCAGCTGGAGTTTTATTTTGGCGTGCTCAAGGCTTCTTTCAAACGGGATCGCTCTTTGGGGTGGTTCTTCCTCAATGCTGCCACTGGGCAGAACATAAAAGGGTTCGCTTTGGAACGATCGAATTGCATCTTCGCCATCCCTTGAATCATTCATGGGGATAAGATCTCCTTGAGCGGTCCAGGGCAAAACCCTTATGTAGTGCCAGCCTTCTTCAAAATCGATTTTATTCAGCTTGCTAAGGCTCACCGTGCAATGTGTACGTTTGGGATTCCATGCCTTCACCTTTTTTGATTTTCCAACTGGACCACCGGCCTGAGACATAATCTGAACAGTAAAGTGATCAAGGCCATTAATCATTTTAGGATGCGGGTTGACCTCAAAAACCACGTTCATTTTTCTACGATCATTAGGAGCCAATACCTGCTGTCCTATCAGGCCGCTCAGGGTATCATCAGTTTCATCAGCAGTAATAGCCGGCAGATCTGTCGAATTAACGTTGACATCTATTTTATCCAATTCGATTTCTTCAGCGAACGTCCATTTGTCAAAAGAGACATCCCACCAGTTTTTTTCCAGAGCAATTCGACGTGTCCAGTTTTCCGGCTCGTGAACATCATGCTTTTCGAAAAAAATGATGAGCGTAGTAGCCATTTTTTTGTCTTGAAGCCCAAGCTCGGCAACCCTGCCTCGAAGTGATTTGTGAGAATTTACCAAAATTCTCACAGAATCAATGTTCCGGTGGATTTTGCCGGAAACATGAGCGGAATCTTCGAATAATTTAAAGTCTGGGACCAGGGATAGCTCATAGAGGCTTGCGCCAATGGTCTCGCCATCTATGCCATTCTCAAGGGCTGTCAGTAAAAAGCGGACCATGCTGACCTCATCAGCCAAAAACCATTGCTCTTCCTGAAGAATTGAAAAGATGTCTTTTACCGATGCAATCAGAGAAACAGGAACTCTCTGTAAAAGTTGTTCAATCATTTCTATGTAAATATCGACAAAAGAAAGTTCCTCAAACGTTGCTACACCAAAAGAATCCTCGGCACTGGTCCTGAGAAATGTTGGGATAAAAACCAGCAAAGGGCTTCTTAACTCACCATCCTCTTGAGGATTTCTCATTTCAACCAGCTTGGTGGATGTTATCAGGTGGGTCATTTCGGTTGAGTGTGTGTGACTCAAGATAAAGATGTTGCCGCTCGGGAACTGTTTTTTCAGCTCCAGACAAAGAGTTTCCATGACATCGTCATCAAGATCAGTAACCCGCATACAATGCCCCGGAGCTCTTTCTTGAAGAATTTGGCCTATTTTCGGACACAGAAGAGCTGTAACAGCATGGTTGATTTTTTCCTGTGTTAACTCCATAAATGTATTACTCATGCCTGTCCCCCATTCGAATTGCTCTGACCAGCTCGGGTAATCTGATACCTGGGTGTTATCTTTTGGGTTATGTAGGCATCAGACAAGTCTTCGTAAAATCCAATATCACGCAGGCGCCGTTTGAACGCCTCTAAATTCAATCTTAAAGCACGTTTTTCGAGAATGCTGGAGCCCTGCGAAGATGTTGGAATCCGATCAATGCATATTCCGTATCGTTCATACAGAAACACCAAAAGCTCTTCTATTTGAAGCTCTCTGGTTACAAAGGCATTCTCCTTCTGGGTCAAAACAGCCAGCTGTAAAAGCAATTCAAGCAGTTTACTGCCAAGAACAAATCGGCGTTTCTTTCGTGTCGGTTGAACTAACAGACCATTGTCCTTGTTTTTTAAGAGAATTGAATCCAAACATTCAGTAATGTATTGCCTATGATATTTTCCGCGATAGGCCATCAGAATTTCAATAAAGGTATCGAAATCATCCAGATCCATTTTTACGGCAGAACGGATTTCCGGGTCTACAATCTCGCTCTTTTCCGTCGCTTCTTCCACCAGTTTGGTTAATCGGAATTTAAAGTAGGCCTCTTTTTCCGCCGCATGCGGTCCGCTCGAAAGGGATATGATTTCATTCAATGAAAATTCATTTCCCTGCGAAGGCGACAGTTTGTGAGTTTTCTGCAAATATTCTGCAAGTTCATCCAGCTTTTTTATCTTATAATTTGCCGCAACAAAAGCGGGGATTTTGCGGTATACCTTTTCTGCTGATTGTTCAGCCATGGCTGTCAAATGAGCATTATCAGGAGACCCCATGTCTGTGACAAAGAAATGACGATAAGGGCATTCTTTCAAGTTTTCTTTTATGGGGCAGGTCTGCCGGTCACATTGGGCGTTACATCCTTCATGCTTCACAAATCCGGGGATCAATTCCAGTAGTTCCATGTGATAGAGCGATAAGTGAAAAGCAATCAACGTTTTCAGATATTCAACCAAAACGGAGCGTGGAATATGGTTTTCATAAGCCAGCAGCCGTAGGATATCGTCAGCAAAGATATCTGTGCGACCAATACAGACAGGCGGTTGCCGATCCGGATCTCTTGAATCCTTGGTGTCTCTTTCCACCTGATGATCCAATCGTAATAAAGCCTGAGTCTCAACATCCAGAACAGCATTCTGATCATATTTGTCTGTCAGAAAATCATACCCATGAAAAAAGAAACGCTTCAAAGCATCTCGAACAGCCTGGCCTTTTCCATGTCGTGCATAATAGAGCATCCAGTAAACTTGCTCTGAACCACTGAAATCTCGGGCAAATTTTGTATTTCGGAATTTATAGGTGTTGCCGTGCAGCGGTCTGGGGGCGGCCACAGCTTGGCCGTCTTTCCCTCTATTCACCAAATCAAGCAGATCCGTCTCTAACCATTTGTAGACGATATCCGGATGGTCCTGAAACCCTTCAAACCAATCTTTTTTGTCAATAAATTCATCTCTGAAATCTTTAATAGTGAGAAGTTTACGACGTAACAACCGATTTCCATGCCCATCGAATTTCAGCCGTGGAAACAACATTGTCAGTAAACGGTCCATGTCCATATGTTTGAATTCAAGGAAGGAGACCTTGGTACAGCGAAACTCTTTATCTCTACCTTTAATCGACATGGTATTTTTCTCCTTCTTCCATCACACACATGGATAGTGTTCCATCTTCTTTCCGTTCAATTTCGTAGAATCGTCGTCCAGTTTCAGTAAGAAGCACCTCATTATATGGCGCAGAAGAGAGCACATTTTTAAATACAGACAAGCTGAGATAAAACCCTTCCTCTTCCTCTACGCTTGGACGATACCCATCATTGAGCCTCATGAGCATCTCATACACATCAAGATGAATGGTCAGGTTGGCGGTGTGTCCATCTCCAGAATCATAATGCAGGTTAATGTTCTGCGGAAAAGTCTCAAGAAATGGATGGTCAATGACATGGGCCTGAAATTGGAACGTGAACCGATTTCCGTCAAAAAGCCGATAGCTTCGAATCGTGCCTTTTTCGACCTTTCGAACTCGCAGAGCCAGTTGAAATCCAAGCCTATCCGGGTTACTCAGTCCTTCGCCACGATTAATGGCCATGAGTATCCGCTTGATTGAATCGCCACTGCCATTCTCTCTATGTATGGTGTCTACAAACTGATCAAGCGTTTTGTAGGGCAGCATAGCTTTCCACTGTTCTTCATCTCGGCACTCAAAGAAATGCTTTCGCCGCATTTGACTCAGGTAGCTCTGATGCTTTGAGATGTGATGATTCCGTCTCTTGGGTGAAAAATCCCGTGGAAGGTTTTTGAACAAAAGATTCAGGAGATCTTCATCATATGTTGGTCGAAGTCCGAAGTTGAATCGGGACATCTTCTTATGATCAGGGCTTAGAAATCCCAGCTCCCGGTCCAAAGCAGGATTGCTGACCTGGGCAACATCGATTTCCTGTAGCAGCTTGATAAGACGGTCGGTATTTTCCCGGTAGCCAGCTATCCACGAATTGAAGTAAAATCTGCTGAGAATACGGTTCCAGCTTTTTTCTCCACCGTTTTGATAGAGATTGTGAATCCCATCGCAGTCTTCGGTACCAACTAACATGAATGCCAAGGCAGAGCGCAGGTCCCGCATGGTGATATGCAGTCTGCCGCGCAGATGTGTAATCGTGTAGAGCTTTTCCAGCCTATCAGTGATTTTTGGGCCAGCCGTAGAAGCTTGAAACGTGGTGGCATTATGGTAGGCATAGCACTTATTTTTCAAGTCGCACGCTTCACAAACGGACCAGTATTCCGGAAGAGTCATTCTGTTAATCAAACGTTTCAGGATAGAGCCTTTGCCATCTCCCGCCTCAGAAACAACGGAACGAAGGTTCAGGTTGATGACCGAAACGCCAGATTCCGGTTGTTTGCCTGACAGCCCCTGGTGAACCATGGCGGCCAGCTTGGTGAAATCTTTTACATGTTCTAAAAAGAAATCTACAAGACGCCCTTCATTTATCGCAATGATTTTTGTCTGGTTGGTTGGCCAGGTGTCAGGATTACTCCCTTTGAATGGACTGAAAAATTTCAGCAATACAGCATCGTTTTGATCATCGCCTTCATCTTGACTGCCATCATAATTGCTCTGGAAGGTATGCCCTTTCAGCTGAAACACTGCTCCGTTCGCTTGGCGTTGGAATTTTGCGCCAACACGTTCCGCTTCGTTCTCAAACTGCTGGATAAAAGCTGTCTTTCCATCTCCGGCATTACCACTGATAACGACCAGCCGAAAGTCCCCTCGAAGCAGAGCTGGCTTCAGCTTTTCATCCAGATAGGTGGAAACATAGGTTGCTTTACCGATCTCATCCAGTCCTCTTGTCCCGGCATTGGATATCTGGCTCTGGCTGTAAAGCGTCAGAAGATGGCTGACGTAAGGGTTGAAATTGGAGCGGTCGGTCTCAAAGCCCAGTTTGGAAATGGCTTTCGGTGTTGCAGTCAACTCGCCGGTTGTCATCAGGGAGCGGTATTGTCCGTTTAGAGCTTCCAGATCGGCCAGCATTTCAAGTGGCTTCTGGTAACGGTTCTTTCTTTCTGGAGCGATGAGTTTGTAGAGAACCTTTACCAGTCCTGAACTCAGATCTGAACACCCTTTAAATTGCTTGATATCTCGGGGCTTTTTTTTGGGTGGCGGTGTCATTTCTTCAAAAGGGTACGTTCCAGCGGTCAAGCACTCATAAAAGGTAACGCCAAGGGCATACAGATCTCGATCGATTCGATCTTCCGCCGAAGGTTCACCTGAAATGTCATAGTCAGGAGGCAGGTACCTTCTTGTGCCTCCGCCACCTTGCATTTCATCGGTTGCCGCAACCGCCACATTGAAGTCGATGATTCGAACCCCTTTGTCGGTCCACAACAGGTTCGATGGTTTCATATCCTGATGATAAACGCCATTTTTATGCAGATGATCCAAGCCCTTTGCCGACTGCATAATGATCTGGGCAGCATCATTGATCGACAGTGCCTCGGCATCGATCAGGTCTGATACATCAAGCCCTTCAATATATTCAAATACAATGTATGGGGTCTGGTTTTTATCATTGAAACGGTCAGCCCACACAACCTTTACGACATGTGGATGTTCGGGAAGCTGGGTCAGGGTCTTGTATTCACGTCGCAAACGCTCGTAAACGCTGCGGCGGTCACGGGTGATCATTTTAATGACCCGAACCACATCGCCAAAAGAGTCAAACACTTTGTAAACAACTCCGAATCCCCCACTTCCCAGTTTTTCCTGCACACGAAACCGATCTGCCAACACATCATCTCTCTGCAAGGAGGTCAGATCCTCAGGAACCACTGGTAATAAATCACTGGAAACATCCTCATCTGACTCGTCTTTGGCTTCGGGAAGGATAATGGCATCCAGGCCCTTTCTGGCTATAGCCGCGCTTGAATGCCGGTCTTCAGGATCAAACTCACAAAATTTTTGCAACCAGGCATCAAAGCCTTTGGGTAAATCCGTCTTTAATCCAGATGGAGGTATGGGAAACTTACCGTCAGCTTCCATCATCTGGTCAATGTTTTCAAAGGCCTGTTCACCGGTGATCAGTTCGAAAAAAATTAAACCAGTGGAGTAGAGGTCGGAAAGAATACTGGCCTCTTTGGTGAAGGATTCCGCCTCGTCTTTCACCAACTCGGGTGCCCGATAATCTCTATCAATATCCCGGATAATCTGGTCTGCGATCGTGCTTGTTCTGTTTTTACCCACCCGGGCAAAGTCAAACCCTGTAACCCGGGCCTGTCCACCTTTGGTTACGACAATGGCATCCGGAGTCAGATTGCGGTGAATCACCTCATGTTTATGGGCGTGATCCAGGGCGGATAGCACATTGCGCATAATCTCCAGCTTCTGGTCAAAAGTCAGAGCCAGGGTATTTTTCTTGATATGCTGCCTGAGCGCCTGGCCAGGCAGATCCTCCGTTACCAGAACGACGTGGTCTTCTTCATCCGAAACAAAGAGATCTTTGACCGCAAGGATGTTGGCATGGGTCGGCATATGAGCCACCGCCCGGTAGGCATTGCTGATTTTTTTGAACTCTTCTTTCCGGGCATCTTCATGCTTATATGGATCAGCCTTATACACCCTCAGGCGGGCTCTGCCACCGGTTTTACCCAACAGGGAGTGTTTTGCGCGGTATTCAGTATAATGGTCGTCACCGCCAAGTTTTTCTTCCACCTGCCAGTCTCTGAAGACAAGGGCCGAACTTCTGGGCTTTGCCTTGCCGGTGATCGCCTTGAAAATTTGGGCATGGTGACGTTGAATATTATCGAGCCGGTGATCCGGAATCCGCTTCTTATCGGACAGGTAATTGATACAGTGCTTCAGGTCTGTTACATCCGGTGAATCAATGCCCGCCGGATCATTCAGACTGGCGTCATCAGCCGTCAAAACTACCACCGCCTGTACATGTGCTTTGCGAAGTTCAATCAATCCGGGGTTGCTTTCACGGATAATAGTGGCCATAATTTTTGCGTGATTACGGAGCTTTGCCAGCGGAGAGTGGAAGGGCTGCCTGCCGTCAGGATACCATTTGGAGCCATATACATCGATCAGTCCATGTGTCCCCTCAATATCCACTATATAGACGGCATGAGGCGACATCACTGCCAGATCGATTTCAAATACTTCCGCCCCCTGTCGGAGTTCAAAGTTATGAAACAGTATCCAGCTGTCAGGCAACCGATCACGCAGCAAACCAATGGCTTTTCGTTCGGCTTCGTTTGCCGGGATTCCACTGATCTCCCCAACCACTTTAGCCATTAGGGCCTCCCTTTTTGATGGCTTGTTCGACCAGGTTTCGAGCTTCTTCTTCAAGGAGCTGAGCCTCAGCTCTGTCTCTGCCAGCTTTCCAAACCATATCGTTAATCTCTTGTTCAAATGCATCATCACTACGAGGAATAAGAAGGTCCTGAACATCTGAAACAGAAAGGTGTGGAATCGAACTACCCGCTGCAGTCCTAATAAGTTGACGATAACCTACATCGGTTAGAAATAGATATGCATACAAATAACCGGGTAGAATTGATGCGTTCTGTGCACTTATCCTGATAACATCAACGGAAACGCAAGCATTTTTAAAACGACTGTCAGCCCAAACCCCTCTGCCTATAATGCCGCCAACTTGACCGCTACGTGCCAACAGCAGATCACCTTCTTGTGTCGCCCAGCTATTGTCGTCTGGTAATAGACTTTTTGATAGGAATCTCGAAGGTGCATATACCTGCCTGAAAATTTCACCACTGGTTACAAAAGGTTCTCCATATTCTTTTTCGACAAATACCTGTTTCAACCGTCCTGTTTCACCAAAAGACACACCAAGGCCAATGAGATGGTTTTTTTTAGGAATGGCATCTAAAAGACGATCACTTTCCTGAGCAATGCCATCATGGTAGGTCGCCTCCATACGAGATAAAATATTCCTGGATGATGTAACTGCACAGGAAAAATTCCGATGAGAGAACGCAAGTTTTTCGGGAAATGCGAAAACCCGATTTACCCTGCTGCCAGCTAATTTTAATAGGTTGGTTGCTTCAACACGCATATCAGCCGCCTTTTGAACCAACTCATGCGCATAATCTTCAATTCTATCAAGGCGCGGGACTTTTAAATGATAAACTCTTGAAGGGTCCAAATAAGTAACAACAGCACCGCCCTCACCATGAAGAACCTGGGGGATTCCATATTGGCTCGAAATAAACGAGTAAAGATAACCTTGAGGTATTATTTCAGGATCAGTTAACACCTTTAAAACATTATCGGAACCAACCATCCCAACCATATCGGGTCTCGTATAAACACAACGCCCCACAGAACCATATGATGAGATCAAGGTTATTCCCTTTTTTAATATCATTTCAGGCATCGAATTTGCTTGTTTAACAGCAATTAAAGGAGCATATGACAAATCGTTTTGCAGCATTTCTGAACCACTTAGCAAAGGGATTCCATACGCAGGATCATCAACAAATATTCTCCTGAATCTTGGACCATTAAAAATTCCTTTTTTGTGATTTTGCACCAGATCGACAAGATTTTCACATTGAAGTCTTTCTATCGCAATTCGTGCCTCAATTCCTCCAGAAAAATATGGTTTCGCAGACAACCTACAGTCTTCCTTTTCTATCAAACAGCTTGATATTGTTTTAATCCTCATGCTGGCACCCCACCATTTTTCATGAATTCTTTAAGATTATCTGTGAAAAGAGGGAATATTTTCATAGTTAATGTCCATTCTCCATAGGGAACCAGCTTTGAAATGTGGATTTTAAAAGTAAAAAGGATGCATCCTGACACCTGCTTATCGACACTTTGCAGGTGATTTTTTTATAAATGGAAGAGGAGCGAGGAATGCGCCTGGATTTGAGAACCGCTTCAAGGGTCTCCTTTGGCTGATCTGGTTTTGCCTGTCCATCCGGCCACACATCAGCATCTACTACACTGCTGAATTCAGATGAAGATTCAAGGCCCAGTGCCTTTGCCACATGATCACTTTTCTGCCAGATCCAGTTTTCCAGCTCAGGGTCAATAACGATGACTTTACAGTTTGTTTGTTTCCATCCAGATCGCAACAGATTGGTTGTGATATGTTCTGTAATTGCTTCAGGTCCGGGAGATCCATCCCATTGTGCATCCAACACAATAACTGCGTGATTATGAGTGGCTACATAGGGCTTTAATAATTCATGGCCACGGGTATAGAGTCCCGGATCATTGTCACCGGAGGCAACAACCAGGTCCTGTTTGGAGGTAAACTCAAAATTGCCGCATTGAAGACTCAGATGAAACCTTTCTCTGTCCAGAAATCCTTCGAAAACCGCCTTCATGTTGGTATCAGCTAAAAGAAAAACACAGTCTCTCATCCCAGAACCCCCGCAGCAAAAAGGGCTCCTAAATCAATCTGGCCCCGCCATTCTTTCAACTGGGGATGATCAATTCCTTTAACTATTGATGCTGCACCGTTGTCAGACAGGCGAGCGCACAGGATTTTATCAAGTTCGCTCTGGGCCAACACGACAGGGGACTGGGAGCTTACCAGAACTTGCGAGCCATAGACTGATGAAAGGGATTGAAGAACAGATTCTATGGCACGGGGATGAATCCCACTTTCCGGCTCTTCTGTGATAATCAGAGACGGGAGATTGTCCAGATATGGAATAATGGTTAATGCCAAAATCCGGAGCGTCCCCTCTGATAATCCGGAAGAGGTCACTTCATAACCTCCCTGATATAAAACAATAAAATAGGCATGATGATCCTCTTCTCGTTCTTTAACGAAGATGTTTTCCACTTGTGGCAGTGCGGTCTTCACATGATCTATCCAGAGCCGATATCTTGACTCGTTTTTTTGCAGAGTCAGGGCAAGCCATGGAAGGTTGGCAGCATTCGGTATAATCCTCTCCGATAAGCCAGGGGGGCTGGCCGTTTGCAAGGAGTACAGATCCGGCCGATAGAAAACACTCTTTTCACAAAGCAGGTCATAAAACCATGATGCTGCAGGAAAGTCATCAGCACTTTCAAATTTTACCTTTGGGAGCGCCAGAATCGATTGGGTGATCGATAAGGTCTTACTCTTGGCATTTTTCTGTGTCTCTACACGGATACTGCTTTTTTCACCTGGAGTCCTTTTTATTATCGTTCTCCATGATTTCTGGGGATACTCGCCGAAAATCCGAATTCCACCTCTTTCAGGAGCATCTTTTTCGGAAAAAAGAAACAGGTGCTCATCGCTGATAGTGAGTTCTCTTTTGTTAAATATCTCAAAACGAATTTCATAACGGATAAAACGCCACCATTTATCAGAATTTTGCTGATCCGCCGATGATAATGCAGGAACCAATGCTTCAATCACATGTTCAGGAAGTCTTGCTTCTATCGCTATGGAAAAATGGGTCCCATGACCTTGAAACAAAAGACCTTCAAGGAAAAAACAACGAGGAGGGCGGCCTTTATGTGATAACGTAAATGCCTGTCCAACCGAAGGGCTTTGTAAGCATTCAGATATCAGGTCTGGAATATCGAGTAGCGTGGTTTTGCCGGCCCCATTGGACCCTACAAGTACAATATATTCCGATAAATCAACATCTGCTTTTTCCAGACAACGGTAATTTGTGGCTTCAATTCGCGTAATCATGCGGTATCCCCCCATTGCTCACGGCAGAATTTTCGATATTCTTCTGCAATGACCGGAAGGTCATTATCTTCAATTTTTTCGTTCCGCACAAGATTACGTTCAACAATATGCCCCCCTATGCGAAGTTTTTCTGTGTGTTCTTTTGCCATCACGATCTCTTCACCATCTGGGGTGCGCTTGTAAAGCTTATTGCCACGGCGGTCAAAACCGACTTTGTCGGCGACAGCCATAAAAACCGGATATTCTTCCATGCCGCTCATTGCTTCTGCATGTTTTTCCTGCTCGCTTTTTTTGCGGAGAAAAAGAAGGCTGGTAAGGATGTTCACATTGGCTTCTGCAATAAAGGCTTCTACCGGAAGATCCACAGATGCCAGAACCTGTGATTCCCGCATGATCCACCAGCGGATATATTCTGCCGCTGGGTTACCCAAAACACCGTCAGGAAGGACAATTCCCATTCTTCCGGTGCCGGGTTTCAGCCATTTGAGACACCGTTCGATAAAAAGGATTTCCGGGGATACACTGTTTTTGGGCACTCCGGTGTTCCTGAACCCGCCTTCACCATCCGACTCCCAGTTATGGGCAAGTTCATAATGTTTTAGAATGTTTTTGTCGGTAATGGGGATATCTGATCCAAATGGCGGATTGGTCATGATAACGTCAATACTACCGAACGGGATATCTTTTAGTGCATCCTTGTCCTGAAGATGACCGTTGGGGTACTCAAGCGAGTTCATGTGGTATAAATGGCCCCGGCCATCGCCGGCCATCACCATGTTCATTTGCGACGCTCTCACAAGGAACTGGTCGAAATCGGAACCAAAGACCATCGAGCCAGCATACTCTTTCAGGCGGTCATGGATATCCAGGAATTCGGTGGTGTTTTCATTTCCAGCAGAGGTACCTGCTTCTGTCCTGAATTTTTTCAACATATGCCCGATATTTGCCACAAGAAACCCGCCCGTTCCACAGGCCGGGTCCAGTACGCGCTCGCTTTCCTTTGGGGCCAGCATTTCAACCACCAGTTTTACAACGCCTCTGGGCGTGAAATACTGACCTCTGTCGCCGCGCAAGTTTGTGCCTACTATTTCCTGATAGGCGACCCCTTTGGCATCGACATCGGTTCGGGTAAAATCATACTTGGCAAGTTCCGAAACCATAAATGCCAATGCCCGATCAGAAAGGGATATCTCTTCATTACCTCTGAAAATGTTTTTGAATTTGATTTTGACTTCATTAAATAGAGGCTCAATTCGTTTGCGGATCTCTTTGCGCCCGGCATTGTCAAACTGTTCCTTGGGTCCGGCCCAGAAACGACGTTCACCAAGCTTAAAGGTCTCATCGTGCATTTTGCAGAAAATCAAATAAAGGAATTGCCAGAAAGCGGCATCTTTGGGCATTCCCTCGTTACCGTGGATAAAATTATGACAACGGCGGAAAGTTATTTTCAGCATGTCATTGTCAGCAATTCGGGTGTGTGCATCCGAGACAACATCTCTTGTCCTCATGGATTCTTCGGCCATGGGCCAATCACCAATCGGGTTACATTTGGTTTCGAATCGCTTCAGTTCTTTTTCAAGAAAGAAAAATTCAAGTCCATTGGTCCAAAGGCCATACTGACAAGACTCAACAGTTTGCATCAATTCTTCAAGTGCTTCCAGATCAGTAGCTGCTTGCTCAAAGTCACGGATGCGAACGGCTGCTTTTCCTATCTTTGGCTCTTGTCGGCACAACACAATCCTGCTGATATTTTCAATTTCATGGTTCTTGCCATGATGAAAAATTGCGACGTCGGCTTTTTTATGGACGGCAACCTGAAAGTCCATTGCCATATCATCCGGCGAGAAACCATACTCATGAATCAATGCCCGGACTATTCGCTGGCGAACCATCTCTTTTTTTGTTTCTTTGATCTGTTCTCCGGATATATAATCCAGCAGATATCCAGCGGCGATAGTTTTTACTGACTGTTTGATTATTTTATTCATTTTTAAGTCTCCACTGACGGGAGTTGTTAACTTTTTTCATTGGTGGCCTCCCAAATTTTGAGAGCTTGTTTTCTGTTTTTCGATCCACCTATCAATGTCTTTTTTGGAGAACCGCCACTGACCTCGGACCTTGAATCCAGGCAATTCTCGAGACTGAGTCATCGAGTAAACGGTTTTCTCTCCAATTTTGAGCAATGCGGCTACATCCTTTATCTTTAACACTTCGTCGTTTTGCATATCACCTCTCCTCAAGGTGTTCGATTGGCTCGGGGCACAATGGCACATAGTTTTATGTAACATAAACGGAATCCGGGCTAAAATCAACCACAATAGATTATATAAAATTCTAAAATTTACCAGAAAAATTTAGTGTTGCAAAACACTAAACACAGATGTATATTCAAGAAACAAATGAAAAACTGCTGAAACCAGGAGAGCTTGAGTGAAAAATTTCGGTGACACAATCAGGGAACTGCGGGTTGCCCAAGATCTCGGCTTACGTGAAACTGCAGGGAAAATCGGTATTTCTCCCACATATCTCAGCCGAATAGAGCGTGCCAAGGAGAAGCCGCCAAAGCCAGAGGTCATAAAAGCTCTTGCGAAAGAATTGGCAACTGATCCAGATGTTCTATTCCGCTTATCATCTTCAACAGATCCAGAGGTCTCAGATTTTTTAAATGATCAGCCCGAGGCTATGGAGCTTTTAAGGTTCATTAAAGATGCCGCCTTTACCCCTATGCAACTTGAAAAACTGCTTGAAGTCGCCAAATCGATTCGAGCGTAAAACTAAAGATATTCGTTGGACAGGTTGTCTGCTTCAGTATAATCAATAAAATCTTAATCTTATATCTTCATATTTTCACTGTGGACTATGTCAAAATCGAAATCCCCCAAAGGCTGGATTCAAAACCCCGGACTATTAATAAAAGTCCGGGGCTTGAAATTCAGCCAAAATATTTTGTAAAAAAATTCCATCCATTGAATGATGAAAATGTGATTTTCAAATATTTTCAGATATATATTACCAATCTGAAACAAGGTCTAAAGGCAAACCCCCACGCCCGCTTAGAGATCGAAGCCAATGATTAAATACTTGTGGAAATTAATGAAGAAAGGAGTTTTTTTATGAAAACAGTAAATGGCACTTTGAATATGTCCGTAAACATAGAATGCCCAGCGTGTGAATGTCCTATTGACTTGCTATGCATCAATAAATTTACGGATGAGGAACGTATATACCAACGGATTTTAAAGAATCCATTTGGTTGTGAACATCTTGGAGATGAACTCTGCTGCCCTGAATGTGAGGAGATTTTCATTGTTGGAAAAATAGAATGGTAATAATTTTGTCACCTGGCTAATATCAAAAAAAAAGGCCAGATTACCAAAGTAGAATGATTCACCCAACTGGAGAATCAAAGCAGTGAAACGAATCCCCCGGACTAAGGCACCCGGATCAGGAGGGGACCTTTGTTTTCAGGATCAAACTGACCACTGAAGAAATGGGCACAAGGTGAGGGCACCTCAGTCCGCCCAGGCTGGAGCAGAGACAACTGCTCGGAACATGACAAACCTGAAGTGATACGGCAACGCAGAGTTCAGGGGTATTATGTCGAAATTGAAAAGGAATTTTGAATTGATTCCAGTAAATCACCGATAGGGGATTGATCCAACAAAATCTGAAAGTCTTTAATCATTTTAAAAACACTTTTACAGCCTCTGTCCCTGCCATTTGGCGGACAGGGGTTGTGCCATTTAGGAAGGAGGATAACTATGAGACATTATGGCACTACTAACCAAGGGCCTGATCTCCTATTCACAAGATAACACCGCAAGACAGCTTGGAGATCGAAGCCTATATGTGGGTATGTCGTATATCGGGAAAGGCATGGAATGTATCCTGTCTGCCGTTGTCGGCAAAACAGATATGCTGACCAAACCCGATACCGGATGTGATCGGGATCTTAAAGAGTTGGCCAGACAGAAAGACAATTTTAAGGATCTGGACGAATCCATAAATTATCGAGAAAGGATCAAAAAAATCTATTTTCTGGTAATAGAGCTTGCGGTCAATATTGATGAGACGGCTGTCTGCTCCATCATTAAACAATCGGAAAATACCGGCAAGGGCTTTGAACGGCTCTATATCACTATAATAGACAAAATCGCAAATGTCGCTGCATAGTTCATAGTATCATTCTCGGTAGGAGCAATACCCCTAGCGGTCCCCATCTTTTCAATTTCATTCGGGTCCGGTATGTCTGGCACCTTCAAAATCATATTTTAACAAAATAATTCATAGGAGAAAAAATGTCTGAAAAACCTATTTGCCCAGAATCCAAAAGCGCGGATTTTGTTGTTCTGGGCAATACAAGCCAGAAAGTAGGAACCGCTTTTGGTGGGGCAATCGGCTTTATCGTCACGGTGGTTGGAACCGGCATCAGAATAGCCATGGGGGTGCCAGATACCCATGACAAAAACCCTGGAAAGTATATTTGACCATCTCGAAACTATTTTAGACAAGAGCAGGATTTGTGACGCCTGCAAAGATAAATCCTTTTGCCTGGTTTGTGCTTTTAATTCAGAAACAAAAAGAAATTCGAAGGATCATTAAATTTAATATCAACGGGAGGTCTTTTGGTGAATGACCCCCTGACCATTTTTAAAAATAGGAGGATGAATATGGGGTATAATAGTTCTATCAGCGGTGTTATAAAAGGGATTTCAGAAGATTCCTTTGAATTGATCAAGGAAGATCTTGAGGATGTATTCGACATTGTAAATTGGAAAAATGGCGAATTGTTCCTGGAGAGTTATGGGAAACATTATGATGAGGTGATGCTCCCTGTTTATAATAGAATCGCTTTCTGTATTGATAAAAATCCTGGTGGAGAACTAAATGAAGACGGTGACGAACAATTTGATTTCTCCACAATCTTTTTCAGCCCCAGACAATGGAAAAAACTGTGGGTAGAAGTTAATTTTCCTGAAAATCCATTCAAAAAACCAGGATATGCGCTGAAAGCAGTATAAAATTCCATTTCTTCTGTAACAGGCCCATATTTACAAAAACATTAAAGCTCTCCTGAGATGTCTCAAGAGAGCTTTGTGCATTTTAGGAGGATATTGATGAAAAAAATAAAAAGAGTTCTGTCTTAATTGACGACACAATCTTTTGGGAAAATTTAAAATCCGGGGATCTTGCTTCAAAGATTAAAGAGTCTTCAAAAGGCAATATGCTGGCAAACGCGTTGAAAGTCTTTAATATCATGAAGCCAACTTCTCCCGAAAATATGCTGTATCCATACCTTTAAAAATTCAAATACGTTCCACTTTGAACAAAATTTTCGCTGAATTATTAAAATCCCATCATTGAATCATGAAAATGTGATTTTCAAATATTTTCAGATATATATTACCCACCTGAAACAAGGTCTTTAATCATTTAAAAAACACTTTTACAACCCCTGTCCCTGCCATTTGGCGGACAGGGGTTTTGTTATTCAAAAAGGAGGTTACCGATGGAAATCACCCTATGTTCAGACAAAATCACAGAGTTAGCCAAGGTCATGATACAAGTACAACAAACACTGACACCTGTACTAAAAGATAGTGTTAATGATTTAACCAATAGCAGTTATGCATCTTTAAAATCTGTCATGGAAGTATGCCGGACAGCATTATTAGAGCATGGCATCTGGATGACCCAATACGCAGTGTCTGTTGAAAAAGGTCACCTTGGTTTGGTCACCAAAATTATTCATGCGGCAACCGGCCAGTGGCAATCATCGTTGATTGAAATGCCCCTGCCTAAAAATGATCCTCAGGGGTACGGATCTGCCATGACCTATGCTAGACGTTACAGTCTGTCAGCCTTACTTGGCATTATCACAGAAGACGATGATGCAGAATCCGCTACACCAAAACAAGAAACTCAAAACCATGAAATAAACCCTGTAAAAACCGGGAATAAAATTCCTGCTAAAAGCCAAAAACAGCAACCCCAATACAGTGATACAGGGGCAGATGGTTTGCCTAAATTGGATGGCGTCAATTACAGAAAACAAGCAGCCAATGATGGCAAAACTTGTATCCTTGCCACGGGAAATACTCATTCCAAGAAAGAATTCTTAAAGACAGCAGGTTTTAGATGGGACGGTGATAAAAAGATATGGTGGAGGTATGCCAATGCAGCTTGACAATAAAAAGGACGGCTTGCTTCGATTTTTGACCGCCGGGATATTAAAATACTCCCATGAAACAACAGCTTTGCAGCTCGGAGACAGAAGTCAGTATATTGGTCTTTCGGATATTGGAAAAGGTATGGAATGTTTACGTGCAGCCGTTGCAGGCAAAGCCGGTTTAATCGAGCATCTTCATGATAAGGATGTCCCCGGGTTGAGCGCCGGAGAATTAAGATCCGTACTTGAAAAACAAATCATTCTGCAACGAGGCCATTGGCAAGAATACGGGTTGCAGAATGCGATTATGGCAACGGGTGTAAAGCTTATCCCCCAACTTGAGATCTGTATTGAATATAACGGTATCCCTATAAAAGCTCATCTGGATTTTACGATTGTGTGGGGTGGCGGTAAACCAACTGTGCGGGTAATAGAGCTGAAAAGCAACGAGTTGATCCCGGACCATTTGTACGCATCCTATGAAGCCCAAATGTATGGCCAAATAGGTTTATTGAAAGAATGCTGGCAAAAACCCTGCTTCAGTGTGACGGCAGAGCATAATCAAATCGAATTTAATGACGTAACATTCCCGGAAGCTGCTGCTCAGTTGTTTGGAGTTAGCCTGCCGGACACACCGGAAAATGTTGATATCGAAGCCTGGGTTCTCTCCATTTCTATGACCCAGATAAAACCGTTCGGTCCGTATTTTCCTGACAATATCATGCTTAACACCTGTCTTCAAATTGCAGAGCGCATCTGGAATGAGAAAGAAGAAATACTTTCCGGTAATATTTCTCTGGACGATGTCCAATATTGTTCCGGCTTTCATCCGTTATGTGATTTTTGCAACGTCAACCAAGACTGCCCTAAATTTAAAGACCAGGATATCCTGGAACATGATCCATCTTTTGAGGCTGAACTTGAAAAACTGGCAGATCTGAAGGAACAGGAATCAGTTATTCAGAAAAAGCGAGACGTCATTGAGCAGCGAATCAAAAACACATATCGTTTGATCAATGGTAACAAAATCGGCTGGCTCAAAACATCCGGATACCGGTTCAAAGTATCAACGATGCCAGGCAGGAAATCTCTTGACCGGGATAAGCTTCAAGACAATATGGCCGCTCATATCCATGACGGAATATCGGTGGATGATGTGCTTGAACAATGCCAGAAAACAAGCTCCCCATATGAACGGCTGTATATCAATAAAATAAATAAAAAGCGGATTTCAGCAGCGTAAAAAATTAAAAACCATTTTGATAAGGCCCATCTTCTTTCGCGGGAGAATGGGCCTTTTTATTTTAACTTTAAGGAGAATGCCATGACAACCACAGTTTTAGAACTTGAAAAATTAAAGCCCAAGGACCTGGATGCAGGTCTTATCTTTAGCGGTACCGCTTCAGGAAAAAAGATCAAAGGGTATGCAACCCCGAATTCTTATACGCCTGAGATCAACCCGGAATACATTTATCATCTATCCAGCCGCGATGTGATCGTATGGTTTATGAATAGATCAGATCCTTTTTATCTGTTTGGTCCAGCAGGCAGCGGCAAAACAAGTCTCATCAAACAGCTTGCGGCTAAACTCAATTACCCTGTGTTTTCACTTACAGGGCACAGCCGGTTAGAATTTGCTGACATGGTAGGACACTTGACCGTAGACAACGGCAATATGCTTTTTCAGTATGGCCCACTGTCGCTTGCCATGAAATATGGCGGTTTATTCTTGCTGGATGAGATAGATCTTCTTGATCCAACAACGGCTGCTGGCCTTAATGGAGTTCTGGACGGGGAACCTTTATGTATTCCCGAAAATGGAAGTGAAATTATTATGCCTCATCCATTGTTCCGGTTTGCAGCCACAGCCAACACCAATGGCGGGTCTGATGAAACTGGCCTTTATCAGGGTACACTTCGCCAGAATCTTGCGTTCATGGACCGGTTCTGGCTTTGTGAAGTCAACTATCCAACTCCGGAGGCTGAAGAAAAACTGTTATCAATCAAAGCAAAGGGCTTACCCGAAGATCTCAGGAAAAAAATGATTGAGTTCGCCAATGAGGTACGGAATCTGTTCATGGGTGAAAGCACCGACTTTAACGACACCATAGAGGTAACATTTTCAACGCGCACCCTGATCCGTTGGGCTGACCTGACTGCACGATTTCAGCCATTAGCGAACCAAGGCATTCAGCCGGTTACATACGCTCTTGACCGTGCCCTTGGATATCGTGCGACAAAGGGAACCAGATCGTTTCTGCATGAGCTTGCACAACGAATCTTTCCTGTAACAGACGTTTAAAATTAATATCACAGAAAATTCAAAACAACATTAGACGGGATCTTTGATCCCGTTAGAAAGGAGAATATATGGACACAACAACAGACGCAAAAGTATTCAAGCACCTGATGGTGCTGAACTTGGATGTGAGTATCTGGTCAGCCAGAAAGAAATTATCCCCTTCTGATTTTGGAGGTGCAAGACTTCCACCAGAAGAACTGGCATCTCTGGGAAGCAAGAAAATCTGTAATCCTGAAGATCTGCGTGTCTTTGGGACTCTTAAATCTCGTGCGGTTAACATGTTGGATCGCATCGGTATCAGGTTCTTGGGTGGCTGGGGAATACCTGAAAGCTGTGCTGATGAGGTGATAAAGGAGCTGAAGAGCACTCACGATGAATTCATGAAAGCCAAACAAAAGTTTCTGGCCAACTATGACCAGAGTATAGAAGCATGGATAAACCATCATCCTGAATGGAAAAGCATTATCAAAAATTCTGTAGTGGACGCCGGTTATGTTAGCAGTCGGATGGGGTTTAAATGGCAGCTCTTCCAGATAGTCCCACCCAAAGGCAAATTCATTCACGATGGTTTAAAGGATGAGGTTTCAAAACTGGGAAACACCCTTTACGGCGAAGTTGCCAAAACTGCAGAGGACACATGGCGTAAATGCTATTCAGGCAAAGACAAAGTATCACACAAGGCGATTTCCCCGTTACGGTCAATCTATGAAAAGCTGAACGGCTTGAGTTTTGTTGAGCCTTGCGCTGCTCCTATCGCCAGTTTGCTGAGAACAGCGTTTGACCATATTCCCAGAAAAGGATTTATTGAGGGCGCAGACCTGCTCATTCTCCAGGGGGTGTTGGCGCTTTTACGTGATCCTGAGTCCCTGGTTGACTATGGAAAAAGTATCATCAAAGGCAAGACGCCTGAAGCTATCCTGCAGGGCCTTATCCAGAATGATAGCGCAATTTGTCCCATCCCTGCTGACGTCATAGATCTGTCAGAAGCGGTTTCAATTAGCAATTTATACCAACAGCAACCCATTGACAGCCTTGGTCTTTGGTAAAGGAACAGACTTATGAAAAATAAACTGATTATGCAGTCGCTGCCACTGGTGGCGGCTGTGCTTGGCAACAAATACGGAGTGAAAGTTAACATCGGTGGTTCGGAAGCATTTACAGATGGGAGTACCATCAATTTACCCGGCCTTCCCATGGAAAGTGATGAAACTCTTATCAGTCTTGCCAGAGGCTATATTGATCATGAATCCGCACATATCCGGGAAACAGATTTCGATGCGGTTGAAAATGCGAAACTCACGCCACTTGAGATGTGTATATGGAATTGCATTGAAGACTGGCGGGTAGAAGAGAAACTATCCTCTATCTTCTCAGGATGCAAAATCAATTTTCACTGGTTGATCCGGCATATTTTCTACGATGCCACAATCGATAATCAAAGGTCTGCGGCACAGATGATCCCAAACTGGATACTGCTTATGGTAAGATCGTGGCAGGTGCCTGATTTGTCTGACGCACGGGATCAAGTGGAGGCCATCGTTGAAAATCGATATCCTGGCTTATCCAGAAAGATAAAATCTGCCCTTCAGGAAGTACAGTCAAAATGCGTAACAACGGATGATAGTATTTTCTACGCCAAAAAGATCGTTTCATTTATTGAAAACGAAGCGACAGGAAAAACAGCTTCTCATCCTCCGTCAAACAAGGAACAAAAGCCTTCAGAAAAAAGTGAAAATGATAACGCTGTGCAGATACCCAGTGTGGATAAAAATCAGCATGGTGACTCAAAACAGCAGTTGAATAAATTTCTTCATTCCGGGGCAGATGAACTGCCCAAAGGTTTAGGTGAGATCCTTCAAGAGAACCTGGCTAAAAAGGCATCTTCTGATTTTGAGGACAAGGTCAGTGTTGCTGTCGTTGGCAAGCGGCTTTTCACATCAATGGATTCAACAAAATTTCATGATCTGACAAAATCAACAACAGCTTTAAAGACAAGACTGCAAAGCATGCTTCAGTCAATTCTTCTAAAACGAAGTCGTCTTTCTCGCCAAGGTAAGCTTGACACCCGGCGGTTATATAAAATTGCTGTTTCAGATCCACGAATGTTCATCAAGTCTGAAGAAAAGCAGGGGTTTAATACAGCAGTTCATATCCTGATCGACTGTTCAGGGTCCATGGACATGAGAATGGAACTGACAACACATGCCTGTTATTCCCTGGCAAAAGCTCTTGACTCCATCAAAGGTATTAATATAGGTGTCACCGCCTTTCCAGCCGATCCACCACTACTTGCCGGAAGTCAGAACAATGAAACCACAGCAGTCTGTCCAATTATAAATCATGGTGAACGTATCCATTCAAGATTTCATACCAAGGCTTACGGATGCACCCCAATGGGTGAGGCTATCTGGTGGGTTCTACAGAAAATGATAATGTTAAGAGAATCCAGGAAAATTATTCTGATCCTGACCGATGGAAGCCCCAATTGCCTTGTAAACACTCTGGAAGCTATTAAGCAGGGTAAAAAATTAGGGGTTGAATTTTATGGAATCGGTATTGAAACTCTCAGTATCAAGCGTATTCTGCCCAACCAAAGCGCGAGTATCAACAACTTATCTGAACTGGCACCAGCCATGTTCGCAATTATGAAAACAGTATTCAATAATTATAAATCATAGGAGAAAAATAATGTCTGAAAATGAAATGCCAGTTTGTGCAAATTGTGGCAATGCAAACCATGTCATACTCATAAGCACTGCTAAAAAAGCAGGAACAGCAGTCGGTGGCGTAAGTGGCGCTGCTTCAGGATATTTTGGTGCTAAAACCGGAGCCATCGTAGGTGGAGGCGTAGGATCTGTTGTGCCTGTTGTGGGGACAGGTATTGGAATTATCGCAGGCGGTATTGGTGGTGCTTTGGCAGGATTCTTTGCCGGTGCTGCCGTGGGCAACAAAGTCGGAGAACACATAGACCGCCATATATTCCGTGAATACAGATGCAATAAATGCGGCACTGAATTCGAAATATAATGTGGCAGCAATACTGAAAGACGGTAATGGATGAAACATTAAACCAGAATAAAATTAAACAAAGCCCTCTTGAAATCAATCAAGGGGGCTCTTGTATTTTCAGGAGAAGATTATGGACAAAAACACAACATATGAACCATTCAAATTCTGGGAGGATTTGAAGTCAGGACATTTCACCTCGATGATAAAAGAGACCTCTAAAGGGAATATACTTTCTAATGCACAGGAGGTTTACAACACTATGAAGCCATTTTTTGCAAAACATCCTGATGTTGAAAAGATGTACTGCATCTTTCTGGATACTAAAAATAAAATTATTGCCATTGAAGAAATATCTTCAGGTTCGATCAGCTCTTCCCCTGTTTATCCCAGGGAACTCCTAAAGGCTGTTTTGAAGAAACAGGCAAGTGCTGTCGTCCTTGTCCACAACCATCCTTCCGGTGATGTAAGTCCATCATTTGAAGACTTTAAAATCACTGCAAAGGTTAACATGGCGCTTATCAGCATTGATGCGCAACTGCATGATCATCTGATCATCGGTGATACCTGGTACAGCTTTGCCGAACAGGGTTGGATAGAGATGGCAAAAACCAAATATCGGGAATTTATTACTTCAAGCAAACATATTCGGTAATGGGGGAGGCTGTATGGTTGAAATATTGGTGATGAATATAAATAATCCCCTTGGTCACTTTGCACAACTTGGGATTAGAAATATCCTGGATCTGCAACAATATTTACAGAAAATATTTGAAGAATCAGATCATCAGGATATTGTAATAGCCAAACTTTATAAAATGGTGTTTCCAGACTGGGAAAAAATTAAGAGGATCGAAGGATACCCAATCATCGGGCAGGGTTTATGGGGTTATATTTGTAATCTCTCTATTGAGTTTGACAGGAAAAACCATCCGGGTTGCTTTAACGGTGGCGCATGGGTCAATAATGGATTTGCCTCAAGCGATTGTCTTGACCCTTGGATGATTAGTCTGGAAAATTGTAAGGTGATCTATTCTTAAGCACCGAATGACCTGCCTGTTGTCTATCTTTAATTAATCGACACCGTTTGAAATCTTTATTTATAAGGATTTGAACGGTTATTTAAAAGGAGGAAATCATGAAAGTTATGAAGACTGTTTTGACGTTTATTGGTGGAGTTGCTGTTGGTATTCTTGCTGTTACTGGAATTTATGCTCTGGAGGACGATACGAGTACTGAGAGCATTGATGATAATACCGATTGTGATGAAGAAATTGAATTTGAAGATGATGAGTCAAAAATTTCAGATGATGATGAAAATAATTCTGATAAAATTTCTTAGGATAAGAGTGTTTTAGGGGAGGGGGGTGATAGGGAAGAGTAGCTTGTATGCTTTGAAAGTAAATAAAGAACCTCTGGCATTATGCTGGCGGTTCTTTATTTTACAAATGCAGTTGTTCAATTTTTGCGAGCTATACAAACTGAATTTTTCCCAAAAAGTCACAAAACATCATATTGTTTAATTTAAAAATGGTGGACAATAGGTGGACAACTAACAGGTTAAACAAAAAAAGCTTCCAACGAAAATCGCTAAAAGCCTCTTTGCTGTTGTGGTGCCCAGGGACAGAATTGAACTGCCGACACGGGGATTTTCAGTCCCCTGCTCTACCGACTGAGCTACCTGGGCCCAAACAACACGGCGTTTATATGATTTTTGATAATTCTTGTCAAGGAAAATATGCGCAGGTGCTTTTTTTAGATATCGCCAAGGATATGCTGGACTAAAGTGCAGGCGCAGATGGCTGCAGTTTCAGCCCTGAGTATCCGTGGCCCCATCAGGCAGGGGATAAATCCTTTTGCCTGTGCCAACTGGATTTCCATCCTGGAGAATCCCCCTTCAGGGCCGATGAGAACCATGATATTTTTTACAGGGGTCAAGGTTTTTAAAGTTTCAGGTGGTTGTGCTGAATTTTCTGAAAAAATAATTTTCCGGTCGTACTGGTCAGACACTTCCAACAGATTTTCAAAATTTACCGGATCTGTGATTTCAGGCAGCAGACTTCTGCGGCATTGTTTTAAGGATTCTTTTGCAATGGTTTCCCATCGCCGCTGCCGGGCTTTGATCTTCTTGGGATCAGGCAGGGGCACGGCATGTTCACAGAAAAAAGGAATCCATCGGCGGATGCCAAGCTGTGTGACATGTTTGATGACAAAATCCATTTTTTTATCTTTGAGCATTCCTGTGCACAGTGTGATTTCAAGTGCTGATTCTGTGCCGGTTTCAATATCTGAAATCACATTGATCCGCACACTGTCTTTTGAAACACACATAATCTGTGCAGCATAATCTTTGCCCTGTCCATCGGTGATGGTGAGCGGATCATCCGGGCGCAGCCTGAGCACCTTGCGGATATGTTTTGCATCCTGGCCCTGAATGGTAATTTCTGCCGGCAGGGTCTGGATGTCCGGAACAATGAATTTTTGTGTGGCGATCTGCATCATGAATCTGTTTAAAACAAAGACGAGATATTGTAAACCTGTTTTTTATATGAAACAGCCGTTGTTCAAGGCGATTTTAAATAGTTGACACTTTGATCTGGCTTTGGTACTTTTTGATGTCCAAAGATATCAAATGGGGTATTGTTGTTAATATCTAATAAAGTGAGGCCTTTATGACCGATATGCCAGATTGGGATGATGATATTTTAGGTGAAGATGTCGCTGATGATGTAATAGAGCTGACAGATATTGTGGATGACAGCGTCTATGAACTGGATACGGGTGTGTCCGGGGATGGTGTAATTGAACTGACAGATATTGTTGAAGATGATCTGGGAGAGGTTTTTGGAGAATCCGTGATTGAACTGGATGATCCGGTGATCGAATTGACAGATATCGTGAAAGAGGATACCGCTTCTGAACCTGATCTGGCGTTGGATGATGTGGAGGGAGACTCCCTGGATTTTGGTGATGATTTTTCCATGGAAGATGAATTTGCTGAAGAATCCGTAACTGAATCAGATGTGATCGGATTGCCTGATGACGAACCGGAAGAAATGCTGGAAGAAATGCTGGAAGAAGACCCGGCAGATCCGGCTTCCGTGGTAAGTGCGCCTGTGGTGAATGCGCCTGCACCGGAAATGAATTTCGGGGCAGAGGATATTGAGGCCGCTTTGGAACGGGTGATTGAGAAAAAGTTTGCAGGCAGGATGGAAACCCTGCTGTTTGAGGTGATGGAAAAAGTCATTGAAAAAGAAATTTTGCAGATCAAGAGCCGTTTGTTAAAAGATCTTGATCAGAACGAGAACGATTGAGTTCAAGAATAATATATAAAACAAAAAAAATTACGGGGATTCATTATAAAATCCCCTTTTTCATTAATATGGGTTTTAGGAGTTGAGATATGGGTTCTGAATCTCTTGATAAAGGGTATGATCCTTTAAATATTGAAGACAAATGGTATCAGTACTGGCTGGATAACGGAGCGTTCAAGGCAAAGGATAAAAGCGACAAAAAATCATTTTCCATTGTCATACCGCCGCCGAATGTCACGGGTGTCCTGCATATGGGGCATGCCTTGAATAATGTTATTCAGGATATCATGTGCCGGTATCGCAGAATGACTGGATGCAATGTTCTGTGGATGCCGGGAACAGATCATGCCGGAATTGCCACCCAGAATGTGGTGGAAAGAAATCTGGCAAAAAAGGGCAGGACACGGGATCAGCTCGGCAGAGAAGGCTTTATTGAAGAGGTCTGGAAATGGCGGGAAAAATCCGGCGGAGAGATCATTAATCAGCTTAAAAAACTGGGTGCCTCCTGTGACTGGGACCGTGAACGGTTTACCATGGATGAAGGACTGTCTGATGCGGTGAGAAAAGTCTTTGTACGTCTGTATAAGGATGGGCTGATATATGAAGGCCAGTATATTATCAACTGGTGCCCCCGCTGCCGGACAGCGCTTGCCGATCTTGAAGTCGAGCATGAGGAAAAAGAAGCATATCTGTATTATATCCGGTATCCGTTTGAAAATAAAAAACAGGGATTGACCGTGGCCACCACCCGTCCTGAAACACTGTTCGGTGATACTGCCGTTGCCATTAATCCGGATGACGAGCGGTTTAAGGATTTAAAAGAAACCTGTGTCATGCTTCCGTTGACCAATCGTATTATCCCGATTATCAAAGATCATTATGTGGACACACAGTTCGGCACCGGTGCTCTGAAAGTCACGCCTGCCCATGATCCCAATGATTTTCATCTGGGAGAAAAACACGGCCTTGAAAAATTAAAAGTAATCGGTGATGACGGCAAAATGCTCATCGGTGCAGGTCCTTATGAGGGCATGGACCGGTTTGAATGCAGAAAAAAAGCGCTTGAAGAACTCAAGGAACAGGGTCTGCTGGTGAAAAAGGAACCCTTGAATCACAGTGTCGGCCATTGTTACCGGTGTCGTACGGTTGTTGAACCCTCCATTTCAAAGCAATGGTTTGTCAAAGTGGGGCCGCTTGCAAAAAAAGCCTCAGAGGCTGTTCGAAAGGGCAGGACAAAAATTATCCCGGATACCTGGACAAAAACCTATTTTGAGTGGATGGATAATATCCGGGACTGGTGTATTTCCAGACAGATCTGGTGGGGTCACAGAATCCCGGTGTGGAAATGCCCGGACTGTAACCAGGTGATTGTGGAGGAAAAAGATCCGGATGACTGCCCGTCCTGTGGCTGCAAAAAGCTTGTCCAGGAAACCGATGTGCTGGATACCTGGTTTTCCAGCGCTCTCTGGCCGTTTTCCACCATGGGATGGCCTGAGAACACAGATCTTTTAAAAACATTTTATCCCACCAATGTTCTGGTGACCGGATTTGACATTCTGTTTTTCTGGGTGGCCAGGATGATGATGATGGGAATTCATTTCATGGATGAAGTGCCGTTCAATGATGTGTATATCCATGCACTGGTCAGGGATGAAGACGGCAAGAAAATGAGCAAGTCCAAGGGCAATGTCATTAATCCGCTGAAAGTGATTGATGAATACGGGGCAGATGCGTTCAGGTTTACGCTGGCTGCATTTGCGGCCCAGGGACGGGATGTGAAAATGTCTGAATCCCGTGTGGAAGGGTACCGTCATTTTGTCAACAAGCTGTGGAATGCCTCCCGGTTTGCATTGATGCATATTACAGCCAAAGATACCCGTCTGGATGAAAAGAAACTGAGCCTGACAGAAAAATGGATATTGTCCCGAAGTGCCCAGACAGCGCTGGCAGTGAAGGACGGCATTGAAAATTATAAATTCAATGAGGCGGCATCTGCGGTGTATCAGTTTGTATGGCATGAATTCTGTGACTGGTATCTGGAAATGGCAAAACCGGCCCTGTACGAAAAAGAGGGCGCAAAAAAAAGAGACAGCGCCAGAAGTGTTCTGGCCAGAGTGCTGGAAGATATTCTGTTGATGCTTCACCCGTTCATGCCTTTTGTCACAGAAGAAATCTTTCAGATTCTGCCCACAACTGAAGGGATGGTCATGGCAGCATCTTTCCCGTATAATAAGGATACCTATGACAGGCTCCGGAACCCGGCAGTTGAAACAGATATGGAATTTGTTTTCGGGCTGATATCCGGTATCCGCAACATCAGAAGCGAAATGAACATCCAGCCTTCCATGAAAATAAAGGTTCTGGCCCATACGGAAAATGAGAAAGAAAAAATCATCATTGCCGAGAACAAATCCATTATTGTTAATCTTGCGGGCCTTGAAAGCTTTTTCTTCTGCGAAGCAGACAAAATTCCGACATCCTCTGCCACCTCGGTGACGCAGAACACCACCTGCTTTGTATCTCTGGAAGGGGTGATCGATTTTGACAAGGAGATTGCGCGTCTTGAAAAAGAACTGGAAAAAAACACCAAGGAACTTGTGGGGGTGCAAAAACGTCTTCACAATGAAAGTTTTCTTGAAAAAGCCCCGGAGGACGTGATCCAGAAAGTAAAAGATCTGCATGCCCAGCTTGAGGAAGTCAATGTCAAGTTAAAGGCGAACCTTAAACGGATACAAGAGATGAAATAAAATCACCATGAATAATACAATTGATAATATAATTAATCTGGCGCTTTTTGAAGATTCAGGACTTGGAGATATTACATCGGAAAGTATTTTATCTGAATCTTTTACCGGCAAAGGCGTGATTGTGGCAAAACAGGATTTTGTTCTTGCAGGACTTGCTGTGGCAGAAAAGGTATTCAAACTGCTGGATCCGGAATGTAAATGTTTTGCTCCGTTTCCCGAAGGTGATCTGATTAAAAACGGGGAAATTATTTTTAAGGTGCAAGGGGATCTGCTGGCCCTTTTAAAAGGGGAGCGGGTGGCCTTGAATTTTTTACAGCGCCTTTCCGGAATTGCGACCATCACCCGGACATTTATGGAAAAACTGGAATACCCGAATGTGCGTCTGACAGATACCCGCAAAACAACGCCGGGCCTTCGCTGTCTTGAAAAAGAGGCGGTCAGGGCAGGGGGTGCCTATAATCATCGTCTGTCCTTGTATGATGGCATCCTGATAAAGGATAATCATATTGCAGTGGCAGGCTCGATAAAAAATGCCGTGAATGCGGTCCGGTCCCGGACCTCACACCTGATGAAAATTGAAGTGGAAGTCAGCACGCTGGCACAGGTTCAGGAAGCCATTGATGTCGGAGCGGAAGTCATCATGTTGGACAATATGGACTATGACCAGATGTCAGCGGCAGTGCAGTTGATCAATGGCAGGGCTATTGTGGAAGCATCCGGAAATGTGTCTCTGGAGACCCTGAATATAATTGCAGCAACCGGGGTGGATGTGATTTCATGCGGGGCACTGACCCACCAGGCAAGAAGTGTGGATTTAAGCATGCGGATCAGCAATATTTAAAAAGGATGATGCCGTTAGTCCTTATTGACATCAATATACGTCAGTTTATTGCGGCCGGTTTCCTTTGATTTATAAAGTGCTTTATCTGCCCTTCGGATAAAGGATACAAAGTCTTCTCCGGGAACCAGCTCTGTTGCACCAATGCTGACAGTGACTTTTTGTTTTTTTCCGGGTTCGGGTTCAAAAAGCTGTGAACTGATATTGTCCTTGATTCTTGCCCCCACCACGCAGGCTTTTTTCAGTTTTGTTTCCGGCAGAATGATGGTGAATTCTTCACCGCCATACCGATAGGCAGTATCCATGGAACGCATGCAGGAACTGATGGTCTGCCCGATCTGCATCAGCACCTTGTCGCCTTCCAGATGTCCCCAGGTATCGTTGTACTGCTTGAAATAATCAATATCCAGAAGCAGCAGGGACAGGGGGCGCGAATATCGGTTGTATCGTTTGATTTCAGTTTTGATCTGGGAAAAAAACTGACGGGAATTATATAATTGTGTCAGGGCATCTGTGATGGCCAGTTTTTCAAGCTCTTTTAAAAGCTGGGAACGCTCTTTTTTAAATTCAGCTTCCCGCAGTACTCTTTTGATTCTCAGATCCAGTTCCTCAAACCGGAACGGTTTGAAAATAAAATCACTGGCTCCGGCCTGAACCGCTTCTTCATAGGAGTATTCCGCGCTGTATCCGGTCATGACAATCACATCAATATCATTGGTGCTTTTTATTTTCCGGGTCAGGTCAAGGCCGTTCATCCCCTCCATCATGATGTCTGTCAAAATAACATCGGCATTAAATGTTTTCAGGATCTCAAGGGCTTCTTCTGCGTTCAGCGCACTTTTAACATTGTATTTTAAAAGTGTTAAATATTCTTCAACAGAATCTTTGATGGCATCGTCATCATCAACAATCAGGATTGAATAGGTCATGTGTATTTCTCCGGGATTACGCCTATAGAAAACCGGCTTATCTTGACACTTTACAACTCAATTGGTAAATACATATCAACATCATTAGCGGGATAGATGATATTTGTCAATAACTTAGTTTGGAGCTTAATTGAAGTTAAATATAAAGAATATTCGGAATTTCAGTATTATTGCCCATATCGATCACGGTAAATCGACCTTGTCTGACAGATTGATACAGCTTTCAGGTATTATATCAGACCGGGATATGAAAGAGCAGATTCTGGATTCCATGGACATTGAAAGAGAGCGGGGCATTACCATTAAAAGCCAGACCGTTTCTCTGCCCTATACTGCGCCGGATGGCACCGAGTATCTGCTGAATCTGATTGATACGCCGGGTCATGTGGATTTTTCATATGAAGTGTCAAGGGCGCTTGCCTCCTGTGAAGGGGCATTGATCCTTGTTGATGCCAGCCAGGGGGTGGAAGCCCAGACACTGGCCAATCTGTATCTTGCGCTGGAGCATAACCTTGAAATTGTTCCGGTGGTCAATAAAATTGATCTGCCGTCTGCTCAGATCGAATGGGCCAAAGAACAGATAGAAGAAGACCTGGGATTGAATTCAGACAATGCCTTACTGGTTTCCGCCAAGACCGGAAAAGGGGTTGAAAATATATTCCCGGCAGTGGTGAAATTGATTCCACCGCCAAAGGCCTCTGAGGGTGATGTGTTCAAAGCGTTGATATTTGATTCTCATTATGATGCATTCCGCGGAACCGTTGTCCATTTCAGGATATTTGAAGGCAGCATTAAAAAAGGTCAGAGAATACAGTTCATGTCCAATAATGCAGAATATAAGGTGGAGGAAGTCGGATTATTTCAGATCATCCGCCAGCCCCAGGACGAGCTGATTGCAGGTCAGGTGGGATATCTGATTGCCGGGATCAAAAATATATCTGACGTTAAAATCGGGGATACCGTCACCATGCCGGATAAGCATTGCGGCAAACCCAAAGGCGGTTTCAGGGAACCTACGCCGGTGGTTTTTTCATCCATGTATCCTGTGGCAGCGGATGACTATGAAGAATTGACTTTAGCCCTTGAAAAACTCAAGTTGAATGATGCGTCTTTGATTTATGAAAAAGACAGTTCTGCTGCGCTGGGTTTTGGATACCGGTGTGGTTTCCTGGGGCTTTTACACCTTGAGGTGGTCCAGGAGCGGCTTGAAAGAGAATATGATGTGTCGCTGATTTTAACTTCGCCATCGGTTATGTATGAACTCACGTATACTGACGGAACAGTGAAGATTATTGATAATCCGGTGGCATATCCTGATCCTGCTGAAATTTCCAAGGTCAGAGAACCTTTTATCAAGGCTTCCATTATTGTTCCGGATAGATATATGGGCAATGTCATGCAGGTGTGTCATGAATTTCGCGGGGTCAGTAAAAATTATCAGTATCTGACCCAGAGCCGGATGGAAATGAAATTTGAACTGCCATTGGCTGAAGTGGTATATGAATTTTATGACCGCCTGAAAAGTGTTACCCAGGGATATGGTTCTTTTGATTATGAAATTGCCGGATATCAGGATACAAACCTGGTCAAACTTGATTTTTTAATTAACGGAGAACGGGTGGATGCATTGTCTCAGTTGATTCACCGGGATAAGGCTGAAGCACGCGGCAGGACCGCCTGTAAAAAACTCAGGGAAGAAATTCCCAGACAGCAGTTCAAGATTCCCATTCAGGCAGCCATCGGCGGAAAAATTATTGCCAGAGAAACCATATCTGCATTCAGAAAAGATGTAACTGCAAAATGTTATGGCGGCGATATTTCCAGAAAGCGCAAACTGCTGGAAAAACAAAAGAAAGGTAAAAAACGGATGAAAATGGTGGGGTCAGTTGAAATCCCCCAGTCTGCATTTTTGTCCGTTCTGAAATCAGAATAAAATTTTTTATAATAAAAAGGCCGTCTTTTTACATTTTATCTGTGTAAGGACGGCCTTTTTTTATTCATAAAGATGGGTCTGTTTTATTCAACCCTGTACCATGTCTGGGTTCTGAAGAAAAAAGCAATATATCCTCTGACCATCAGGTTGCCGTCTTCCACCCATAATTTGCAGGTGTAAATTTTTCCTTTTTGAGGATCAAGGATGGTGCCTGAGCCGTATTCATCCCCGGTTTTTTCAAGGTCTTTAAGAATTTCCATGCCCAGGGTGGGCTGGTCTTTTCTGGGGTCGCCTTCCGGGCAGTCATAACATCTGGATTCTCTGCCATCTTCCCGTTCTTTTAAAAGCTGTACTATTTTACCAAAATATTTTCCATCTTTTTCAAAAATCTCCACAATGGATTTGGGCTCATTGGTTTCATCATCAATGGTTTTCCATTTTCCGACAATGGAAGTGTCCTGGGCCAGCGCTGAAGCCATGAAAAACAGGGAAAAAAGAAGCGGTAATACAAGAATGTTGAACATTTTTTTCATAATTTATCTCCAATGATTTTAAATTAAAAGAATGAACACAGTTATTCTATTTATTTGTATGGCTTTTAGATGTCAAGTTAAAAAATGAATGGGATTCATTGGAAGAAAAGCCGGGGATGGATTTTTGTCCCCGGCTGTAACAGTTCTAAATGTGCTGGAGCTTCTCCGGTTTGACTGCAGGATGTTCCTTTAAATATTCCAGACGGTTCAGCCCGTTGATATATGCAAGGGCGCTGGCAGTAATGATATCTGCATCTGCGCCTTTTCCCAGCGCCACAACATCATTTTCCTTTAAGCGGACGGTAACTTCGCCCAGGGCATCCGTGCCTGCTGTCAGTGCCGAAACCGTGAATCTCAAAAGTTCTGATTTGGTTCCGGTAAGTTCTGCGATAATGTTAAACACGGCATCGATGGGGCCGTTTCCTTCGCTGGCCTTTTTGACGGATTTGCCGTTGATTGTCAAATGGACACTTGCAGTGGGAAACACCTTGTTGCCGGAGACCACATGCAGATATTCAAGGGCAAAGACCTCAGAGCTTCTGAGAACGCCTTCATTTACAAGCGCTTCTATATCCTCATCCTGGATGGTTTTTTTCTTGTCTGCCAGATTTTTAAACTGTTTAAAAACTTTATCCAGCTCCTCTTTGGACAGATTATACCCCATTCCCTGAATATGTGCATTCAGCGCATGGCGGCCTGAATGTTTGCCCAGGACCATGCTGTTCTTGCTTAAGCCGATGGTTTCCGGCTTCATGATTTCATAGGTCATGGGGTTTTTCAGTACCCCGTCCTGATGAATGCCGGCTTCATGGGCAAAGGCATTGGCACCCACAATGGCTTTGTTGGGTTGTACCAGGATTCCGGTGATCATGCTCACCAGGCGGCTGATGGGATAAATCCGCGTGGTGTCAATGGATGAGGTATACGGGAAAAAGCCAGGCCGTGTGTGCATGGCCATGATGACCTCTTCCAGCGACGTATTTCCTGCACGTTCTCCGATCCCGTTAATGGTCACCTCCACCTGCCGCGCCCCGGCTTTTACCGCAGACAGGGTGTTGGATGTGGCAAGTCCCAGATCATTGTGGCAGTGCACACTCAAGATGGCCTTGTCAATATTGGGTGTGTTTTTCATGACATATCTGACCAGCTCGCTGAATTCTTCAGGAATGGCATATCCCACTGTATCCGGCAGGTTGATGGTTTTTGCCCCGGCATCAATGACAGCTTCAAAAATTTTGCACAGAAAATCCGGATTGGAGCGGGAGCCGTCCTCTGCGGAAAATTCCACATTATCTGTATAGGATGCGGCCAGTTTTACCGCTCCAATTGCCTGTTCAAGCACCTGATTCGCATCCATCTGCAGTTTATATTTCATGTGCAGTTCAGAGGTGGCAATAAAGGTATGAATTCTGGGGTGGGCAGCATTTTTTACGGCTTCCCAGCCTCTGTTGATATCACTTGCATTGGCCCGGCAAAGCGCTGCCACCTGAGTGGTGGTCAGAACTTGGGAAATTGCTTTTACCGCCTCAAAATCACCTTCGGATGCTGCGGGAAATCCAGCCTCAATGACATTCACGCCCAGTTTTTCAAGCTGGGTGGCAATCCTGAGTTTTTCCGCCATGTTCATGCTGGCTCCCGGGGATTGTTCACCATCTCTTAATGTGGTGTCAAAAATGATAATCTGATTGTCTTGGGTCATTTTATGTGTGCCTTATTTGTTTTTATCTAATGAAAGTTTGTATTGAAAACTGTCGGCCAGTGCCTGCCAGCTTGCTTCTATAATATCTTCTGAAACGCCGATGGTTGAAAAAATATTGTTTTCATCCCGGGATTCAATCAGAACCCTTACCTTTGCATCGGTGCCATCAATACCGTCAATCACCCGGACTTTAAAATCCACAAGATGCATCTCATCCACAGAGGGGTAGATGCGGGTCAATGCTTTTCGCAGCGCATTGTCCAGCGCACTGACCGGACCTTCGCCTTCCGCAGAGGTAATTTCCGTAGTGTCTCCCACCCGGATTTTGATCATGGCATGGGAATAGCAGGGGCGTTCCTTGTCTTTTTCAACAGAGACCCTGAAGGATTCAAGCTCAAACAGCGGGACAAACTGGCCGGTAAGCTTTTCCATAATCAGCTTTAAAGAGCCTTCTGCAGCATCAAATTCATAGCCGTCATTTTCCAGTTCCTTGATGCTTGAAACAATATGATATCCGTTTATATCGCTTGAGCTTAAGTCCACTCCCAGTTCTTTTGCCTTGTATTCAATATTGCTTTTACCGGACTGTTCAGACACAATCACCCGGCGCTTGTTTCCCACAAGTTCCGGAGAGATATGCTCATAGGCTTTCGGGTTTTTCATGATCGCACTGACATGAACGCCGCCCTTATGGGCAAACGCACTGTTCCCCACAAAGGGCCTTGAGTTTACAGGCGGAACATTGGCGGTTTCTGAAATAAAGCGTGACAGGTTTAAAATTTTTTTCAGATTGCCGTCACTGATACAGTCTCTTCCCATTTTTAAGGCCAGGATCGGAATGATGGCAGTTAAATCCGCATTTCCGCATCGTTCGCCATACCCGTTGATGGTTCCCTGAACCATGGTAACCCCTGCCTGAACAGCTATAATCGAATTGGCCACAGCCATGGCACAGTCATTATGGACATGAATGCCGAAGATCACATCAGGTGTGTCTTTAAAATGATCCACCACAGCCCGTGTCATCTGTTCAATTTCAAAGGGCATGCTGCCGCCGTTTGTGTCGCACAGAACCAGGGTTTTTGTCCCGCCTGCAATGGCGGCATCCAGTGTTTTCAGCGCAAATTCCGGATTGGATTTATATCCGTCAAAAAAATGTTCAGCATCATAAAGCACCTCTTTGCCATGATCCAGCAGAAAAGCGATGGATTCTGTGATCATGGCAAGATTTTCTTTCTGGGTATTTTCCATGATGGATTCCACATGAAGATCCCAGGATTTGCCAAACAAGGTGACCACTGGTGCAGGACAGTTGACAAGCGCCTGAAGATTGGCATCCTGGTCACAGGGTTTGCCCGGACGCCGGGTGGAACCAAATGCGGTAATCCTGGCTTGTTTGAACGGGATATCCTTTACCAGCTCGAAAAAAAGCTGGGCACCCGGGTTTGATCCGGGCCAGCCGCCTTCGATATAATGGATTCCGGCATCATCAAGTTTTCGGGCAATTTTTATCTTGTCTTCCGGGGAGAAAAAGATATTCTCCCCCTGCATGCCATCCCTTAAGGTGGTGTCATATAAAATTGCTTTTTGCATTTTTTTTACCTATAAATTTTTAACCTATGCGTTTTCTCTGGCAAGCGCAATAGCACCGGTGGATGCTATTTCAATAATCCCCATGGGTTTTAATAAACTGAGGATGGCATCCTGTTTTTCTCTGTCTCCTGAGACTTCTATGGTGTAGTGAGACAGGCCCACATCCACAATCTTGCACCTGAAAATGTCAACGATTCTGAGAATTTCAGCCTTTTTTTCCGGCTGGGCATTGACCTTGATCAGGGACAGTTCTCTTTGCACATATTTTTTGTCTGTCAGATCATTCACAGTAATAACATTGATAAGTTTATTGAGCTGTTTTTTGATCTGTTCAATAATGTGGGCATCGCATTTTGTTACCATGGTCACTCTTGAAACATTCTGATCTGCTGTTTTGGCAACACTTAAGCTGTCAATATTAAATCCCCTGCCGGAAAAAAGTCCTGAGATTCTGGAAAGAACTCCGGGTTCATCATCAACAAGGATGGAAAGCAAATAGCTGTTTATTTTCATGATACATATCCTTTATTGTAACTGTATGAATATCCTATCTGTATTAAACAAGGAGCATTTCTGTTATGGCCCCGCCTGCAGGAACCATCGGGTAAACGGATTCTTCACGGTCAACTGCAAAGTCCATGATCACCGTTCCGGGAGTATTCAAGCCTTTTAACAAAGTTGCTTCCACGTCTTCGGGCTTTGTGCACCGCAGTCCTGTGGCGCCATAGGCCTGGGCCAGTTTGACAAAATCAGGGGCGTTTTCCATGTTGGTGGAGGAATAGTTTTTGTTGTAAAACAGTTCCTGCCATTGCCGCACCATTCCCAGATACTGGTTATTTAAAATAACAATTTTGACATCAATCTTTGATTCAACAGCAGTCATCAGTTCCTGGATATTCATCTGGATGGACCCGTCTCCTGCAACGTCAACAACGATCTTGTCCGGACAGGCCGCCTTTGCGCCGATGGCTGCCGGAAGACCGAATCCCATAACCCCGAGTCCGCCAGAGGTAATAAAATGATTGGGCTTGTCAAAATGGTAATACTGGGCTGCCCACATCTGGTTCTGGCCGACTTCTGTTGTGATGATGGCTTCGCCCCTGGTGACTTCAAACAGTTTTTCAACAACGAACTGCGGTTTGATGACATCTTTTCCCTGTTCATATTTCAGTGGTGCTGTTTTTTTCCATTCTGCGATCTGTTTGTGCCATGCAGTGGTGTCCGGACTGAAGCTTGCGGCATCTTTTTCTTTGATCAGTTCGATGATGCCTTCCAGCGCAGTCTTGCAGTCCGCAACAATGGGGCACTGAACCTCAATATTTTTGTGAATGGATGTCGGGTCGATATCAATCTGAACGATCCTTGCATCTGGCGCAAATTTTTTGACATTTCCGGTAACCCGATCATCAAAGCGAACGCCTGCGGCTATCATCAGATCACAGTTGCCGATACTCATATTGGCCCGATACGTGCCGTGCATTCCCAGCATTCCCAGCCATAACGGGTCAGAGCCGGGAAAGGCCCCAAGCCCCATCAAGGATGCGGTTACCGGTATGTTGGTCATCCTGGCAAGCTGGGTGAGCTGTTCTGAGGCTTGAGACAAAATAACACCGCCGCCTGCAAAAATAACCGGCCGTTTTGCCCTGGCAATGGCCTCAACAACTTTGGCCAGTTGCTTTTTATTGGGCTTGTAATTGGGCCTGTAAGATTTTAATACAATCTCTTTGGGCTCTTTGAATTCTACAGCTGTCTGGACAATGTCTTTTGGAAGATCCACCAGAACAGGCCCGGGCCTTCCGGAGCGTGCCAGGTGAAAAGCTTCTTTAATGGTGGCAGCCATTTTGGAAACATCTTTCACCAGATAATTGTGTTTGGTACAGGGCCGGGTGATCCCCACGATGTCCACTTCCTGAAATGCATCATTGCCGATCAGTGCGGTGGGTACCTGCCCTGTGAAAACAACCATGGGGATGGAATCCAGATACGCAGACGCTATTCCGGTAACGGTATTGGTGGCTCCCGGTCCTGAGGTGACCAGGGCCACGCCCACGGATTTGTTTGCCCGGGCATAGCCGTCTGCTGCATGAACCGCTCCCTGTTCATGGCGGACAAGGATATGCTTGAGTCCATTCTGTTTTGCAAGGGCATCATAAATGTCAATTACCGCCCCCCCAGGGTATCCGAAAATCGTATCAATTCCTTCTGCCCTGATCATTTTGATCAGAATCTGGGCACCTGTAAGTTTCATGTCTGTCTCCTATAAAATATCTTTGAATATGGCTCCGTTTCCGGCCGATGTAACCATCTGGGCGTAGCGGGCCATATATCCTGTTTTAATTTTTGGTTCGGGCTTTTTCCAGGCAGCAAGCCGTTTGTCAAGTTCTGCCGGGTCCACCGCAAGTTCAATGGTTTTTGCAGGGATATCGATCCTGATCAGGTCATTTTCCTGGACAACCGCAATCAGTCCGCCCTGGGCTGCTTCCGGAGAAACATGACCAATGGACGCACCTTTGGTCCCGCCGGAAAATCTGCCGTCAGTGATCAGGGCAACGGATTCGTCCAGCCCCATACCTGCAATGGAAGACGTGGGTGTCAGCATTTCGCGCATGCCGGGGCCTCCTGCAGGGCCTTCATAGCGGATGACAATGACATCCCCTTTATTGATTCTGTTGCCCATGATGGCTTCGGTTGCTTCTTCTTCCGAGTTAAATACCCGCGCCGGTCCCTGATGACGAAGCATCTTGTCCAGAACAGCAGACTGTTTGACCACACAGCCCTCTTTGGCAAGATTGCCAAAGAGTACAGCAAGACCTCCTTCTTTATGATACGGGTCCTCAATCGGACGGATGACCTGTTTATCTTTAACCGTTACGGTTTCAAGGTTCTGTGATACGGTTTTGCCGCTGGCGGTCATACAGTCCTTGTTCAGCATGTTGTGATCCAGCAGTTCTTTCATGATGGCCGGAATTCCGCCAGCCATGTTCAGGTCAACAATATGATCTTTTCCGCCCGGGCTCAGGGAACATAAATGCGGCGTTTTTTTGCTGACCTCATTGATCAGGTTCAGGTCGATATCCACATGGGCTTCATGGGCCAGTGCCTTTAAATGAAGCACAGTATTGGTGGAGCATCCAAGGGCCATATCTACCACCAGTGCATTCATGAACGCATCCTTTGTTAAAATTTTATCCGGGGTAATGCCTTTGGCAAGCAGTTCCATAATCTGCATGCCGGTGAGTTTGGCCAGCCGGATTCTTTCCGACATGGGCTCGGGTATGGTGCCGTTTCCGGCCAGGGCCATGCCGATGGCTTCTGTCAGGCAGTTCATGGAGTTTGCCGTGAACATGCCGGCACAGGAACCGCAGGTCGGGCAGGCTGAGTTTTCAATATCCAGAAGCTGGCTTTCTGTCATTTTTCCGGACTGTACAGCTCCGACCGCTTCAAATACAGTTACCAGGTCTGTTTTAAGGTCGTTGTTTTCCGGGTGTCTGCCCGGAAGCATGGGGCCGCCGCTGATAAAGATGGCCGGGATATTCAGACGGGCGGCTGCCATGAGCATGCCCGGAATAATTTTGTCACAGTTGGGAACCATGACAATGGCATCAAACGGGTGAGCGGTTGCAGTGACTTCAATGGAGTCTGCAATCAGCTCGCGGGAAGCCAGAGAATAATGCATGCCTTTATGATTCATGGCAATGCCGTCACAGACACCGATGGTTGAAAACTCCATGGGCGTTCCACCAGCCATGCTGATGCCGGTTTTTACCGCCTTTACAATATTGTCCAGATGCATATGGCCCGGAATGAGTTCGTTGGCGGAGTTGGCAATGCCGATCAGCGGCTGGCCAAGTTCTCTGTCAGTAAATCCCATGGCTTTGAACAGGCTCCTGTGCGGGGCTCTTGCGATACCTTTTGTTGCAATATGACTTCTCATTCTTGTTGTCTCCAAACCAAAAAAGCCGTTATCCACCCTGTCGGGGCTGATAACGGCTTTTAAAGTTTATTTAAGGTTTATGCCACTACGAGCCCCTTCGCTTGGAGGTTCCAATAAGGACCTCCACGATAATAAGGACGAGTAGTATGTTTAAGCTGTTTTTCATAATGTTATTTTAAGATTAGTATAGATTCATTTATGCAAAGTCAAGGATAAAATATCGGGGGTATAAATATTTTATCGCCAAGAATAAATTTGACAATTCCTGACGGGTTTTTATATACTTCAAGTCATGCCAAAAAATATCCGTCGGTTTATAAAAATAAATAGCATTCTTGATCCTGTGCGAGCAGAAACCTGTTTGAATACGAATATGAATTGGAATAAATTATGCATGATTTCAAGCCGTTAAAATTATTTTCCGGTATTTTTTTCTTGATGGTTGCGCTTCAGTGTGTCCTTTTCATGAAACTGGGGTCTGTTTTTCTGTCCGCCCTTGGTATCTTTTTTGTCTGTATCAATTTTGTTTGTTTTGGTGCGGCTTTGATGATTCTGTTAAAGGAAAATCAAAAAGACAGACAGGCGCTGGCACAATCCAGAGAAGAATGCATACAGATTAAAAAAAATGCAGACAAGGCCATGAAGATCAAAGATCGGTTTCTTGCCAATATGAGCCATGAAATCAGAAATCCCATGAATGGTATCATCGGGATGATGCATGTTCTGCTGGATTCGGATCTGGATGAAGAACAGAAAAGATATTCAAATATTGTATATAACAGCGCTCGGGCCTTGCTTACGATTGTGAATGACATTCTGGATCTGTCAAAGATTGAAGCTGGCAAACTGGAAATAGACAGCAGGGATTTTGATCTGGAAGTTGCTATAAAGGATATTGTTTCCCTGCCCGAACTTCAGGCAAGACAGAAAGGTATCGAGTTTTCTTATTCTATTGAAGGCAAGGTGCCCTGCCTGCTCAAGGGGGACATCGGCAGAATCCGTCAGGTAATCAATAATATTACCGGGAATGCCATAAAGTTTACAGATTCAGGGGAAGTCACCTTGAATATTACGGTTCAGTCTGACTCAAAAACAAAGGCTGTCCTGTATTTCAGCGTGGAAGATACGGGTATCGGAATGAAAGAGGACCAGATTGAAAATCTGTTTAAACCGTTCACCCAGGCAGATCTGTCCATTACCAAAAAATTTGGCGGCACAGGACTGGGCCTTGCAATTTCCAAATTGCTGGTGGAGAAAATGGGCGGACAGATGGGTGCTCAGAGCATTGAAATGATCGGTTCCACCTTCTGGTTTACCCTGCCTCTGGAAAAACAGTCCGAACAGGCAGCATCTGTGGATCCATTTGCCCATAACATAGATGACTGCCGGGTGCTTGTTTTCAGCGACGGTTCCTCCCTTGGAATTAATTTTGAGAATAATTTGAATACATTGAATATCAATTATGAACAGGCATTTGATGATACAGAAGCCCTGGAAATGCTCAAGTGGTCATATGATGAAAATCAGCCTTTTTTTCTTGTAATCATGGAGACAAAGGAGTTTGATGTTACAGCAGAGGCGTTGGGCAGAAAAATCAGACAGGATGATATGTTCAAGCATACCCGGCTGATGCTGCTGACATCCATAGGCAAGAAAGGGGATGCAAAACGCTTTGAGGATGCAGGATTCTCAGCTTTTTTAAGCAAGCCTGTAGAAGGCCCCCTTCTGCTGGATGCCATTAAATCCGTGTTGTCGCGTCCAGTTGCCCAGGGTGCTTTTACACTGCCGATCATCACCAAATACAGCATTGTTGAAAAGAAAAAACACCTTCGGCATATTTTAATTGTGGATGATATCGAAACCAATCTTTTAACGGCAAGAGCATTGATCGGAAAACATGGGTATCAGATCGACGAGGCCAGAAACGGCGTTATTGCTGTTCAAAAACACAAGGACAATGCCTATGATCTGATCCTGATGGATTGTCAGATGCCTGAGATGGACGGATTTGAGGCAACCCGCCGGATCAGGGAGCATGAAGCCCGGTTGAACAAAGAACCTGTTCCCATTATTGCCATGACGGGAAATGCCTTTGAAAGCGACCGGAAAAAATGTCTTGAGGCCGGGATGAATGATTTTATTGCCAAACCCGTGGAACCCGATATGCTCAAACAGGTGATCAGCGCTTACCTGAATAACGATTCTTATCTTCCCAAATCAGTTGTTGATGATACTCCAGAAGATTTTGAGAGTCTGGTGAACATGGCTGTCTGTGGATCGGAAATGGACCTGTCTGAACAGATTTCTGAGACACAAGTATCTGCAAAAAATTCTGACACAAAAAGCTTTGACAGGGAAAAATTATCAGAAAGATTCGGGAATGACCAGGAGCTGATTGAGGCGGTCCTGGAGGCGTTTTTTCTTGAGGCCCCCGAGTTGATAGATCATATTCAGACAGCTGTTCAAAATAATGATATAGAGACGGTCAGGTTAAAGGCACATGCATTAAAAGGGTCTTCGGCCAACATAAATGCTGAACTGCTGCGGCAGGCAGCACTGGAACTGGAAACCGAAGCAAAAAATCAGAAAACAGAATTATTTGCGCAAAGATGTGCACAGCTTCAAGATGAATATGAAAAATTTCTGGAGGATGTAAACTCATGATCGATAAAAGCAATATGTCAATCCTTGTTGTTGATGACATGAAAAGCATGCGGTTGACGATTCGCAAAATGCTGAAAAATCTGGATATCGGTAAAATCTTGAGGTTTGCGGAAAACGGCAGAGAAGGCCTGGATGTCTTAAAAAGCACCAAATGCGATCTTGTGTTTATGGACTGGAATATGCCGGTCCTGAACGGGGTTGAAATGCTTGAAAGAATGCGAAGTGACAAGGAACTTCGGGATATCCCTGTGATAATGGTGACTGCTGAAGCTGAAAGAGATATCGTGGCTGAGGTTGCCGAAACAGAGGTGGATGGATATCTGCTCAAACCCTTAACACTGGGTGCTTTGGATAGTACAATCAAATCAGTGATTGAACGGGTGAACAATCCAGACCCTGCTACGGTTCATCGTTTAAAAGCAAGAGAGCTGGAAGAGCAGGGGGATTTTGAAGCTGCCATTGAACAGGTGAAACTTGCATTGTCTTATAAGCCTTCTGCCTCAAGGCTTTTACGCATGTTAGGATTGCTTCATTTCAGGATCAAAAAGAATAAGGTTGCTGAAAAATGTCTGCAAAAAGCAATTGCTGTAAACAGAAATGATGTCATCTCCCGGGTGTATCTGGCAGATTATCATATGAAAAAAGATGATCTGGAAAAAGCAGGGAATCTGATGCTGGAAATTTTATCACTGAGCTCCCGGTATAATGAAAGAGCGCTGGACTTAGGCGAAAAGCTTTTAACCAGAGGATCACGCCGTCTGGCCATGGATCTTTTTTCTAAAACCATCAGCCGCTCCCAGAAAACCAATGTTGTGAGAGAAAGAATTATTGATTTTTGTCTGGAGAAAAATGAGGTGGAATTTCCAAAAGCATTGCTTGAACAAAGTATCAAGGAAAATCCATCTAATTATGACATGATATTTAAAACAGGGCTTGTCAGCCTGCAGGCAGAAGATAACGAATCGGCACTGAAGTATTTTATTGAAGTTGATCGTCATGTCCGGGGCCATATTGAGGCAAAACTTGAGCTGGCAAAGCTTTATCTGAAAGACCAGAAAGTATTGCAGGCAGATGAATATCTGACCCAGATTCTTCGAATTGAACCGAAAAACGAGATGGCCCTTGCGTTGCGGCGGGCAACCTGAATTACCGGGGAACAGGGATATGGTTGATGGATGATGCCATGAATCCTGCCCCGAATCCGTTGTCAATATTGACAACAGCAATATTTGAGCTGCATGAATTGAGCATGCCTAAAAGAGCCGTCATCCCGCCGAAACTTGTGCCGTATCCGATGCTTGTGGGAACGGCAATCACCGGAGCATTGACCATGCCTGCCACCACACTGGGAAGCGCCCCTTCCATGCCTGCCACAACAATGATCACGCAGGCCTCCAGTATCTGTTTTTGATGGGCAAACAGCCGGTGGATGCCGGCCACGCCAACATCAAAAATATAGTCCACCTGATTTCCCATGGCAGTTGCCGTCAACATGGCTTCTTTTGCCACCGGGATATCAGATGTACCTGCAGAAATCACCAGAATTTTCCCGATACCTGTAATTTGGGGATCCTGTTTTTTTATCCATAATAATTTTGCGTCTTCAAAATATTCGGCAGTTTTAAAAACTGCTTTTATTTTGTCTGCTTTTTCTTTTTCAAGTCGGGTGACAAGGACGATATTTTCCCTGAGCGTCATTTTTTCCAGTATTGCAATCATCTGCTCACTGGTCTTTCCCTGGCCGAAAATAACTTCCGGAAATCCTTTTCTCAATGTCCGATGGTGATCGATATGAGCAATATCGATATTTTCAAAGGACAGATGGGCCAGTTCGGCTTTTGCATCTTCAACTGCAAGTTCTTTGTTTGAAACCAGGTTTAATATCCGGGTGAGCTGATCATGATTCATAAAAATACACGCTTAATTCTGGCGCCTTAGCCAGGCAAGTCCTTTGGATTGTTTTTCGGCGGATGCTTTGTCATCAGCAGCTGCCGGATCGGTTTCCTCATTTTTTTGAGCAGGGTCATCAGCAGCTTTTTTCATTTGAGCTGCTTCCGAGATAAATTTGGAGTATCCCCATTTATACCGTCCGAATTTGCAATAGCCCATAACATTGTTGAACCGGGCATCGATGTTATGGGGAATGGGGATGACATTGCCTTCTATATTGGGAGACAGGTATTCGGACAGCTCAATACTGCCGCCGCCGGATAAAATAATCGAATCAATGTCCCAGTCATTTTCCCACAGCCGGTTAAGATCTGAAGCAATGGCGGATGCCGCATGGCTGTAAACTCTTTTTTTAAGATTGGAGATATTGTATTCCTTGCCTCTGATTTTGACCATCCCGGATTCGATGAATTTATACATCCTGAAAAGCTCAATGCTGATATTGCTTTCCTGTCTTAATTTGTTGGCAATGACAGAAAAGCATTTTGATATTCCGGTATCCATGGTGGAAGAGCCTCTTTCAATATACTGGAGATGATCAAATATACTGAAATCCGTGGTTTTAAAGCCGATATCCACAACTCCTATTTTCTGGGTGGCAAGTGCCTTGTCCCTGATTCTTCCCTGGTCATCAAAAATCAGATTAAATATGGAGCCTATGGGTTGGGGAATCACATGAATTTTATCAATCTGGATTCTTCTGGTGACATCTTTGCCATCACTGTTATGGAAGGTGATTTCATGGGTGCCCCGGATCATGTCTTTTAATTTTTTACTGTCGCGTTTCAGATAGCCCACCGGAAGTCCTGAAACCACATTGATCGGGGCTGCAGTGTCTGTGCAGATGCCTGCTGCGGCAATGGCAAGAATTTTAACAAAGTCTTCAATCAATTTGTCCTGATCCAGCGTGAATTCACGGATGTTGGACTGCAGTTCTGCATAGGTGCCTAAAAAATAGGATTTGTCATCCAGAGTGATATGCAGGCTTTCAGAGGATAAATCATCCCCCAGCAACGATCGGAACTGGATATCTGTCGCATCGCCGATAAGTGATTTGAATATAACTGAATTCTTTCCGTTATATGCTTTTGTAAAACCAAACCCGACATCGATTCCAATGATTTCCATTGCCCAACCCCTCCTGAATTTTAGATGCTGTGATCGAATCAATCTGAAGAATTTTTGTTTTTGTTTAGATAGCATTAAGAACTTGTCAGAGTCAAGGGGTAATGAAAGGATATCCCTCATCAGCAGTGGGTGTCCAGTGGCGGGCGATTGGCAATGGTTTATGAATTCAATTGATTTTTTAAGGTCAACACGATAAGCTTGCCTCAGTTTTCAAATTTTTTATCCGGTATAAAAGGATGTTGTTTGCGCATGAAATACACATGGTGGATTTTCCAGATCCTCGGAACACTGGTTTCCTTATTTTTTTTTCTTTTCGGTATCGATCTTATAACCGGTGCCTATACATTGAAAGACCCTTTCAGTTTTATCATGACTTTTTTTTCCGCAAGCTTTGTTATAACCATCAGTTTAGCGCTGATGATTACCTTCCCCGTAAAAATGATACGTGTTTTCAGACATTTGAACCATCCTGAACACAAAAAAGAATTATGACCCTTATTTTCAGTTGCAAAGAAATTTCAAAAACTTACGGGGATGACACCCTTTTTTCCGACCTGTCCATTGATTTTAAAGCAAAAGAACAAATGGGCCTCATCGGAATGAACGGATCGGGGAAATCCAGTTTTTTAAAAATAATCGCAGGCCACACAAGACCGGATGAAGGCCAGATTGTTTTTCAACCCGGCTTGAAAATTGTTTATCTTGCCCAGGACGATGTTTTTGAACCGGAGAAAACGGTTGAGCAGATTCTATACAGCAGCATTGAAAAAACCTTGTTTGATGAAAAACAAAAACACGCCATTGTTCAGAGCGCTCTTGGCAAAGGCGGATTTCCGGACACCAGCCTGCTGACAGACCAATTGTCCGGCGGCTGGAAAAAACGGCTGTCCATCACCCGGGCGCTGTGCTGTCAGCCGGATGTCCTTTTGCTGGATGAACCCACCAATCACCTGGACATCAATGGAATTCTCTGGCTGGAAAACATACTCAAAACCGCCGGGTTTTCTTTTATTGTGGTCAGCCATGACCGGGCCTTTCTTGAAAATGTCTGCTCAAATACCATGGAAATCGGGAAATACTATCCATCCGGATATTTTAAAATTCACAGCGGCTATGTTGATTTTAAAAAGCACAGAGATGATTTTCTAAGCGCCCAGCAAAAAAAACAGGCCTCTTTGTCCAGCAAAATGAGACGGGAAGATGAATGGCTTAAACAGGGCGCAAAAGCCCGAAGCACCAAAGCAAAATACCGGATCGAACAGGCCCATAAACTGCGAATGGAGCTGAATACCATAAAAAGCATGAACAAGGAAACCGCTTCTGTGGACATTGATTTTCATGCCACCGGCCGCCAGACCAAAAAACTGCTGACTGCCCGTCACATTAAAAAAATCATCAACAGCCAGACCCTGTTTTCAGATATCAGTTTTGAAATGGGCCCGGGATTCTGTCTGGGTGTGGTGGGTGAAAACGGCAGTGGAAAATCCACATTCCTTTCTATCCTTGAACAAAAGATCTCTCCGGATGAGGGGAAAATCATCTGGGCGGAGAACCTTAAAATTGCAGTGTTTGATCAGAAGCGCTCATCCTTGAATCCTCAGCTCACCTTAAAGCAGGCGTTAAATCCTGCTGGCGGGGACAGTGTCAATTACAAGGGGCATCCTGTCCATATTGTCACCTGGGCAAAGCGGTTTCTATTCATGCCGGACCAGCTGGATATGCCGGTCAAAAACCTGTCCGGTGGTGAACAGGCACGGATTATTCTTGCCAATATCATGCTGACCCCCTGCGACCTGCTTCTGCTGGATGAACCCACCAATGATCTGGATATTTTATCATTGGAAGTTCTTGAAGACAGTATCAGACAATTTCCAGGGGCAGTGGTCATTGTTTCCCATGACCGGTATCTCATGGACCGGGTCTGTCATAAAATCTTATATCTTGAACCGGGCAAAGCGCCTGAATTCTTCTCAAATTTTGCCCAGATTCTGGCCCACCGGGACAAAAGCAGTATCAAAAAACAAAAGTCCATAAAAACGGTTGAAAAGAAGAATAAGTCAAAGATTGTTTTTTCCTTTAAGGACAAATATGAACTCGAACATATTGAAGAAAATATTCTTGAGGCTGAAACCCAGGTTGAAATCCTGTCCCAAAAAATCCAGGAACCGGACATTATCAATGATATTGAGCAGATGAAACAGTATTGTTCGCTTCTTGAAAAAGCCCAGGAACAGGTTCATTTTCTTTATGACCGATGGGAAATTCTTGAACAAAAAAAAACAGATGCCGGCCCGAAATAAATCGACACCTGCTTTTGAATTTTTTTTCTTGCCTTAACTTGCGTTAACCTGATAGAGCTACAAAAGGTTGTATCGAACCGCAACACCCTATATAAGCTTTGCATAAAAAATAACCGGATGTGTGCCCCTCTATGCGCATCAAAAGGAATGTAACCATGAATCGATTTATTGTATTGATCGTTTGTCTGGTGTTGACCGGGTGCGTTACGGTTAAGGACGGAACCAGCCGGGATGATTCTAAAGCAAGTTCCAGAATTCTTAAATCCGCAGACGTGGATGAGCAAAAAATCAGAAAAATGATTTCCCGGTTTGGCCCCCTGATTTATCTTCATCCTGAAGAACAGTATCTTATGGATGATCCTGAATACATGCTGGATCATGGTGTTACGCTCAACTGGGGTCTTGTTGAACATGAGACAGATTTCCAGAAATTTAAAGCCCTGAAAGTAAGGTCTATGCAGACATCCTTGAAAAGCTTCATGAATGATGTCGGTGAGATTAAACAAGCTATTGAGTCCACATCAAATCCGTCTGATTATCGATACTGGATGAATATCCATGACAGCATGAAAAAAGGCAATATGTCCAGAGCCAGGGCCTGGGTTCATGTTCTTCCCTTTGATGCCCTGAGCACAGAGATCCAGTTCTGGTTTTTTTATCCGTTCAATGGCCCCGGAAGGGTTGAAATCTGTGCGTCCGGTAAAATGTGCGATGATATCTGGCTTAAGGAAAATGGCCGTCATTACGGGGACTGGGAGGTTGTCAGCATTCTTGTATCCAATAATGCAGAAAATCTGCTGGGGGTATATATGTCCCGTCATGCTGGCAGCGAAACCTTCTTTCGGCAGAATGACGGCAAGTTTCGATCTGCGGATAATTCCAGCAGGGTGCTGCAGGTAAAGGGTACGGGAAAAGAGGCGCATCCTGTTGTCTATTCTGCAATTTCATCACATGCACATTATCCGGGCGCAGGCAATCAGGACTATGAGAGACTCAGTAAAAAAAAATACGGGGTCGGGACGTTTTCAGTGGATCTGTTTGACAGAACCAAGGCAGGCCAGAGTTTTGCGGCTTACCATCAGAACAGATACCGCATCATCAGTTCCGATATGCCCGGTTTTACGGTTCAAGAACCGGCCTGGCTGTCATATGACGGATACTGGGGGCAGTATGAAAAACTTCAGGACAAGGTCAAGATGGGGCCGAAGGCCAAGTTGTTGAAAGTGAAGGTCTATACCTATAAAAGTGTTGCCAAAGGGCCTTCAGGACCAAAAATGAAAAAAAAATGGGCTGGCGCATTTCAATAGGCAATGATATGGATTCTAATCTGAAATCAGAAAGGAATCCCAAAACGCCTGAAACTGTTTTTCTGCTGCCTGATATTCTGTGAGAAGCGCTGATAATTCTTTTGGATCAGCGCTTCCTGATGTTGATTTCATCCGGCCCAGCTCATACATTAATTTTTTTATCAGATAGTCCTGTTTTAAAAGGGTTCCCTGGATGGTCTTCCCATGATTGTGGAACCCCAGATTCTGCATTTCCCAACCCGTGTGACCGATCTTTTCCATTTGTGCTTTGGAAATTTTATCAGCAGATATTTCTGTAAGCTGCCTGAAACTGTCCAGTGCGGAATTGATCTGGGACAGGCTGTCAAGTGACTGAGGGGTGCTGAATCTTTGATGATAGGTGTATTCAGGGTCTTCGTCCGGATGCCCCGCTGTCAGATTTAAATCTGCGTGTGCCCAGACACTGCTCATGGCAATAATGGAACAGATAATCAATGTACGCAACATGGCTAATCTCCTGTTTTTGTGAAATCAGTTTAGATGGATTGTTTTCAAAGTCAATAAAAAAGAATGATGCCAACGCATTCTTGCACTTCTGCGCAGAATATTATAAAAAAGCTGAAAATATTTTATGCAGGTGTTGAAAATGAAAAAAGACAGGATATTTGCGTCAGGCAGGGCAAAGATTGAACCCTTTAAATTTACGGAACAGGTGGCACAGGTCTTTGATGACATGCTCCATCGTTCTGTGCCGCTGTATGCAGAAAGCATTTACAGACAATCCCAGCTTGCAGCTCAGTATTATCAGGATGGCAGCCAGATCTATGATCTGGGATGCTCAAATGGAAATCTGGGTGTAAAGGTGATGGAGCAGTTCAAGGACACCCCCTTTTCCATGACAGGGGTGGACAATTCCTGGCCCATGATTGAAAAATATTTGCGCCGCCTTAAAAAATATACAGGGCCGGGCAGGGTGAATCTCTTATGTGCGCCCATGGAACATATCAAATTTAAGAATGCATCTGTGGTGCTGATCAATTTAACATTGCAGTTTCTTGAAAAACAAAAAAGGGATGCGCTGATAAAAGATATCTATAATGGTATGAATCCCGGGGGGATCTTTATCCTGACCGAAAAAACCATCCATGAAGATACGGAACTTGAGGATTTGAGAACCCGGTTTTATAAAATGTATAAACGTGAAAACGGGTATTCCGAGCTTGAGATCAGCCAGAAAAGAGATGCCCTTGAAAAAGTCCTGATTCCGGAAACCGTTGATACCCACTATAAGCGGATAAAGGATGCAGGATTTTCCTGCTGTGATATCTGGCTGAAATGGTTTAATTTTACTTCAATGATTGCGATTAAATAAATATATGGAAACACTTCTTGCCCAGCATCGGCGATTGAAACTGGATCATTGCCTGCCTGAACTCACTGCGCTTGTAAAAGAAAAAAGAGCCTTTTTAGACACGGCCAGGGGTAATTTTCTGCGGTTTAAAACGGTGGTGGATGCCATCCCGGAGTACACTCCCTCTTTTGTGGACCTGGCCTCAAAGGCCGTGACCATCGGCCGGAAAACAGATGTGCCTGAAGAGGAATATGAGCCATTGTATGAAAGTCTTGCCCAGCTTTGTCCCTGGCGAAAGGGCCCGTTTAATTTTTTCGGGATTGAGATTGATTCTGAATGGCAGTCCTGGATGAAATGGGACCGCCTGGAAAAACATGCCGGATCATTTAAGGGAAAGCGGATTCTTGATATCGGTTCAAGCAACGGATATTACATGTTCCGTGCTGCAGCCCAGGACCCTTTGATGGTTCTGGGGGTCGAGCCCCAGAGTTCTTTTTATTTTCAGTATCTTGCCCTGCAGAAATTTTTGAAACTTTCAAATGTATTCTGCCTTCCTGTGCCCCATGATCAACTGCCGCAGATGGACCGTTATTTTGATACAGTATTCTGCATGGGGGTTTTGTATCATCGAAAATCTCCCATTGATATGCTCAAAGATATCGGTGCATCGTTAAAACCGGGGGGAATGCTGATCCTTGAAAATCTGATCATTGATTCAAGAAAAAACATGTGCCTGTTCCCACAGGACCGGTATGCAAAGATGCGAAATGTGTTTTTCATTCCGGATCTTCTGGTCATGGAATCCTGGCTTTTGCGTGCAGGGTTTGAAAATATCCGGTGCGTGGATGTGACAAAGACAAGTTTTGAAGAACAAAGAAAAACCCCCTGGATTCAAACCGAAACACTCAAGGATTTTCTTGATCCAGAGGATTGTTCAAAAACCGTTGAAGGATATCCAGCACCGGTTAGAGCCATATTTATGGCCACAGCCGTGTAGATAACTGGAGGCTCTGCTTCGACAGGCTAAGCAGATTGGAAGCAGAATAATTTTAAGAGGACAAAGATAAAAGCTATCGGATCTTAATATTAGAGGATAAATTATGAAAAACATGTTCTGTCTGGTTTTTTGTATTTTTGCAATTTGTTTTGCAGGCTTGCCAGCTGCCGCTGAATTATCTCCTGCTGATGTTCGGATAACCGCTCAGATCGGGCATACCCAACCGGTAAAAAAGGTTATGTATTCTCATAAAGGCGATTTTATTGTTTCATTTGCCGGAGACAACAGGATAAAAATATGGACCAGTGACGGCCGGCTTATTCGAACTATACAGACACCGGGAATTCTTTCCAGTATGGCATTGAGTCCGGATGATCAACTGATTGCCAGTGCGGCAGTTTCCGGGTGGGTATTCACATGGTCAACCCGGACCGGTGAGCTGGTCCAAAAATTTCCACAAATGACAGCAGCACTGACAGGAGAAATGGCGTTTGCACCGGATATGAGTTATCTGCTGGTCTGTTCTAAATCCAGTAAAAATGATTATTGCGCTATGTTCAGCCTGGATGGCCAGGCAGGAGCCCGGTTTGATGACCCTTCCGGCAGGAATGGCTCTCCAAAGGACATTGCAATCTCACCTGACAGTGAATTTATATATCTGGCAGCCCACCAGTCGGTTTATAAAATGGATCGCAACGGCAATCTGGTCAAAGAAATTCCTGTGACCCATGGTTATGTTGAAAGAGTGGCATTAAGCCCGGATGGGAAGATGTTTGCAACATCGGAAGCCTATGAATCAGCCAGTATGGAAAAACAAATGGCAAAAGAACCGATCATGACACGATTGTGGGATTCAGACGGACATAAAATCACAGAGTTTTTGTCCCACAGTACCCGGAGCCTGTCTTTTTCAAAAGATGGTCAGTGGCTTGTCAGCGGCGGTGTCCATGATAACCGGGTGCTGATTTATGATATAAAATCCAGGCAGGTCAACGCACTGAAGATCGGCCGGAACAGTGAGCAGTCTCCCACGCATACAGCACTGTCTCCTGATAAAACACAGCTTGTAACCGTCAGCAGAGAATTCAAGCCTGTCAGTATGAACCTATGGGAAACAGACGGAACACTGGTCAGCCAGAAAAAAACATCCACTGCCGGGGTGATTGCCCTGGATATTATTCCGGATACCGATGTTATTGTAACCACATCCGGTGATAATCAGGTCAGATACTGGTCTCTGGATGGGCGCCTTTTGCACCACCATCCGGCTGAATATGATTACCCCCATCTTCTGGCCGTTACACCCAATGGCCGCGTAGTGGTAACCGGTGGGACCGATCTTAATTTGTGGAACATGCAGGGGGATAAACTGGCCACAATACCGATTCATAAGATTGACGGAAGGGCGCTGACATTCAGTCCCGACAGTAAATTTTTGATTACCGGCGGTGCAGACGGGTTTGTCAATATCATCCCCATGGAAAAAGATGCTAAAAATATCCGGTTTAAGGCCCATGATGGCAAGGTCATCAGCTCAATTGCCATTCACCCGGACAGTCATATGTTTGCCACCGGCACCACCCTGAATGAGTTCAAGATCTGGGATATGCAGGGGAAATTGATCAGTGCCTATGCGCTTCCTCCAGATTCCAAGCCGCCATTTTCGGCAATATATGATATGGCGTTCAGCCCGGATGGTCATCGGATGGTCACCGCATCAACCCGCAGAGGTGAGGAAATTAAATTTTTTGATATCAGCGGCAAACTCATCAATACCATGTCGGTTCCCAATAGGGATGAATCCGGTTGTCTCGCGTTTTCAGCTACAGGGAAATGGCTGGCGGTCAGCGTGAATCATCATATCGGTCTCTGGGATTACAGCCGGAAAACATTTTACCGTGCTCTGAAGGGACATCAGGACGGCATCCGGGCCATGAAATTTACAAAGGATGAACAGCATCTGGTCAGTGCGAGTTCAGACGGGTCTGTCAGGGTATGGAATGTGGAAAACGGGCAGTCTTTTTCAATGCTGTCACAAAAAGATCAATGGGTGATATATACGGATGACGGGTATTTCGATGCATCCCGTTACGGCGGCGAGATGGTGGCCATTGTTGATGGATTGAACGCATATGGTGTTGATCAGTATGCACTGCATTATAACCGTCCGGACATTATCTACAGCCGGTTAAATCTTGGCAGCCCAGGTTTCATCAATCATTTTAAAACCTGCCACGAAAAGCGGCTGAGTCAGGCAAAATTGACTGAAAGTATTCTGGATAAAGCGGCACAGGTTCCTCAGATTCGTATTTTAAACCGCAGCCGGAAAGATAAATTTATAATGATTGATTTTGAGGCAGAAGATACAACCGGTAATATCAATTATATTCAGGCATATGTGAACGATGTGCCATTATATCCTGGACGCGGGAAAACTGTTGGTGCCAATAAGATTCAGATGACTGAAAACATTGAGCTGGGTTCAGGGGAAAACAAAATTGAACTGAGTGCAATAAATGACAGGGGAGTAGAATCCTTCCGATCTGCAGTATATGCAAAACATAACAAAAAAATAAAAGGAGATTTATATTATATAGGACTTGGCGTGTCTGAATATCAGGATACATCCTTGAACCTGAAATATGCCCATAAGGATGTAATGGATATGGGTGAATTTGTTCAAAAATATAAAGGACATTTTGAAAAGATTTACCGACTCGAGATCGTCAACGAAAAGGCCACCCGGTCATCTTTAGTGGAAATCCACAAATTTTTAAGCACGGCAAAGGTGGATGATACCGTCATGTTTCTGGTGACAGGCCATGGCGGCCATGACCTGAGTGATACCGGAACTTATTATTTTTTCTCCCATGAAGTTCAGGCAGGAAAAGTGGAACAGACAGCTATTACCTTTAATGAGCTTGAAAATATTCTGGGCGCAATAGCCCCCCGTAAAAAGATTTTATTTCTGGATACCTGCGAATCCGGAGAAATTGATCCTGATCTGCTGGCCCGGATTCAAACATCTGCCCAGGAAAAGGGATTGTTTGTCCGTTCAAGAAACGCTCTTGTCAGAAAAGAAAATATTCCTCAAAGGCCCTATCTGCTCTACAGGAACAGGTATATATACAATGATCTGTCCAGAAAGACAGGAACCATCATATTCTCTTCCTCTCTTGCCCAGGAGTCATCCATTGAATCGGATCTGATTGAAAATGGCATTTTTACAGAAGCCTTGATGCTTCAGCTGATGGACCCTGAAACTGATGTCAATAAAGACGGATATATATCCATCTTTGAACTGGAAACCAGTGTAAAGATCTGGGTGGCATTTGCCACCAATAATCTTCAGCACCCGAATATTGAACGCGAAAATATTTATCTGGATTTTAAACTGCCGGCTGTTCAATAGCAGTATTGATATGAAATATCCCGTTAAAATAGTGGTTTGTTTTCTGCTGACAAAAGATATCAGCGGTATTTGTGCTGTTATTTGTGCTCTGTGCACAAATTCTGTGATCAGTGGATACAAAACAATGATCACTGAAACTATATATTGACAATACACTGCTGCAAGGGGATAGTTTACAGACATCAAAAAAGGAATTGAAAAAAACCTCATACATCTGACAGGAGAAAAGATATGAACTCACGGGCATTTCACTCCGCAACAGACCTGATCAACGCCATCCGGCACAAACACATCAGCGCTCTGGAACTTCTTGAGTCCTATATTGAAAGAATCGAACACTTGAATCCCGCCATCAATGCCATTGTTGCCACGAATTTTGAAGATGCCAGGAAAAGAGCGGCCAAGGCAGACCAGGCCCTGGCAAAAGGGGAAACATGGGGAGCTCTCCATGGACTTCCCATGACGATCAAAGACAATCTTGAAGTGGTGGGGATGCCCTGCACTGCAGGGGCACCGGCATTAAAAAATCATATGCCGGAACAGAATGCTGATCTTGTCCAGTCACTACTGGATCAGGGGGCCATTATTTTTGGAAAAACCAATATGCCAAGATATGGAGAGGACATTCAAAGTTACAATGAGGTTTATGGACAGACCAACAACCCCTGGGATTTTTCTCTTACGCCGGGCGGCTCTTCCGGGGGGGCTGCCGCAGCCGTTGCAGCCGGGCTTACCGGACTTGAAATCGGGAATGATATTGCAGGCTCCATACGCCATCCAGCCAATTTCTGCGGCATTTACGGGCACAAACCATCCTTTGGTATTGTGCCGGACAAAGGGATGATTCCCCCGCCGCCAGGTGTCTTTCCCGGAGATCAGACCTTTCCTTCAGATATCCTTGTCAGCGGTCCGCTTGCCAGAAATGCACAGGATCTTGACCTGGCGCTCGGGATTATCGTTTCTCCTGAACGGCCGGAAAAGACGGCCTGGCAGATTCATCTGCCCGAACCAAGAAAAAAAAGACTTTGTGATTATCGCATTGGTCTGTGGCTAAATGATCCGGCCTGCCCGGTGGATTCACAAGTGGGAAACGCGCTTCAAAATGCAGCAGATGCGCTTGCAAAATCCGGTGCACAAATCGTGGACCAACGCCCGGATATCGATTTCAACTCGGCCATGGATATCTTTTTTGACCTGCTCAACGGCGTCATGGGCCTTGGGGTGCCGCCAAAAATGTTTGAAGAATGGATCTGTGAGGCGCAGAACCCGGGTGACACGAAAAAAGATCCAATGGCGCGGTTCAAACGCGGCGCCATTCAACGTCACCGCTCATGGCTGATGCAGGATGCCCAGCGGCAGATCCTGCGGCACAAATGGGCGGATTTTTTCAAGGATCATGATGCAGTGCTTTGTCCTGCAACCTGTGTTCCTGCATTTGCCCATGACCACCAGCCCTTTCACGGCAGAACCATAACGGTGAATGGAAAACCAAGACCCTATGCAGATCTTATGGGTTGGGCCGGACTGACCAATATGGTCTATCTGCCCGCAACCATCGCACCGGTGGGAATGACTTTAAGCGGGCTGCCCGTGGGCATTCAGATTGTCGGCCCGTATCTTGAGGACCGGACCCCGATTCATATCGCCGGGCTCATGGCCGATGTTGTGGGTGGATATCATCCGCCGGAAAAATTTGTGTAGGACATGGCTGAAAAATGTCTTGAGGCGTGAAATCAGCACACTATAAAATCAGGGAGATGGAAATGAGTACAGATGTGAACTGCTGCCATTCAGATGAACAGAATGCATTTCAGGACTATTATGCGGATGATTATTCCCACTGCTATGGATGTGGCAGATTGAATGAAAAAGGACTTAAACTCAAAAGTTTCTGGGAGGGAGAGGAAAGCGTCTGCAGGATACTTCCGGCCAGCCACTATTCCGGCGGGAAAAAAGATATTATATATGGCGGATTGATCGCCTCTCTGATCGATTGTCATGGCGCTGCAACAGCCGCAGGGGCAAAAGTGCGGGAGCTGGGTATCTGTGTTAAAAAAGGAGAGATGCCCAGATTTGTCACTGCCAGCTTAAAGGTCAACTTTCTTGCCCCCACACCCATCAACACCGAACTTGAACTCAGAGGTCGGGTCAAACAGATCAACGGACGCAAAGTCACCATTGAGGTAGACCTTCTGGCCCAACAGACAGTCTGTGCCAAAGGGGAGCTGCTGTTTATACAGTTAAAGGATTGAATTCTTGCAGATTCTGATGTAATTAAGGATATTTGAAATTGAAAAACAACATTTTTCAGGGGATACATGCAAAAAGGCGACGCAACGAGAGAACGGATCAAAAAGGCATCCCTTGGGTTGTTTCATAAAAAAGGATATGGCAGCACCAGTATCAATCATGTGCTGGATTCTTCAGGAATAAAAAAAGGTACGTTTTATTTTCATTATCCTTCCAAAGAAAAACTGGCAGTGGATGTCCTTGATAAAGCTTTGGCAAAATACGAAATACAGATCAATGAACCCATTGGCCATCTGCCGCCGTCTGATCAGATCATGGCCGTAGTGGAAGCCATTGTGGGGTATCATATTGAAGACGGAACATCAAAAGGGTGTCTGTTCGGCAATATGGCACTTGAAATGGGAAAAAACGGAACACAGGTGGCGGCCTTTGTTGAAAAAGTGTTTGATGACTGGGTGATCCGGTTTGAAAAACTGCTCAAAAAAGCGGTTGAAAATAATGAAATAACACTCAAAGAATCCCCCCTGGCTTTTTCCAGAACCATTATCGCCTTGATTCAAGGTGGACTTGTACTTTCCAAAATTTCCGGCAATCCGGACGCATTAATTGACTGTAAAAAATCAATCATGGCTTTGATGCGTGATCGGAAAATAAAAAAAAGTTAGGAGCAGTTTTCTGTTGCGCTTGACATCTGATTTTAAAAAATGTACCAACCGGTAGGTTTTTTATAAGATTGAGGTGTTTTGATGTCAGATAGTGAAGAAAAAATATACAGCTGCATGTGCAGTGGAAACTGTCAAAGCCGGTGTCGTCTGCATGTTCATGTAAGAAACGGAAAAGCCGTTAAAACCCAGATGGCGCCTTTTCCTGATTCACGGTATAACCGGGTGTGCCTCAGGGGCTTGAGTCATGTCCAGCGCATTTATGATCCGGATCGTTTAAAATATCCCATGAAGCGCATCGGAGAACGTGGAGAAGGTAAATGGGAACGCATTTCCTGGGATGAAGCCATTGATCTGATCTGTACCCGGTTTAAATCATATCAGCAGGAATTTGGAAAACAATCCATTGCTTTTTCCGGGGTCAGTGGCTCTGAAGCCTATATTCACGGTGCATATTCCAGTTATCGTCTGGCCAATGTCATGCATGCCACCCAGACAGAGCATTCGCTGGATATGTCGGATACCCATGGTCTTGGCAGAGTCCTTGGCACCGGTAATACCTGGAACCAGAGCAATGACCGGGCAGATCTGGTGAATGCAAAAACCATTCTGATCTGGGCTGCCAATATTACAGATTCCCACCCCCATGACTGGCGCTTTGTTCTGGAAGCACAGCAAAAAGGCGCAAAAATTGTGGTTATTGATCCGCGGTTCACGGCCTGTGCGGCCAGGGCAGACCAGTGGATTTCGCTTCGACCCGGTTCAGATCCGGCGCTTGCCATGGCCATGGCCCAGGTGATCCTTAGCGAAAAATTATATGATACAAACTATCTTTTAGCACATACAGTTGCACCTTTTCTGGTCAGAGAAGATACTGGACGGTTTTTGCGGCACAGCGATCTGACCGGTGTAAAGCCCGAGAAAAAATCACGGGATCCCTATATTGTCTGGGATAATCAAACCGGCTGCGGCTCAATGCTGGATCAGGTTGAAAATCCGGCATTGGAAGGCTCTTTTAACATACCGGGCGAAACAACTGAATTTAAGGTAACCACGGCCTTTAGCCTGCTAAAAAAATCCATGTCTGTTTATACACCGGAATATGCTGGTAAATTATGTGAAATTGAGCCCCATATTATTCAGGATCTGGCAAGACTGTATGCTGCGAACACGCCGGCCAGTATTTATAACGGGTTTATTCAATATGACAATGGTGTCCAGACCGGACATGCCTGGGGCATTCTTGCATCCTTGACCGGCAATATCGGCAAGCCCGGCGCTTCGGTGGGCCATATCGGCCGGGTGGGGCATGATGTGAATTTTGCAAAACTGTTTTTTCCGGAAGGCAAAAAATCCACTACCATTCCCTGGGTATATTTAAAACACGTCTTAAAGACCGGACAGTTTTACAACAAGGCGCATCCCATAAAAGCCTTGTTCATTTATGCCAGCAACGTGGTGTGCAATGCCACAAACCAGAATGAAATTTTAAATACCATTTTTCCTGCCCTGGATTTTATTGTTGCCGCAGATATCGTGCCGACAGATACCACAAAATATGCGGATCTGGTGCTGCCGGTGTGTCACTGGTTTGAAATGCTGGATATTGTCCAGGGGCCGTTTCATCCATATACTGCGATTTCTGAAAAAGCACTTGAGCCTGCGTATGAATCCAAATCCGATATGGATATCTACCGGATGATTGCAAAGGGCATGGGGCTGGGCCAGTTTTTTGATTACACTGATGAAGAATTTATTGACATGCTCATTGACAACGATGTGGCCCGAAAAGAAGGCTTGACACTGGATGCCTTAAAAGAAAAAAAAGTGGTCCAGACTTTGCCCACCTGCTGGGTAAACTGGGAGAATAATATCTTCTGGACCCGGTCAAAACGACTGGAGTTTTATGTGGAAGATCCCAGACCCCGTCTGGACTGCGGCATTGAAATTGATAAAAGCCGTGAGCACCTTCCTGTATTTGAGCCGCCCATTGAAGCATGGCCGGATCATCCGCTGGCCAAAAAATATCCGCTGGTGTATCATACTGTCCGCCAGCGCTGGCGGCTTCACAGTCAGTGGTTCGGAACCCCGTGGCTCCGGGAACTGGACCCTGAGCCGTTAGTCAGTATCAGCCCGAAAGATGCCAAAAAAAGAGGTATTAAAGACGGTGATGTGGTTGAGGTTTTCAATGACCGCGGTCATGTGGTGCTCAAAGCCAGATTAAGCCAGGCCCAGCGCCCGGGCATGGTTTCGGTTCCCAAAGGATGGCAGCGGCATCAGTTTATTGCAGGGTCTTATCAGGAATTGACAACAGATCATGTAAATACAACCAGTTACAATCAATGTTTTTATGACGTGCTTTGCCAGGTGCGTAAATTTAAAACAGATTCCCGGGACAGGAAAAAAAATGGCTGATAAAAGATATGGTATGCTGGTGGATATGCAACGCTGTATTGGTTGTCACACCTGTGCAATTGCCTGCAAACAGGGCAATAATCTTCCCAATGATGTCTGGTGGAATCGGGTGCTGACCTTTGGCGGCCCGGCAATGGACACCCCTCACGGGTCTTTTCCCAACCTTGAAATGAAGTATTTGACCTTGAATTGTCAGCATTGTGAAGATCCGCCCTGTGTTGCGGCCTGCCCTGCACAAGCGACCTATAAAAGAGAAGACGGCATTGTCATGCAGGATTATGAAATCTGTCTGGGATGCCGGATGTGCATCATGGCCTGTCCGTATACCCAGGTTCGCAGTTATAATGAAAAAAATCCGGAATATTATCTGGATTTTCAGGTGGGAGATGCCTGGGTTGAAAAACAGCAGAAAGGAACCGTGACCAAGTGCACATTCTGTCATAACCGTCTGGACAAAGGGCTGCAGCCAAACTGTGTTGAGGTGTGTCCGGTTCGGGCCCGATATTTTGGAGATCTTGAAGACAAGAACAGTGAAGTCTCAATCCTGCTTGCAACCCGAAAGTATACACGCCTTTTGGAAAACAAAGGAACAGGCCCCTCGGTTTTTTATCTGATTTAAACATCAAAAGCGCTTTATGCCCATGGGAACACAATACTGGAAGGAACAAAATACATGTTACGAAAAGAATGGTCTTTAATTGTGTACAGCCTGATGCTGCAGGCTGCTGTTGGAATAGTTTTTTTTCTTTTGGTTTTCCGGCTGATTTTTGCAGGAGAATCCGGTGCCGGACAAATGACAAGCCAGACCATGAACCCACTGACTTCAAGGACCATGGGCCTGACCGGGTTATTGATTCTGGCGGGAATGGCAGTATCGGTTTTTCATCTGGGGAATCCGTTCCGGGCGTATCGTTCCGTGACAAATTTATCAAAATCCTGGCTCAGCCGGGAGATCTTTTTTACATCTGCCTTTTTTGTGCTGTGGGCTGCAGGTTTTTTGATGGAAAAATACGGCAATTTAAGTTTTTTATTGATATGGCTGACACTCGGGGCAGGTGTTTTGGTCATTTTGAGCATGGCACGTATTTATTATTCCACGGGCAAGACAGGATGGCACAGCGCAACTACCTTTTTGGATTTTTTCGGAACGCCTGTTATCTTCGGCACCCTGGTTTCTGCTGTGATGCTTTATGGTCAACGCAGGACAGACGGTGTGGAAAATCTGTTGATTATTTTCAGTATTCTGTCTTTGTTTATTGTGATTGCAAGGTTTTCCATGCAGCTAAAACTGGTTGAAAAATGTTTATCATCGCAGGAAGAATACAGCATGGATCAACTGGTTGGTGCATCACTGCCGGCAAGGGATATAATCCCCTTGTATAGAAAAATGATGATCCGGGGATTTTTCTGCACGTTTGCCGGGTGTTCTCTGATTCTTTTAATGATGATGATCCGTATTTTTGATTCAGGACATCTTCTAATTGTATTCCCGGCTGTTCTTGTGGTGGCAGGCGAAATATCGTCCCGTTCAAGCTTTTACCTTATCGGATCAGATGAATCTTGATATGCATATGCTGAATTCAAAAATCTACTGACCGGTAGGTTTTTTGTTTTTTTTTGATGGATTTATGTGCTAATGATTAAAACTCAATATCAGTTGAAAACCTGTAAAAATTAAAAAAAAGGAAGATAACATGAATTATTTACTGCAGCCAAAAAAATATCAGCATCTGATTTCTGATGCAGGTTCCAAGGCAATTATGGAAAAGACGATTCATTTTTTTGAATCGCTTGGAAAGACCAGACTTACTGATGATTTTCATAAAAAGGTCTGGTACAAGAATTTTGTTGAATTTGTGGGCAAAGAGCAGATTTTTGCCAAGCTTTTAACCCCCAAAGCCTACGCCAACGGAGATCCGGACTGCCGCTGGGATACTGCCAGAAATGCCGAGTACAGTGAGCTTCTGGCATTTTACGGTTCCGGTTACTGGTACTGTTTTCAGGTCAGCATTCTGGGGTTGGGCCCCATATGGATGAGCCCCAATGAAACTGCCAAAAAGAAAGCTGCAGCCCTGCTCAAAAAAGGCGGCATCTTTGCCTTTGGACTTTCCGAACGTTCAAAGGGGGCAGATATCTATTCAACCGAAACTGCCCTGACCCCGGCATCGGACGGCACCTGGACAGCAAACGGTGAAAAATACTATATCGGCAACGGCAATGAAGCACAAATGGTGTCCACTTTTGGCAAGGTGAAAGACGGGACAGATGACTATGTTTTTTTTGTCACGGATTATCTGAACAAAGCCTATGAACTGAAAAAAAATGTTATTTCCCATCAGCAGTATGTGTCCAATTTTGCCCTGCATGATTATCCGATTACTGAAGATGACATTCTGTCCAGAGGGTCCCATGCATGGGACTGTGCTTTGAATACCGTCAATATCGGCAAATTCAATATCGGCCCGTGTTCCATTGGCATGGCAGAACACAGTTTTTATGAAGCCATTACCCATGCCAGCAACCGGATGCTGTATGGCCGCCGGGTGACAGACATGCCCCATGTGCGTCGCAATTTCATGGAAGCCTGGCTGCGGCTGATGGGGATGAAACTGTATCAGCGAAGGGCCACGGATTATTTCAGAAATGCAGCAAAGGATGATCGCCGGTATATGCTGTATAATCCCACCAGCAAAATGAAAGTGACCCTGCAGGCAGAAGAGGTGATCAATCTGCTGTGGGATGTGATTGCTGCAAAGGGTTTTGAAAAAGACACCTATTTTTTTACAGCCACAAGTGAAGTCAGAGGACCTTCCAAACTTGAGGGAACCGTCCACGTCAATGTCCAGCTGATCCGGAAATTCATGAAAAATTATTTTTTCAATCCTAAGGCCTATGATCCCATGGCACCTGATTTTTCAGACAAGGATGATCTGTTCATATTTGATCAGGGCCCCACTGGCGGACTTGGTAAGGTTGCCTTCCATGATTACCTGCCAACTTTCAAAAAATTTGCAGATTTACCCAATATCAACTGCTTTATGAAGCAGATCGGGCATTTTAAGGAAATGCTGGAAAAAGCAGGCCCTGATAAAGCCCAGGATATGGATTCATCTTTCTCACTGCCTTTGGGTGAAATGTTCTCTGTGGTGGTATATGGTCAGCTGATTCTGGAACAATGTGAATTAAGTAAAATTGATCAGGATATTGTGAACCAGATGTTTGATTTTATGATTCGTGATTTTTCCCGGTTTGCCCTTCAAATTTATGGGATGCCCAATACCAAAAAAGAGCAGCAGGACTATTGCACAAAGATCATGCTGATTGCGGCCCAGGGCGATGCTGCCCAGTATGACCGGGTCTGGGAAACATATGTGGCGGCCCTTGACGGCGAATATGCCATGAACGAATAATCCAAAGGCAAATTATGGAAAAAAATATTTATACTCTATTGCAGGAGCGGATCGACTCATATGCCCTTGGATTTCCATCCACAGAATCCGGTGTGGAGATGAGAATTCTTGAACGGCTTTTTACACCGGACCAAGCACAGATGTATCTTCATATGACCCGTGATCTTGAGCCGGTTTCAGTGATTGCCCAGCGGGCTGGAAAAACTCAGGAAGAAACCGCTGTCATGCTCAGGGAGATGACCGCAAAAGGGGTGACCTTTCCAAAAACCGTGGATAATATTCAATTTTATGCAGCAGCGCCTTTTATGCACGGGTTTTTCGAAAACAATGCATGGCTTCAGGAAGACAAAGAGCTTGCAGCCCTTATGGAGCAGTATCTTACCGGCGGTTTTGTGGCCAAGGGCAAGGCGCTTCGCACCATTCCGGTCAACCAGAGCATGGAGGATTCAAAAACAGTGCTGCCCTTTGATGATGTGATGAAAATTATAGATTCAAAGGACCGTATCGGGGTCATGCCCTGTGCCTGTGCAAAACATATGCAGACACTGGAAACCGGATGCAAAAGACCTCTGGAAGTCTGTATCGGTTTTGATTTTTATGCAGAATACTGCATAGAAGGCCTGGGGGTCGGGCGCTGGATAGACCGCAAGGAAGCCAGAACCATACTCAAAAAGGCCAACGAGGCAGGACTTGTGCATCAAAGCGGCGGAAACAGCATGAACACGGAATGTCTGTGCAACTGCTGTCCGGACTGCTGCGGCAGTATGAAGATTTTCAAGCAGATCGCAGCACCTTCAAAAATATCCGGTTCAAATTATCAGGCACATCTGTCAGAAGATGACTGTATCCTTTGTGAGGCCTGCATTGATCGCTGCCCCATGGGGGCCTTGACGATAAGTGAAGAGGTTCTGCTGCTCAATCTTCAAAAGTGTATCGGCTGCGGTTTGTGCACAACGCATTGCCCTTCCGGGGGGATTACGCTGGTGCTCAAGAAAAGGGCTAAACCCATAGAACCGCCGTCTCCTGAGAACTATATTTTTATGAAGCCGTCTGCTGAATTTGAAAAAGATATCAAAAAATGGGTGAAAAATACGTGACATTCGTATAAATATCCTGTAAAAAAGAACAAACGTTCATAGAACAAACGTTCGAAAAATGATAATTATTATATGAGGGGGAGTTATTGTGAGAACAAAACAGGAGTATATTGACGGTCTTTCCAGAATGAAACGCAATGTGTATTTCAACGGAGAACGTATTGACCGTGCAGACGAAATTCAGATGGCATGTCTGAATACCATCGGCACAACGTATGATGAAGCACTTAAACCGGAAAACCAGGATCTGTGCACAGCGATTTCGCATCTGACAGGAGAGCGCATCAATAGATTTAATCATATTCATCAGAACAAGGAAGATCTTCATAAAAAACAGGATATGACCCGTATGCTCTGCCAGAAGGTTGGCGGATGCATCCAGCGCTGCATGGGTATTGATTCCACCAATGCCGTGTATAATGTGTCCTACGAAGCAGACAAGATGAATAAAGGCGAAACCCAGTATCATGAAAATTTCAAAAAATGGCTGACCCGTTTTCAGACGGAAGATCTGGTGGCAGCTGGTGCCCAGACCGACACAAAAGGGGATCGCATGCTGCGCCCTGCAGAACAGCCGGACCCGGGTGCCTATGTCCGGATCAAAGAACGCACCAAAGACGGTATTATTGTGGAAGGGTGTAAACTGCATATTTCTGAAGCCTCAGTGGCCGATGAAATTCTGGTATTTCCGACCCGCGCACTGCGCAAAGACGACAGTGATTATGCCGTGGCCTTTGCAGTTCCTGCTGATTATGACGGTTTAAAACAGGTGGTGACCATTCATAATCTGCGTGAACGCGAACATTTCCCCAGAGGATTTGCCCATGGTGCCACAGACTCTTATCTGATTTTTGATAATTGTTTTATTCCCTGGGACAGGGTGTTTCTGGCGGGTGAACATCAGCACGGCGGTGTTCTGGCCCTGTTGTTTGCATTATTTCATCGACATTCATATTCCGGCTGTAAACCTGCCATCGGCGATATCATGCTGGGAACAGCTGCACTGGCTGCTGAAGCCAATAATGTGCATAAAGCCGAGCATGTCAGAGAAAAGCTGGCAGAAATTATCATGACCACGGAACTGGGATATGCTGCCGGTTATACCGCCTCTGACCTGGGCAAACCCGAAGTCTATATTCCGGGTGTCGGATTTAAACCCTATGGACCAGGTTCGTATATTCCGCATTCCATCTACTGTAATGTCGGACGATGCCTGTCCGGAGAAGCGGTATACAGGGAAGCTGAAATGCTGTGTGATATTTCAGGCGGTGTTGTGGCAACCTTTCCCCATGAAAAGGATTTTGTCAACCCGGAAACAGGCGAACTGCTGATGAGATATACCAAGCGTAATCCCAACATGGCTGTGGAAGATCAGGCACAGCTGTGGCGGTATATGGGAGATGTGCTGTGTTCTGCCATGGGCGGTATCACCAATATGGGTAATTATCATGGCGGCGGTTCTCCGATTATGGAACAGATTGCCATTACCACCCAGTATGATATTGAATCCCGCAAAAAACTGGTGCGCTACATTGCCGGTATGAGCGGTGGAGACCGTGAAGCACTGGCTGATAAAATTGAAAAATAAGTAAACTGTTTCGGCCCGTGAACATGTCCAATATGTTTACGGGCCGTTTATTTTTTATGGAGGGCTGCCATGAATTTCAGTGATGAGTTTAAAGATAAATCAGTTGTCATTACCGGTGCTGCAGGCGGTCTGGGCAAGCAAACAGCCATTCAATATGCAGCGGCCGGAGCAAAGATTGTTATCGGCGATCTTAAAATTGAACAGGGCCAGGAAACAGCCGCCCTGATGAATGCATCACATCCGGATTGCGCCCGGTTTATTCATCTTGATGTGACAGACAGAGAATCTGTTGATGCGCTGTTCAAGGAGGCGCAGGAGACATTCGGCACAGTGGATATTCTTGTGAATTCCGCCGGAATAAGCGGTCAGGGCTTTAAACCCTTTGGCAGGATTGATCTGGAAAGCTGGGATCTTGCCTATGAAGTGAATGTCAAAGGCATTGTAAACTGTTGTAAAGCTGCATTGGATATATTTGTGCCGAAAAAAGCAGGCAAGATTGTAAATGTGTCCTCGGTTTCCGGAAGAAAGCCCACGCCAGGTCTGATTCATTATGCCGCCTCAAAAGCTGCGGTGAATAATCTGTCCCAGACATTGGCACAAGAAGTGGCAAGATTTAATATCAATGTCAATGTGGTGTGTCCGGGCTGGATATGGACACCCATCTATGATGAAAGTGAACCGGTTAAACAGATGGCCCAAAAACTGGGTAAAACACCCCGGGAATTTTTTCTGGACATGGTGGACAGATATTGTCCGCTGAAACGCGAACAGACTGAAGAAGATATTGCCAATGTGATTTTGTTTCTTTCTTCCGAGGCAGCCCGGAATATTACCGGCCAGGCCATCAATGTTGACGGCGGCTCTGTCATGAGCTGATCCGAGGCAATCTTTTATTTTTAATATGGATTTTTTACAACATAAGCTTTGCAGTTTTTTCAATTGCATCCATCAATGTTCCGGGTTTGATGGGCTTTGAGATATAATCGTTCATCCCGGCGGCAAGACAAAGATCGCGATCTTTTTTCATGGCATGGGCTGTCATGGCAATGATGATAACCTTGTGGTTTTTTACCTTTGATTCAGGACTTCGAATGAATTTTGTTGCGCTGATGCCGTCCATCTCCGGCATTTGAACATCCATAAGCACAAGATGATAGTCTTTTTGTTCCAAGGCCTGAATTGCCAAAACCCCGTTTTCAACAGCATCTGCCGTATAACCGATTTTTTTTAAAAGCGAGAGCGCTACTTTCTGGTTGATTTTGTTATCCTCTGCCAGAAGAATCTTTAGCTGCTTCTTTTTCTCTTCTGAGATACGATATGAGGTAACAAGCGGTTTGTCCCTGTCATTTGCAGGGTCGTTTGCCTCATGCTGATTCAGCACTGTTATCAAACAGTCATATAAAAGTGATCTGCGAACCGGTTTATTCAGATATCCTTCAAAACCGATGGCTTTCATTCTGGCAGCATCCCCCCGAAGTCCCTGGGATGTAAGCATGATCAACCGGGAAGATTTAAGCCAGGGATCTGCTTTGATCGTTCTGCCCAACTGGGCGCCATCTATTTCCGGCATCAGCATATCCGAGATCACAATATCATATGGTGCCCCGGCTTTTGCAACAGCATGCATCAAGGATAGTGCCATATCAGCGCTTATTGCCATATCAGATGTGCATCCCCAGTGGGAAAGATACCGGGTGAGAATATCCAGATTGGTCTGGTTATCATCAACAATCAGAATCCGTTTGTTTTGAATGCTTTCAAGATGTTTAAAATTTCTTTCTTCTGCATCGGACTGTTTTTCAAAAACAAGGTTGAAAAAAAATTGAGAACCTTTTTCCGGGCTGCTTTTTAACCCGATTTTGCCGCCCATCAGTTCCACCAGATTCTTTGAGATGGTGAGTCCCAGACCTGTCCCCCCATACTTTCTGGTGGTTGATGCATCCACCTGTTCAAATGAATTGAACAGTCTTTTCTGATCTTTTTTGGAAATACCGATGCCGGTATCTTTGACAATGAAAGACAGATCTACATGGGTTGGTGTTTCTTTTATCAGCTTGATGGCAAAAAAGATTTCACCTGTATGTGTAAATTTAATGGCATTGGTGCATAAATTTATGATGATCTGACGGATTCGTCCGGGATCGCCTTTAAGCAGGGCAGGCACATCATTTTCGATTTCGTAGACAAATTCAAGTCCTTTGGCATGGGCCTGAACCGCTGGCAGAGCAACAATTTCATCAATGGATTTTCTCAGGTCAAAATCAATATTTTCAATGTCCAGTTTCCCGGCCTCTATTTTTGAAAAATCAAGAATATCATTGATGATGGATAAAAGTCCTTCAGCACTTCTTTTCCCGGTTTCAACATAATCGGACTGTTCAGCAGTCAGATCGGTGTCAAACAGCAGATTATACATTCCCAGAACGCCGTTCATGGGGGTTCTGATTTCATGACTCATATTGGCCAGAAATTCGCTTTTGGCCTGACTTGCCATTTCTGCGTTTTTTCTGGCATCTTCCAGGGCAACCATGGTTTCCTGCTTCATTGTGGCATCCCTGGAAACTCCCCTGAATCCTGTGCCAATGCCGTTTTTGTCCAGAATCATGGCAACCGTTGCCTCATGATATCTGACAGCCCCGTCTTTTCGAATGATTTCATAGTGAAGGAATCCAGGCTTTTTTGTTTTTGCAATTCCTGCAAAAATTTTATTTGTCTTTATCCGTGTTTTTTCATCTATATATTTTGAGACATGCAAGCCGGTCAGCTCTTCTTTGCTGTAGCCCAGCATGGTGCAAAGCGAATCACTGAAAAATGTCAGATAACCGTCAAAACTCATTTCAAAATAGGCATCCTCCATATTTTCGATAATTGTGCGATGTTTTTCTTCGCTTTCCTTCAGTTTTTCCTGGGCTATCTTTTTTTCAGTCACATCCCGTGATATACCGAAAAAACCAATGGGTTTGCCATTCTGTCCCTTCATGCAGGCCACAGCAACCTCAATAAAAAATTTTGAGCCGTCCTGCCGGAAAATCTCACTGCTGTAAATCTGCGGGCCTGTTTTTTCTGCGTATATACTGGAGTACATTTCAACGGCAGAATTACGCAGATGTTCCGGGGTAAGGTCTACAGCCTTTGTATTAACAAGTGTTTTTCCCGGACGTCCGAAGTGGTGTTCTGCGGCCTTGTTAAGATAGGTATATCGGCCATCCGGACTCATTTCAAAATAGGCATCCGGAAGTTCGTCAATGATATGGGTATATTTTTTTTCGATAAAACGGTTCTTTTTTTCCTGTCCTGATTTTAGCACAGCCATTGAGATTGTCTGGCAAATCAATCCTTTATCCAGTGCATGAAGCGGCAGATATCCTCTGATGTTGAAATCAAGAGATTTTCGGGCCCATTCCGGGTATTCTCTATCTGCCAGAAGAATGATGGCCATGTCTTGATCTGCATCGTGGATTTTTCTAATTTTTTCCAGACTTTTTTTCGGGCCTCTGCCCGGATTTAAAACAGCAGCATCAAAAGCTTTTGATTTAATTAATTCAAGCGCCCGGGAAATCTTTGCTGCACGGATGATTTTTATTGACTCACCCTCAGGGCCGGACACCAGCAAGTCTAAATTTTTTTTCAGTATTTCATCAATTTCCACCTGAATTTCAATAAATAAAATTCGCCATGGATTTTTTTCCTGTGTTAAATACAAGAAGAACTCCTTTTTAATTGATGAGAAATGACCGGATTATTGTTCATATTAAAACGATTCGGAATCGTTTTGTCAAGCACAGCGATAAAACAGTCAGGCCATAAAACCCGTCAGGGAAGGCACCTGTAAGCTGTTTGATTCATGAAAATAAAATTATCTGGTGTAGCGCAGGATTTGTCCTTTGAACGGCGTTGTCAGATATGCACAAGTCACAGGTCTGCTCTGGGTATGGGAATAGCCCAGGGTTACCATTTTTTTGCTGAAAGGAGCATGATTGCCTCTTCCGGGATCCACAACAATGATTTCGCACGAAGAGTTTGCATGCTGATTAATAAATCCGGACAGAAGCTGAGCATGATTGCGTTCATACAGAAGGTCACTGCCGATAATAAGATCAAATCTGCCAAGCGCACTTTCTTCATCTGCCCATCCGGTGCGGATAAACGGGATGTTTCTTCCTTTATTGAGCTTTATATTCTCCAGCAAAAAAGTATTGGCTTCAGGATGGTAATCTGTGGCTGTAATATCTGCAAGACGGTGATTTAATAACAGACTGGTCAGACCGATGCCGCAACCCACCTCCAGAATTCGTTTTCCCAGAATGTCAAAGTCAGACAAAAAATGAGCCAGAACCAGACTGGAATCCCAGACAATGCCAAACAAGGGCCATGTTGCGGATGAGATTCCCAGTTTTTCGGCTATCCCGTCATCATCACAGAATTGCTGGCTGTCACGTAAGGTTCGGACATGAATATCAATGTCATCGAACTCAATGGTTTGATAACGGATGCGCAGGGATGACATGATGTGCCTGTGTTAAATTCTGTTAAAAGGTGAAGTTGCTTTTAGAACTCAAGGCACAAAGATAAGCATCTTTTTAAAAGATCAATGCAGAAATATTATTTTCAGCCTGTTTTTTTATGCAGAACAGGAAGAAGCATGACAGATCGGTGAAATATCTTTTTGATCTGGCAGGGTTTCAAACGTCGGATTATAATTTTCAACGAATTTTATAAAATCATCATAGGGCATGGGACGGGCATAAAGAAATCCCTGCAGGATATCGCACCCTTCAGAAATTAGAAAATCGCGTTGAAATTGGGTTTCAACCCCTTCTGCAATCGTTGTCAGAGACATGGCTTTTGCCATGGCAATCACGGCACGGACAATGGCACTGCTGGACTTGTCCGATTCAACCCCGTTTACCAGTGAACGGTCTATTTTGAGGGTATTCAGCGGCAGGTTGTTCAATGCATTCAGCGACGAATATCCGGTCCCGAAATCATCCAGTTCAATGCTCAGGCCCATGTCCCGAAGTTCAGTAAGGATAGCATTGCCCCGATGAAGATCCTGAACCAGGCTGGTTTCTGTTAATTCAAACTTCAGCCTTCTGGTGTCTACTTTTTTTTCAGTAATAATCTTTCTGACTTTTTCAATAAACAGGTCGTCATTAAGCTGGCGGGCACTGATATTCACGGCAATGGAAAAATCCTCCGGCAAACTGCCCGAGGAAAGGTTTAAAAGATACGAGCAGGCTGTTTCCAGAACCCATTCCCCGATTGGAATGATCAGCCCGGTGCTTTCGGCAACCGGGATAAAAGCACCCGGAGATACAGGATCTTTTCCCGGAGGCATCCACCGGATCAGCGCTTCCGCACTGCAAAGTCTGCCTTGGGCATCCACCTGGGGCTGAAGGAAAAGCTCAAATTCCTGATTGTTTATGGCCAGCTGCATATCGTGGGCCAGCTTGCTGTTTTTGTCAATAACAGCTTGTCTGACCTCGTTGTAAAAGCAAACCCGGTTTCTTCCCAGATCCTTGGCTTCATACATGGCCACATCAGCCCGTTTGAGCAGTTCACTGACGTCTTTAAGCCCTCCCTTGAAGAGTGCAACACCCACTGAGGCACTGGCATGATGTATATGGGACTGGTCCGATAAAACATAATTTTCCTTTAATGATTTTCGAATTTTCTGTGCCACTTCCATGGCTTTTTCATGCGCTTTTTCTTTTTCACCGGCAAGCCATTCAAGAACCACAACAAATTCATCACCCCCCAGCCGGGCAATGGTATCTGTCTCCCGGACACAGGTTGTAAGCCGTTTGGCCACCTCTATCAAAAGGGCATCTCCGACGTTATGTCCCTTGGTGTCATTCAGATTCTTAAAATTATCCATATCCAGCATGATAATGGCACCATAATTGAGATTGCGTCTTGAGGTGGCAATGGCATGGGCAATACGGTCTTTTAAAAGCCGGCGGTTTGCAAGGCCGGTCAGCGGGTCATAAAGGGCCAGTCTGCGAATCTGGTTTTCCGCCTGCTGCCGTTGTGTAATATCCCATATATATCCATACCATTGCGTGCTGCCGTCACTCAAGGGTTCGGGTGTTGCATGTCCTTCCAGCCAGACCAGTCCCTTTTGTGGATGATGAATGCGAAACTGGTCGCTCCAGTTTGTTTTCAGTTCTCCTGCGCGGTTTATATTGTTTTTTACCCGATCCCGGTCTTCATCATGGTAAAGATTCAACAGGGATTTTGCATCATTCTTGATTTGGGAAGGCGTTATGCCGCAGGTGTCAATAATTCCTTTTCCTGCATATGGAAAGCAGGAGTTGCCGTTGGCTTCAACATGAAATTGAAAAATGAATCCTGGAATATGTTCAGACAGCTTTTCCAGCCGCGTGGACAGGGTTTTGCGTTCCGTGATGTCCTGGAGGGTGCCTGAGATTTTTTCAAGCTTTCCGCTTTTATCTGTCATGGCCATTGCCTGTTGATACACCAGGCGTTCACCGCCATCGGCACGGATAACCCTGTATTCCATATCGCTGGACAGAGTGTCCGGGCCCATATCCAAAAGTATTGAGGCGACCATCCCGCGGTCTTCAGGATGGATCTGGTTTAATGAAGATTCAAATGTCATGATTTTTTTTTCAGGGTCTATGCCGTGAATATCATATACCTGGTCCGACCAGGTTAATTCCCCGGTCTGAAGATCAAGCTCCCAGTCTCCGATCAAAGCCATTTTCTGGGCTGCCAGCAGTCTTTGCTGGGTTTTATCCAGGTCAGACAAAGAGGATTCAAGAGAGATCAATGTTTTTTTAACATTTTTTTCCAAAGGTCTGAAAATGAATCCGAATTCCAGTAAAAGCACAAACAGGGCGAAAAGCCAGATGATCAGTTCAAACCGTTCAATCTGTACAATTGCCTGTCGACCGATATTTTCATATTCATCAACAGCCGCATCAAGCAGCGGCTCAAGAACATGCGGCCCATAGGTGGTAACATATATATATGCTGCTGATCCGGTATTGAAGGATTCCATATCCCTGTCATAGGCGATTTTTACACGGTCAAGAAACCGTGTTATCGCCATATCAAGCCCCATACTGTCGCCATAGATGGTGTTCAGAAGTGTATTTGTGACATATGGAATTCCGTTTTCCGGATCACCGTTTCGAAGCTGGTGGTGAACAGTTTTCATCTTGTTCATGCCTCGGCCGACCTGAGCCCGTGCTATGTTGAATTCAGCCTCTTCATCGGTTACCGCCATGATGCTGACAAAATACGCAATCCGGTTGCATAGCCCGGCCTGATGTCCGGCAAGATTAACAAGCCTGGAAAAATCCTTCTGTTTTGAAACAACATGCTGCATGGTAATAAAGGATGCTGTTACCAGCAGGGCTATGGTGCTTAAGCCGATGAGATAGCGCAACCGGACATTCCACACCGTTTTCAGATATTTCATATTATTGAAAACCTTTTTATTTAAAGCAAATCTAATCTGTTCTTAACCATAAACGCATATTTTAGGCATATTTTTACCAACTGAATGTTAGAAATAGATGAGAAACAGGTTACGACTTGTTTAGCCTGGATAAGAAGAATAATGATGAGAAGAATAATGATATCTTTGCAGATTTGAAGAAGATTGTTGCCTGGGGGGATAGCCCTGATGGGTTTCCCCCGGCCGTTCTAAAGTGTATTTGAGTTTTTATGCCTTTTTGACTGAAACAAAATGTTCCTGATAGGCAATGGCGCCACCGGCCTGGTCCCAGATTTTCATCCCGCCAGCCATGAATTTGTTGTCTGCAAGGCCTTTATTAAAGGCCCGGCTTTCCACATTCAGACGGTGGCCAAATCCGTGGATCACGAAAACCGCTTCCGGATGAATAAAGTCCGTCACTTTGGCTTTAATGCTTTCAGTATAATTGTTTTGAGTCACATTAACAGTGTCACCATCTAAAATTCCAAGGGCTGAGGCCCGTTGTGTATGTATCCATAGAACATTTTCCGGCATCTGCTCAAACAGCATGGGGTTGTTGACGGTATGTCCCTGGGTATGGAGTGCGCACCTGCCAAAAGTTAAGCGAAACTGATCCTTGCCTGGATTTTTTGCAGATACATAGGGTTTAAGAGATGGAATTTTATTGTCTTCCAGTTTTTTTGAGATGATCTCAAACTTGCCGCTGGGGGTTTTGAATTTAATTTCATCAAAGTCAAGGTATCGGGGAGCAGAAGCCAGATCAACCATGCCGGTTTTATCAAAATCGGAAATGTGGACACCGGTGTCTTTCAACTGAAAATTCCATATATCCTCAATGGAATCAAAAGCAAGTTCCGGCAGGTTCATACGTCTGGCAAGACCTGAGATGATCTCCCAGTCCGCTTTGGTATCATAGCAGGGTGCAACTGCTCTGTGCCGGACAAAAAACTGCGGCTTTAAAGCGTTTTTGGTCGCAATGATGCTTTCCCGTTCAAGATATGGCGACAGGGGCAGAATTACATCTGAATGCCAGGCAGTATCTGACCAGCTGAATGTCACGGAAACCAGTAGCTCCAGTTTATCCCACATTTTTTTCAGGCGGTCTGGTTCCGGATATCCCGTCAGCGGATCATGGCGAAATGCAATATACCCTTTAACCGGGTAAGGTTCCTGGCTTTCCATGGCTTCATACAGAAGATGCGCAAGACCGGGACCTTCTTCAAAATGCTTGTATTTCCAACCCACACCGTCCGCCCTTTTTTCACTGGGTTTCGGGTACAGATCCATGAAGCTTTTAAGATCTTTTCGTCCGACATCTCCGGGTTTTCTGACAAATGGCAGCCCGCCCTTTGCGCCGTATGTTCCAAGAAGGGCATTGATAATATAGATAGAGCGGCAGATATAAAATGAATCTGTATATCGTGCTGCCATCCAGCCCGGATGCCAGATTACAGCTGGCGCTGCCTGGGCAAGTTCCTTGACAAAAGCCCGTAGCTGGTCTGCACTGATTCCGGTTTCTTCCTGGGCCCATTCCGGTGTGTATCGGGCCACAAATTCTTCAAGCGCTTTAAAACCTTCAATATGTTTTTGCACAAATTTCGGGTCAAAAACCCGGGTGGAAATAATCTCATGGATCACTGCCAGATTGAATGCATAATCTGTTCCCGGTCTTATTTTCATGAAATTATGGGCTTTGTAGGCGGAAACGTTTGAGCGGATGTCAATGACGCTTAAGCGGCATCCGTTTTCCATTGCATCCATCAGGTTGTTGACTTCCTGTACATTGATGGCTTCAAAAATATTTCTGAACTGCAGAACAACATGTTTGCTGTTTTTTAAATCGTAAGCCACGGCCTTTCTTCCCATGCCCGTGAGCGAAAGGGCAGCGTGCTGGACATTCCGTGCGCAGGATGAATCATGATTATTGTAATTGGGTGTGCCAAGTCCCCTTAAAAATGCCCTGTGGAAATCTCTGAACGGACCGCCCCGGTCTGTAAATGCGATGGACCGTGCGCCATATTTGTTTTTAATCTTGTTCAATTTATCTGCAACGTAGTCCAGGGCTTCATCCCAGGTGGCTTTTTTCCATTTGCCTTCTCCTCTTTTGCCTTCACGGATTAACGGGGTCTGGGGGCGTTCACTGTCATATATCAATCCGGTGCCGGCAGCTCCTCTCGGGCATACAGCGCCTTTCATGGCCGGAACAAAGGGGTTGCCTGCAATAAAATCAACATGTCCGTTTGAAACTTCTACCTTGATTGGGCAGCGGACAGTGCACATACCGCAGACACTGTATACAGAATGCTTTGTCATATGGGATCTCCTAAAATTATTGCCATCGTCTTTTTTTATCCATATTAAGCCAGAATCGTACCAGTTTAAATATGTTGTTTAAAAAAGGTGTAAGTATTTGAAAATATATCATAATTATTTAAAAAAGGTGAGGGTGTTGAAAAAAGTTACGAAAAATAGAAGATAAAACGCAGTAAAATTACTGCAGGTTTTGATTGCGGTGCAAGATTTTTATTGCGCCGAAATTAAAAAAAGCTTTGGATATTGAACAGAAAATGCGGGTATATTTTTATGTGAATAGTTTATAATTCTATATAGTTATATGATTTACATCTGGCCTTTTATATAAAATGAAATTTCTGGCACACCTTTCGCTAATACTCAGGAAAAGGGTTGTGACATAATCGCTTGGGAGACTTGAATGAGCAAATACTATCTGTTCCAGGACAATAAGAAATGCATTGGCTGTCATACCTGTGAAATCCAGTGCAAGGTCAATAAAAAACTGCCCCGCGGTCCCAAACCCTGCCAGGTGATCCAGGTGGGGCCTAAAATGATTGGCGGGTTGCCAAAAACCTCCTATATTTTTATGCCGTGTTTCCATTGCGAGAATCCCTGGTGCGTGTCTGCCTGCCCCACGGGTGCAATGCGCAAAAGAGATTCTGACGGAATTGTTTTTGTGGACAAGGATTTGTGTGTTGGATGTAAAACCTGTGTGTCTGCCTGTCCCTGGGGGGCACCCCAGTGGAATCCGGAAAACGGAAAAGTTGAAAAGTGTGACTATTGCATGGACAGGCTTGATCAGGGTCTTCAGCCGGCCTGTGTATCCACATGTACCACGGGATGTCTGAAATTCGGCCGGGTGGAAGATATGACTCAGATCCGTCGGGAGCGGCACGCAAAAGCTGTGGCTGTTCTCGAAAAAAGCAGTTTTTAATAAAGAGGACAGACAGCTATGGCAACACAGATCTGCCCGGTAAGACAGACCGTTCTCTACTTGAACCGGCAAATTGAGACAGGCAATCTTCCGAACCCCAGAAACAGACGGATATGCGAACAGTTGCTTGAATTGATTGAAGAGATTGCAGAGGGCGCCGGAACCACTGAACATTTAACAGCAATCGACAGCCTGATTGAAGAATATCAAGCATATCAGGCCCCATCCTGCAACACGGAAGTGGGCCGGACATTAAAGAAGAATCTTAAGGAAAACCGTGAGATTTTTATCAGCCATATTGAATCTCGAAACTGCCCCTCCCATGACTGTTCAAAGCTTGCACCGTCCCCCTGTCAGATGGCATGTCCGGCCGGAATTGATATCCCCACATACTTATCCCTGATTGCCAAGGGAAAAGATGCCCAGGCCATTGAAGTGATCCGTCGGGACAACCCGCTGCCCTGGGTTTGCGGCCTGGTCTGCACCCGCCCGTGTGAAATCATGTGTGTACGGGGCCGGATGGATACACCGGTGTCCATAAAATTTTTAAAAGCTTTTGCTGCAGAACGGGCCATGTCTGAACGGGCCTATGTAAATCCTGAAAAAAAACCATTCAATGGCAAAAAAGTGTGTGTGGTGGGTGCAGGCCCCGGAGGGCTTTCCGCTGCATATTACCTGGCATTGAGAGGATATGGGGTAAAGGTGCTTGAAGCACTGCCGGTTCCCGGAGGAATGCTGATGGTGGGTATTCCGCGCTACCGGCTGCCCAGGGAAGTGATTGATACAGAAGTGGCCATGATCGAAAAACTGGGGGTTGAATTTGTTTACAATACCCGTTTCGGAGCAGATGTCACTCTGGAGGATTTGAAAAAAGACGGGTTCAGTGCGTTTTTTATCGCAGTGGGCGCCCATAAATCCTGGGATATGGATATTGAAGGTGAAAAACAGTTCAGCGGAGTTCTGGATGCAGTGACCTTTTTAAGGGAGGTGGCCCTGGGCAACCGGCATGCTCCCGGAAAAAATGTGGTCATTATCGGTGGTGGAAACGTGGCTATTGATGCGGCACGCACCAGTCTGAGGCTGGGAGCGCAAAAAGTGACCATCGCATACAGACGGTCCAGAAACCAGATGCCGGCAGATATCGAGGAGCTGGAACAGGCAGAAGAGGAAGGGGTTGAATTCGCCTTTCTGACCATCCCTAAAAAAATTGTCGGAGAAAATCAGTGTGCAGCAGGCCTTGCCTGTATTAAAGCCGAACTGGTAAAAAAACCGGAATCAGACCGGATGGTGCCTGTGCCCATTGACGGCAGTGATTTTGTTATCAAGGCGGATGCTGTTATCCGGGCCATCGGACAATATGTGGATGATACCGGGCTTGAAGCTTTTGACCAGATCACCTGGAGTAAGAGAGGCACCATTGAAGTCAGTCATGCCAGTATGGAAACGGCAATGCCGGGCGTGTTTGCAGCAGGAGATGCGGTTTCCGGCCCGGCAACCGTGATAGAAGCCATTGGCGGCGGAAAAAGAGCGGCTGACGCCATTGACCGGTATCTGAACCATATCCCCCAGCCGCGAATGCCCAAAATTCCGGTGCGCCATTCTATCGATCCCCCGGTTCAGATGTCTGCAGAAGAAAAAATGACACTTCAACGCCCAAAGATGCAGATGCTGAATGTGGATCGCCGGCGAACCACGTTTCAGCAGGCTGAACTTGGATATACAGAACAGGAAGTCCGGGATGAAGCCAGACGATGTCTGCGGTGTGATATCTGCCGCCGTTGCGGAGATTGCGTCAGCGTCTGCAGGGACAAAATGAAAATTGATGCGCTTCAGATGGGGCATCTGGATTTTGATCATCCGGTTAAATCAGATTTCAGAAAAACAGCACAAAAATGCATTGTTTGCGGTGCCTGTGCAGCCAATTGCGAGAACAAGGCCATGGTTGTTGAAGAAGCCGATGGAAAAAGAATGTTAAAGCTGTGCGGTACGCTGCTCAGCAGTCAGGAGATTCTGTATTGTGATGAATGCGGTGCAGCCCTGCCGTCAACCCGGTATATGGAGTTTATCGAAACAAAAACAGGCAGGATGGTGAAAGCGGTTCAAAACAGGCTGCTGTGCCAGCAATGTCAGCGCAGCCTGAATGCCAGAAACAGTGTTGAAACCCGGCCGATCCGGTCCGAGTAGGAGGAACCAGAATCATGCAGTTTCAAAGGGGAAATAAAATTGAAGTGTATAAAAAATCTGATGATGAGGCCTGGGAAGACTATATGGATGATTTTATCGGGTGCCATGGCTTTGTCACTGATCCGGATACCACGATCAATGACCCGGATGCCTTGATTGAAATAAGCCTTGAAGGCAGGGGTACCCATCGTCTTCCCCAGGACTGTCTGAAGCTTTTAACACAAAATGGCGACCGGTAAATGCCATGACCCGGATTTATATTGATGACATGCCCGTTGAAGCCAAAACAGGGCAGACCGTTCTTCAGGCTGCAAAAGCAAATAATATCGCTATTCCGCATCTGTGTTTTCATCCGGCATTGTCACCTTCAGGTGCCTGCAGACTGTGTGGCGTTGACGTGTTTTCAAAAGCCCACAGCAAATGGATACTGGTGATGTCCTGTGTTTTGAAGGTCAAAGAAAATCTCACCATCCGGACACAGACTGAACAGGTTCATCAGGCCCGTATCAAAGCCTTTAACCGGCTGCTTCAGATGGCCCCTGAATCAGAGCGGATCAGGGCTCTGGCGCAAAAATTCAATATAGATGTCGCACCGGCACCCAATGGGTGTACAGGGTGTCGGCTGTGTATCCGTGTATGCAATGAAATCGTCAGGGCATCCGCGTTGAAGATGAAAAAAACCAAACAGGGACATCAGGTGGTGGCAGAACCTGGAAAATGCATTGGTTGCGGCACCTGTGCCAATTTATGTCCCACCGGCGTTATCCGGATAAAAGATGAGGATAAAGTCAGAACAGTTTTTCTGAAGGGTGAAACGGTCTGTCAACTGCCCCTGGAGCGGTGTGAAGGCTGTGGAAGTCTTTATGCAACAATCAGTTTTATTGACCATGTCCGGGAAGCCACCCATACACATCCGGATACCAAAGAACACCATTCTCTTTGTCCGGCCTGCATCAAGCTGATGTCCAACCGGGCGCTAACAGAGAAAGAAAGAATAAAAAAATAACTGTCCAGCATATACTGGGCGCCATTAACGATTCTATCAGGAGGGAATGTATGAGAAACAAATTTACATGGGGAGTTTTGATGCTGCTGGCTGTCACTGTTCTGGTGCTGTTATGCGTGCCGGGACCTGTTTTTGCGGACAAACTTGCAGATGCCATTGCAGCCGCACCCCAGGGAACCGGTCCGGGACAGATTGATCCATCTGCTGCCAAAGGCGTGTATGGCATCCCGGGCGCGCCATCACCGGGTCTTCTTCTGTGTTTTTTATGGGCCATCTGGGTCGGGTGGATATTTTCCACAGTGGGCGCATTCGGCGGTATCATGGCAGGGGTCGGACACATTACGATTTACGGTCTTGGCGCATATGCCAAAACCTTCAAGGACACCACACCGGCCTTGAATAAGCTGGTTACGGACAGTATTCGTGTGTCCAACCAGTGGCTGGTCGGATTGTCTGCACTGGTTTCAACCATTAATTACGGAAAACAGAAACGACTGGTCACTTCCCTGGGGTTTTTCCTGGGGATCGGCGCCTTGTTCGCCACGTTGATTGTTGTTTTTTCCACAGCCGGAAAAATCAGTTTTTCCCAGTATCAGGGATGGTTCGGGCTGTGCGTGTTTTTGATTTTTGCATTCATGGTTTATGAAATGTCTCCAAAAGGCCAGGCATCCAAGAAAGCAGCCAAGGACGCTGCCAAAGCCTTTGAAAACACAGTAAAAACCAAGGGTGATATCGCCGGCCAGGGCGTAAAAACACTGAAATGGAGTGTGGTGAAAACTCAAATTTCATTTTTTGGCCAGACCTTTTCTTTCAGCCCGATATGGGCGTTTGTCGGAGGGTTTCTGATATCAGCCCTGGCATCCTTTATCGGGGTGGGCGGCGGATTTCTTTATGTTCCGTTCCTGACATCCGTGGTGGGACTTCCCATGTTTGTTGTGGCGGGCACTTCAGCCGTGGCGGTTCTGATCGGGATGGTTTTTTCCATTTTCAATTTCATGGTGCTTAAAGGTATTATGGTTTACTGGCCCATGATCGGGGTGGAATTGATCGGTGTCTTTGTGGGTTCCATGATCGGGCCAAGAACCGGAAAATACATACCGGAAAAAGTTTTGAAATGGATCTTCCTTGTACTGGCATTATACATTGGTCTGCGATACACCATGCGCGGCTTTTTCGGCATTGCCATGCTTTAACTGTAAACACCGTCAAGGAACCCGGCAGGGCCAGATATCTGCCGGGTTCCGGGTGTATTAAAGGGAATTTTAATCCAATGATAAATACCATAAACCAGTTCTACACTTTAATTGATCCTGGCCTTATCTTCTTCTACCGGCTGATGGATACGCCTGTTCTGGCGTATCTGCTGGGAACCTTTTTTCTTTCCATGATTGCAGTGATTATTGGAGAGTTGACCGTTTCCATTGCACTGAAAGCCAATATGTCATATCTGACCGGTCTGAGTTCCCGGATGACCCAAAAGGAAAATCTTGCCATCCAGGCGTATAATGACGGGGACATGAAAGGTTACAAGGCATTGAATAAACAGGCCACCGATGCCTGGGGCAAAAAGTTTTTTGCCATGATGGGACATTCGGCTGCCATTTTATGGCCCATACCCTTTGCGCTTGGCTGGATGCAGACACGGTTTGCAGGGGTGGATTTTGCCATATCCTTTCCTTTTTCACTGGTTACCGATTCTGTCGGGTATACGTTTTCGTTTTTTCCGGTATATGTACTGGCAAGAATTGTATTTGGAAAAATCAGACCGTTTCTGCCCTATTTTTCAAATGTTCACAAGCAATTGCTCAAAGCTTCGGAAGGTGCTGCCTGAAATTGGTTTAGCACTTGTAATCCGGCAGGGTTCTTTTTATAATGTCGCCATCTTGGAGGTAAGCGGCAATGACCATACAATTATGTATCCTGACCAGAAGGCGATTTGATTTTTCAAGGCTGTTAAACTGCCTTTATGTATTGTTTATCCTTTTGCTGCTGGATTTTTTTTCACCGGAATCCGGTTTTGCAATCCAGCAGCACAGCCATGCGGAAGGCATCATTGTTCATCAGATCGGACATTTTTTTTTCCTGTTTTCCATGCTGATATTGATTTTTACTGTCACAGGCAAAGGACTGCACAAGCAGAAAGGCTGGGCAATGATTCAGATATCTGCCTTTTTGTTTGTCCTCTGGAATCTGGATGCTTTTGCTGCCCATCTTCTGGATGAACAACTGGAAATTGTCCAGATCCTGCCTCAATCCGTTTTCAAAATGCAATTGGTCACGCACTCTGATTCTCTGCTGCTTGCAGTGGTGTATTATCTTTTAAAACTGGATCATCTGCTGTGCGTTCCTGCCATGCTCATGCTGTATCTGGGGATCAGCCGGATGGTCAAAGAACACCGACTGGCAAATCCGAACAAAGAGGACAGATGATTACATCCTATTTTCCCATACTTGTCGTTGATGTTGCAGGTTCGATTCTCATGGTGATCATTGCCATGCTTGCCCTTTATAAAGCACGGATACTTCAGGGGCTTGATCCGGATAATATCGTTTTTCATTACCTGTTGTGGATCAGTCTGGGATTCTTTATATTTGCCGTGTCCCGTTCTTTCGGGCATATTCTGAGGCAGTTTTTGATACTAACGGATAATGCTGACATCTGGCATGAGATCAGTGCCTATTCCGGCAGTGTCAATACGGTATCCTTTATGCTGGTGGGCATGATCACCCTGTTTTTTAAACAGACCTGGGATATTAATGAAAAAGTGCTGGCAGGCAGAAAAAATCTGGAAAAAACCCATATTGAGCTTGTGGATCTGAATCAGACTCTTGAAAATAAAGTGATTGAACGGACAGAACTTCTGACCAGCAGCGAGCATAAATGCCGAAGAATTTTTGAACAGTCGCTGGATACGATTATTGTGACAGATGAGCAGTTTCAGGTTATGGAGATCAACCCGGCCGGAATCGAGCTGACAGGGTATCACCGGGATGAAATGATCATGAGAAAAATGGTACTGGGCAGCTTCTTTGCACAATTCACAGAATGGGAAAGCCTGCTTAAAAAAATTCGAACCCATGAATATATCCTGAACGAAGAAGTTGAATTCTTGCGGCCGGATAAGACATCGGTCATGGTATTGATTACCGGCGGCGTTGACTATGGCGCATTCGGCTGCGCCAAAACCTTTCATTTTATCATAAAAAACATCAACGACCGGTATCAGATGGAACGTCAGATTGCCCAGGCAGACAAGCTGGCTGCCGTGGGAGAGCTGTCCGCAGGGGTTGCCCATGAAATCAATAATCCCCTGGGCATTATTCTGGGATATACCCAGCTTTTACTCAAACAGGCAAGTTCAGATCAAAAAGATGATTTGAAAATTATTGAAAAACATGTCCAGAACTGCAAGACAGTGGTATCGGATCTGCTGGATTTTTCACGTAAAGGCCCGTCAAAATTCACAAAGGTGGATATCAACAAGGTGGTGGACACGGTGATGAAATTTTTATCCAATCACTCAGATTTCAGGCATATTGAAATGGTTTTAAAACCCTGTGAGGGAGACCGGCTGACCATCATCGGAAATGAGCAGGAGCTGGCCCAGGTTCTGGTGAATCTGTTGATTAATGCCTGTCATGCCGTGGAAGGCAGGGGAAAAATACAGGTCCAGACCTTGAAGCCCTCAGAGGATAAAATTATTATTCTTGTGAAAGATAATGGAAAAGGTATAGAAAAAGAGAACCTGCCCCGGATTTTTGATCCGTTTTTCACAACAAAACCGGTGGGGCAGGGCACAGGACTTGGCCTTTCAGTGGGCTACGGCATTATTAAACGCCATCAGGGAAGCATTCGTGTGAACAGTGTGGAAAATGAGGGTACGGTTTTTACCATTACACTTCCGGCAGAGGCAGGCAGATCATGACAGCAAATATACTGGCCGTTGACGATGAAAAAGATATGACCCGCCTGTTGCAGCGGTCACTTGAACCGGAAATCGACTGCAGGGTAACCGTTGCCTTTTCCGGGAAAATGGCCCTGGACATTCTGGAGCAGGGTTCATTTGACCTGATGATCTGCGATATCCGCATGCCGGAAATGGACGGCTTTGAACTGCTGGACAAGGTAAAAGACATATACCCGGATCTCACCGTGGTGATGCTGACCGCTTTCGGGAATATAGAATCCGCAGTTACCGCAGTTAAAAAAGGCGCTTATGATTTTATCCCCAAACCCTTTGACCAGGATGAAATTATTTTCAGGATTAAAAAGGCGCTGGAAAGAAGTGAACTGCTCAAGGAAAACCAGCGCCTGATCCGGCAGGGCCGGGATAAAGATCTGGCTCTGGTGGGCGACAGTGAACCCATGCAAAAGGTGTATGATCGGATCAAGCTTGTGGCAGGCAGTGATATCACCGTTTTGATTACAGGAGAATCCGGCACAGGAAAGGACCTGACCGCCCGTTCCATTCATGCCATGAGCGACAGAAAAAAATATCCCTATATCCCGGTCAACTGCCCGACCATCCCGGAACATATTCTTGAAAGTGAATTGTTCGGCTATAAAAAAGGTGCGTTCACCAATGCGTCCCGGGATAAGCCCGGACTGTTTGAGGAAGCAGATAAAGGCACTATATTTCTGGATGAAATCGGAGATGTGGGCCTGTCCATACAGACAAAACTGCTGCGGGTTCTACAGGAAAAAGAAATCAAACCGCTGGGCGATAACCGGGTGAAAAAAGTGGATGTACGGATCATTGCCTCGACAAACCGGGACCTTAAACAAAAAATGGCCCACAGCCAGTTCCGGGAAGATTTTTTTTATCGCCTGAATGTTTTGTCCATTGAATTGCCGGCCTTGCGCGAGCGCATTTCAGATATCCCCCTGATTGCACAGTTCCTGCTGGACAAGCACTGTAAAAAACTCAACAAAAAAAACAAACACATTGATCCTGCATTAATGGATCAGTTTTTAAAACATTCCTGGCCGGGAAATGTCCGGGAACTTGAAAACCTGTTGCTCCAGGGAATTTTGTATTCCAAAGGAGATATCATCACCCCTTCAGATATTTCAATTGACAGGGATAACTCCGCAGTTCCTTTGACAGCAGTTCCGGATGCATCACAGATGACTGCCATGCCATACAGGGCCGCCAAGGAAAAAATGCTCAGAGAGTTCAATCACGCCTATGTGGGGGCGCGACTGTCTGTCAGCCACGGGAATATCACCCAGGCAGCCAGAAATTCCGGTCTGGACCGTCAGTCCCTGCAGCAGATCATGAAACGCTTTGACATTGATCCGGATACCTATCGATGTCAGGATTAAGCAGATATATTTAATGAAGATTAAAAACCTGACAGTGACAAAAAAGGAGAAAAACAGATGAAATCATTTTGCAAAACATGCTTTATCCTGTTTGTGGTATTGATTTTTATGGGATGCAATACAGTGGGTGTCGGCATCCAGAGTCCGGCACCTGACGGCAGAAATGCAAGCTACCATAAACAGGGTCCACCGCCCCATGCGCCTGCCCATGGATACCGCCATAAACATCAGCACGGACATGAAATGCAATATGATTCAAGCATTCAGGCATATGTGGTACTGAACATTCCTGAAACCTATTTTGGGAATAATCTGTATATCCGAATGTCCAGTGATGGACGCTGGATGGTATCCGCCACACTTGACGGTGACTGGAGGCTGGCTGCGGGTGATGAAATCCCCCGGAAATTAAAACAGTATAAAGAAAACACATCCGATGATCCGGAAAAAGGGAAAAAATCCAAAAAAGGCAACAAGCATAAAATAAATAAATATAAAGAGTAGATCTTTTGACCGAAAGCAAACGCCTGGTTTAGGCGTAAGGCCGCAAAGAAAACAGCATTTGTTTAATAATGGACGGACAACAGGGCGTAAAACTTTGACAAATCAACATGGTAATTCAAATACAATCGTGAATTCAAAATTTGCAGAAATTGTTTCTGATTTCCTGCATCTGGCAGCGAATAAGGAAACCAATCGTCTGCCAGTTCTTCTGAACGGGTTCTGCAATGTGATCGTACAGCACAGTCTGCCCGATATCACTGCGGTCAGTGTGAAATTTGCAGATGAAGTATTTACAAGCAATGGATTTCAGGAAACCTCGCACCGATTTTTCCACGAATTTGAAACTCCGGATAATACCAACGTACTGGTTGAAGTTTTTTTTAATGAAGCACTGGATGTGGATTTAATTGAGCAAAGATTCGGTGTGAAAAAATTGCTGTTGCATTTAAGCATGCTGTTTAATGGAGCCATCTCGGCCGGGCGTTTAAAGAAGTTAAAACACCATCATACCGAACGTGAAAAGGAACTGGCAGGGATTAACCGTGCCAATGAAATTTTAAGCAAAGGCATTCCGGTTTACAGTGCATTAAAAGAAATATGCGACCAGTTGCCTGAAGCCTGGCAGTATCCTGAGCATACTGTAGTCCGAATTAAATACAACGGGCAGGTGTTTACCAGCAAAAGTTTTACAGAAACCCAGTGGGTTCAGCAGCAATCATTTGAAGCCCCTGACGGAAAAAGCGGCAGCATTGAAGTGTTCTATCTGAAACAGTTTCCTGAAGCGGACGAAGGGCCTTTTTTAAAAGAAGAACGCAATTTTCTCAGCAATCTGGCAGGTCTTATTTCCGGATCAGTCAGCAGAAATGCACTCGAAGAGCTGTTAAAACAAAATACTGAAAGGCTCAAGGAGCTTGGCGGAATCAACAACACCTCGGCCATACTCAAACGCACCAGACACCTTGAAGATGCGTTGCCCAAAATCTGTGCAGTATTGCCGGCAGCGTTCCAGTATCCTGAGCATACGCGGGTCAGGATAAAATATAACCGCACCCGGCACGAAAGTGACGATTTTATGGAAACCCCCTGGCGGATTGTACAGAATTTCAAATCGGTTTCCAACAAGCGGGGAACCATTGAAGTTTTTTACACCCAGGCCTTTCCCGAGCTTGATCACGGACCTTTCCTGAAAGAAGAAAGACATTTGCTGATCAATCTGGCCAATTTAATTGCAGGACAGGCAGCCAAAGATGTTTTTGGTAAAATACAGCGAATGAATATCGAACGACTCAAAGAGCTGAACGCCATTAATCAGACTTCAAAGATAATTGAAGAGGGCAATAATGTTCACGAAACGCTTCAACGGATTTGCGACATTCTGCCCAATTCATGGCAATATCCCCAACATACTGCCTGTCGTATAAAATTTGAAAATCACACATACACTTCAGAAAATTTTATGGAAACAGATTGGGTTCAGCAGGAAAGTATTTTTACCATTGACAATAAAAAGGGGATAATTGAAATATTTTATTTGAAAGAATTTCCCAGGGAGCAGGAAGGTCCGTTTTTAACCGAGGAAAGAAATCTGCTTATCAATATAAGCAAGCTTGTGAGCGGTTGTCTGAACAGTTACAAAGGGTTCGAAATAATTAACAGCAGAGGAGTGCAGGTGACGGATCATCACAAATCAGACGAGTTCCGAAAATCCCTGGTGAAAAATCGAAAGCCCCTCCAGTTGTATTTTAACCAGCAATCCATCGACAAATATGTGTACCTTGATATGATGCGCTATAAAGTCAAGCACATCCTGTTTGTTTCGACGTTATATGATGCCTTCATGCTTGAAAGCGAAGACACCTTTTTTGAAAAGTTCATGGGTGAGATTTATCAGTACAGTTTATTCTCTCTGCCGCGTATCACAGGGGTTTCTTCCGAGGAGGAAGCGCTTGATCTGCTTGAAACAACCCGGTTTGATATTGTGGTGCTCATGGGGGGGCGTGATCGTAAAGCCCCGATCGAGTTAAGTGAAAAGATTAAAAAGCGGAACGAAGACATCCCGATTTACCTGCTGATAAACAAGAAAAGCGATGTGAAATATTTTGAAGACCTGATACCCACAATACGGTCAATCAATAAGCTTTATGTATGGAACGGTGATTCACTGATATTTTTTGCCATCGTAAAAACCCTCGAAGACCGCATTAATGTTGAAAATGATACCAAAGTGGGCCTGGTCAGGGTCATTCTTCTTATTGAAGATTCTCCCTTGTATTATTCAAAATATCTCCAGCATTTGTATTCCATCGTGTTTGATCAGGTTCAGAAAATTTTGCCTGAAGTTGAGAAAAACGAGCTGGATAAAATATGCAAAATGCGTTCCCGGCCCAAGGTGCTTTTAGCACGCAATTACGAAGAAGCCATTTCGATATTCAACAAATACAAAGACTTTATGCTGTGTGTAATTTCTGATGTGGAATTTGACCGTGCAGGCAAAGCCGATAAGCAGGCGGGTTTGAAATTTATTGAATATGCCCGCCGGTCTGTCCAGAACCTGCCTGTTGTGTTGCAATCCAGTGATGATGAAAATGCCAGGTGGGCAAAGCAGCTTGATGTGACATTTATCAATAAGAATTCAGAAACGTTAATGAACGACCTGAAAAGCTTTCTGAACAGCCATCTTGGGTTCGGCCATTTTATTTTCCGTGATAAAAAGGGAAATAAAATTGCAGTGGCCCGCTCCATTCGTGAATTTGAAACCCATTTGCAAAAAATTCCCGATGAATCGTTCCTGCTCCATGCCAATGAAAACCAGTTTTCATTGTGGCTTATGGCACGGGGCGAGATTGAACTTGCCAAGACAGTTAACCCCCTTCAGGTTCACGATATCGGCAATGTGAAAGCGGCGCGTGAAATATTTCTGGATGCCATCCAGAAATATAAGGAAGAAAAAAAACGCGGCAAGATAATGAGCTTTGATGAAACCGCCACGCTGGATGAAAAAAACATTGTGTCCTTCAGCGGCGGGTCTCTTGGTGGAAAGGGCAGGGGTCTTGCGTTTATCAATGTGCTGATTTACAACCTGGATTTTTCAGCCTTATCGTCGCGTATAAATATTTTAACACCGATTACGGTAATTATCGGCACCGATGAGTTTCAGAGTTTTATAACCCGTAATAAACTGACGGAAAAAATACTTGATCCTGAAATCAGCTATGCAGAATTGCGTGAATATTTTTACAATGCATCTTTGTCGAATGCGCTGATCCGGAAATTGAAAATATTTGTAAATCAGATTGACAAACCTATATCCGTGCGGTCATCAAGCACTTCGGAAGATTCCATTACCCAGCCTTTTTCCGGAGTGTTTGACACCTATATTATTCCCAACAGCCCGACCAGTAAAAAACGGGTGGTTGAATTGCTGGCCAATGCGATCAAACTGGTTTATGCTTCGGTGTATTCCGATGATGCCCGTGTATATTTTGATGCCATTCACCACAGGGTCGAGGATGAAAAAATGGCCGTGATATTGCAGGAACTGGTGGGTTCGTATCACAATGAATACTACTATCCGCATATCAGCGGTGTTGCACAGTCCTACAATTATTATCCCATTGCTGCAATGAAACCTGAAGAAGGGTTTGCGGTCATCGCAGTGGGACTGGGTTCATACGTGGTTAACGGGTGGAAATCATACCGGTTTTCGCCCAGTTATCCAAAAGTTTCGGTTTATGGCACCAAGGAATTGCTTAATAGTACCCAGGTCAAATTTTATGCACTCAAATGTGAAGATCTGACGCTTGACTTGTTGAAGGATGGTGAGCTGGCATCTCTTGAAATGCTGGATATCGATGTGGCTGAATCGCATGGCACGCTCACGCATTGTGCATCGGTGTATAATATGGATAATGACCGGATCAAGCCGGGGCTCAGCTCGGCGGGTCCGCGCATTATCAATTTTGCAAACATTTTACAATACGACCACATCCCTTTGTCAGAAACCATCAACACCATTCTGCACAGTGTGGAAGAGGCATTCGGGTCGCCGGTGGAAATTGAATTCGCAGTTGACTTAAGTTACGGCAAAAACAATTTGCCAACCTTCTATCTGCTGCAAATCAAACCGCTGGTTACAGGACTTTCAACCAAAAGTGTGGATGTTGAAAAATTCAGTCCGGATGAGATGGTTCTTTTTACACGCTCGAGTCTGGGAAATGGCCAGATTGATTCAATGACAGATGTCATTTATGTTGATCCTCAGCTTTTCAATAAATTGGAAACCATTGAGATGGTTGCAGAAATTGAGAAACTCAACCGGCAAATGAACCGCCAAAAGCGCAAATATATACTTATCGGGCCGGGACGGTGGGGCACACGCGACCCGTTTTTAGGTATTCCGGTGAACTGGTCGCAAATATCAGGTGCAAGCGTGATTGTTGAAACAAGCCTTGATAATTTTCCGTTTGATTCGTCGCTGGGGTCCCATTTTTTTCATAATGTTACTTCCATGAATATCGGATATTTTTCTGTGCCGCACAATTCTGATGTTGAGTTTATTCGTTGGAACACACTGGAAAAACAGGAATTGATAAATAAAACAAAATATTTCAGGCATGTCAGGTTTGAAAAACCGCTATGCGTGATTATGGATGGCAGGAAACGAACATCTGCAATTCTGGTGTCAGATTCCGATAGCATCGGTTGAACTAAAGTCTGCCTTGTTTATCAGACAGGTGACAGGCAGCTGGAAATCATCAGTTTTTCCAGCTGCCCGGTTATCGCTTAGACCAGTCCCTGGTCCATCATTGCATCTGCTACTTTTACAAATCCTGCAATATTGGCACCATTTACATAGTTGCCCGGTGTTCCATATTCCTCAGCTGCAGACACACATGCTCTATGAATGCTTTGCATGATGCCTTTGAGTCTGGCTTCCACCTCTTCACGGGACCATTTGATCCGCATTGAATTCTGGGACATCTCAAGTCCGGATACTGCAACTCCGCCTGCATTGGCAGCTTTCCCCGGAGCATACAGAATTTTGTGGTCAATAAACAGATCCACGCCTTCCGGTGTGGTGGGCATATTGGCACCTTCACTGACCAGATAAACGCCGTTATCCAGAAGGTTTTTTGCATCCTTGGCATTGATCTCGTTCTGGGTGGCACTGGGGAATGCACAGGCTGCCTTGTGATTCCAGAGCGGATTATGATCTGCGCCGGTGTTCAGTTCAGTGTAAACTGCTTCCGGGTATTTCTGGACATATTCTTTCATTCTGCCGCGTTTGGTGTTTTTCAGGTGCATCACAAACGCAAGTTTGTCATCATCAATACCCTTTTCATCATAAATATAGCCGGAAGAATCCGACAGCGTCACCACTTTTGCCCCAAGCTGGTTCAGTTTCTGTGTGGTATACTGGGCCACATTTCCAGAACCGGACACCAGACAGGTTTTTCCTGCAAGAGAATCACCCCGGGTGGCTATCATTTCTGCTGCAAAGAATACTGAACCATATCCAGTTGCTTCAGGCCGGATAAGGCTGCCGCCCCAGTTCAGGCTCTTCCCGGTCAGGACACCTGTAAATTCATTTTTAAGTTTTTTGTACATCCCGAACATATAACCGATCTCTCTGCCGCCAACTCCGATATCACCGGCAGGAACATCTGTATCCGGTCCGATATGACGATACAGTTCACACATGAAACTCTGACAGAACCGCATGACTTCATTATCGGATTTGCCTTTGGGATCAAAATCAGACCCTCCTTTGCCACCCCCCATGGGTAAGGTGGTCAAGGCATTTTTAAAGACCTGCTCAAACGCCAGAAATTTAAGGATCGACAGATTGACTGACGGATGAAACCGCAAACCGCCTTTATAGGGTCCGATGGCACTGTTCATCTGAATCCTGAACCCTCGATTCACCTGTACCCGGTTCTGGTCATCCATCCAGGGCACTCTGAACATCATCACCCGTTCAGGTTCAATCATCCGCTCCATGATGCCGGCATGACGGTATTCAGGGTTCTTGTCCAGAACCGGTTTTACCGATTCAACCACTTCCGTAACCGCCTGATGGAACTCTTTTTCAAAGGGATCCTTGGCTTTTACAATATCCAGAATTTCACTCATTCAAACTCTCCTTTCCACTAAAAGATTAAATTGAAAAAATTTATTGTTGATATCACTTTTTTATGGTGATGTCCAAATATAAATATCAGGTTCAGATTTAATACCTGTCAATAGAAAGAATTTTGAATAAAAATAAATGGTTTGCGTCTGAATAAACCATTAAAAACTATCGGGTTCAGGCTGAAAAAGACACATCTTTGAATTTGTGATTATGGGTGCAAATTTACTAAAACCGGTTCTTTTGCCTGGTAGCTGGTCAGATAGTGTTTGCCGTTTTTTTCAAAAAATACGACACCGTCAAGGTATCCTATATCCCCGTATTCTTCATGGGGAAGATTGAGTTTGAATTCTTTTATGGGGAAAATATTCCAGTCATGGGAAACACAGATGGCAACCTGGCTTTCTTCAAGGCCGGTTAAGGTTTTAAGCATAAAACCGATGATGCGGTCTGTGGTTTCATGGGGGTTCAGCATGACATCTTCACCCAGCTCTTTGTTGAACCAGCTGCGGATAAAAGGATGGGTGCCGGTTCGGGTCACATGGCTGATGGCTTTTACAAAATCCTTGATATAAAAGGCAAACAGATCTGCATCCATATAGTTATGTTCCAGCGTGATGCCGTGCTGTTTTGTAAAGCCTTTATCGATCAGGTAGGCGGTTTCAACACATCTTGCCATGAGGCTGGAATACAGCCTGGGCGGATGGGTGACCCGAAGCCGGGTTCCCATATCATAGGCATAGGTTTTGCCGGTTTCATTCAGGCCCATGAACGGTTCCATGACGGGCTCGGTTGCATAAAAGCGGTCGGAATGACGGATCATGGCGGCTATCTTTTTTATGCCGTCATCCAGAAGCTGGTTGATGATGTTTATTGTCTGTTCGGAGTTTACCGTATAGTTGCGTGTCATATGCACAAACCTTTTATTCGAGCAAGTTATTGGGGTATTGCCAAGCTTAATTCTTTATGGTTGAATACAGTTTTCATACGCTATGCGATGTGAGCTGTCAACCCGCTAATTTAAGTTTCAAGGGGCAATTTTGATGACAAAAAAAATCAGTATTATCGGGATTCCCATGGATTTCGGGCAATCTCTTCGGGGTGTGGATATGGGGCCTGCGGCAGTGCGGTATACCGGTCTTGTGCCGCGGCTTCGGGCGCTGGGGCATGAGGTGGAGGATACTGGAAATATTGCTGTTCCTGTCCGTGATGACGGTATGGATGAAAATAATTATCTGCCCCAGATCACACGGGTCTGTCAGGCCATTTATGCGCTGGCATCCCCCCTGGTTAAAAAAAAACGGTTTCCGGTGTTTATCGGAGGGGATCATTCCATTGCAATGGGAACCGTTGCAGCAGCAGCAGATAAAAAACCCTGCGGTCTGATATGGATTGATGCCCATGGGGATTTTAACACCCCCAAGACCTCTCCTTCGGGCAATATTCACGGGATGCCGCTGGCCGCGCTGATCGGGGAAGGGCATCAGGCACTGGTGGATATCGGATATCCGGGCAGAAAAATCAACCCTGAAAATGTGGTCATGATCGGGCAGCGGGATCTGGATCCTGAAGAAAAAGTACGAATCAAAAAATCGGGCATTACCGTGTTTACCATGCGGGATATTGATGAGCAGGGCATCAGCGCAGTTGCCAGCAAAACATTAATGAAGTTTGCCCATTTAAAACGCATTCATCTGACGTTGGACATGGATGCGCTTGATCCTGTGGAAGCGCCGGGTGTGGGCACGCCGGTTCCCGGCGGCATTTCCTATCGGGAAGCCCATCTGCTCATGGAGCTGCTGGCGGATTCGGGCAAGATCAGCTCCATGGATCTTGTGGAAATCAATCCCATTCTGGATGTGGCCAATAAAACCGCACAACTGGCTGTTGAACTGACCTTGTCTGCGCTTGGGAAAAGTATTTTGTGAGCCTTGAAGAATACATCAGCGCCCTGAAAAACTATAAGCGGTTTAAAGGGGATATTGTCTGCCACAGGACCGTTGAACCTGCCAGGGCTGTTTTTGCATCAGTTCTGCCGGAATTTAAACATGATCTGTCGTTTGTGCTCAAATCTTTGGGCGTAAAGCAGATCTATTCACACCAGAAAACAGCCATTGAAATGATATTGCGCGGGGTGCATACGGTCATTGCCACGCCCACGGCCAGCGGAAAAAGTCTGGTGTATAATCTGCCGGTGATTGATCAGTTGATTGAAAACCCGGATGCCCATGCCCTGTATCTGTTTCCCTTAAAAGCCCTTGCACGGGACCAGATGGATACCATCCAGAATCTGCTTGGGGCAGCCGGGATGAAATATCCGGGTGCTCACCTGAAAGCAGCGGTCTATGACGGGGATATCTCGTCTTACCAGAAATCAAAGATCCGGAAACTGCCGCCGCATATTTTACTGTCCAATCCGGAAATGCTGCATCTGGCGCTGCTGGCCCATCACAAATTATGGGAGGATTTTTTTGCCAGTCTTAAATTTGTGGTGATTGACGAGGTGCATACCTACCGGGGCGTCATGGGATCAAACATGGCCTGGGTGTTCCGCAGGCTTTTACGGATTTGCCGACTTTACGGGGCAAGCCCTGTTTTTATTTTCTGTTCCGCCACCATTGCCAATCCGGCATCCTTGTGCCACAAGCTGACCGGGCTGGATGTGGAAGTTGTGGATCAGGCAGGTGCGCCCACCGGCAAAAAGGACGTCATATTGATGCGGGGGCTTGAAGGAGCCGCCCAGACCGCCATTACATTGATTCATTCATCGGTTCATAGGGAACTGAGAACCATCTGCTATACCCAGTCCAGAAAAATTACCGAATTGATCGCCATCTGGGCCTCCCGGAAAGCGGAAGAATTTTCTGACCGGATCAGTGCTTACCGGGCAGGCTTTCTGCCGGAAGAACGCCGTCTGATCGAACAACAGCTGGCGTCCGGGGAGCTTTTGGCTGTAGTGTCCACTTCTGCTCTGGAACTTGGTATTGATATCGGCAGTCTGGATATCTGTATTCTGGTGGGGTATCCGGGCACCATCATGTCCACCTGGCAGCGGGCCGGACGGGTAGGGCGGCATGGCAGGGATTCTGTCATGATTTTGATTGCCCATGAAGATGCCCTGGATCAGTATTTTATCAATCATCCGGATGTGTTTTTTTCCATGCCGCCGGAAACCGCCATTATCAATCCGGACAATACCATGATTTTAAAACAGCACCTGGAATGTGCTGCAGCAGAGCTGGCTCTTGAAACGTCAGAGCCGTTTCTGGCAGATTCAGCAGTTCAAAATATGGTGTCTTCACTTGAAGGGGATGGCAGGCTGCTTAAAAGCCGGGACGGGCGGATGTGGTTTGCTGCCAGAAAATCCCCCCACCGGGAGGTCAGTTTGCGGGGTACAGGTCAGACCTTTGCCATTTTCATTGAAAATACAAAAAAAAACACTGGGGGAAGTGGACCGGCACAGATCGTATTTTGAAACCCATGAAGGGGCCGTGTACCTGCACCGGGGGCTGACCTATGTTATCACCCGCTTTGACCATGAAAAAGGCGTGGTGGAAGCCACACAAAAACAGGTGAATTATTATACCCGGGCAAGGTCTTCAAAATCCACCACCATTATCAAACAGATGGATTCAATCATGGTGAAAGGCACGCGGGTGGGGTTCGGCATGCTCAAAATCACCGAGCAGGTTACAGGATATGACAGAAAGCTTGTGTCCAGCCAGAAATCCATTGGTGTTATGCCCCTGGATCTGCCGGAACTGGAATTTGAAACCCAGGGGCTGTGGATAGAGATTCCGGATACAGTGAGGGACGAAATTGAATATGAACGCATGCATTTCATGGGAGGCATTCATGCTCTGGAGCATGCAGCCATCGGCATCATGCCGCTTTTAGTGATGACAGACCGCAATGATCTGGGTGGCATTTCCATTCCCTTTCATCCCCAGACCGGGAAGGCTGCGGTCTTTATTTATGACGGTGCTCCCGGGGGCCTTGGATTCTGCCGTCAGGCTTTTGACAATGCAGCCGTGTTTCTTGAAAGAACCTTTGAAGTGATTGACTCCTGTACATGTAAATCCGGGTGTCCCTGCTGTGTGCATTCTCCCAAATGCGGGTCTGGCAATAGGCCCATTGACAAGGCTTCGGCAAAAAAAATACTGGAACTGATTCTGGAAGGCAAAAAGCCTGAGACATTTAATACGATATATGAAAAGCCCCAGGAGCCTGTTACTCAAGATGCTGTGGGTCAGGCTCAGACAGTATATCTTCCGGAAGCCGGGATTGACAGACCGCTTCATTACGGCGTGCTGGATATTGAGACCCGGCGGTCGGCTCAGGAAGTGGGCGGATGGCACAAAGCCGATAAAATGGGCGTCAGCTGTGCAATTTTATATGATTCAAAAACCGACTGTTATCAGGAATATCTGCAGGAGGATATGGATCAGCTGATCAGCGATCTTGCGCAATGTGATCTGATTATCGGGTTTAATATTATCGGGTTTGATTATAAGGTTTTAAGCGGGTTGTCAGACTTTGATTTTTATGCGCTTCCCACCCTGGATATGATTATAAAAGTGCATGAATATCTGGGGTATCGGCTGTCCCTGGATCATCTGGCCCAGCAGACCCTGGGAGAAAAGAAAACCGCTGACGGCCTGATGGCTTTGGAATGGTGGGCCCAAGGAGAAATGGATAAAATCATTTCCTATTGCAAACAGGATGTCAAAGTGACCCGGGATTTATATCTGTACGGTAAAACGCACCGGTTTCTGGTTTTCAAAAACAAAGCAGGTCAGCAGGTCCGGGTGCCGGTGGACTGGTAGATTCATCAGGTGTGCAGGACTTTTTGGACAATCTGTTCCAGCACAGAGCCCGCTTTTTCCCTGATCAATACATCGCATACCGAATCGTAAGGGGTATCTGACAGATTGATGATGACCAGAAATGCCCCGTTATCCTTTGCATATCGTGGCATGAGTGCTGCCGGCTGGACAATCAAAGTTGAGCCGACAACAATGAAGACATCGCTTTGGGAGGACAGTTCAGCCGCTTTCCGGGTCTCTTCCACAGGCATGGACTGGCCAAAGGAGATGGTGTCCGGTTTTAAATATCCTGAACATTGGCATTCCGGCGGGGTGTTTCCCTGGGCAATCATTTCTTTGGCTGCTTCCCAGGTGAACAGCTGCCTGCAGCTCATGCACCGCACCCGCGTGGCATTGCCGTGCAGCTCAATGACGTCTTTTTCCGGGATGCCGCTTTTCTGATGCAGACCGTCAATGTTCTGGGTGATGACGGTTTTTAAAAATCCGTGCTTGTGCAGGGAAGCAATGCTGTCATGGCCAATATTCGGTTTTGACGTCATCAGGGACTTTCCCATGTGCAGGTGATGGTCCCAGTATCGAATGCGGGCATCTTTGGAGGACATGAATTCATCAAAATAAATGGGCTGAAATTTGGTCCATAATCCGCCCTGGCTTCGGTAATCCGGAATCCCGCTTTCAGTTGAAATGCCTGCACCGGTAAAAACGATCAGGCGTTTTGATGCTTTGATTTTTTGCGCAATTAAATTAATTTTTTCTTCCATGAGATGATCCTTTTATATGTATTTTCATACAGCAGGAAAATTTCTGTAATTTTAAAAATACGTCCGGCTGCATAAAATATCAATAAAAACTCAGTGCCGGTGATCAGTGCAATGTTCATGGCTCCGGAAAAGGTGAATGAATCAAAGATCTGCCTTAAAAAACCTGCGCTTGCAAACAGGATAAGCCCTATGACAAGGCTGATGGGCAAAAGTTTGAGCAGATAAAAATACACCTGTTTTTTCTGGGCGTTTTTACTTTTTTTGCTCCAGCATTCAAAGAGTACAAGGCATTGGATGATGGCCGACACAGAAAGCCCGAGAGCCACTCCTCTGGCACCCAGAGACAGCATTAAAAAATATGTCAGCGGCACAGAAAGGATGACACATAAAGAGACCACAAGGGTGGGGAAAAGCGTGTTCTGCATGGCATAATACCCCCGGCTGACAATGGTCTGAGCGGAAAATGCAAATGCCCCGATCATAAAAAACGGCAGAATGCCCCGGGTGATGCGCGTGGCCTGGGCATCAAATTCCCAGCGCTGGAAAAGGATGAGAACAATTTCATGGCTGAGCACGATGAACAGAACCGATACCGGGATGACCAGGAAAATATATTTAAGGGTCTGGTTCAAAAGCTGGTTCAGCTCGTCAAGCCTGCCTGATCCTGCAAGTTTGGCCATGAACGGATAGGATGCCACGCCCACGGCCTGACCGAAAAGTCCGACAATCAGAAAGGTGATTCTCAAGGCATAATTGATAGCGGCAATACTTCCCGGCGGCAGAAAGGACCCGAAGAATTTGAATTGAAGCTCAGTTGAAAAGGTCATGGTCAGACCCAGCATCAGGGGCAGGGTCAGTTTGGTATATCGAATCAAATCCGGGTGGGTGAAATTGATAACAGGAGAATACTGTATATTCAATTTGCAGGTTCCAATAAGCTGCAGTGCAAAATTTCCCGTGACAGCGCCGACAAGAACTCCCCAGGCAAAGCCTTCCATACCGATAAAAGGCCCCAGGAAAAGGCCTCCTGCAATAATAAAAATATTATATATCAAGGGGGCAAGGGCAGGGATAAAAAATTTTTCATGGGAGAATTGAATGGCCATTAAAAGGCCGCCGGAAAAAAAGAAAAACTGGGCAGGAAGAATAATCCGGGTCATTCTGACTGCTTTTGCAAAGGTGTCCGGATCTGTAATTCCCGGTGCGATAAGATGAACCAGTTGGGGTGCCCGGATCATTGCGATCAGGATAAGGCTGATCAGAAAAAGGCCAAACCCATTGTGAATGATGGAAAAAACTTTATATCCTTCCTGTTCTTTACCCCGGGTCAGATATCCGGTAAAAATGGGAATAAAGGTAATGGATAGAAAACCGCTGGCCACAATATGGTTGAGTATTTCAGGAAGAACAAAGGCGATCTGGTAGGCATCAACCCCGGACTGAATACCGCCGATACCGGCAATGGAAATCTCGCGAAAAACACCGATCAGGCGGCTGGCAAACACCGAGGCCATCATGATAAAAGAAGCGATACCGACTTTTTTGAACGTGTTTTTATCCGTCATTTTCCAGCAGGCCATCCCGTTTTTTTGTTGTGCTGTTTGGGTTTCATGATGGATTTATCATATAGCCCTTATAAATAAAACCCTTACAGGGTAAAATAGTTTGACTTGAATAAAGTATGCAGAATATATTGTCAAACAGGAAAAAAACACAATTCTAAACAGATACGGGAAAGAAAAATGCTGACTAAAATCGGGATAGGGTCTTTGATTGCAGGCGTGTTCATGGCAATTTTTGCCGGGATCTCCGGTCTGATGGAAAAAAAGAATTTCTGGGTAGACCTGACACTGTCAAAAATTTTCGGTGAAGAAACAACAGAATCTTTTATTACCTTTACCAGCAGTGAGACCATTCAAAATGTTCTGGATTCTTTCATGTATGAGGTGCCGGTATCTATTATAGCGCTGGCAACAGGGCTTATCTGTCTGGTATTTGGTCTGTTTGTAAAAGATTTTTAATAATCAGCAGTAAGAGCCAGGCTTTGAAAAAAAAACAGACAAAAGAAGAGGCACTCAATGATGCGCTGATCCGGGCCAATAAAAGTCTGGAACTTGAAATCCTTGCCCATTCGGAAGCCGAGGCCCGGTTAAAGGAAAGTGAGGAAAAATACAGAAATCTGGTGCTTTCTATTCCCGAGGGGATTTTTATTATTCAGGATCAGAAAATCGTATTTTTAAATCCAGGCATGGAAGCTTTGACCGGTTATACATCGGAAGAACTGCTGGGAATGGATGCCCGGATTCTTTTTGAAAAAGCAAGGCCGGTGTTCAGCAAGCGTGAAAATGATTTTCTCAATTCTTTTACCCGCAAAGACGGCCAGGTTATTTTTTTTGAAAAAAAATGTGTTGAAATCCGCTATGGGACAAGTCCTGCAATGCTTTTCAGTGTCCGGGATATCACTGAAAAAATCATTGCTGCCCGGGATCAGGAACAGTTGAAAAATAAACTGGAAAAAGCCAAAAAAATGGAGGCCTTTGGAATTCTTGCCGGCGGCGTTGCCCATGATCTGAACAATGTGCTTTCAGGGCTTGTTTCAGGACCTGAAGCCGTATTGAAGGATTTATCCCAGGACAGTCCCTTGAAAGCGCATGTTCAATCCATTAAAGCGTCCGGGAAAAGGGCCCTGGATATTGCAGAAGAGCTGCTCACTATGGTGAGAGGATCTGCAATGGTATTTCTTCCGGTACAGTTGAACACGATTATAGAAGACTATTTTTTATCGTCTGAATTTGATATGGTGAATTCTCGGTTCCCGGGTGTAACCATTGTAAAAGATCTTGACAGCGAACTGCCCTTGATGGATGCGTCTGATATTCATATCCGTAAAACAGTGATGAATCTTGTGTCAAATGCCGTGGAATCTGCAGGGCCGGACAAGGGGTCTGTCTTTGTGCATACCTGTGCGGTTGAATTTAATAATCAGCAGATACAGGGATATGAGAAAATTAAAAGCGGCAGATTTATAAAATTGTGTGTGATGAACACAGGACAGGGCATTTTACCTCAGGATATTGATCATATTTTTGAGCCCTTTTATTCAAAAAAGTGCTGGGCAAAAGCGGTACGGGTCTGGGGCTGACCATTGTGTGGAATGCGGTTCATGACCATAACGGATATATCCATGTCAGTTCCGCAAACAGCAAAACATATTTTACCGTATATTTTCCAATATCTGAAAGCACACAGGAAGCCGATTCACTGTCTTCACAGGTGTACACGCTGGAAGATTATTCAGGAAACGGTGAAACCATTCTGGTGGTGGATGACAGGAACGAGCAGCAGATTATTGCAACAAATATGTTAAAGCGGCTGGGATATGACCCTTGCGTGGTTTCCAGCGGAGAAGCGGCCGTGGACTTTGTCCGAAAGACCCGTGTGGACCTTGTGCTGATGGACATCATCATGGATCCGGGAATGAACGGTTTTGAAACCTGTGAACAGCTCAAAAAAATGGTTCCTGGAATAAAAATCGTATTTACCAGCGGAATTTTAAAAGATGAGGATATTGAAAATGCCCGGCACCTGGGTGTGGACAGTTTTGTAAAAAAACCGTACTCCCTGGAAAATCTGGGCCTTGAAATCAAAAAAGAATTATCAGACAGGATGTGAGCATGGATGACATTTACAAAGAAAATCAGGTGTCAAGAAGACAGTTTTTAAAGTACACGGCAGCTGTGTCTGCCGCAACAGCCGGGGCAGGGTGGCTTGCAGGATGTGCCCTGAACCCGGTAACCGGGGAGAAACAGCTGATGATGGTTTCCCGTGAGCAGGAAATCGGGATTGATAAAAACCAGTCTCCGTTTCAATTCTCCTCGGACTATGGTGTGACCCAGGACAGTCGGGTCAATTATTATGTGGCAGATATCGGAAAAAAAGTTGTGCCTTATGTTCACCGCAAAGACATGCCGTATAATTTTCAGTGCGTCAATGCCGTCTATGTAAATGCCTATGCGTTTCCCGGCGGAACCATTGCCGTGACAAGAGGGATTTTATTAAAACTGGACAATGAGGCGCAGCTTGCAGCCCTGCTGGGTCATGAGCTGGGTCATGTGAATGCACGGCATTCAGCCCAGCAGATGTCCAAGGGGCAGCTGTCTTCTCTTCTGGTCGGCGGTCTGGCCATGGCGGCAGGCTCAAGGAGCAGTGATCTGGGAGACCTGACCCAGCAGCTGGGTGCCCTGGGCCAGGGGCTTTTATTATCCAAATACAGCCGGGATAATGAACGCGAAGCAGATGAACTGGGCAATGAATACATGGTCCGGTCCGGTTATTCAACCACAGGATTTGTGGACCTGATGGAGATTTTAAATTCGCTTCATAAAGAGGCTGCAAGTTCTGTGCAGGTTCTTTTTTCAACCCATCCGATGAGTTCAGAACGTCTGGAAAGTGCCCGTGAACGGGGCAACGGCCGATACGCCAAATCAAAAACGCTTCCGTTGAACCGGGATCGGTATATGGACAGCATTGCCTCTCTTCGTCAAAAAGAAAAAGGAATTGTGCTCTTGCAGCAGGGTGAAAAATCAATGGGTGCAAAAGAATATGATAAAGCACAACATTCATTCCAGGAGGCCTTGAAATCCATGGACGATGATTATACTGCCCATGTCTTGATGGCCAAATGCATGATGGCCCGTAAAAATCCTCGCCAGGCCCTTGTGCATTCGCAGAATGCACAACAGTTATATCCCATGGAAGCCCAGGGCTATCAGGTGGCAGGGGATGCAAATCTTTCGCTGAAACGATGGGCAGACGCTTACCGGGAATATGATAAATGCGAAGATCTGCTGCCTGGAAATCCCCATCTTAAATTTTTAAAAGGATACTGCCAGGATAAAAACGGGCAGATCAAACCAGCTGCGCAGAATTATGCCGATTATCTGAAAGTGACCAATTATGCGCCGAATCAGTATTCCAAGTTTGCATACAGCCGTCTGAAAACCTGGGGGTATGCAAAATAATTTATGAAGTTTTCAAGCTTGAATCAGTGCATCCGGTTTTTAAAAAAGAATGGAGAACTGCTTGTTATTGACACTCCGGTTGATCCGGATCTTGAAATGGCGGAAATCACCCGAAGGGTTTTTGCAGCCCAGGGACCTGCAGTGTTATTTACCCATGTAAAGCATTCAAAATTTGCAGCCGTGTCCAATATGTTCGGAACCTGGGAAAGAACACTCAAAATTTTTGAACCGCAGTTAGCGCAGGTGACAGCGCTGGTGGATCTGAAATCCGATCCTGCACTTGTTTTAAAAAAACCGCACAATTTACTCAAGGCTGCAGGAGCACTGGTTCATTCACTGCCGGTCAGAACACGGAAGCCAAAGGTAATGGCAAATCAGTGCAGGATTCAGGATCTGCCAATGATCCGCTGCTGGCCCAAGGATGGCGGGGCCTTTATCCTGCTGCCCCAGGTGTTTTCAAAAGAACCGGGATCAGATTCCATATTTCATTCAAATTTAGGCATGTACCGGATACAGATATCCGGCAATGAGTATCTTCCCGGAAAAGAAATCGGACTGCATTATCAACTGCACCGGGGGATCGGCAACCACCATAAGAAAGCCCTGGAATTGAATCTGCCGTTTAAGGTCAGTATCTTTATCGGCGGCCCGCCCGCTCATACGCTGGCGGCTGTGATGCCGCTGCCCGAAGGCATGCCGGAAATCTGTTTTGCCGGGGCTCTGGCCGGGAAAAATTTTAAATACGCCCATAAAGATCAATATTTGATTAGCGCAGATGCGGATTTTTGCATCACCGGAACCATTGTGCCCGGGAAAACCAAAAAGGAAGGGCCTTTTGGAGATCATCTGGGATATTATTCCATGGATCATGACTATCCCTATATGCGAGTGGATGCCGTGTATCACAGAAAAAATGCAGTGTTTCCCTTCACGGTGGTGGGGCGCACACCCCAGGAAGATTCCAATTTCGGCCGTCTGATTCACCAGATCACCCGTTCTGCAATAAAAGATGCCATTCCCGGCGTAACTGCAATCAATGCCGTGGATGATGCAGGGGTTCATCCGCTGTTGCTTGCCAAAGCGCATGAACGGTACGTGCCCTATGAAAAACTTCGGCCAAGGGAACTGTTGACCCATGCCAGCAGAATACTGGGAACCGGGCAGCTGTCTTTGGCAAAATATCTGTTCATCTGTGCCCATGAGGATGATCCCGGTCTGGATGTCAATGATGAAAAAGCGTTTTTCATCCATCTGCTGGAGCGCCTTGATCTGAAATCTGATCTTCATTTTTCCACACAGACAACCATGGATACCCTGGATTATTCCACCCGGGATATCAATCAGGGATCAAAACTGGTAATTGCATCGGCAGGAGACAAAAGACGGATACTTGGGACACAGTTTCCCGCTGATTTTTCGCTGCCGCGGGAATTTCATTGCGCACACATCGCAGCCCCCGGAATTGCTGTTATCCAGGGGCCTGTTTTTACCACATATGCACAGGCAAAAACACAGATGCAGCATTTAAAAAATCATCTTGAACACCAGACCGGTTTAGATCGCCTGCCGCTGTTTGTGGTGGTGGATGATGCGCTGTTTTCCGCCCGGACATTTGCAAATTTTCTGTGGGTGACATTTTCGCGGTCCAATCCGTCCCATGATGTGTACGGCGTAAAAGAGCAGTTTGTGTACAAGCATTGGGAATGTGAGCCGCCATTGATGATTGATGCCCGGATAAAACCGTTTCATTCAAAGGTACTGGAGCCGGATCAAAAAACCATGGACAGGGTGGATGCACTTGGGAAAAAAGGTGCCCCGCTTTTTGGAATTATTTAAGAAATGACAGATGAGGACACGCCTTATGACACTTACAAAAAAGAAAATCATTATTCTGGCCGCCATTGTTCTGGTATATACTCTGGCTGGTTTTTTTCTGGCCCCCGTGATTCTTCAAAAGACATTGACACAGAAACTGACCCAGGCGCTCGGGCGACAGGTATCAATGGAAAAAGTCCGGGTGAATCCCTATTCTCTGAGTGTCACGCTTCATGCATTCACCATTAAAGAAAAAAATCAGGACATCTTTTTATCTGTTGAACGGTTATACGGCAGTTTAAGCATAATGTCGCTGCTGACCTTCAGTGTGGTGGTGTCTGACATCCAGGTGGATGCACCGTATATTCATATTATCCGCCAGGCAGACAATCGCTTTAATTTTTCTGATATCCCGAATTCCACAGCAGATCCATCTTCCAGCGCAAAGGTTGAAGAAAATAAAAACACAGACGCACTGGTGAGGTTTGTCCTGAAAAAGGCCGGACTGACCCGGGGAAAAATACAGATTACCGATCAGGTGGCAAAAACATCCCACAGCCTTGAAGATTTACAGGCAGCCGTGTCTTTTTTAAGTTCAAAAGACTCGAATAAAGATAAGACAACCACAGTGGATCTGAGTTTTGCCCTGAACCAGACGCCTGTGACCATTCATATTGATGCCCTGCCTTTTTCCGAAAACCGGTCATTTCACGCAGATATCATGACCCGGAATATTGATGTTTTACACTACCTTGCCTATGTGCCCATGCCTCAAACCCTGGTATGGGATGACCTGGATCTGAATTTGAGGCTGAATGCGGAGTATCAAAAGAAAAATGAAAAAGAAAGCCTGGTTCTTCAGGGAAACATAAATGTTCTGAATGCGGACATTAAAAACAGTCAAAAAGAGGACATTCTAAAATTTTCAGCAGTGAATATTGATATTGCACCCTCGGATATTCTTGACCGGCAGCTGAATATTGAAGGTTTTCTGATGATTGGCGCACAGTTCCATCTTGAACGGGATAAAAACGGACAGATCACGCTTTTACAGCATCTGCCCCCTTCAGAAGATGCTGATAAAACCGGACAGGCACCCGAAAAAACAGAACCCAAGGATGCGCTGCAGCTTCCCATTGCTTTGACTGTAAAGGATTTCAAGATTCAGGAGGCTGGCGTGTTTTTTAAGGATCTGTCAAATCCGAATCCGTTTGAAACTCAGATTCTGCCTTTGAATATCCACCTTGCAAATGTTCAGGCGAAAAAATCAGTATCGGGTGAATTTGCAGCAAATCTGAAGACAGATCTGAACGAGCAGGTGTCATCCAGCGGAAATTTCGGCCTGTTTCCCTTGAAAATATCGGGCAGTCTGGATGTAAATGATCTGGCCATCCAACGGTATGCCCCGTATTTTGAAAAATGGATTACCTTTAAAATTGAAAATGCATTTTCAAATCTATCCTGTGATTTTGATGTGTCCCAAAAAGATGAAATATTTTCTGCAACAGCGACCAATAAGGAATTTTCCATTCGGGACCTGAAAATTCTGGACACGGCATCCAAGGAACAGTGGGCTGATATTCCCCTGGTGACGGTTAAAGGATCGGTTTTTGATCTGGAAAATAAAACAATTGATACCGGCACAATTTCATCCCACAAAGGGATGGTGCGAATCAAACGGTTTGAAAACGGTCAGCTGAATTTTGCAGGAACCATGGCCTCTGAGCAGCCCTTGCCGAAAAAACAGCAAACCTCAAAAACAACAGCCCTGCCTTCCTGGAAGCTGAGCCTGAATCAGGCAGATATCAAAGGCTATCAGGTTGAATTGAATGATCTTACCCGTCAGGACCCGGTTAAGATTCAGTTGTCTGATATCCGGCTTGCAGCAAAAGATCTGAAGAATTTTAAAAGCCAGAAAGGATCTGTGCTGGCAGATATGAAATGGAATTCTGACGGAAAGATCAGGATAAAAGGCACAACAGGGCTTTGGGATCTGAGTGGGGATCTGGATATCGGGCTTGAAAAAATTGATATCAAATCAGTTCAGCCGTATTTTACAGATGCCATTAAAATCGCTGTGACCAAAGGAAATATCAATACCACAGGAAAACTGGCATTAAGGCTGGCACAGAACCAGAACCAGGTCTCGTTTTCCGGAGATACTTCTGTGACCGAATTTGTCTGCCTGGATAAAAAGACCGCCAATGATTTTTTTAAATGCAATTCATTTCATCTTTCAGGCATTCAGGCATCTGTGATGCCTGTTGCTGTCACAATCAAAGACATTGCGCTGACGGATTTTTATTCAAGAATCATTATAACAGATACCGGTTTGATCAATATTGCGGGTGTTTTAAAAGAGGAAACCCAGACGTCTTCGGGTGAATCATCACACCCATCACAGGACACATCACCGGCACAAGACCCTGCGGCAGCACCGCAGATTAATATTTCCAATGTTACCCTGCAGGGCGGAAATATCAATTTCAGTGATTACCAGACCCAACCCAATTTTACCGCCCATATGAAAGATATTGCAGGGTCGGTGAGCGGGCTTTCTTCTGATGAGAAAAACCGGGCGGATCTGCATCTGAAAGGAATTCACGGTCAATCTTCCCCCCTTGAAATTGTCGGAAAAATCAACCCTTTGGCCCGGCATAAATTTTTTGATATTGCGATTTCTTTTAAAGATATTGAAATGGTTAATTTTACCCCGTACGCTTCAAAATTTTTAGGATACAAGATTGAAAAAGGAACCCTTGTTCTGGATCTGGAATATCTGATTGACGACAATATGCTCAAATCTGAAAACAGAGCAAGATTTGATAATTTTACCCTGGGTGAATCGGTGGAAAGCAAGGATGCGACGTCTTTGCCTGTCGGGCTTGCAATTTCGCTTTTAAAAAACAGTGACGGCCAGATTAATCTGGACCTGCCTGTAACCGGGCAGCTGAATGATCCGGAATTCAGCGTCGCCGGGATTATTATGAAAATGGTGGGAAATTTGATTTTAAAAGTGGCCACTTCGCCGTTTTCAATTATCGGAGCCATGTTTGGCGGGGGAGAAGAGCTGGGATATGTTGATTTTGAATTTGGTGAAGCCCGCCTTGAGCCATCAAATTTTGCAAAACTGGACAAACTTATAGAAATTCTAGAAAAGAAGCCGTCTGTCAAACTTGAGATCCAGGGCGCATACCATCTGGAAAAAGATGGCCGGAAATTGCGGGAAAAAGGATTTATTGATCTGCTCAAGGCTCAGAAACTTCAGGATGTGATGAAATCAGGCGCAGGCTCCGGGGACTTGAAAACCCTTGTGATCAAATCTGAAGAAAAGGAAAAATATATTCATCGCGCCTATGCAAAGGCGGAGTTTCCAAAACCCAGAGATACAGCCGGAACTAAAAAAGATATCAGTGTGGATGAAAAAGCAAAGCTGCTCATGACACATGTAAAGGTATCAGAAGATGAATTGCGGCTGCTTGGCATGAAGCGGTCTGAAGAAATTAAAGCATATCTTGTTTCCACCCAAAAGCTTGCAAAGGAACGCATTTATCTGCTTGAGCCAAAGGTAATGGAGACAAAGGAAGACCCGGATACAAGCCGGGTTAATTTTCTGCTGAAATAAGGGCGTGCTGCCTGTCCACAGGGAGCATGACAATAACCGTGGTTCCTTCATTGGGCTTGCTGGTCACCTCGATGGTTCCTCCGGCATTTTTGACCACTGCGTTGGCAAAAAACAGCCCAAGCCCTTTTGCTGCAGGAGGCTTATTTTTTGTAAAATAGGGTTTGAAAATCCGGGTCTGATCCTCAGGCGGAATGCCGCATCCGATATCGCTGATGTGGATTACAATATCGGGGGCATCATATTCTGTGGATATGGAGATAATACCCTGCAAACCTGCAGCTTCATAGGCATTCTTGATGATTTCAAAACAGGCCTTTTCCATATTTTGCGCTGCGATATTGATTCTGGGAAGGTCATTGAAATTTGATTGCAGATCAATGCGCTTGTCAAAATGATTTTCCAGCTTTTTGATGCTGGATTTCAGGATGCTGTTCATGTCAGATATTTCTTCAGGGCTGTCATTCAAGGTAATAAACAGTTTGATGTCATTGATGACATTTGAAATACAGGTAAGACCATTGGCAGAATCATCAATAATTTCAGGATATCGGGCTAAAATATCTTCAAGCTGCATATCCTGCTTGAGACGGTCAAGGTCCTTTATGGAGTCCTGGGCAGTCTGGGACAATGAATCCAATCGGGGTATGCTCGAACAGATGATTTCCTGAAAAACCTCATATTTTTCAAGTAAAAGGGTTATTTGGGTTCTGTACTGGTTGATGATTTCCAGATTCTGTTCAAGTTTCTGCCTTGGCAGATCAAGCTGGCTCAGGCTTGCCGAAGAGACATCCCCTATGGCGCAAAGGGTGCTGGCATCGTGAAGTTCTTTTTCCTTTAATTCAAGCTCCTGAAGAGCGGTTTTTAACTGGGTGCTTTTCTTATCCAGCAGTTTTTCAAGACTTCGGTTGTATTTTGTCAGATTGTGCTCGGCAACAATTCGTTTTGCGATTTCTTCGTTCAGGCGGACATTTTTGGCTGCGATTTCTTTTCTCTGGTTATCCAGTTCCATTAAATGCCGATAGGAACGCAGTGCTGTGGTAATGCTGGTAAACAGTTTCTGGGCAGTCAGTTCGGTTTTTTCTTTGTAATCATTAATATCGTAATCCAGAATGATTTCTTTTTCCGGCGCTTTTCCGGGCTGACCTGTGCGAAGTATGATTCTGATCAGTTCATTTTTTTCATCTTCCCGGATAAAACGGGCAATTTCAAGACCGGAATCGGAAGTTTCCATCACCACATCCAGCAGAATACAGGCGGCATCCGGATGTTCTTTGATCATTGTTTTGGCTTCGTCCGACGAATATGCAGAAAAAAACTGCAGGCCTGCACCTTTGTAACTGTAATCTGAAAGGACAAGCTTTGTCATGACATGGACTTCTTTTTCATCATCCACAATCAAAAGCGTGTATCCGGGAGGGTTATTCTTTTGGGCGGATAAACCGGAATCTTCGGGTTCTGACTTTTTCGGGTCTGCAAAAACAAGCCTGTCGTCATCACCTGGTCTGGACGTTCCCATATGGTCTCCTGAAAATGGTGAAATGATTTTAGAATGGATACATTCACATTAAAAAAAAAATCCAGGCTTGTCAATCGTGTGAAAATTTAAAACAGCCACGGCTGATTATTTCGATCCGGCGGAGGACTTCATTTTTTTTAAAGATTCTTTGAATTCTTCACAGGGGTCTGCGTAGGAGACCCTTTGCGAAAACCACATATAATCTGACGGCGGCACAGGCGCAAACCCTTCAAGATCAAGCAGATCAAAATAATCTGACAGCTCAGACGGCTGTGTGCTGATTTCGCTTAAATCAATATTGACCTGGCCAAGATCCTTGTTTATGGCGCTGACCCTGTCAATCACCCCCAGGCCGTATCGGGTATGTCCGCCGCCGATAATAATGACCACAGGCGGTGCATGGTGTTTTGCCATGCGGACAATGGACTGGGCCATTTTATCATTTCGGGCCACCCAGGTGTCATACAGCCGTGACTGCATATTGCCGTGTTCCATGCCGCAGTGGACATCCTTGAAAATGGAAAACATATAGTCTTTATATGCTGTGTTATCCATGCGGGTGGAGAAAATCTGTTCAGACTCAAGGGCGCTTATGCCATTTATTCCTTTTCGGGTAATCCGTTTTTTCAGAGTTGACCCAAGGTCGATCCCGGCAGCAAAAAGGGAGTTTTTTCTGGCAATATTCAGCAGACTCAGATAATAGGACCACATTTCATCGGACTGGGTATCCCAGCCCAGTTTCCGGCGCAGATCAGTTTCAATGAATTTGATATCCTCATCCGAGTGCTGTGTTTTACCGGATTCAACAAAATTGATCAGGTCCGGGGTATTGTCCATTGCGAAAAATTCAAATCCAATGGCAGGCTTTTTTCCTGAGTCAATAAGGGCCTGGATGATTTTTTCCTGAAACCTGTGATGGTCCGGATTATCATGCTTTTCTGATAGATAAATAATATCAAAGGCGGATATCCGGTCAATCAGCGTGTTAAAATCAATGGCTTTGTGATTTTGAACATCAATGATTTTTCCAATGAGCGGATCATTTCTCATCACGGTTTTCTGGGATGTGATGCAGGACTGGATAAATGGCAGAAAAAGAAAAACAAGTAAAAGTATTGATGCCCGGTTCATATTGTCTCCCGTATTTTGAAGCAGCAGTTTTTTTTAAACCATCATAAATCATTTTGCCAGGCAAAACAAACACCTTGTGATCATCAAGGCCATATCCTTTTTTTTAATCGCTTTACACCGGTCATAAATATTGATAGGAAATTCTTGATTAGGAGTTTTTAATTTATCTGGTCGGATATTTAAAATTACAAGATACACAGCACCACATGATTACTTGTTATGTGTACAAAGATTTCACCCTGGAGATTATGAATGGAAGATGATTTTGAGATCGAAATGAGTCCCTTGTGTCAGGAGCTGAATGATAGTGGTAAATCCGTCAAGGTCGATATCTATCGTGGCAATACCGGCGGCTGGATTCTCGAAGTCGTCGATGAATTTGGTAACTCTACAGTCTGGGACGATGAGTTCGACACCGATGCAACCGCTTTGGACGAAGCCAAAGCGACTATCCGGGACGAGGGAATTGATTCATTAATCGGAATATAGTCGTAAATCCCGGTGAATTCATCTGGATTGGTGCCGCAATTGGTCCTTTATTTTACCTGACTACTTTACAATTAATGCAAATATTATCATTGACTTTGTTACAGAATTGGCGTCCAAACACCTCATAAATATGCCATGAAGATGTACAAAATACTGGACAAGTTTGAAACTCCACCTTATACTTGTACAATAACACAGGTCTGGAGAATGTTATGAAAATTATAAATTTCAGTGAGGCAAGAAACAATCTAAAGTCGGTCTTGGACAGGGTAATAGATGACGCTGATTATACAATCATTACCCGTCGTGATTCTGAAGATGCTGTTGTTATGTCCATGGAAACTTTTAACAGTTTTATGGAGACATTTTATCTGCTTAGATCGCCTGCCAATGCAGCGCATCTATTAAAATCAATTGAACAGTTCAAAAAAGGAAAAGTTCAGGAGAGGGATCTGATAGATGAGTAGGAAATTGGCCTGGACGAAAGAAGCATGGAAAGATTATATATATTGGCAGACACAAGACAGAAAAACACTAAAGAGGATCAATACGCTTATTCATACCGCATTGAAGCAGCCATTTGAGGGGATAGGAAAACCAGAACCATTAAAAGAAAATTTATCCGGATTCTGGTCCCGAAGAATTGATAATACCCATCGGTTGGTTTATGCTGTTGATGACAGTTTTATGACTATTCTTTCATGCAGATATCATTATTAAGTTGAAAGAACCGGTCATCTGTATTTTGTACAGCAGATGCGATTACCGGCTTTTCTTCATTCCGGCTTGAAGCTCGCGACGCTCTTTTCCTTCACGGGCAAGAGCCTCTCGATTGGAAGCGTCAACCTTCATGAAGGCATCCCGCCATTGGTCGTCTGGCCATTGACAGGGTGTCTGGATGGTTGTGCGCGGCATCCATGCCTGCTCAAGAAGATCAAGCGCCATTCCCAGAATCGATTGCTGCATGTCAATATCCCAAGGTTTTCCAGCGGGATTGCCCAGAGGAAAATCCGTAAATAAAAACCGTGCAACTCCGCATTCCTCCACAATATCCCGTGCACTTCCCATAACAACGGTTGAAAGACCATTCTCTTCCAGGTGACGGGCAACCAGACTCACGGTCTGGTGACACACCGGTCAGAGCGCCAGAAGAATTAAAGCATCAAGGTTGTCTTCATGGCACCATTCAAGGAGTTGCGGGCCGTATTTTTTGAGGGTTCTGGGCTGGCTGTAATCCGTGGGCACCCCATAAAACCGGGGGGAAGCTGATCCAATGCGACCGTTTTTTGCATACTCTGCCAGGTGGTTTATGGGCAAAAAGCTGTCAACATCATTTGTATGGGTCGCTTTTTTATCCCAGAACAGATCATCCGTGTAAAGAGACGCTGGCGGCGGGACTGCCGGTTCGGCATACATCCCCCGCTGAACCAGCATGGCTGCCATCGGATCTGCAGGCTTTGGCTTGCCCGCGGTTGTCACCAAACCGACCCGGCATTGGGAGAGCGGCTTTTGCAGAGGGGTAAAAGGAACATGGTCATAATGCGGCCAGCTGTAAGGTCTGTCATAGCCCTGGGCAGCGTAGTACTCTCTGCTGCGATCAATATAGCTGACAAAAGAACGATACGGTCTAAGTTGATCCATTAGATTTCTCCTGGTGTTTACAGTGGCGGAAAAAGGGATTCCAATCTGTATAACAGACTTAAATATAGACAAAAGTCAAGTCCTGAACAATTGAAAGGATAATTTCCTGTGGGTGATGGTTTGAAAAAGGTTGTTTGGTGCGCAGTATCCAAAAAAGGATTGAAAATCGACAGGCTGAATTCTCTGGAAGACAGCATTAAGCTTTTTTTCCCCCCTGTTGCGATAAAATCAAATAATAAATTGCGCTTTTTTGTTCAGTTGGATATAGCTTATAAGAAATTCAACATCTTCGAAATGCAAGGGTGGCTGCCATGAATTTTAAAGAACAAAACAATATGAACATTGCCGTTATCGGTTCAGGCATCTCCGGAATATGTTGTGCATATCTTCTCCAGAATCGACACAGGATTACACTTTTTGAAAAAAACAATTATTTCGGAGGACATACCCACACGGTCATGCTCCCGGATGGTCCTGATAAACATACACCCGTGGATACAGGTTTCATCGTTCTCAATGAACGAACCTATCCCAATTTCATACATTTATTGTCCCGGCTGGGTGTTGAAAAATCCAGAACCGACATGTCTTTTTCTTATTACTGCAAAAAAACCGGGCTGTATTATGCCAGCCGGAACCTGAATTCAATATTTGCCCAGCGGTCGAATCTCCTTAGACCTAAGTTCATCCGTTTTGTCTACGAAATGGTGCGATTTCTTCAGGTGCTGAGAAAAGAATACCTTGCAGATCGCCTGACGGACATCACACTGTCTGATTATGCACAACAAAAAGGGCTTCACTGTGAAGTCATTGACCAGTTTATCATTCCCATGGCTGCGGCCATCTGGTCGGGCTCGGATTTTCAGATGAGCCGATTCCCGATCCGGACATTTGCCCAGTTTTATGAGAATCATGGGCTTCTTGGGGTTACCGGCCATCCGCCGTGGTATTTTGTCAAAGGCGGAAGCCATACCTATGTCAATGCTTTTTTAAAATCCTTTAACGGCAAGGCAGTCAAAAACAGCCCTGTGATGCGTATCTCCAGGCAAACAGACGGGATCACCCTGCATTTTCAACAGGGCGATCCCCAGGTATTTGATGCAGTGGTAATTGCCTCCCATGCAGACCAGGCATTGAAACTGCTTGAAAAACCGACATCAAAGGAAAAAGAACTGCTCGGGGCCTGGTCTTATTCAAACAACAAGACCTTTCTGCATACCGATATCAGTGTCATGCCGCCGAACCAAAGAGCCTGGGCCAGCTGGAACTATACCCGGCATGCACAGTCTGATGCAGATTCCCCTGTGACTGTCAGCTATGACATGACCCACTTGCAGAAACTGAAAACAAAACAGCGGTATTTTGTCACCCTGAATCCGAAAACGCCCATACCTGCTAAACATATCATCAAAGAAATCCATTATGCTCATCCTCAATATTCCTATGACGCATTTCAATCCCAGAAGCAGTTGCCGGCATTAAATGGAGAACAGAACACCTTTTTCTGCGGGGCATATTTTGGTTTTGGCTTTCATGAAGATGGGGTGAACTCTGCATTGGGTGTTGGAGAAAAATTCGGGGTGACCTTGTGAAATCCCAAATTTTTACAGGAACAATTAAACATCGCCGTTATCAGCCTGTAAGCCATGAGTTATCCTATCCTGTATATATGTATGCGTTTGATCTTAAGGAACTGTCAGTCCTCAACCGGCGGTTTCCGCTTTTCGGTTACAACAGATCTGCGGTTACATCAATCCATGACAAAGATTATCTTGACCCCGGTAAGCTGCCCATCGAAGAAAAAATATCCCGATTACTCAGTCGGTATCAGATCAAAACACCGGTTTCCAAAATCATCATGATCACATCTGCCCGGTATTTTAATTATGTTTTCAACCCGGTCAGTTTTTACTATTGTTTTACTGATGACCATGAGCCTGCGGCAATCATTGCTGAGGTCAATAATACCTACGGGGAGCGTCATCCCTACGTGCTGACCCAGGGCGATTCAAAATCGGACAAATGGCTTGCAACCTATGAAACTCCAAAAGTCTTCCATGTTTCACCTTTCAATACGGTCGAAGGCACTTACCGTTTTTACTTCACAAAACCTGAACATCATCTGGAAATCAAAATTGAGTTAATCAGTAAAAACAAAACCATCATGGAAGCCGTATTTAAAGGCAATGGCGTGCCGATGACCCGTGTCAACCATTTAAAAGCATTACTCAAATATCCGTTTGCGCCCCATTTGAGCATCCCCAGGATCTATGCCCATGCATTTAAGTTATTTTTCCGGAAAAAATTAACCTTTCATGACAAACCTATTCCTCAAAGCCCGATGACACTGAAAAAACAAAAACCGGATTTCGTTGAATCCATCTGTCAACGACTCGTTTTCATGGCACTGAAGCGAATCACTTCAGGCTGCCTTACCATGGAAATGCCGGATCAAAAAAGGATTCATTTCGGCCATCCCCAGGATCAGCCACATGTAACAATGATAATAAAGGACTACCACTTTTTCCAAAGAATCATCTTTGACGGTGAGATTGGATTTGGTGAAGCCTATATGCATTCAGAATGGGATACCACTGACCTTGTGGAACTGTTAAAGATATTTATTGCCAACCGTGATCATTTTTCTGACGGCAACCTGCTGCTTTCTTTTCTCACCCGGATAAAGGAAAAAATCGCCCATGACAGGCGTAAAAATTCCATAAAAAACACGCCTGAAAACATCCGGGCCCATTATGATCTGAGCAATGCATTTTATGAGCGGTTCCTTGATCGGCAGATGTTATATTCATGCGGGATTTTTGAACATCAGGAAGATTCACTGGAAAAAGCCCAGGAACAGAAAATGATGCGTGTCCTGGCCCAGGCTGATGTCCGGGAAAACCATCACATCCTTGAAATCGGCTGTGGATGGGGCGGGTTTGCCGTATTTGCCGCAAAGCAGACCGGCTGCAGGGTCACCGGGATTACGGTTTCCAGAGCACAGTATGAAAGGGCATGTCAGCGTGTAAAAGATGAGGGGCTTGAAGCGCGGATTACCATCAAACTTGAAGACTACCGCCACACGACAGGAACATTTGACCGGATTGTCTCCATAGAAATGATCGAGGCTGTCGGGCCGCAGTTTTTAGCCGCATATTTTACGCAGGCACAGACCCTTTTAACACCTGGCGGGAAAATGGTATTTCAAGCGATTATCATTGACGATGAACGATATGAGGTTTACTGCAAAGAAAGAGACTGGATTCAAAAGCATATTTTCCCCGGAGGTCATCTGCCATGCCTGAAAATTCTGAAACAAACCCTGTCAGAACAGACCCGATTTGCGATATCCGATATCCATCACATGGGGCCACACTATGCAACCACTCTTGCGCACTGGCAAAAGCGGTTCCTGGCAAACAAAAAAGAGATTTCCAAGATGGGGTTTGATGAAACCTTCATCAGAAAATGGAGCTATTATTTTTCCATATGTGAAGCAGGATTTACCGTTGGCGGAATTGACGATATTCAAGTGACCCTGAATCTTTAATTGTCCGTTCCTGTTATTTAAATTCAGACAACGTGTTGTTCAAATTTTCCCACAACAGCTGTCTTTCCCGTTCTGATTCGCCGGTTTTCGGAAAAACAACCGTCTCATGGGGACGCCGGTCCAGCCAGAACAGGCCGCTGCACTGGCCACCCTTTTTTGATAAGGCCAGCCAGACAATGGTATCAGCCCCCTGTTCCGGGGTTCTTAACATCCTGTTTACCAATTGATGAAATTCAGGCAGGGATTTTTCAATCCCCGGTGTATCCACCCAGCCGGGATGCATGGAATGAACAGTGATGCCTTTGTCTGCAAATCGTTCCGCCCACAAACGGGTCAGAATTACGACACCACGTTTGGCCCTTGCATACGCCTTTGCACCATTATATTCACCTGATTTGTTTTCAAGATCATCAACATCTATTTTCTGGGTATACATGCCGCCGGAAGATACATTAATGATCCGGCCACCTTCAGCCATACAATCCTTTAAACGCTGTGTCAGATAAAAGACCCCTAAAAGGTCTGTTGCAAATGTCTGCTCCAGTCCTTCCGATGTCATTTTGCGTTCATTAAACAAGGCGCCGGCATTATTGATAAGAATATCGATGGATTTTTTTGTCTCAGCAATTTTTCGGGATATTGCTTTGATATCCTGCATCAGACTTAAGTCGGCAATCAGAATATCAACATGGGGGTTGCCTGTTTTTTGAATAATCTTTTGCTGAACCTGTTCTGCTTTTTGCCGGTTCCGTGCGATAAGTGTCAGAAATGCTTTTTTTTCAGCCAGTTTGAACGCGGCAGCCTTTCCAATCCCTGACGTCCCTCCTGTCAATACGATGTTCTTTCTGTATAACGTGCCAGCGGGTTCCAACCAGAACCTTTTACTGAATTCATACCCAAAACGGCTGAACATAAGCATACCTGGGAAAACAGCATGATCGGCAATATAGTCGGCCAGGCTGGAACCGGATTTAAAGCACTTCTTTTTTTCAGACAAACCTTTGTTTCCGGTAAGTTTATGTTCAAGGCCTGCCATGGCCTTTTTACCAACGTGTTTCATTACAGGAGACAAAATGCGTTCAATGGTTTTTCCCGCTGCGGCAAACCGGATATCTGCCTGATAGTCAATCTGTGTTCCTTTGTCTGTTTTTGTAAAAATAATCGTATCCATTGCACTGAAAGAGTCTCCTTCACCTTTCAATACCACCCTTGAATACGGTTCATATTCAATGATTTCATATTTCATTTTTGGACGAAACGGACCAAATTTCAGCACCAGATCATATTGTGAGCCCTTGCCGACAACTTCCGGATTATGGGCAACACAGGAAACAACCCCTGGATCCCAGTCCTGGATATGACTGAAATCACTGGTATACCTAAAGGTAAACGCCAAAGATCTTTTAACATGAATGGACGCTTTCAGTATTATCATCTGATCCTTCTTTCTGGAGCGACGCTGCTTTTCTGTAAAATGCAGCACCATTTTTTTCAATTTGAATTGCCATTTCAAAGGCCTCTGCTGCATTAAAATCGTATGTCATGTTCATCCTCTTACCCCGGGTTTTAATGATCATCACCAACCAATGGTCTTTCATGATCCAACTTGAAAAAGACAAGAAATTTATCCTCATCCGGGTTTGAATCCTTTTCCCTGCGTTTAAGAGTGGCGATTTGTTCTGAATTTTTCTCTTCTTTCACCTTGGTCAAATAAATTCTTTTTCCCTTAGATCCCGGCCCGTCTTCGATAAACAAATAGACAGCATGGGGATTGGACTCAAGGTTCTGATGAGATAACCGGTTACGCATGATAAATGCAATTTTATCTTCCAGGAAATGAGGTCGGGAATAGATAGCCGCGTCAACATATCCATTGCTGTCAGCAGTTGATAAAATCCCTGTTCCGCTTGTGATTTCAAAATAGTCTTTAAGGTTCATTTTTTTGTCCTTTTTAAACAGTGTTTTCTTGTGGTGGTTTTAAAATAAATAAGGCCCCCGGAAATGGAATTCAAGAGGGCCCTTTAAATTGTCAAATGTCAGGCATCAACCGCCTACATTCCCTGCTTCCAAATCTTTCCAGGCTCTGTCAACACTACTGCCAACTGTTCCAAAAAGATCATCCAGTTCATTTTTCATGGGCGACCAGTCAGATGGGCATTCATTTTCCAATTGATCAACACGCATCTGGGCAGCAGTCACTTCCTGTTCCAGCTGACCTATCAATGGTAACATTTTTTCTTTTTCTGCAGATCCATAGGTATCTGCAGCTTTTTTCATCGCTTCTAACTTCTTTTTCCAGGCAGTAACTTCAGCCAGCATCGCCTTGCAATAATCTTTCACGTCCATGATTTTTCCTCCACAATTTTGGTTATTGAAACGGAAACGGAATCATATAATTTATTTTTCGAGCCAGATTGAATAAATCCAGAAACAACTCTAAGTCAATTTTTTGCCAGAACATGCAGAAGTTTAAAATGAATCTCATTTAATTATATGATTTAAAATTATAGGCATTAATAAAAAAATGTCACCCATTAATTTTTAAAGATATCATTTGTAATTTTTTTACAGCAGGTGTGATCAGCGACTGTTTTTAATTCCGGCTTGAAGTTCGCGACGCTCTTTTCCTTATTCCTCCGCAATATCCCGAGCACTTCACATAATAACGGTTGAAAGACTATTTTCTACTTAAGCTTTGATCCAAGACCATCGGGGAGTGAGAAACCCACAGGCCAAGAGCTTTTCAGAATTCGCCAGGGCAATTACAGAATTCTGTATTCAATCCAGGACAACCAGCTCACCCTCTGGGTTATCATCAGGCTGATCAGGCCGGAAAACAGCAAAAGTGCGGAAGACGGCACCGGAACAGAGGTCAGCGGGGCAGATACATACACCTGTGCATCGAAGCTGAACCGGTATTCTCCTGGGTCGTTGGGCATGAAAAACAGTTCAAGTGTGCCGGAACCATCAGAATCGGTGGTGTTGCCCCATTGCCCCATGGAAAAATGTTTCCAGGAGGTCCAGTCTTGATTGTAATCGAGGCTGGATGCTGAAAGGCCAAGGTAAAGGTTGGTCATCTGACCGTCATCATATAGATTGCTGGCCCACATCGACCAGTTATAGATCACGCTGATATGAACCAGGCCGGGGGCTGCAATGTTCACTCTGCCATGACGGTTGGTCTCTGCAGATGCCAGTCCCCCGTTTTCCAGTGAAGCCGTGGAGTATAGAATGTCCGGTGTCGTCTCTGCCAGGGCCTGGTTTCCAGTCAAAGCCATGATACCGGACCAGTCATTCCAGTTCGCCCTGGAATCATGCAGTGAATTGTAGTGAACATTTACCTGGTCGCCGTCTTTATTCACAAACGTGGACAAATCCGTGGAAGCAAATGAAGTCGGGAAGCCCTGGTAATGGGTGATGCTGAAGCTGGTCCAGTCAAAGCTCAGTGTTCCATGGGGCATACCCTCTGTCGATGCCTGGGAAGATACCCCGGCAATGCACAACATTAAAAATGTCATGGTCAGCATGGCAAAGGTTCTTTTAAATCGATTCATCTGTTTTTTCCTTTCTTTTTATGTTTAACAGGGTGGTGCAATAACCATTCACATGATTCAAAATCTAACGGGTGATATGCAATTATTATACCTCATCAAAAACAAATTAGATTTAAAATAATCCGCATGTTTTGGCCCGTGTGACACCTGTTTGCCGACACTGCGAAATTGCTTTGAAAGGCCTTTCAATAAAAGATTCTGCCGCTGACGGGCATGCTTTGTTTGTGACAGTGTCTAAGGCAGGGAAATATTCCGACCACTGATAGGTGAAAATACCTATGAAAATTTTTCATTAAGATTATGCTATTTTTTTCAATGTTTATAACAAATTTTCCTCTTAGAAAGTGCATATTCCACAAACTCGTTCACTTTGAAAAGGAGATGGAAAATGCGGCTTCAGCAGGGCTGATTTTTGGAGCGTTTCCCGGAAAAATTCAGGCTGCTCAATAACGAGCCATGCTTCACACCCTGACACAACAGCCAGAGTGGCAACCTTGATTGATCAGAACGACTTTCGTCTAATCTCCCCTTGTATCAGGGTTTTTGAAAATAGAGCACCAGGCTTTTGCCTGAAACCGGGTTCAACAGTCTGTCCACAAAGGCGGTGATCCTGGGATGCTCCATCAGGTCCCAGACCAGCATCCGGTGGTACAGATTCACCGGGAGAGAATCGGTTCGGTTGGGCCCCACAAGACATTTGAGCCACCAGTATGGGGCATGGATGCTGTGGGCATAATGAGAGCCCAGATAGCGGACATTTGCAGATTCGATGGCCTGGATCAAAGGTTTTTTCTTATAAATCCGGACATGACCCATATTGGCATTGAAATAGTCATCAGAAAGCGCCCAGCATATTTTTTCCGGCCAGAATCTGGGCACGCTCACGGTCAGTGTTTTTCCGGGTTTGGTGATGCGGACAAGTTCGGATATGGCTTTGGCATCATCAGGGATATGTTCTAAAACTTCAGAGCAGATCACCACATCAAAGCTGTTGTCTTTAAAGGGAAGATTTGTCACATCCATGCAGGACAGATCCACTGTTTTACAGTTCAGATCATTTAATGCCCTGTGGTATGCCAGTTTTTCCTGTGTCTGCACAAGGGGATCAAATCCGAAATCCGCCCCGACACAGCGGGTGTCTTTCTGCTGACAGGCCTTGATGGTGTGACGGCCTTCGCCGCAGCCGATATCCAGAATCCGGTCACCGGGTCTGATATTCAGCCGGTCAAAATTAATGGTAAGCATGGATTATGTCCCTGTAGGCCTCTGCTGTTCTGATGGCGCATTTTTCCCAGGTGAATTCGTTTAATACCCGCTGGTATCCTCTTTCAGCCAGGGCTTCACATTGGGCCGGATCATCTAAAAGTTCAAGAATGGCAAGCTCCAGGGCTTTGGCATTTCCCGGAGGAACCAGCTTGGCAGCATCGCCTGCCACCTCCGGCAATGCACCGGCGGTGGTGGAGATAACCGGCGTTCTGCAGGCCATGGCTTCCCCCACGGGCAATCCGAATCCTTCATATAAAGACGGCACAACCGCAATGCTGGCTTTGGCATATTCTTTGACAAAGGCATCGTGGTCAATCCGGCCGGTAAAGGTAATATAGCTTTCAAGGGCCAGTTTTTTGACCAGTTTTTCAATGGGGCCTTTTTTCTTGGGACTGCCGATGACCACAAGTTTGATCCGTCTTTTGGCCGTAATAGCCTTGACTGCATATAAAAGATGGTGCAGCCCTTTAAGGGGCGTGTCTGCGCTGTTGGTGACAATGATTCTGCCGGGCTGTTTTTTGATGGCCTTGATCGGATAAAAATGATTCATATCAATTCCAATGGGAATGGTTTTAAATCTGGATTCAGGAATCTTGTATTCTCTGGCAATATCTTTTTTGCTGCTTTCCGATACCGTGATGAGGCCGGGAATTTTTCGGGCAACGCTTTTTTGCATGCTGATGAAAGAATACCATCTGATGGCCTGAAGTTTTTTATAAAAAGAGGGTGCCCCCTGAACCGCAAGCCTTCGGTCAACGGTCATGGGATGATGAATGGTGGCTGTGACCGGCATGGTTCTGGCCATTGACAGCAAGCTCCATGACAGGCTCTGGTTGTCATGAATAATATCATAGGTTTTTCTGGTTTCTTTAAGATGTCTTTTTGCCCGCATGCCAAAGGTAAAGGGCTCCGGATATCCCATGGAAGAAACCCCAAGCCATTCCAGCATGCTGATGGGATCAGCAAGTTCAGCAGGACGGGGCGTTCTGAAAAGGTTTTCAGGATCATACAGGTCCAGTGTTTTGAGCATGGTCAGCTTGACACCGTTATTCAACTGGGGGTCCGGGGGACCTGCAATGACTTCCACGTCATGGCCCAGGTCAGACAGGGCATGACTTAAATGACGGATATAAACACCCTGACCGCCGCAGTGCGGATTGCTTCTGTAGCTGATCAGGCCTATTTTAAGGTGTGAGTTCATTCATGTTTTGTTTGGTACGCCCGGCTGGAATCGAACCAGCGATCTTCAGCTTCGGAGGCTGACGTGCTATCCACTGCACTACGGGCGCAACTGGGAAACCTATGCTATATTAAGTCCGGCTCTTTTTCAAGCGTAATAATTCATCCCTGGCTTCTCCTGCAACATACAGTGAGCCTGCAATACAGACAGCATCCGCTTTGTCTGAAATTTGAACAGCGTGTGTAACGGCGTCTTTGACATCTTCAATTATGGTGACAGGGCATTGGGAAATTTTTCTGACAGCCTTTTTCAGGACTTCAGGTTCAAGACTCCTGTCAATCTTGGCTTTGGTTATAATAATATTCTGGGCACAGGGAATCAGGTATCCCAGCATCTTGTCATAGGGTTTATCATCTAAAATACCCAGAACCAGGGTCAATTTTTTGTCTTTCAGGTTTTTAGACAGATATTTGCCAAGAAGTTTTGCAGCATGGAGATTATGCGCCCCGTCTATGATAACCAGAGGATCCTGCATGATATGCTCCAGACGACCGGGCCAGCAGGCAATGGCAAGACCGTCTCTTACCAGGCTCTGGTCAAGGCGGTATCGTTTATCAGATGATCTGAATTTTTTAAAAATCAGCTCACAGGCGGCAAGTGCAAGACTTAAGTTCTCTTTCTGATGATCGCCCGGCAAAGGTTTGGTCAGATGCTCAAATGTCTGATACAGACCTGAGTATGAATACGTTTCCCGGTTCAAATCTTTTCTGACTGAAAAATCGTGTTTATACTGATACAAATCGGCTGAGTTTTCTTTTGCAAGCCGTTTTAACACTTCGATTCCGGAAGGTTGAAATACCCCTGTAACAACAGGGGTATTGTGTTTAATGATGCCGCCTTTTTCACGGGCCAGGTCTTTGATGGTATTGCCCAGATAATCGGTATGCTCAATGGAAAGATTGGTGATCACACTGACCTGGGGAACAATGACATTGGTTGCATCAAAACGTCCCCCCATACCGGTTTCGATGACAGCCCATTCCACGTTTTCCTGGGCAAAATAATAAAATGCCATGGCCGTTGCAATTTCAAAAAAAGTGGCTTTTCTTTTTCCGATATCAACCGAATCGACTGCCTTGTAAGCATCAACAACCTGATCATCTGAAATCATCTGACCATTGATACAGAACCGTTCGTTAAACTTAATCAGGTGCGGAGATGTATAAAGACCTGTTTTAAAACCTGCTTTCTGCAGAATGGAAGCAATATACGTTGCTGTCGATCCTTTGCCGTTTGTTCCGGCAACATGAACAATATGATAATTTTTCTGGGGGAAATTTAAAAATTTTAAGATGTTGGATATGGTATCAAGCTCTAATTTGATGCCGAAACGGCCCAGCCTGTATATCGTATCAAGACATTCATGATAAGTGTCTGTGGTCATGTTTAAAATAGAAAAACCCGGTATAAATCATAAAAAAAATAAATTTGTACCGGGTTCAATTTAGTCTCAACTAACTGTTTTTCTTGGTGGATCTTGAAGCAGCAATCCGTTGTCTTCTTGCAGCTTCTCTCGATTTGCGCCTTCGGAACTGACATGGTTTCTCAAAGTGTTTTTTAACTTTGAGACGTTTAAAGAGGCCGTCATTCTGGATTTTTTTCTTGAGTATCCGTAAGGCTCTTTCAACATCATTATCAATTACTGTAACTGTAATTTCTTTCAAAAAACATCGCCCCTTTCATAGTGTATTTAAATATCTTAATATTTATAACCCGATTTTTTAACAAACTAATGCTTTAAAAGCAAGAAAAAAATTTAGCCTTCCCAGCTGAATTCTCAGGTGGAAAGGCTAAAAATTAAAGTTGAATTAATTTTCCGGAAAATCTTACAGCTTGGAGATTAATTCTGCAGTGACTTCAGGCAGTGCTTTTTCACCGGCCAGCGTGATATATTTTATACCAGGATCTTTAGCAGCCACATCTTTGAAATAATAGGAAGAGGCCAGTGTCCCGGTCTGGGTGTCATAGTAAATGGAATGACGTTTATCAATGGCAGCTTCATCCTGATCATCGGCGCGTTTGGTTAATGCACCGCCGCAGACCCGGCATTTGTCTCCATTGGGTTTGATGGCATCAATATAGATATTGTTGGGGTGATTGTTGTCATTTTCACACAGACGGCGGCCCATGATTCTGTTTTTTGCAATTTCTCTGTCAAGAATCATCTCGATGACATAATTGAGTTTAATGCCTTTTTCTTCAAGAGCGGCATGGAGTTTTTCAGCCTGTACCTTATTTCTGGGGAAACCGTCCAGCAGCCATCCTTTTTTACAGTCATCCTTTTGGATGCGGTCGATCATCATGGGGATGGTGATTTCATCCGGAACCAGGTCGCCTTTATCGATAAAGGCTTTTGCCTGTTTCCCAAGCTCGGTTCCGCCCTTGATATTATCGCGGAAAATAGCACCGGATTCAACATGTGCAATATTGTATTTGTCTTTCAGTATGGAACCCTGGGTTCCTTTGCCACTGCCGTTTGGTCCGAAAAATAAAATGTTCATTATAACTCCTTAGATTTATGAATATGTGTGTTTAATTATCAGTACAACGCTTTTAAATATAAGAGTCGTTTTTATTTGTCAAGGTTAAGAAAAAACAGGTTGTAAGAAAACATGCCAGAATATGGGCAGATTTTTAGAATATTCCTTGAATGTCACAAGGGATATTGTTATGAATGGATCGGTATAAAAATCATGAATACTGACGTACGGAAAAGATACTCAAATATATTAAGGACAGGGGGGATAAAGATGACTGAATTAATTGATGTCAGGGCAAGGGAGATTATTGATTCCAGAGGAAATCCAACTATTGAGGTTGATGTCATGCTGGCCTGCGGCGCACAGGGCAGGGCAGCAGTTCCTTCAGGGGCTTCAACCGGGACAAGAGAGGCGCTGGAACTCAGGGACAAGGCCGCAAACCGCTTTATGGGCAAAGGCGTGCTGAACGCCGTTGCCAATGTCAATGAAGTGCTTGCACCGGAAATTATCGGTTATGATGCCATGGATCAGGCAGGTCTTGACAGGACCATGCTGGATATTGACGGAACAGAAAATAAGTCCCGCCTGGGTGCCAATGCAATTTTAGGCGTTTCAATGGCAGCAGCCCGCGCTGCGGCACAGGCCTGTGAAATTCCACTGTATCAGCATATCGGCGGCATCAATGCACGAGTGCTTCCGGTTCCCATGATGAATATTATCAACGGGGGCGCGCATGCGGCAAATAATCTGGATATTCAGGAATTCATGATTCTTCCCTTTGGTGCTTCTTCTGTGACTGAAGCCATCCGCATGGGGGCTGAAACCTTTCACAATCTGGCAAAAATTCTCAAAGGCCAGGGCCTGAGTACAGCAGTGGGTGATGAAGGCGGATTTGCTCCGAATCTAAAATCCAATGAAGAAGCGCTGGAGTATATTATTAATGCGATTGAAGCTGCGGGTTACAGACCGGGAAAAGATATCGGGATTGCCCTGGATGCAGCAGCCTCTGAATTTTATAAAGACGGAAAATACATTTTCGAGTCAGAAGGCCGGCAATTGTCTTCAACAGAATTGATTGATTATTATGAACATTTAATTGATAAATATCCGTTGTATTCCATTGAAGACGGTCTTGCAGAAGGGGACTGGGATGCATGGGAAGTCATGACCCAGCGTCTTGGCAATTCCATCCAGATTGTCGGGGATGATATCTTTGTAACCAACCCGGATATTTTCAGAAAAGGAATTGAAAGAGGTATTGGAAACTCAATTCTGATCAAGCTGAATCAGATCGGAACGCTCACAGAAACCCTGGAAACCATTCAGATGGCCAAAGAATCCGGATACACAACCGTGGTCTCCCACAGATCCGGTGAAACCGAAGACAGTTTTATTGCCGATCTTGCCGTCGGTGTCAATTCAGGCCAGATTAAAACAGGTTCCATGTCCAGAAGTGACAGGGTTGCAAAATACAACCAGTTGATTCGAATTGAAGAAAAACTGGGTGCCAGTGCGACATTCCCGGAAAATCTCTTTGTATAAAAACATGAACAAACGGGCATATTTATTTCTTTTTATATGGGTATGGATTCTGATACCGGGGTCTGGGGAGGCGTATGTCCCTCAGGCCCCCCATCTGCTGCATCTGGTGGTGCAGAAGATCAAGCAGCCGGCCGGTATCGAAGCCCATCAGATTAAAACAGTTATGGGCCAGGAGGGGTCAGAGGAGAAGTCCAGTGAGATAGAGGAAAAATTGATATATGTTTTTCCCAATCAGCTCAGATCCCGGATTATGTCAGAGGCTCAAACCGGATTTACAGTTGAATCGAATTTTAAATTTATTAAAGTGATAAATGGTCAGGTTGTATCCCGTGAAAAATCCGTGGTTGACCTGTATACGGATATCCTTCTGTACAGGGACCATGAATCCCTTTTAAAACAGCTGGATTCAGCAGGGGTGGAAACCCAGAAGGTTTCTTTCCAACGCTATGAAGGCACCATCTGTTATCTTATCGGAACGCTCGAATCCGGCCTGTGGATCGACAAAGAGACATTTTTTCCGGTCAGGTATGTGGTTAAGAAGAATAACTGGACAGTTGAATTTGCTTATACTGACTGGCAGCGTCAAAGCAAAACATGGTATCCCATGAGCGGAGGCATCTATATCGATAAGCGGTTGCTTGTCACCATTGCTGTGAAAAGTTTTGATTTAAAGTCTCAGGTATCTTCTGAAATGTTCAATTTGGAAAAAATCAAACAGATGTATCCGGAAAATGATCAGGATGTGTCTGAAAAAAGAATGCAGAATGAAGCGCTTGATAAGGGTCTGGAAAATTTTAAAAAACTATATGAATAATTTTCAAACAAGTGAGGGATAATGGCTAAAAACACCAAGTATATTTTTGTTACTGGCGGCGTGTTGTCATCTTTAGGGAAAGGACTTGCTTCAGCAGCCATCGGAATGCTGCTTGAAAGCCGGGGACTTTCCGTAACGATACAGAAACTTGATCCCTATATTAATGTTGATCCCGGAACCATGAATCCGTTTCAGCATGGAGAAGTATATGTTACAGATGACGGAGCGGAAACAGATCTTGATTTGGGCCATTATGAAAGATTTACCAATGCAAAATTAGGCAAGAATAATAATTTTACCACCGGAAAAATATATGATCAGGTCATCACCAAAGAAAGAAAAGGTGAGTATCTGGGCGGCACGGTTCAGGTTATCCCTCACATCACAGATGAAATCAAGCAAAGTATCTGTCTTGTGTCTGATGATGCCGATGTGGTTATTGTGGAAATCGGCGGTACAATCGGTGATATTGAATCTCTTCCTTTTCTTGAAGCCATCCGCCAGTTCCGGGCAGATGCAGGGCCTTCGAATGTGGTTTATATTCATTTAACACTGGTCCCCTATATCAAGACCGCCTGTGAAGTGAAAACAAAACCCACCCAGCACAGTGTCAAGGAACTGAGAAGCATCGGTATCCAGCCGGATATTCTGTTGTGCAGGACTGAAAGGTATCTGTCCCAGGAAATCAAGGCAAAGATTGCCCTGTTCTGTAACGTGGATGCGGATGCGGTTTTTACAGCAAAAGACGTGGATTGTATTTATGAGGTTCCCCTTGTCTATAATCAGGAAGGTCTTGGGGATAAAATATTAAAGAAACTCAATATCTGGGCCAGGGCCCCCCGGCTGGAAGAATGGAAAGAGGTGGTTGAGCGCCTGAAAAATCCGCGTTTTGAAGTGAATATTGCCATTGTGGGTAAATATGTTGATCTGACAGAAAGCTACAAGAGTCTGAACGAGGCGCTGGCCCATGGCGGAGCTGCCAATGATGCAAAGGTCCATCTCCAGTATGTTGATTCAACCATGTTGACAGAAGACAATGTTGTTGAGGTGTTGTCAAAAAGTGATGGTGTGCTTGTACCGGGCGGATTCGGCAACAGAGGGATTGAAGGTAAAATTATAGCGGTTAAATATGCACGGGAGCATAAAGTCCCGTTTTTTGGCATATGCCTGGGCATGCAGATGGCTGTGATTGAAATTGCCAGACATGTATTGGGACTTGAAGAAGCCAACAGCCAGGAATTTGATCCGCATACCCCTGATCCTGTGATTTATCTGATGAAAGAATGGTATGACGAGCGAACCAGACAAATCGAAAGACGGGACGAGGATTCTGATAAAGGTGGCACCATGCGTCTGGGAGCCTATCCCTGTGAGCTTGAACCCGATACCTTTGCCATGAAAGCCTATAAGGAGGAAAAAATATCAGAACGTCACAGACATCGGTTTGAATTTAATAACGCATACAAGGACAGGCTGGTGAATGAGGCTGATCTTGTCATCAGCGGAACTTCTCCGGATCATGAGCTGGTTGAGATTGTTGAACTCAAGGATCATCCCTGGTATCTGGGATGTCAGTTTCATCCGGAATTCAAATCCAAACCTGGAAAGCCCCATCCCTTATTCCGGGATTTTATCAAAGCATCCATGAAGAATGCCAGAAAATAGCTGATTATTCTTCAGGATTCCTGGTGTCATTTTCAGGTTTATCGGATTCTGCAGCCATGGAAGTCGCCTTTTGATTGTATTCAGTGATTTTATTTTTAAGGGCATCACTTCTGGTTTGATATTGGTGTATTTTCTGGTTTAGTTCTGCAGCCAGTTCATTATATTTTTTTTCACCGATATCCTGTTTTTGCTCATTCAGGGATTGTCGTTGTTTTAACAGGCTGTTGTATTCTTTATCAAGTGCATCTTTTTCCATGACAAGGGATTCAGAGGTTATGACCGAGGTTTCGGGTGCGGCGGGAGTTTCAGATGTGGCAGGGGATTCAGGTTCAGGTGCGGCAGGCGTATTTTCTTGCCGGGGTTGGGTGCTTTGAGTGCTTTGATGGATGCTCAGTTTTTCTCTCTGGTTTTCAGGGACATCTGCAAGGTTGTCCGTAAAATGTTTTACCCCGTTTTTATCTGTGTATTGATAAAATTCGCAACACACCGGTATAGCAGATAAAAAAAACAAAAGTCCGGCAAGGATGATGAATTTGGATGGCATAAATATGGATGACATGGTGTTCTCCCTGATTTTTATGATGTGTTGATAAAATTTTAATTTAAATACGGCCGGAATGTCAAGAAAGGTTTCCTGGTTGCATGAAATTGACACAGAATGGAGAAAAAAACGGGTGAGGGAAAATATGGAAAATTTAATTGAAATTAATTTTGAACATGTCTGCCTTGAAGGGCTGATACACAAAAAATCAGATCAAAAAGCTGTAATTGTCTGTCACCCCCATCCGCTGTATGGGGGAAGTATGGACAATCCCGTGGTAACAGCTGTAGCCGATAGTTTTTTTGTAAAAGGATACACGACCCTGAGGTTTAATTTCAGGGGGGTTGGAAACAGTACCGGTGCTTTTGATGACGGTGTCGGAGAACAGGATGATGTGAGGGCGGCCACTGCCATGCTGGTCAAGGACGGGTTTAAAAAAATTGTGCTTGCCGGGTATTCATTCGGGGCCTGGATTAATACACAGGTGATGGCGGACGGGTGCAATATGCCGGATCATCTGGCAGCACATATAGCAGACCATATAATGGTGTCCCCGCCAGTGGGGTTTATGCGCTTTGATGATATTGACACCTTGTGCCGTACGGGTTTGATCATCTGTGGAGACTGTGATGAATATGCACCTGTTCCCATGATCGAAACCTGTATTAAAAAATGGCGGATTTCATCTCGCCTTGAGATTATCAAAAACGGGGACCATTTTTATTCTGCAAGCCTTGGCACCCTTCGAAAGATTCTTGAAGACTATCTGTCCTGATTTGATGTTCTGTTTACTCCGGGAATGGTAAAGTTTTTGATATTCAGGATAAAAAGATTGACGGTAAAAGGCTGAAAATATATGGTGAAATCCATGCTGACACAAGATAAAATTCCGCATTCAAAAAACAGAAAAAACATGGATAAAACCCTTGATTTTTCCCGGATACACGCCTTGGTTGAAAATTATAAAAAAGAGAATAAAACCATTGTATTCACCAACGGGTGTTTTGATATTCTTCATGCAGGTCATGTCACCTATCTGAATTATGCCGCCGGTCTGGGGGATGTCCTGATTCTCGGGTTGAATTCAGACGTTTCTGTTAAACAGATTAAAGGCGAAAAACGTCCGGTGATCGGGCAGCGTCACAGGGCGCTTGTGGTGTCGGCTCTTGCATGTGTTGATCATGTGGTGCTGTTTGATGATCCGGACCCCGGGGCTTTGATTGAAAAAATCTGTCCGGATGTCCTGGTCAAGGGCGCAGACTGGCCAGAGGACCAGATTATCGGCGGTGATTTTGTAAAAAAAAACGGGGGGAGAATTGAACGGGTTCATCTGGAGCCTGAAATTTCCACAACTAAAATTATAGAACGGATCGGGGCGCTTTATTATGGAAAAAACTGATATAAGGGTCTATGAGTTCAATATTTTTAAAAAAGAGGAAAACCTCGTTCATGGTGTGTTTAGCCGCTCAGGCGGGACCAGTACCGGATCATTTGATTCCCTTAATATCGGTATGAATTCCGGAGATGAAAAATCAGCCATTTTCAATAACCGCAAGCTCATCATTAAAAAAATGGGAATGAAGCCCCTTGTTTTTCTGAATCAGGAGCATGGGGACCAGATCAAAATATTAAAAAAAGAGGATAATGATTTTTCCTTGATATTTGAACCGGGCAGGGAAATTTATACTGCAGATGCTATTATCAGTGATATGACAGGCGTTTTTCTTGTTATTCAGGTGGCTGACTGTCAGGCAGTCATGTTGTATGATGCACAAAGAAAAGTTATTGCCAATGTGCATAGCGGATGGCGCGGCAGTATTAAAAATATTATTGGAAAATGTCTGGATAAAATGGTGGAGGAATTTAACTGTCAGACGGGTAATATCAAGGCGTGCATATCGCCGTCTCTTGGGCCGTGCTGTGCACAATTCATCAATTATAAAGATGAGATCCCGCAAAATTTATGGCAATATAAAATTCAGGATACAGAATATTTTGATTTCTGGCAGATGAGTGCTGACCAGCTTCTTGAAAAAGGAGTCAAGGAAAATCATATAGAGAATATGAATATCTGTACAAAATGTAATACCAGGGAGTTTTATTCGTACCGGGCCCAGAAATTTACCGGCCGGTTTGCCTGTGTTATTTCCATGGTTTAACAATTTTGACGTAAAACAGGCACTGAAAACAAATGTTAAAGATATAGGATCTGAAAAAAAAGTTTAGATATGGGAAAAATAGAAAAAATATTGCTGACCCAGAAGGTCAAGGCATCCGGTTGAGCGGCTAAACTGGATCCGGGGACGCTGGATCGAATTGTAAAGGGCCTTGAAATAAAAGCCCACCCAAACCTGATTGTCGGTCTTGACTCTCCCGATGATGCCGGTGTGTACCTGCTGGATGAAAAAACAGCCCTGATTCAGACGCTGGATTTTTTAACCCCCATAACAGATGATCCCTATGAGTTCGGTCAGATTGCAGCAGCAAACTCTTTAAGTGATGTGTATGCCATGGGCGGTGTCCCCATCACAGTGATGAATATCGTCTGTTTTCCCAGTTGTGATCTGGATGAGGATATCCTTGCCCGAACACTGAAGGGCGGGATTGATAAAATCAATGAATCCGGTGCGGTGCTTGTGGGCGGGCATTCTGTGGATGATCCTGAATTCAAGTATGGATTGTCAGTGACCGGCATTGCACATCCGGACAGCATCCTGACAAATACCGGCGCAAGAACAGGGGATGCAATACTCTTGACCAAGCCTGTGGGCACCGGGATTATTTCCACTGCCATCAAGGCAGGGCTTGCATCAGAATCAGATATACAGGAAGCTGTGGGTGTCATGTCGTGTTTGAATAAAACAGCTGCAATGGTGATGAAAAACTTTGAAGTCCATGCGTGTACGGATGTGACCGGATTCGGGCTTGCAGGTCATCTGCTGGAAGTTGCCAAAGGGTCGAAAAAAAATATCCTGCTGGATTCACAAAATGTTCCTCTTTTAAAAAATGCACTGGATTTTGCAAACATGGGGCTTGTTCCGGCAGGTGCCCATAAAAATAAACGCTTTTTTAACGATTTGACACATATTGATCCGTCTGTCAGCCGTGCACTGGCAGACATTCTGTTTGATCCGCAGACATCCGGTGGGCTTTTGGTTTTCCTTGATAAAGGCAGAACCCGGGATTTTGAAAACCAGATTAAAATTCTTGGAGGAAATGCCTGGCAGATCGGTGAAGTCATGCATGCTCAGGACACCGGATTTTTGAGCATAATTTGATGTTTTTCACGTTGACTTGTCCGGCGGCTTATGATATTTGCACTCAAGATAAATTGATCTTTTACGGCTTTGAAAGAAAGCAAAAAAAGAGGCATGAATGAAGAAGGAAACTGGTCAAACCGTAAGAGAACTTGCCTATTTTGCAAGTCTTGGCATATCGGTGGCGTTGTCTATCGTTATCGGCATGGCCGCCGGGTTCTGGCTGGATAGGGCATTTGATACACAACCTGTTTTGTTGCTGATAGGATTGGGGGTTGGAATAGCAGCCGGATTCAGCAATATTATTCGGGCAGGAAAAAAAGGCAGTAAATATTAATGCAGGATCTTCAAAAAATTGTAAATTTTGTAACTAAGACCAACTGGCTTGTACTGCTGGTTGCAGGGTCCGCAGGTCTGATGATGGCACCTGTAAAATTTGCCATGGGAATCATTCTGGGCGGGCTGATTGTTGTCATAAATTTTCATTTTTTGAAAAATACGCTTAAAAACAGATTGAATTCTGATGCTGTATTGGCAAAGGGACGCTCCATTGTAAGTAATGTCCTGATCAGATACTGTATCCGGTTTGTTGCAACCGGTGTGATTATTGCCCTGCTTATATCAAAACATATTGTTCATCCGCTGGGCCTTGTCATTGGCCTGTCGGTTGTTGTAGCAAGCATATTTCTGGCTACTGCGCTTGAGCTAAAAAGAATTTTTTTCAAGGAGGCTGTATAAAAAATGGAACATCCATGGTTGTTTATGACATCAATATTTAAGATGTTTGGGTTGGAAGAATGGGCCGGAGCTCATCCGCATGTGACCTATATGTGGGTGGCAATGGTTGTGTTGGTCATTTTAGGCTGGCTGGGGGGAAAAAGTGTTTCCATTGTCCCGAAAACTGCACAGAATGTCTTTGAACTTGTGATTTCCGGTCTTGAAGAATTTATGGTCGGCATTGCCGGAGAAGAGGGCAGAAAATCCTACCCCCTGCTGTTGACTGTTTTTTTGTTTGTTCTTCTGGGAAACCTGTTCGGGCTTGTTCCTGGATTTTATCCTCCGACTGCCAGTATTAACACCTCATTTGCACTGGCAGTTATTGTAGTCAGCTGGAGTCATGTGATCGGTTTAAAGATGCACGGGATAAAATATGTCAAACATTTTCTGGGACCCGTACCGGCCCTGATGCCGTTGTTTCTGATTATTGAAATTATCGGCCATCTGGCACGTGTTCTGTCTTTGTCTCTGCGTCTTTTCGGTAATATGATGGGTCATGAGCTTGTTGTGGGTATTCTGCTTATGCTGGCCGGCTCCTTTTTGGTTCCCCTTCCGATCATGGCAATGGGTATACTGGTTTCTTTGATTCAGGCAATTGTTTTTTTCCTTCTCCCCACGATGTATATTGCCGGGGCAATTGAAGAAGCACATTGATAAGAGTTTTACGGGATTTGGAAGAAGCCCCGTT
>JAHJLV010000066.1 GCA_018821535.1 Pseudomonadota bacterium | reverse complement strand
TGGCGGGATCGTAATTATCTTGATTAACCCCCATTACGAACATGGGGGTTTCATCTTTGGAAGGCGCGCTGATGATCACCTTTTTAGCGCCGCCAATTTCAATGTGGGGCTTGGTGTCGGCGGTGCGCTTGAACACGCCGGTGGATTCAAGGACGATGTCCACCTCCATGTCTTTCCAGGGGATGCCGGCGGGGTCGGTTTCGTGGGTTACCGCAATGCGGCGTCCCTCGATCTTCAGGTAGTTGTCGCCGTGGTCCACGTTGCCGGCATAGGTGCGGTGCACGGAGTCGTATTTAAGAAGATGAGCCAGGCTGTAATTGGGGCCCCGGCTGTTAATGGCCACCAGTTCCAGATCTTTGTGGCCGGTGCCCAGGATGCGCGCCGACAGCCTGCCGATGCGTCCAAACCCGTTAATACCTACTTTCACTGCCATTTTAGGTCCTCCCCGTCCCGTTGGGTCGCGCCCGCCAGGGGAAGCGGGCTGGGTTGGCGGATATGTGGGAAAGTAGCGTTAGGGCCTGCCGGGGGCAAAGCCAATATGCAACTAAACAGGCTCGACCTTGGGCAGCCCAGGTTTTTGAAGGTTGCGCAACAAGTGATTGTATTCACTAAACCATCTTTACTTCAGAATAAAACGCGGCATGATTCAGGTCAAGAGATGATATGGATTCGGCCCGGCCCTTGCTGTATTTTGGGGCTGTAAGGCGCGCCTATCCGGCAAGGGGCGGCAAAAAAGGAGCCGTGGTGAGGTCGCAATCCAGGAGCAGGGCGTCCTCGCCTTCGGCTTGGTAATAGCCCGGCCGGCGGCCCACCTCGAAAAAGCCCAAGGAGGCATAGAGCCGGCGGGCTGCCAGATTGGAGGGCCGCACTTCCAGATTGGCCACCTTGGCACCCCGGCGGCGGGCTTCATCCAGGCCTTTGACCAAGAGATAGCGCCCCACGCCGCGCTGGCGGAAGCCGGGATTCACGGCCAGGTTTTGCACCTGGGCCTCGCCGGCCACCAGCCAGAGGCACAAGTAGGCGGCTAGAGTTTCGCCGGGCAGCGTGAGCGCGGCCAGCACCAAAGCATGCTTGTGCTTCAGTTCAGCCTCGAAAAGCACCCTCTGCCAAGGATTGGCGAACGAGACCTGTTCGATGGCCATGACCGCATCCAAATGACGCGGGCTAAGCGGTGTGATGAGGAGGCGCTGACCCCGAGGGGCCCAGCGCTCAAGATGAGAGCAGCTCTCCGGCAACTGAGATGGCTTCCCGGCCGGCGGAGCAGACCTGGCTGGCTAGTTCGGTGAGAGAAAGTTTTTCGCGGCTGGAGAGCGCCTTGATGACCATGGGCAGATTCACCCCGGTGGCCACCTCCACCTTGCCTTCTTCCCACATGGTGAGCGAAATGTTGTTGGGGGTGCCGCCGAACATGTCGGTGAGCACTAGCACGCCTTGGGGGCCTCCTACTTTTTGGATGGCTTCCTTGATCTGGCGGCTCAGCTGGTCGGGTTGGGTCTGACTCACCACCGCTAGGCTTGCCACTCCCTCCCGGCGGCCCATGATGAATTCGGCGGCCCTGATGAGTTCCCGGCCCAACTCTCCGTGGGTTATGACTAATAAACCTATCATGCTATCCCAACTCCACGTCCCGGTGCCTCAAGGTCACCTGGCACTCCGGCGACGCTAGCTCTTTGGCCAGCCACTCGCTGATGGCCACCGAACGGTGTTTGCCGCCGGTGCAGCCGATTGCAACGGTTAGCTGGCTCTTGCCCTCCTTGTGATACAGAGGGATGAGGAAATCCAGCAAGCCTTTAAAACGGTTTAGGAAATCATTGGTGGTGGCTTGCTTGAAAACGTAATCTACCACCCGCTGATCTCGTCCGTCAAGCGGGCGAAGGCTATCAACGAAGTAGGGATTGGCCAAAAAGCGCACATCCATGGCCAGGTCAGCCTCGCGGGGGATGCCGTATTTATAGCCAAAAGACATGAGATTGACATGCAGCCTGGCCGGAGGCGCCAAGCGGGAGTATAGGCGGAAGATTTCTTGCTTGAGCTGGTGGATGGTGAACCGGCTGGTATCCAGCACCTGGGTGGCGAGGGACCGGAGCGGCTCCAGCAGCTCCCGCTCCCTTTGCAGCCCGGTGGCCACGCTTTCGCCCTTCCCGGCCAAGGGGGGCTGCCGGCGGGTCTGGGAGAAGCGGCGGATCAGGACATCTTCCTCGGTTTCAAGGAAGATCAACTCCAGGCTGTATCCCTTGTCCAAAAGATCGTTCAGGATGGGGGGGAAAACCTCCACAAAGCGCGGGGTGCGCACATCCATGACCAGCGCCGCCTTAAAAGGTTCGCCCACGTATTCCAAGGGCAGATTTACAAAGGCGGGCAGCAGCTCGGCCGGCAGGTTATCCACCGCATAGAAGCCCATGTCCTCCAGTGCCTTGAGCACGGTGGATTTGCCCGAGCCGGATAATCCGGTGATGACCACGAAGCGGGCGTTGGCCCTGGCGTCCATGGTTTTCCCTTGTGCGCGGCCCCCGGGGGAGGGTTAAGCGGGGCTTGGCAGCCCCCTGCCGCATGGAGGCCGGAGAGGTTAAAACTCTTCGTCCTGGGCTTCGATGATGGCAAAAATGTCTTGGGTGTCCTTGGCTTCCATGAGTTCGCGGCGAACCACATTGCTTTTCAACAAGCGGGATATGCGGGCCAGGGCCTTGAGATGGGTCCCGGCCGAGTTCTCCGGCGCCACCACCAGGAAGAAAAGGTGGGCCGGTTTTCCGTCCAGAGAGTCGAAATCCACGCCGTCCAGGGAACGGCCGAAAGAAAGCAAGAGATTGTCCAATTCGGGCAGCTTGCCGTGAGGTATGGCGATCCCGTCGCCGATGCCGGTGGAGCCCAGGCGCTCGCGCTCCACCAAAACCTCCATGAGGTTTTTCAAATCCAGGGAGGGGTGCTCCTCTTGGAGCACTTGGCAGAGCTCTTCCATGGCCGAGCGCTTGCCGCGGGCCTTAAGATCGGCAATGACCTGCCCCTCGCGGAGTATGTCGGTTAGCTTCATGATGTCTTCATAATCCAAGCTGATTGCTTATTGGGGCTCAATCAATCCAAAGTCACCGTCCCCGCGCCGATAGATCACGTTCATGGCGTCGGTGCGGGCGTTTATAAATACCAGGAAATCGTCCTGGGATAGATCCAGCTGCATGGCCGCTTCATCCACGTCCATGGGCTTGGCTGTGAGCTTGTGGGTATGCACCACATTGGGCTCGGCCTCGGTGAAGCTTTCAGCCTCGAACACATCGACCTTGAACTGCTGCTCATTGCCCTTGCGGTTGCTGCGGCCCACGTTTTTTAGTTTTTCGCGGTAGCG
>JAHJLV010000046.1 GCA_018821535.1 Pseudomonadota bacterium | reverse complement strand
GGCATGCTGATCCGCGATTACTAGCGATTCCAACTTCATGGAGTCGAGTTGCAGACTCCAATCCGGACTGAGATAAGCTTTAGGGATTCGCTCACGGTCGCCCGCTTGCTGCCCTCTGTACTTACCATTGTAGCACGTGTGTAGCCCTGGACATAAGGGCCATGAGGACTTGACGTCATCCCCACCTTCCTCCCCGTTAACCGGGGCAGTCTCTTTAGAGTTCCCACCATAACGTGCTGGCAACTAAAGATAAGGGTTGCGCTCGTTGCTGGACTTAACCAAACATCTCACGACACGAGCTGACGACAGCCATGCAGCACCTGTCTCTGTGCTCCCGAAGGCACTCTTCTATCTCTAAAAGATTCACAGGATGTCAAACCCAGGTAAGGTTCTTCGCGTTGCGTCGAATTAAACCACATGCTCCACCGCTTGTGCGGGCCCCCGTCAATTCCTTTGAGTTTTAGTCTTGCGACCGTACTCCCCAGGCGGTACACTTAACACGTTAGCTCCGGCGCAGCAGATTTTAATACCCGCTACACCTAGTGTACATCGTTTACTGCGTGGACTACCGGGGTATCTAATCCCGTTCGCTACCCACGCCTTCGCGCCTCAGCGTCAGTATCGGTCCAGAAAGCTGCCTTCGCCATCGGTGTTCCTCCTGATATCTACGAATTTCACCTCTACACCAGGAATTCCGCTTTCCTCTCCCGTACTCAAGTCTTGCTGTTTCAAATGCACGTCCAGGGTTGAGCCCCGGGCTTTCACATCTGACCGACAAGACCGCCTACGCGCCCTTTACGCCCAATAATTCCGAATAACGCTTGCACCCCCCGTATTACCGCGGCTGCTGGCACGGAGTTAGCCGGTGCTTCCTCTACAGGTACCGTCAATACTGTCATCTATTAAACAACAATAACTTCTTCCCTGTCGACAGAGCTTTACGACCCAAAGGCCTTCTTCACTCACGCGGCGTTGCTGCGTCAGGGTTGCCCCCATTGCGCAAAATTCCTCACTGCTGCCTCCCGTAGGAGTCTGGACCGTGTACCAGTTCCAGTGTGGCTGATCATCCTCTCAGACCAGCTAACCATCGCAGTCTTGGTAGGCCTTTACCCCACCAACAAACTAATGGTCCGCAAACTCATCTCCAAACAATTGCTTTCAGGAAGAGGCAATCTTTCATACACCAACTTGTGTCAATGCACTTCATCCGGTATTAGCCAATCTTTCGATTGGTTATCCCGGGCTTGAAGGTAGATTATCTACGTGTTACTCACCCGTGCGCCACTCTACTCAGGATTGCAAGCAATCCCTTTCTCGTTCGACTTGCATGTGTTAAGCACGCCGCCAGCGTTTATTCTGAGCCAGGATCAAACTCTCCAGTTATAATCCTTTTTCTCTTAAATCTTTTTTAGGTCTTTTTAAGACCTGCTCTAAATTTTCTCACTGACTAATTTTCAAAGATCAAATTTTACTCTCACAATCACCTTGTCCGGTGACCGACAAAACCTGAGTAATATACAGGTGACACTGTTTTTTGTCAATTAATATTTACGGCTATTTTAAAATAATTTTATGATATTTTTTCTTTCCAGCTCTAAGCAGAATTTGGTTTTCAACAACATCTTTTGTAACAAGTATCTGATCAAAAGAATGAATTCTTTCATTATTGATATATGCCCCACCCTGCTGAATCAATCGTCTTGCATCTGATTTAGAATTACACAGTCCAACTTCCATAAACAAATCCACAGCAGACATTTTGCCAATGACAGTTTTGACTGCATATTCTGATGAGGGCACTGCCATTTGGCTGGAAGCGGCATACCTGCCTCTCGGGATGGAACTTGACGGCAATAGATCATCAGAGATCTCAAAATCTCCGAACATGGCTGTTGATGCCTGGAATGCTTTTACGGCCTCATCTTCACCATGGCATATCCTGGTTGCTTCAAAGGCCAGAACTGCCTTTGCCTTGTTCAGCTGGGCACCTTCAATTTTTTTAACTGAATCGATTTCCTTTTTATCAAGAAAGGTAAACAGCAATAAAAACCGCACCAGATCCGCATCATCTGAATTCACCCAGAATTGATAGTATTCATAGGGAGAAAACCGCTGTGCATCCAGCCAGACAGCACCTTTATGCGTCTTGCCCATTTTTATACCGCCGGCGGTAGTAATCAAGGGGAATGTTATGCCAAAGGCCTGTTTTCCAAGGGTTCTTCGGGTCAGATCAATCCCTGCAACAATATTGCCCCATTGATCTGATCCGCCCATCTGCAGATAACATTCATATGTTTTGGCAAGCTGCATAAAATCATATGCCTGCAACAGCATATAATTAAATTCAATAAATGTCAGGCCGTCTTCTGATTCCATCCGGGCTTTATAGCTTTCCGCCTTGATCATACGATTCACACTGAAATGACGGCCGATATCCCGTAAAAAAGGAATGTATTCCAAAGTGGTCAGCCATGTTGCATTATCTAAAAGCAAGGCCCTGCCATCTGAAAAATCAAGAAACCTTGTCAGTTGGCTGCGTATACCCTGCTTGTTCTCATCTATCTGATCCTGAGTAATAATCTTTCGAAGTTCGGTTTTTCCGGAAGGGTCCCCGATCAGGCCGGTTCCCCCGCCAACCAGTGCGATGGGGCGATGACCATGTCGCTGCATATGGGCAAGTGCCATAATACAGACCAGGGATCCCACATGAAGACTGGATGCAGTGGGATCAAAACCGATATAACAGGTGGCCCGGTTATTGTCTAAATAATACTCCAGTTCTTCTGTATGGGTCAGATTTTCAATAAAACCCCGTTCTTTTAATACAGATAACACACTCATGCGTCTTTTTTTGCCCTTTATTTTTTGGTATACTCAACCGCTCTTGTTTCTCTGATAACAACCACCTTAACCTGTCCCGGGAATGTGAGATTTTCTTCAATCTGTCGGGCAATATCACGGGAAAGCAATACTGCACTCTCATCAGATATTTTTTCACTTTCTGCAATTACACGAATCTCCCGGCCCGCCTGAATGGCATATGTATTTGTAACGCCATCAAAGGCATTTGCTATATTTTCAAGATCCTCAAGTCGTTTGACATAATTTTCCAGGCTTTCCTTTCTGGCGCCGGGTCGTGCCCCTGACAAGGCATCTGCAGCCTGAACAATATAATCATAAACAGATTCAGGCATTTTATCTTCATGATGAGATGCAATGGCATCAACCACGGAGTCAATCTCGCCATATTTCTTGGCCAGCTTTGCACCGATAATGGCATGTGCGCCATCCACTTCATAATCAATGGCTTTCCCAATATCATGCAGCAGTCCCATTCGTTTGGCCAGCTTGATATCCAGACCCAGTTCACCTGCCATGACCCCGCACAGGGATGCCACTTCAACTGAATGCTGAAGGACATTCTGAGCATAACTGGTTCTGAATTTGAGTTTCCCCAGAACCTTTATCAGCTCAGGATCAATACCATGGACCCCCATGTCAAAAGCGGCCTGCTCACCCGCTTCTTTTATGGTGATATCCACTTCTTCTGTGGCTCTTTCAACCACATCTTCAATTCTTGCCGGATGAATCCTGCCATCTGATATTAATTTTTCAAGAGCAATTCTGGCAATCTCCCGCCGCACGGGGTTAAACCCGGACAGAATAACTGCCTCAGGGGTGTCGTCTATAATCAAATCGATTCCAGTCGCAGCTTCAAGCGCCCTGATATTCCGACCCTCACGGCCGATAATTCGGCCCTTCATTTCATCACCGGGCAGATGAACAACTGAAACCGTTCTTTCAGCCACATATTCTCCGGCATACCGTTGAATGGCAGTTGATATTATTTTCTTAGCTTCCTTGTCAGCATTTTCCTTTGCCTCACTGGTTATTTTTTTGATCAGCTTGGCACCTTCATGCCGGGCCTCTTCTTCCATCGCCTTAAGCAAAAGATCCTTTGCTTCTTCAAGGGTCAGACCGGAAACTTTTTCCAGCTCTTTTTTGATGTCTTCCAGCAACTCATTATACCGCTCTTCTTTAATGGTTGCAGACTCATATTTTTTTTGAATTTCACTTTCTTTTCTTTGTACAGTCTGTTCGCGTTTAGATAGCTGTTCTTCTTTAAGATCAATTTTTTCAGCCCTTGCCAGAAGCCTTTTGCTTTCTTTTTTTAATTCAGAACGTGTTTCTTCCGTCTCAGCATCAAAATTGCTCTTCATTTCCAGCAGCCGGGATTTTGCCTCAAGCTGAGCTTCTTTCAGTAGTGTTTCCGCTTTCAGTTTAGCATCTTCAATCAGACGCAGATGTTCTTCTTCAATATTCAGATTTTTCTGGATTACTTTCTTTTTTAAAACAAAAAAAGCAACGACTCCCAACCCTAAAACCAGTGCTATAGATGAGAGTACAGCCGTATATTCCATTAAAAAATTCTCCTAATTAATATGTAAATCAACACTTAAGTTGCAATTATTTCGTTTTATTACCTGTTTTTATAAAAATTACCAGCATAAAAACACAAATGTTAAATTTTCAATATGGAATGGATTTTTTTGCGGGAAGAGAAATTGAAAAAAAGCATATTATTACGATTACCCCCACAAACTGCCGTGTTGCTATATTAGACTTTGAACCAAAGGTTCAAAAGGCGGGCGTCCAGTATTTTCTTCAGGCTTTTCCGTCGAAGCGGAACATAGCACACCAAAAACAGTGTGGACTCCCTTTTGTTTAATGCGTTAGAACAAAGACTGTCTGGCAATCACGCACACTGCAGGGGTAAAGATGCATAATAATTATCTTAAAGTTTTATTCAATTCCTTTATTGATCTTTTCTATAAGTTTTGAAATTTTGCTCTCGATCTTTTTCTCATATTCAGCATGCTGCGCTTTGAGCTCATGATAGTCTTTTGACAAATTCATGGCAGCCAGCAGCAGTATTGCGATTTTGTTCTTTCCTGAAGTTTTGTTCTGGAACAATCCTTCAGCTTCTTTTATATATTTTTTTAAATACAGTGCAACCTGCTCCGGGTCCTTTACCTGACTGTCAGGAGCGAACCGGAACTGTTCTCCAAAAAGATCAATTACTACAATTTCATCCAAAGAAATCCCTTTTTTGCAAAATATCTGCATTCATTGGTTTGATGATTATGCCTTGGTCACATTATTTGAAAAATCATCCAGTTTTTTCAAAAGCGTGTCAATTTTTGAATGAGTCAGAATATCCTGTTGTGAAAATTTTTTTTCAGTATCTATTCTTGTTTCAAGATCTTCTTCAAGCTGTTTTATTTTGCTTGACAACTCACGATTTTCTGCCTTAAGCGCCTGACATAACTCAATCATAAAATCGATTTTGCTATTGATATCATCAAACTTAATTTCAATCAGATTTTTAACCAATTCCATAGTCTCTTTTAAGCTAATTTAAGCCAAGTATAGTTCAAAATATCTTACAAAGTCAAGCAATTCATTCCATATCAAAGGATCAAAGATTGCACTGTTTCAAGGTCTTCAAGCGTATTCACACCCATGACCTGACGATGATCCGACATGGTAACCACTCCGATTTTTTCCTGTTTTTTCTGTGCAATTTCAATCACATCAGTCAAATAATATTCTGCCTGATTATTGTCAGGCTTGAGATCATTAATTGCGGATATAAGAAGCTGTTTTTCGAAACAATAAATCCCGGTATTCACTTTTTTAATCTTTTTTTCATCATCACTTGCATCAGCCTCCTCCCGGATACATTTCATTTGTCCAGTATCCTTGAAAACAATACGGCCATACCCGGCAGGATTTTCGATATCAGTTGCCAAAACTGTTATTTGATTATTATGGGTAATATGTTGGGCAACCAGATATTTAAGTGTGCTTTCCTGGATCAATGGGACATCTCCACATAAAACCAGCACATGTTTGACTTCTTGCCCCAGATCAGGTATTGCTGACTTGACAGCATCACCTGTACCCAGAAGTTGAGTCTGCAAGGCAAATTTAACATTAAAAAATTGTGTGATTTCTTTTTTCACTTCTTCGGCCTGATGACCGATAACCACATGGACATTATCTCCTGCAATTTTAACAGCACAATCCACCACATGGGATACCATCGTTTTCCCTGAGACCAGATGAAGCACTTTTGCTTTATCTGATTTCATCCGGGTTCCTTTTCCTGCTGCCAGTATAATGACTGCAAGTTCCTGATGTAAGTCCATAGTCCCTCTCTGCTGCAAATTTGTATGAAAACTGTTAAACATAGTAAAATAAAAGGGATGCCCAATTTCTTGGAAACACCCCCCTTATTGTAATAATTTTCAAATGAATGAAAATTTTTTTTACCTGTTGAAACCGATCTTCACTTTAAAGATTTTTTGATATTTATTCTGTAAATTGCTCTCCTAAGGGCAGCTTCTGCTCGGATAATATCCACCTTGGCGGATTTATCAGCAAGCCTTTTTTCTGCTCTTTGTTTGGCCTTCTCTGCACGGTCAAGATCAATATCCCTTCTTCTTTCCGCAGATTCTGCAAGTATGGTGACCTTGTCCGGTAAAACCTCCGCAAATCCACCATTTACAAAAAGATACCTAGTTGCGCCCTTTGAATCAATGTATTTCAAAGCCCCTGCATTCAGTGAAGTCAAAAAGGTCGTATGATTTTTAAGCACACCAAATTCACCTTCAGAACCCGGAGCAACAACACTTTGAACCTCTTCACTGACTACTGCTTTCTGGGGCGTTACGACTTCTAACATCAGTTTTTCAGCCATGATATCCCTCCGGATTTTTACATCGTTTTTGCTTTTTCAATGGCTTCTTCAATTGAACCTACCATACGGAAAGCCCCCTCAGGAAGATCATCATGTTTGCCTTCAATAATTTCCTTGAAAGATCTTACAGTGTCTTCAACTTTTACAAATTTGCCTGCCATTCCGGTAAAAACTTCGGCAACATGAAAAGGTTGTGACAGAAAGTTCTGAAGTCTTCTGGCACGCTGTACAGTAATTTTGTCTTCATCTGACAATTCATCCATACCCAGAATTGCAATAATATCCTGAAGTTCTTTGTATTTTTGCAGGGTCTGCTGGGTAACACGCGCCACATTATAGTGTTCTTCACCAATGTAAGCTGCATCCAGAATTCTGGAGGAGGAGTCAAGCGGGTCAACAGCAGGATAAATACCCAGCTCGGCAATCTGACGGGAAAGAACAACAGTTCCGTCAAGGTGACCGAACGTGGTTGCAGGAGCAGGGTCAGTCAAGTCATCCGCAGGTACGTAAACGCACTGAACCGCTGTAATTGACCCTTTGTCAGTAGATGTAATACGTTCCTGAAGTTCACCCATGTCAACTGCCAGTGTCGGCTGATAACCAACGGCAGACGGCATACGGCCCAGTGTTGCAGAAACCTCTGCACCGGCCTGGGTAAAGCGGAAAATATTATCAATAAACAAAAGCACATCCTGGCCTTCTTCATCACGGAAATATTCTGCGCAGGTCAGCGCTGAAAGCGCAACCCTAGCACGGGCTCCAGGAGGTTCTGTCATCTGGCCGTAAACCAGTGCACATTTTGGAAGAACACCGGAATCTTTCATCTCATGGTACAAATCATTTCCTTCACGGGTTCTTTCACCTACACCACCAAATACAGAAATACCACCATGCTGCATGGCAATATTATGAACCATTTCCATCATGATAACGGTTTTACCAACACCGGCACCACCGAACATTCCCATTTTTCCACCGCGTGGGAAGGGAACAAGAAGGTCAATAACCTTTACACCGGTCTCAAGAACCTTAACTGTTGTATCCTGCTCAATGAACGAAGGCGCATGGCGATGAATAGGGAGCATTTTTTCCTGAGAAATAGGCCCAAGACCATCAACCGGACGTCCGACAACATTAAGAACACGCCCCAGAGAGGCTTCACCAACAGGCATCATGATCGGAGAACCTGTATCTTTTACAACCATTCCTCTTTGAAGGCCATCAGTTACATCCATCCCGATACATCTTACAACATTATCACCTAAGTGCTGTGCCACTTCAATAACCAGATTGTCTTCCATGTCACCTATGGTGGGATTGGTTACGGTCAAAGCAGTCAACACCGGTGGAAGCTTTCCAGGTTCAAATTCAACGTCAATTACTGCGCCGAGTACCTGTACTATTTTTCCTATATTTTCAGCCATTTTCTTCTCCTATAAAGCTGTTTTCATATTAAGTATATCTAATTTTATCCTTTAAGTGCTTCCGCACCACCGACAATATCCATCAGATCGGCTGTAATACCGGCCTGTCTGGTTTTATTGAATATTGTCTGGAGTTCATCAACCATATCCTCACATGCTTTGGTCGCATTTTCCATCGCTCTCATTCGGGCGGCATGCTCGCTGGTTGAAGTCTTGAGCAGTGCATCATATATCTGAATAAAGATATTCTTTGGAAGCATTTCACCAAGCAACGCATCAGACGATGGTTCACAAATATGCTCAGGAAGAAACCCTGCATCTGCAGCAGATTCCTTTTCTCCAGCCACAGCTTCAAGTGAAGGTATGGGAAGAATCTTTTTTATAGTTGCTTCCTGTCTTGCCATGCTAACAAACTCAGAATAAATCAGATATACCTCATCAACAGCTCCATCAAGGAAACTGTTTATCATTTTCTGTCCTGAAGAGGATGCAACAGCAAATTCTATAGTACCGCCCACGACACCGATATGCTGATCTTCGATCCGATGAGGGTATTTTTTTGCCCAGTCTCTGCCCTTTTTACCAAAACACACCAGGGAGACATCTTTTTCTTCAAGCTCTGATTTAATAAATTTTTCAGCTTTTGTAATTAAATTTGTATTAAAACCGCCACAAAGCCCTCTGTCGGACGTACAGAGAATAACCACCACTTTTTGAACACTATCACGGGGGATAAGCAATGGGCTTGCATCCTCACCGGATTTACCGGCAATGCTCCCCAGAACTTCAGCAAACTTGCCAGCATAAGGCTTAAATGCTTCCATGGCATTCTGTGCCCCACGTAATCTTGAAGTGGCAACCATTTTCATGGCAGAGGTAATCTGTTTAGTCTTTTTGACACTGACTATTTTTAATTTTACTTCTTTTAAAGTTGCCATATGATCTACCTTTCAAGCTTATAGTTAATAAATATTCTAACGATCAATTCCAAAATTCCTAAAGGGTATCTTTGAATTCTTCGTCATAAGCTTCAAGGCATTGTTTGAGCTTGGCTTCGATTTCTGAAGTAATCTCTTTCTTCTCTTTTAAACCGGAGAAAATTTCAGGGAACCGATTCTCAACAAAGGTATAAAGACCTTCTTCATATTTAGCAACAGCGGTTTTTGGGTATTTATCAATATACCCTTTAGTCCCGGCATAAAGCGCTGTAACCATTTTTTCCATTGGAAGCGGTTTGAACTGCGGTTGTTTCAGCAGTTCAACCAGGCGCTCTCCACGGGTCAGCTGTCTTTGAGTCGCAGCATCAAGGTCTGAACCAAATGCGGCAAAGGCTTCCAGTTCACGGAACTGGGCAAGATCCAGACGAAGTGTTCCTGCGACCTGTTTCATGGCTTTAACCTGGGCTGCACCACCAACTCGGGAAACTGAAAGTCCTACGTCGATTGCAGGCCGAATACCTGCAAAGAAAAGTGCTTTATCAAGGAAAATCTGACCATCCGTGATGGAGATAACGTTGGTCGGAATAAATGCGGATACGTCACCTTCCTGGGTTTCAATAATTGGAAGTGCTGTCAGGGAACCTGCACCCAGCTCATCGCTCATTTTCGCAGACCGTTCCAGCAGACGTGAATGGTTGTAGAAAATATCACCCGGGAAAGCTTCACGTCCCGGCGGACGTCTGAGAAGCAAAGATACCTGGCGATATGCAGCAGCCTGTTTTGAAAGATCGTCATAAATAATCAGGGCATGCTCACCTTTATCTCTGAAGTATTCACCCATGGCACATCCTGCATAGGGAGCCAGGTACTGCATGGCTGCAGGCTCTGATGCAGAGGCAATGACAACTGTTGTGTATTCCATCGCACCATGTTCTTCAAGGGCTGCAACAACCTGAGCAACGGTTGATTTCTTCTGGCCGCAGGCAACATAGATACATTTGATGCCGCTTTCTTTCTGGGCAATGATCGCATCAACTGCAACCGCTGTTTTACCGATCTGACGGTCACCGATGATCAGCTCACGCTGGCCACGACCCACAGGTGTCATCCCGTCAACCGCTTTTGCACCGGTATAGCAGGGTTCATGAACCCCTTTTCTGGCAATAACACCCGGAGCAACCAGTTCCATATTCATATAAACATCGGAATTGATTGGACCTTTACCGTCAACCGGCTCACCTGTTGTGGTGACAACACGTCCAAGAAGGGCTTCACCGACAGGGACTGAGGCAATACGATCGGTTCGTTTTACCACATCACCTTCTTTAATGACCTTATCATCACCCAGAATCGCAACACCGACGTTATCAGATTCAAGGTTCAATGCAAGCCCCAGAATCCCGCCGGGGAATTCAACCAGCTCCATTGCTTTTACTTTTTCAAGGCCATATACACGGGCAATACCATCACCCGCAGAAAGTACAATTCCAGTTTCACTCAGATCGACGTCTGCATCAAAACCTTTGATCTGGTCTTTTATTATTTGGCTTATTTCTTCTGCTTTAATTTCCATTAGACACTCTCACCTTTTTTTAATGTTTCTCTCAAATTAATCAGCTGAGTTTTAACGCTGCCATCCAGAACAAGGTCCCCAATTTTTGTAACAACGCCGCCAATAAGGCCTGGGTCCTGCTCAACATTCAGAACAATATTCTTCCCGGTTTTTTTTGACAGGGCTTGTTTAATTTTATCCACTGCGTCCTGCGAAAGTTCTGATGCAGAAACGATAGTGGCCTTGACAACACCCTTGAGTTCATCTGCCAGGTCATTATAATATGTAGCAATTTCCCGTAAAAAACCAATCCGTTTCTTATCAAACAAAAGAACCAGAAAAGATTTCATGATGGCTGACAGGTCTGTGGCATCTAAAACAGCCTTAAGAACTTTTTTTCTGTCATTCTTGTTATACAAAGGGTTGATCAGTGTTTTTTCAAAGCCTTCCTGTGTATTAAACAGATCGACAACCGCCCCGAGCTCTTTATTATACTGCTCTGCCTGACCGTCTTCCTGGCCGATAAGAATCAATGCTTTAGCATAACGCTTTGCTACTACTAAATTTTTCATTATGCCACCACCTTTTTCAAATATTCATCAACAAGTTTATCCTGATCATCCGATGAAATAGAGGCAACAATGACTTCCTGAGCTTTTTCAATGGCTTTTTCAACGATCTCCTGTTGAAGCTTCATTCTGGCTGATTTAAACTCCTGTTCAATATTGCGTTTGGCCATTTCTTCCAGTTTTTCAGCCTGGGCTTCTGCGCTCTCAATGATCCTGGTCTTTGCCTCCTGACCCTGCTTAATATAGTCAGAAATAATCTGTTTGGATTCCTGTTCAATATTTTTAAATTTGGCCTGATAATCAGCAAGGTTTTTTTCAGCTTCTGCCTTTTTTGACTCCAGTGCTTTAATCTCATCCTCAATTCCCTTGGCTCGAGATCTTAACAATGAGGGGAGGATTTTTGAGGCAATAAAGATCACACCAATGGCAAGAAGTGCAAAATTCAGCGTTTTCCAGGTGTCATTTGATGTCCATGCATTATGCACTTCACCATGACCACCACTTGATGCCGCCCAGAGAATGCTGAAGGTTGTCAACAGTATTGCTGCAACAAATAATGATGTTCGCAGCAGTTTAATTTTCATCCCAGTTTTTTTCATCAGAAAGCCCTCCCAAGAATCTTTTCACCGATGGCTTTGGCAAATACCTCCACCTCGCTTTCAAGCGCTTTTCGGGCCAGCTCGGTTTCTTCTGCCACCTGCTTTTTGATCTGAGCAAGATTGGCCTGAGCTTTCTTGTTAATCTTATCGATTATTTCCTTTTCTTCTTGAGATGCTTCGTCCAGAAAGGCTTCTTTGTTTTTCAAGCCTTCGGATCTGGCTTTTTTCAATCCGTTTTTATACGCATCTTCACCGGCAACAAGGGCAGTTGCGGCCTTTTCAGCCCCATCCTGCATCCCTTTTATTTTTGCCTTTCTTTCCAGAAGAACGTTACGAATCGGTTTGTACAAAACCAGATTGAGCACAAAAAGCAGAACAAGGAAATTGATCATCTGATATACGGTTGATATATCAGGAATCACAGTTATCATAAAATTCCCTCCGCCAGTTAATAATTATTAAAAATTCAATCACTTATATCCTACTGACTGTTCTTGGTCCAAAAAACAGCCTGAATTCAAATCAAATCGAGACTTGAGTAACATTCAGACAGTCATTTGTCAATATTATATAGAAAAATTGAACACCAAAATATTTTAGGGTTTACGAAGGAGTTATTTCAAAATGCAGACATCTGTTTTGAAGCTAAAAAAATGCGTTTATCTGAATTTAATTTTTTATAGTTAAATTTTCCAGGCCTGTCTCAGGTCATCCATATTATCCATAAGAATTTTCATGAATACAGTTTCCATTGCAATCATCTGGTGATCTTTTTTTCTCAGCCACTCAGACAACCATGCAAACCGTAGTGCCAGTACATACTCCGGGAACAGCTCCCAACCGGCATCATAAAAAAAGTTCTGTGCTCTAAGGGTATGCAAGAATGTTTGAATCATTTCCATCACAAGACCTTCTGGATTCTCTATCCCGGCGCATCCAACCAGATTTGCCGCATCATATATCTGCGGCTTTATTCCTAAAAATTCCCAGTCAATGACAGCTTTGATCTGATCCTTATCCCAGATCACATTCAGCGGATGAAGATCACCATGACAAAACCCCATTGGCAGATGATCATGAACACGCATGAACCGATTTTCCAAAAAGGTCAAAAAAGGAAAAAATTGTTGATACCATTCTGGGTCAAATTTCTTTATTTGTGAAAATAATTTATAGATATAAATTTTGATTGAAAATTTTTGCAGTGGCAGATTTTCCTCTATCCCGTTAGATGCTGCTTTCATTTTTCCCAGGAAAAATGAAAAGCTTTCTCCCATCCGGAAAGAATGAAGATAATCCGGCCGAACCAGAATCGAACTGCTCAAAAAAGGAGAAAGACCATAAAAATGGTCTTTCCAGAAAGGTAAAAATTCACCATAAATTGTTTTTTGATAGCCAAGGGCCATATCCAGCCCCTGTTTATTCAGATAATCAACGGCAATGGCAACCGTCTGGCGGCTCTCAAATTTATACTTTGAAAATTTTTCGATTAGAAACAAGTCATTGGATTGATTCTGAATCACTGTTCGGGAAACCGTTCTTTCAGGAGATCCTTCTATCGCAATATCCGGTCTTTGTTTTCTGTAGTTGAAACTCCATTGATCATTCAGCCAATCAATAAATTCATTGCAATTTTTGTCAAAGAATTCTTCCAATCTGCCTTTCCAATTGCTCTTTTGGAAGCGCCCCGGTGAGCTTATCCACAATATTTCCATTCTTAACCAGTAACAGGGTTGGAACACTTGAAACCGCATACCGTGATCCTGTGACTGGATTTTCATCCACATTCAACTTGGCAATTTTCAACCGGGCTTTATATTTTTTGGCCAAATCATCAAGAACCGGAGCAAAACTTCTGCACGGACCGCACCATGGCGCCCAGCAATCTACCAGAACCGGCAATGTGGACGCTAAAACCTCCTGATTAAAATTCTGATCCGTAACATCCACGGTCCGACTAAGCGTATCCACAGGCAATGGGACTTTGCACTTTCCACAGACCGGTTGATCGTCTATCCGGGACAAGGGGACTTTGTTTTTTGCCCTGCAGGATGGACACCTGATAATCACATGCATATCATTCATTTTTTCCCCCCTGAATATGTTTATGAACTATAACAAAGCAACAATCTCTTTTCCATATCCCTGAGCCGCTTTCAGGCCACCTTCGATACGACTTGTTTTAAGCATCAGAGGGCCTGAAACCATTTTCATGCCATAAATATGCTGCATGGTTTCAAATATTCTTTCCGCAGCCTCTCCACTCCAGCCGTATGCGCCGAATGCGCCGCCAGGTTTATCATTTAATCCTGCTCTTTCAGCAATAAAAAGCAATTGCTTCATTCCCTGAATCATTTCACCATGGTAGGTTGGAGAGCCGAATGCATATCCATCATACCCTTTTAAGTCTTCTTCGTTTTTAATTTCAGTGGCTTTTTTTACAATGGCTTCATGACCTGAAATTCTGATACCTTCAGCAATAAGATTAGCAATACCTGTTGTTTCCTCAGCCCTTGTTGCATATACAATCAATACTTTTGCCATACGTCCTCCTTAATTTATTCAGATTTAAATATAATATTCAGATTTACCATTTTTATGTCCCGGGCACCTGTCATAAACATGGCTTTTTTTAATGTTTTCCGGATGTGATCAAAATGCAGTTTGACGCCCAGGCTTCCGGCCCCGACCGCAGCACGGATAATATCTCGGCCCAAAAAAACCGCATCTGCACCCAGAGCAAGCATTTTTAAAACATCATATCCGGTTCGGATACCGCCATCTGCGGTTATGGTCACCGAGTTCCCCAGTTTTTTCCGGATCAATGGCAGTATGGTCGCAACCCCGGGTGTTGAATCCAGTACCCGCCCGCCGTGGTTGGATACAGAAATCACTGACACACCGGAATCCATACATTTTTGTGCTTCATCCGGCAGCATGATTCCCTTGGCAATGAACGGAAGTTTTGTAAAATTCACCAACTCTTCAATCTCTTTGATACTTTTTTTAAAAACAGGCTGACCATGGGCAGCCATAATGGTTGATCCGCAGCCGTCCAGATCAATACCCACAGCTTTACAGTTCAATTCTTCCGCTTGTTCGATCAATCTTTTTAAAACATCCTGGGATCTGGGTTTAAATATGGGAATTCCGTATCCCTCACAGGCCTTCATGGCTTTTAAGGATGGATTATCCTCTGGCGTATAAAACCAGGTGTCGCCCCGAAGCCCAATAGTTCCTGCTTCTTTTGCACCCTTGAGCACGGACATGCAGAACTGGGTTTCATCTATTGCATCATTATATTTTTGAGCCCCTGCAGTGGATGATGCCAGAACAGGCAAATCCAGGTCAATCCCCAAAAAACTGCACTTAGTGTTTGGTTCAAAATGATCCCCGAGAACAGACATGTTCAATTGAACCTGAGCCAGGGCCTGTACATTTGCACGAAAAGAATATCCCTGGCCTGCGCCGCCCAGCCCGATCGGCTTGCCATAGGCTTCCTTTTGACAGATTTTATCAAAATTTCCGTCGCAAAACGGATATGCCGCACAAATCCCTTTGAGCTTTTTTCTTGCCATATCCCTTACCTGGTCCAGAGATTCGGGCATATCATCTCTATGTATCATCATTCTTTCATCTGCTTTGCAAACCGGACAGATTTCAGGTTTGTTATCGGCATCAATTTTTTCATGACAGACAGAACAATACCATCTGTTAATAACCTGCGTATTAACAGACTGATGATTAACAGGCTGGCTCATAGATTTTCTCCTTTTAACAATTCGGGATCAGTCAAAGATATCATTCATTTTTAATTTAGCAAAGCAATATTCAGACCATTTTTTTGATCAAACCATAAAAATAACTTAATTTAAAAAATGAATGCCCTATTTTTTGTGTCCCAGACTCTAATCTGTTTACTTTAGCCTTGCAATTCCGGCACAAATTGTGCAAACTTTCAGATCATTAAGTTTTTATTCAGTTAACTATATTTCTATCACATACCGCTCAAAGGAGACATAACCGCAATGGAAAAACCAATCCTGTATGCTTTAAGCACTTGCAGTCATTGCAAATCAACCAAAAAACTTCTTTCAGAATGCAATGTCGAATATGATTATATAGAAGTTGACGATCTGGAAGGAGAAGAACGCAAAGCCATACTAAAAGACATCAAAGCAATCAATCCGCGATGCTCTTTTCCCACCATTAAAATAAATGAGACAGTGATTGTCGGTTATAAAGAAAAACAAATCAAGGAGGCACTGGGTATTAACGATGAAAGTTGAACAACTATATGAAATGTTAAAAAAATCACAGGAAGCCAAAGGGATATATTTCAATAAAGATATGGATCTGGTGTATGAACTTCTTGAATCGCTTCTCCTCAATAAAGACCGATATGGCTATATGGCCTGTCCGTGCCGACTTGCCTGCAACGATCGTGATAAAGACAAGGATATCATATGCCCCTGTGTCTACAGAGCCCCGGATCTGGAAGAATATGGTGCCTGCTACTGCGGATTATATGTGTCCCGGGCATTGCACAATAATGAAATTCAGTCCCAGGATGTTCCGGAAAGAAGACCCCCTGAAAAATCATTTAATTTTTAAGGAGAATTCTTATGGATGACTGCACTGTGCCTGTTATGAATACAGGACTTAGAGGGATCGATGTGGCCAGCTCAAAAATATGTGATGTTCGTGGAAAAGAAGGCAAACTGATTTACCGCGGATTTTTAATTGAAGATCTGGCAAAACATGCAACCTTTGAAGAAACCTGTTTTTTACTTTTATATGAGCGCCTGCCCAAAAAAAACGAACTGGTGCAATTTGACCAGAGTCTTAAACAGAAAAGGCGTGTTCCGGAAAATATTTTTTCATTTCTTGCGACATTGCCACAGGACATGAACCCGATGGATGTTCTCCAGATGGCAACCCTGCTGCTCATTCAGCATGACCCGGATGCAACGGATCTGGAAGTTAAAACAACCTTATTCAGTGCGGAAAATCTTATTGCAGGAATTGCCACGATTACGGCAGCCTGGGATCGGATCAGAAACGGGAAAAAGGTCATTGAACCGGACAATTCCCTGGGTCATGGCGCAAATTTTCTGTATATGCTCAAAGGTGAAAAACCCGATGAAGAAACCGCCCGGTTTTTTGATACCAGCCTGGTTTTGCACGCGGAACATTCTTTTAATGCATCTACGTTTACAGCAAGACAGGTTGCATCTACACGGGCGCATATTTATGCCGCAATATCGGCAGCCATAGGTTCTCTTTCCGGCGCACTGCATGGCGGAGCAAATGTCCGTGTCATGCAGATGTTAAAGCAGATCGGATCGGTTGATAAAATAGACGCATATATTAATAATATTCTAAGTTCCGGTGGTCTGATCATGGGCCTGGGACATGCGGTCTATCAAACCGATGACCCCCGTGCCATTATCCTTGCGCCTATGAGCCAAAGAATGGGACAGATCGCCAACCAACCCCAATGGTATGAACTTTCAAAGGAATTAGAAATCAAGGGCAAGGCAGCATTTAAAGCAAAAAAACAAAGCGAAATTTTCTGCAATGTTGATTTTTACAGTGCTTCCCTGTTTCACGCCATGGGGATTGCCACGGATCTTTTCTCTCCGTTGTTTGCGGTCTCACGGGTCAGCGGATGGTCTGCCCACGTTATTGAAGAACAGTTTGCAATGGCTGCACCCAAACCCTCTTTGTATCGTCCTGGCGCTGCATACGTTGGTGAGTACTGCGGTCCGGATGAATGTGTATTTATTGATTTGGATAACCGTTAATTAAAAAAAGGATAAAAACAAATGAAAGTCTGGCAATGTAGTGTCTGCAAATATGTTCACAAAGGAGATGCGCCACCTGAAAAATGCCCGGTCTGCGGTGTTGACAGCAGCAAATTCATTGAAATTGATGAAGCATCCATTCCTGCTAAATCCCCCCGGAAAAAAGGGGGTTCTGAAGAAAAAACAACCTCACCTGTTCCGAAAGCGGCTTCAGCAAGAACCGTATATGAACAGATCAACGCTGCACTCTTAAAGCACCATGCCCACCCGATATCGGTTCACACCCCCAATGGTGTGCTGCCCATAGCCGTTATTCTGTTTGTTCTGGCCTGGTTTTTTGATTCGCAATTATTTGTAAAAGCCGCTGTTATTAATCTGGTTTTTGTTTTCTGCGCACTGCCCCTGGTTATTTATACCGGCATTTTGGAATGGAAAACCAAATACAACCGTGCACTTACGACTATTTTTAAAATCAAGATAACCGCTGCTGCAATCACCTGTGCATCCTGCATTATCGTTCTTGTATGGTATCTGTTTAACCCGCAGATCCTGAACTCATCCGTTGCCTGGGTCTTTCTTGCAATCAATATTATCATGCTTTCCGCAGCAGGAATTGCAGGTCATATTGGAGGAAAACTGGTATTTAAGGATTAGACCGCTACACCTCAGATCTTTAATACGATTCCCACAGGACAATGATCTGATCCGAACACATCATTATCGATAAAGGCCTGGGTCACCCGGCCTTTATCGATCAGATCCCGGGTCACAAAAAAATAATCAATCCGCCACCCGGCATTGTTTTTTCTTGCATTAAACCGATAAGACCACCACGAATATTTAACCGTGTCCGGATAAAAATGTCTGAACGTATCCACATATCCATCCTCCACCATACGGTCCAGCACATCTCTTTCAATTCTTAAAAATCCGGAACTTTTTGAATTCGGACCTGGATTTTTCAGATCAATTTCATTGTGAGCTGTGTTGAAATCGCCAGTAATAATAAGACTTTTTCCTTCATTCCGGAGAGTTCTGGCATAGTCTAAAACCCAGTTGTAAAAATCCAGTTTATATGCCAGACGTTCATCACTCATCTGGCCATTGGGAAAATAAATATTAAACAACGTGAATGTTTTAAAATCCAGTTGAATCACCCGGCCTTCTCCGTCAAATTCAGGACGGGCAAAATCAGTGATGACCTTTTCAGGCATCTGTCTGGCATACGCCGCAACACCGCTGTATCCTTTTTTCACCGTTGAATATGACCAGAAAGACTGATAATCAAGCAGATGAATCATTTCCTGGGTGCGTTGATCTTCCTGGAGTTTGGTTTCCTGAAGCAGCACAATATCCGCATCAAGTGCTGAAACACTCTGCAAAAAATTTTTTTTTATAACTGCCCGCAGCCCATTTACATTCCAGGAAATTATTTTTAAGCTGTTTTTTTCGAACATTTTTTTCCCCGATAGTTATATTTTTGTCTCATGATACAGACCTGTATCATGCAGAATATTCTCATTCAAATACGCAATTTGCCGTTTTGAACCAAATAAAAAGGGCTGATCATTTATAACCAACCCTTTTTTCAACCCGACAAAATATAATAATCTAAATTATTGTTTAATTTTCCTGATCTGCCATATAATCATCATACATGGTTTCAAGCGTCAATTTATGTTTCTTTTCTTCCTGTGCCAGAATTGAAAAAACTTTTTTACCTGCTGCATCATCTGTCTGTTCAGAAAGCATGGTATATAGTTTTGTCGCTTTTTCTTCTCTTTTCATGGCGATTTTAAGAATTTCCGGCATGGGCATGCCTTCTTTGTATTCTATTTCCACCATATAATCACTGATTTTCAGATCAGTCACTTCCTTGAATTCATAGGAATCAATTTTTTCTTTATTCCCAGCCATATCAGAAAGAAGTGTCACATGCTTTTTTTCTTCTTTTGCAAAATTTTCAAAAACCTCTTTAAGGGATGTCCGGGTCGCCTGCCTGGCTAAAGATGTATAAAATTGAACAGCCTGCTTCTCTCCATCAATCGCAAACTCCAATATTTCATCAATTGATCCAAATTCCATTTTCATTTAACCTCTCCTCTTTTTTAACGAGTTTAATTCTATAAAATTATTCTGATTATCAATTTCAATTTAAAGTGCAAAATGAATACCATACCTTTAAACTATAAACATTGAATATATACATACAAAAGCATTGAATGATCAATTAAAAATTTATTTTTTAAAAATATCTTTCAGTGCATCTTCTACAGTTTTAAATTCAAAATCACAACCTGACTGAATAAGGCGAGTTGGAACAACCTTCTGACTCTGAAGCAGACTTTTTCCCAGTTCACCCATGAAAAGCCTGATCACACATGCCGGTGCAGGCATAAATGCCGGACGATTTAATGCCCTGCCCAGGCTTTTAGCAAGCTGTTTCTGCTGAACAGGCTGCGGGCCCACCAGATTAAAAACGCCGGCAAGATCCTGTTCTTCAATGATAAATTCAACTGCCTGTTCCAGATCTTTTATGTGAACCCAGGGAAACCACTGTTTCCCGCTGCCGAGAGGGCCGCCTGCGAAAAATTTAAATGCAGGAACCATGGTGGATAAAGCACCTCCATTCCCAAGGACAACCCCCAGACGCAAGATGGACACACGGACATTCTTATCCTTTGCCTTTAGCGCCTCATTTTCCCAATCCCTGCACACATGAGCCAGAAAATCCTCACCCGGTTCTGAATCCTCATTTAGCAGTGCGTCCCCGCAATGGCCATAAATTCCCACTGCCGATGCAGACAATAATTGTTTTCCAGTCCCATTTTTGATAGCCTGAACAATATGCCGGGTGGTCAAAATTCGCGAATTATAAATATCCTGTTTATATTTTGGCGTCCAATAACTGAAAATACTTTTTCCGGTCAGATTAATAATGGTATCTGCCTGATCAATTTTTTCCTGCCAGTCACCTTGAACAGTAGTATCTGCACTTATCCATTCAAAATTCATGAATTCTTTTGAAAACGGATGATTTTTTGATGTTCCGACACCGGAAACATGATAATTTTTCAGCAATAAATACCTGGATAGATTTTTTCCTATGAAACCCGAGGCGCCTGTAATCATAATATTTTTCATACTGCCTCCTCCATGACCTCATTATACGGCAACGATAATTAAAACCACTGAAAATACAGGTAAAACTCTAATTTTACGAGTGCTTTCATGACTAAAAAACATAGTTATTTTACGAAAAAAAACAAAGGCTACGATTGAAGTTACGAACACAAACAATCGCACACATGATCTGGGGCCAGGAAAAAAACAATCCACAGCTTGTTATACTATCTGTCAAAACACTATAGAAAATAAATCTTTATTCCAGCTTCTTTTTAAGAGTTTCCAACAATTTATCAAAAGTTCTTATGGATTTAAACTGAGCTCTGTAATTTCCAACCAGGTTAAGGCCTACCACCTGTATATTCTGCACCTTCCAGACATTTCCTTCTGCCTGGTACAGGCTGTAATTAATCGGAATTTCATTGGTGTCGGTAATAATTTTTGTATCGATCGTTGCTTTTTTATCTTTAACGTCATCCTTTACATACACGATCTTCTCATTTGTGTAAGATTCAATTTTCGAAATATAGGTGTCTTCCAGAAGCTGACTGAACAATTTTATAAATTCTTTTTTCTCTTCCTGGGTTCCGCTTTTCCACAGATTTTTAGCAACACTTGATTTCGACATTTTTTCAAAATCAAACCGCTCACTGATTTTATCTTTTAAACGGGTTCTTCTTTTTTCAGTATTTTCATCCCCTTTCAGCGCTGGATCCTTTAATATATCCAGTATTTGATCAATGGTTGTTTGAAGCTGTTCCTGTGCAACGGAGGCCACAGCATGATTTATGGGAGAAAGGATACAAACCGCTGTAAAAATTAAAAGCACCTGTTTAAAAAATTTCATAAAACTCCTCTTTGAAAAAAATCTTTTTTAAATATTGAGCAACGTTTTATAGGCATCATTTGCATTTGCCTGGATATTGAACACACTGTCCAGTTTTGTTAATGCAAGCGCATTCAGGACATTGGCACCAAGGCCTGTCAATACAAACTGTTTGTTATCTTTTTTGCTCCATTGGAGTCCTTCAACAAGGGTTGCAATCCCGGAACTGTCCATAAATGAAACTCCGGAAAGATCAACTATCACCCCCTTGACTCCTTTTTCAAACAATGGAAGAAGCTTGTCCCTTAAATTGGGTGAACTGAACATATCCACTTCACCGTCAACTTTAATGATACCGATATTTTCTTTTTCGTTGCTTTTAATTTTAAAGCTCATAATTCCACTATTTCTCAAAAACGTATTTACTGACCAATTCTTCCAGACTGATAGATGATTCTGTTTCCATTAAAGAATCATTATCCCCCAATATCTCATCAGAACCACCCGGTGACAGTTTGATAAATTTATCCCCTATCACACCCTTGGTACGAATTGAAGCAATCGTATCATCTGTAATCTGTGTTCCTTTTTTGATTTCCATTTGAACGACGGCTTCATTTTCATCCAATGTAATTCGTTTAACTTTTCCCACAGGCACACCTGCAATTTCAACTGAAGCTGCGACCTCAAGTCCCTCAATAGAACCAAACCTTGCTTCAATCATATAGGCATCAGAACCGAACAGATCGACACCGCCCAGATTAACCGACAGGTATACCAGGCAAGCGATCCCCACCATCATAAAAATACCGACTGAAATCTCTGTTTTTTTCCCAAACATAATAGATAATCTAAATCCTATAATAATAAAGATGTCAAGATATAATCCACAATAAGAATTGAAAGCGAAGTCACAACAACAGTATTGGTCGTTGCACGACTGACACCTTCTGTTGTGGGCTCCGCAGAAAATCCCATAAATGTGGAAATCCAGGCAATCAATCCGCCAAAACAGAATGATTTTAAAATTCCACCGTAAATATCAGTAAAAGTGACCGCGGAAACTATTCTTCCGATATAGGCCCCTTCATTTACCCCTAAGAGTTTGACGCCCACAAGGTAGCCGCCGGCAATCCCTACAAGATCAAAAAAGGCGGTCAACAGCGGCAGAGAAATGATGCCTGCCAGAATTTTGGGGCTGATAACATATTTAAGAGGATCAATCGCCATCATCTCAAGTGCGGGAAACTGATCCGTGATTTTCATGATTCCGATTTCAGCGGCAATGGCAGACCCGGCTCTTCCGGTTACCATAAGTGCACAGAGCACCGGCCCAAGTTCCCTGATAATGGAAAGAGCAACCATGGTTCCCAATGCAGCTTCTGCGCCGAACTGGCTCAAGGAATAATACCCCTGAATACCTAAAACCATACCGGTAAACAATGCCGTAACAAAAACGATTAAAAAAGACTTGGAACCAATAAATTCAATTTCCTTGACCAGACGAAAAAATCTGAAGGGCAGAACAAATGCCTGGAAAATACTCACACATAAAAAAATACCGCTTCTTCCAAAAACCTGAATGCAGTTTAAAGTATACCGACCTAAAGATGCTGCAATTTCCAAATTAATAGACCCCTTTAATCAATCAGTATTTCATCTAAATAATTCTTGCTGGTCCGGGTAAACGGAATCGGACCTTCCGGATCTCCGTTAATAAACTGTTTTACTCTCGGATCCTTACTGTTTCTAATTTCTTGAGCTGTGCCGCTGGCAATAATATCCCCATAAAAAAGAATAATAATATTATCTGCAATCCTGAAACAGGATTCAATATCATGGGAAACAACTACAGTCGTGATATTCAGGGTTTTATTCAGATCCCTTATCAATTTATCAATCACCCCTGTTGAAATCGGATCAAGACCGGAGGTGGGTTCATCATAAAAAATAATTTTGGGATCCATTACAATTGCCCGGGCCAGCCCGACCCGCTTCATCATACCGCCGGATAACTGCGAAGGCATTAAATTTTCTGTCCCTCGCAACCCTACCATTTCAAGTTTCATGGTGACAATGGTTTTAATGATATTGTCAGCAATCTTGGTATGCTCTCTTAACGGAAACGCAATATTCTCAAAAATATTCAGATAATTAAAAAGTGCTGACCCCTGAAACAGCATGCCCATTTTTTTTCTCAATACATACAGTTTTTTCTTACTCAGGCCGGTCAGATTTACCCCGTCAAAATACACAGCGCCGGAATCTGCCTGTTCAAGACCGGTGAGCTGCCTGAGCAATGTACTTTTACCCGAGCCGCTTCCACCAAGGATTACGGTCACCTTCCCCTTTTCAAAATGGCAGTTTAAGTTGTTTGATGCAACTATGTTTCCGTACCGTTTTACAAGATTTTCTACTCGAATCATGGTTCTTTTATCTGCTGGGTTATTAGATTTTTTTTAAACCGTGCTAAATCTCTGTCAAATATATTTTTTATAGATAGCGTACCCGATATGTCGTGTCAACGATAATTACAAAGATTGACAAACTATAAAAGGCTTTATATAAAAAAACATGACCATGATCAATAATATATTTGGGCAATTGACCGCCAGTCCGCCAAAAGATCTGACAGCATGCATCAGAAAAGTAGAGCGTCTGTCCAACTGTATTGAGATCGCCAATCTGATCAATTCAGAACTTTCCATAGGCAAACTGCTTTCCAGCGTTATGGAAACCACAAAAAAAGCCTTTACTGCAGATGCTGTCAGTCTGCTTTTAATTGATGAGCCCACCGGAGACCTGACATTTCAGATCGCTCTTGGCGATGTAAGCCAGGAAATAAAAGAAATCTATCGCCTTAAAAAAGGAGAAGGCATTGCCGGCAGGGTTGCCCAGACAGGTATTCCTTTGAATATTGAAGATGTTTATGATCACCCAGATTTTTCACCGGATTATGATAGAAAAACCAGTTACAGAACCCGGGCCATGTTGTGTGTACCGTTAAAAGTCAGAGGAGAAATTATCGGTGTTATCCAGGTCATCAACAAAATGACAGAACCCTTTGTCTTCACATCAGAAGAGCTGGAAATGCTGATAACCATCAGCAGCAGTGCAGCCGTTGCCATTGATACGGCAAAAATGCATAGGATCATCATTCAAAGAGAAACCCTTGAAAGAGATTTAAAACTGGCCAAGGAAGTACAGGAAAGTTTTCTGCCCAAATCCCTTCCGGAATATCAAACCTATACCTTTTCAGCAGTCAATGAGCCTGCCCTGGAAATCGGCGGTGATTTTTATAATTTTTTCAAACTGCCGGCAAACAAGCTGGGTATAGTATTGGGAGATGTCTCTGGAAAAGGAATATCTGCTTCTTTGTTTATGGCAAGGCTGACATCAGACCTTTTATATTATACCCTTTTATATCCAGAACCCAGGACATTGCTGGCCCAGGTCAATAATGTCTTATGCGAACGTGCCAAAAGAGGTATGTTTGTCACCATGGTCTACCTGCTTTTAGACACGGTTGAAAACCGGATCATCATGGCAAATGCAGGGCATATGTCTCCTGTTTACACGGATGAAGACGGCGCACGGCTTTTAGGACATGACAGCAAAAAAGGCCCCCCTTTAGGCATTATCCCGTTTGTTGAATTTGAGCAGGAAACATTTCATATTGAAGACAATTCAAGCATTGCCCTGTACACAGATGGAATTATCGAAGCCAAGGATAATGCAGGAGAATTATATGGTATCCGGCGACTGCTCAAGATCATTCAGGATCAGCCGAATGATCCAAAGATGATCTGTGACGCCGTAACCCGGTCCGTGGACAGTTTTACAACAGCAGAAGGCCACAGTGATGATTTGACCTTGCTTGTGTTCAGTCATCATTCAAATTTGCCAGAAACTTAAAATACGGTATACTTTATGGAATCAAAACCGATTCATCTGAACATAAAATCACATCCCAGAAATCTTGCCCGGATACGAAAGGAAATTTCAAATGCAGCCGCTGTTACCAATCTGTCCGAAGAAATCATCTCAAGCATCATTCTTGCCGTGGACGAAACCTGTTCCAATATCATACGGCACAGCTATAAAAACAATCCTGACTGCCGGATCAATCTGACCATAGAATTGACCAGGGAATCTATTTGCATCACCATCAGGGACAATGGAGCCGAATTTGACATCTGTTCAGCTCAACCCAGAGATGTGACCGATGTCAAGCCCGGCGGTTTAGGTATCTACATCATCAAACAGGTGATGGACAATGTGGAATACTGCCGCACAAAAGATGGATACAATCAGATCAAATTGATCAAAAAACTGTAGAATACATTATTCCCCGGATAAAATCATCAATGTCAAATCATCTGACTGAGGGGCCAGTTGAGTTTTGCACTGTTCTTTTATCCAATTCATCTGTTGGTTGAGAGGCAACTCCTTTGACTGAACGAGCCATCGCAGAAAACCTTTCAAACCCAGTTCCTTGCCAATATCCTCTTTTTTGCCTGTTTTCATCCGACCTTCCGTAAAGCCGTCCGTATACAGATACAACCGTTTATCCTGAAGTGAAAATTTTCTGGCAGGATGCAAAACACCCAACATTACCCCTAAAGGCGGATCAGACGGTTCTATTTTTATAATGCCTTTTTTATTCACCAGAAACGGCGGAAGGTGTCCCACATTCACAATGGTGATCTCATTGGTGTCCGGATTCAGCCACCCACCCACAAAGGTTATGAACATGCCCCTTACACCGGTTTCACATAATTCATTGTTCATCAGCTGCACAATCTGGCTGACATCATCCAGAACTTTGCACAGGCACCTGAACAGAGAAACCGCTTTTGCCATCAGCAAAGCTGCTGATGTCCCTTTGCCTGAGACATCTCCCAGACAGAAACAGATCGTGCCGTCAGCTTTGGTAAAATAATCATAAAAATCACCGGACAGATGGTAGGCCGGGATATTGAAGGCCCCGACCTGCTGGATCTTATCAATATCCGGCTGAAGACTTTTTTGAATTTCCCTTGCGATATCCAGCTCATTTTCAAGTTTTTCTGCATATTCATCCCGTTCTTTTAACGAATTCTGAAGCTGCCAGGTTAATTCCTGATACGAGATATTATCTTTGACCAGTTTAAGATTCACATGGCCCATGACTGTCTCATAATTAATCTGAGGACCGACACTGAGCTCAAGCGCATCTGACGTTTCCTTTACCTGGTCCGGGAGAATTCTCAGCAGCAGTTCCACCTGATCTTCTGTCAGCTTGAACAGATGCCTGGCCTTTTTCTTAAGGCTAATCAGTGCATCTCCCTTGTCATGGCAGGTATAAACCGCATTGCACAAATCTGCCAGATACATCATTCCTGCCAGAACCGTCTGTTTTTGAGCATTTCCAAAATCCGCAGTTTCATCTTTATTAAAAAAATCATGATGAGAACCGATGGAAAATGAATAAATTGACGGAAGATTCCATTTTTTTGCCAGCATTGCACCCACACTGTCATGGGTGACATGAAACAGGTCCTCTTCCATTTTGCGACGCAAGGTGGGAAGATTTGAACGCAGCAGCGGCCAGCGGTCAACTTTTTCCGGTTCCATTGCAAATAAAGCCAGCAAACCGACATCCTGAAGCATTCCGGCAGTAAAGGCCTTTTCAACAGGACCATTTACAAGATAGCCCAACTGCTTGGCAGCCACTCCCCTGCGGATGGAATCTTCCCAGAAGCTGTCAATATCAAACCCGGGTATTTCCTTTTTTGACAATGCCTCTTTAACAGCAAAGCACAGCACCAGATTTTTTAAGCTTTCCATCCCCATGGCGATCACTGCATCCGAAATCGTCTGTACATTCTGGCGGAAACCGAAAAATGCTGAATTGACCAGTCCTAAAAGCTGTGCAGTCAATACTGGATTGACAGATATAAGACGAGCCAAAACATCCACATCCGCGTCTTCCCGCAATGTGTACTGAATGAGCTGCATAATCTGTTTATCCGGTATCGGCAGATCTTCAGGTTCAAATTCTTTATAAAAAGCTGCTGCCATCAAAACACACAGAAATTTCTTAAGCAGTAAATATCAATATACAAAAACACACACGCCTCCACTTTTAGAGTTGGTTATCAAGACTTTATCTTTTTAATGAAACTGTGCACTTAAGTCAAGAATTGATACAGATTTCGCCCCTGGTTTTTATCTGTTCAATATAGTGTTGCCAAGTGATAATCTTTGAGATATAAATTCAGAATTACTCACTAAACTGGAGGAATATCATACTATGTCCAAAAAAAGTCTGGCAGGTCAGGATGTTGAACGGCGCGAAGCTGAAAGAACAGATCTCAAAACAGATGTAAAACTGATAAAAGGCGAAGAAGAAATTGTTGAAGAAATTGAAAACAGCAGTCTTACCGGTCTTTTTATCAAAACAAACACACCTGAAAAATTACAAATTAATGACACAGTTAAGGTTTCTTTCATTGATGAAAATGGTATTGCGCGAAACCATGCAGGACAGGTTGTCAGAAAGTCCGAAAGGGGATTCGCCATCCACTACTGGAGAACCACCCCACCTCCGCCAATTGAGTAAAGTAAAAGATATCATCACAAAATTTGCTTGATGGTGCGCAGCTTTAATTGGGGATATCAGATAAATGATATCCCCAATTAAAACAATGGAGTTATATATATGTACAATGGATTTTTCGGTTTCAGGGAAAAACCGTTCAAGCTGATTCCAAATCCCAAATTCCTTTTTCTTGGCAAAAGCCATGAAAATGCATTGGCCCATCTGGCGTATGCCATATCACAAGGGGACGGTTTTGTTGAAATTACCGGAGAAGTCGGGGCTGGCAAAACAACATTGTGTCGCACATTCCTTGAAGATCTGGACAAAGACATAGAAGCTGCCTTTATTTTCAATCCTAAACTGACACCTGTTCAACTGCTCAAGATGCTTCATTTCGAACTGGGTATCAATTTTACATCTTCTGATATCATAGACCTGACCCATTCTTTGAATCAATTTCTGCTCAATAAAAAAGCCCAGGGAAAATCTGTTATCCTTCTTATTGATGAAGCCCAGCATTTGGGAAAAGAAACTCTGGAACAGCTCAGGCTTTTGTCAAACCTTGAAACCACCAGAAACAAATTACTCCAGATTGTCCTGGTCGGTCAACCCGAGCTCAGTACGCTTTTAAACTCATTTAATATGCGGCAGTTGCGACAGCGGATTAATTTAAGCTGTCATATACTGCCGTTAACTTTAGAAGAAACCCGGAATTATATTGATCATCGGATACTGATAGCCTCACGAACGCCTCAGAGCCTGTTTACGCCCAATGCCCAGAAAAAGGTTTATGAGCATTCAAAAGGAATACCCAGAAAAATAAATATTCTGTGTGACAGATCCCTTATCACCGCATACAGTCTGAACAAAAAAAAAATTAATGCGTCCATTGTCAATATTGCGGCAAAAGAACTTGAGGCGCATAAACCTTTTGACTATCCTGAGCTCTCAAAAGATACCAAAATTGCCTTGTGGCCTTTTTTAGCAGTAATTTTTTCCATTATTATTCTGTTTCTGGCATATAACCATATTCCGTCAAAATGGGTATCCGGCACATCCAGAAATGCAGGCCCCAAAACCCCTGCAATGGAAACCGGAAAGCAGATTGAACCAAACCCGCCTCTTTTATCAAATATTCCACATACGCAAACACGGGAAGAGGCATTGACCCATATTCTTTCCCTATGGGGAACCCAGACGCTACCCCTGTCAGAAAATTTATCCCGGCAGATTCAAAATGACCTTGATTTTTTTAAAATGACTTCTGTGCATCATAATTTTTTAATATTTCATGCTGAACACTGGGACAACCAGGTGGAAAAATTCAATCTGCCCGCTGTTCTCAAGCTTGTTTCAGATAAAGATTTACCGGCACAGTATATGGTTGTCAGCAAAATAACCCCTGATAATGAGTATGTTATTTCATTTCAGAATAAAAAAGACAGTTTTAAAATTTCAAAAAAAGACCTGCTCCCGCTTTTAGGCAAAGATATTTTTATCGTATGCCGGAATATCTTCGGATATACAGATATCATTTCCCAGGATTCTCCACGCTTTTCCGTGATGTCGATCAAACTGGTTCTCAGGCAACTGGGCTATACCGATATAGAACCTGGGCCGTTTTACGGTGAAGCGGTTAAAAAGGCTGTCAGACAGATTCAGAATACATACGGGCTGGATGAAGACGGGCTTGTGGGACCGATGACAAAACTTGCCCTGATCCGGGAGCAAAATGATCCATCCACCCCATTTCTAACAGACAAAACTTTGGCAAAAAGTACAGAGGGCAGCCTCAAATGAGTTCGATTCTAAAGGCATTGAAAAAAGCGGAACAGGACGGATCTTTGCATAGCAACAACCCGGATCTGAAAATAAACCTGCAAAGAATCTTTGATTCAAAATCCTGGACTTCCGCAAAGGGAAACACTTTTAAACTTCCCAAAATCCTGCTGGCCATTGGCATTCTTGCTATCACGGGTTTTGTATGTTTTCATATCGTATCAACAAACAACATACCGAATAAACCATCTTCTGATAATCGTCCAACTGTCCCAAAAACAGCACCGTCCCCCAAGCCGGCAATCTTGCCTGTAGTCACTCCTGAAGACATTCCTGAACTGAAGTATCCAGACCCGATATCTGAATCTCCAAAATTATCAGATCCCATGCCTGCAAATGAAACAGCCCAAAAAACGCAAACATCAGATTTAAGAACAGCAACCGAAAATATTACTGATGATAATAGTATAGAAGAAATCAAGGAGGATTCATCATTTAAAGTACAGGCTATTTCCTGGGCAAAGATACCGGAAGATAGAATTGCTGTTGTCAATAATACAATTGTGGCCGAAAATGATTTTATTCAGGATTATCGGATAGTGAACATTGGCAAGGATGAAATCATTGTGGAAAAATCCGGAAAAAAATTCAGTCTTAAATTCAAATATCGGTAAAATATCAGTCAATATCTATCCAGTACTGAGACCATTTGCATCTTTCTTTATACGGGTATTTAATCAGTTCGGTGGCCAGAATGGTAAAATCGCTGTTTCTAATCGTATAATACAATACCTGCTCCACATCCATAATCTTTTTTAACCCAACTGCCGCATAAAGCGTGATATGCTTGTCAACAACAAAGCATTGAACAGCGCCGGTGACAATTTTCATATCTGCTTCTGTCTGAATGTCAAACAGGTCGATCATGGTAATTTTAAATGGTTTGCCATTAAAATGATTGTCCGCCTGCGTCCGGGTCAGTTCACACTGCACAAAATTTTTAAAACTCATCTGAATTTTATTAAATTCAAACTCATCTGCAAAAACAGCGTTCACATAAACAAAAAGCAAACCGGAAAGCAGCATACATGTAAAAATTATTTTTTTCATCTGTCAGGCACTTTCCTTCATCAGATTTACAATAGCTTTAGACAGTTCTCTTAAGATCACCTGTTTTAAATGAACTGATCTCAAACCTGAAAATCTTGTGGACAAAAGGTCTTTGATCTGTGGCTCATGATAGCCGACGTCGATAATTACCGGCTTGGTATGATCCGCTTTCACTATACGATCAACAAAATCCTCCAGCGCCATATCCGGTACTGCATGATTGGCGATCACCATTTTGAATTTTTCAGGCTGCAGCTCAAACACATTCAACGCTGCCTGGGCTGAAGAAAAAAGGATCACACCATATCCCATTTTTTTGATAATCATTTGCGCCAGATGGGATCGTTTTTCATTTGGATCTACAATTAAAATGTTATTGTCCCCCTGAACATCCATATCCCGGGACTGTTTCAACCTGGAATTCTCCCATTTGTTCCCGTTAAACGGATGCAGGGAAGTGACATCCATTTTATAGGCTGAAGATGTAATAAATTCATCCACCCGGTCATCAGCAATCTGTGCAATAAATTTTTTATCCTGGGCAATATAATGCCTGAGCCAGTTACGATAATGATAATCATTGCCCTGAAGAATCAATACCTTGGGCCCGGCATCTGAATTAACCTGTATGGAATGATAGATTAATGGATCATAAGAAAACTGGGCCTGGGTTTCATTATAATTTTCCTCAACATATTCAACTATAAAATCCCTGGCATGCCCTGTTGACATCCATAACACAGAAAAAAGAATGATAATTACGTATTTTTTCATCGGTTGTCCCATATGAAATAATTTTATTTTTGGTTACCTGCATGCTATCGACAAAAAACTGAAAAATCTTGAAAATTTAGATAACTGTCGCACAGACCCATAAAAGAATCATTGAAATAATTCCCACAAGGATCAATGCTTTTTTATGATCATTTTTTCTTCGGCCCCTGAAGATACCAAGGATAAACCCGGTCAGACTGATAAGAATTCCAAAGATCACTGTATATATCAAATAATATAAATACTGGATATCCCAATATGTTCTGATATTTAAATTATAAAACCGATCAAATATGGTTTCAAATTCCGGCTGGGCCCGATGAAACACCAGTAAAATAAAAATCAGCAATATCCATGCAAAAATGTTCATACTGAACAAGGCTTTTGCCCAGAAATCTTTTATCTTCCGCCTGTCCAAAATTATTCCTTTTCTATTTCAATTGGTGTTTCTTTATATTATCATTCTGCCATATACACTATAGAACTTTCCCAAAGGGTATTTCAAGAATTAAAGGTCATGATTTAAACATCCAACAGGAAAATAAAATGACACATGAAAATAAAAAAGATTTTGCAAAAAAGCATCCTGCAGACGAAATCGACGAGACACTGTCAAAAATAATAACAGAAAAAGCTGTGGATCAGAGGATCACCTGCCATGCAGCCCACGATATTGCCGAAATGACAGGCACTTGCCCTGCGGATATCGGTAAACAGATAGATCTTGTGGGATACCGGCTGACAAAATGTCAACTTGGCCTGTTCGGCTACAAAAACAAAAAAAAATTAAATCCTGAGATAGATATTCCCCCGGAACTGAATCAGAAAATAGATGCAGCCGCAGTGGAAGGCAGAATATCATGCCTGTCCTGCTGGGAGATTGCACAAAATTTTGATCTTCACCGCCTTTTTGTCAGCTCTGCCTGCGAAAAAAAAGGACTGAGAATCAAACCCTGTCAACTGGGAGCATTTTAGAAAGCCTGTCTTTTGTCTTTCGTTTTCTGCGCATCTTCTGTTTTCGGATCATCACATCTGCTGCCTGCTCCGGCGACAGTTCACCCGAAGACAGCGCCTCAATTTTTTCAACCAGGCTTCTGAGGGCAAGAAACCGGTTTAAATGCTGGGATCTGGATGTTGCGCACTTGACAGACAACTGGGTTTTGGTGTGCCGGACAAAAACAGCACAGGATGTTTTATTAATTTTCTGCCCTCCCCGTCCAGAGGCCTTTATAAATTTTTCTTCAATATCCTCTTTTAGAATTCCCAGCGCTTCCATCCGGCGTTCAAGATCCTGTATTTTCTTTTTATCCGGGCCCATCTTTTCCTTTATTATCAGGTTTCTCAGATTTTTATACGGAGAGCATAAAAAACTTTTGTTTATTTTTTTTTATATAGTATGAGATATCAACTGTATTTGTCCATCTTCTTTTGTCGGGTGCTTTTTTTTCATTGAGACAAATCTTGAACCCAATAGCAAATGTATGAACAATGCCCGAACAATAGTTTAGCGCAATACTAACAAAATCCGAATTATTCTCTGGGATATTGTCTGAAATTTATTTTCTTATCTATTAAAATCGGGCGTATATGAATCAAACCACTATTCCTGTAAAAATCGGACAGCTCTGTGAAAAAGCACACATTGTAAACACAGACACACCTGTCAGTCAGGTTAAATCCATATTTGATAACAACAAACCTGTCAGCTGCGTTGTTGTGATGGCACACCAGCAGATTGCCGGCATGGTCATGAATATCCATCTGAATTCGACACTCAGTCAGCGCTATGGATTTGCGCTTTTTTACAACAAGCCCATCTCACGCCTGATGGATGTATCTCCAATTATTGTACCACATTCCAAATCAGTTGAAATGGTTGCAGAACAGGCCATGCAACGTAAATCCGACAAATTATATGATCATATTATTGTTACAGAAGATGATTTGCTGCTGGGTGTGGTTGCCGTAAAAACCATTCTGGATGCCTTGACCCAGGCCCAAAAGAATCATGTTTTAATCCAGAAAAAATATACTGAAAAACTGGAACAGGATGACTTTGAAAAACAGCAGGCCATTGATAAATTAGAAGAATCAAAAAAAACACAGCAGATTGTAATTGATGCTATCCCCCATGCGATTTACTGGAAAAATAAAGACAGTATTTATATCGGCTGCAATCAGAGCTTTGCAAACGATGCCGGAATTTCCAACCCCAAAGATATAAAAGGGATGACAGACGATATGCTCCCGTGGACAGAAAAAGAAACTCTGGTCTATCAGGAACAGGACAAACGTATCATCAAACAGAATAAATCAGAGCTTCACATTCATCAGATCCAGACCAATGCGGCAAATCAAAAACAGTTTTTAGATACCAGTAAAATTCCCCTGCACGATACTGCCGGAGAGGTTGTGGGGATCTTGTGTGTCTATGAAGACATCACGCTCCAGTTGGACAATGACAATAAACGCATACAGCTTGAAAAGCAGCTTGCAAGAGCACAGCGCATGGAAGCCATCGGAAGGCTTGCAGGAGGGGTGGCCCATGATCTGAACAATATACTTTCAGGCATAGTCAACTATCCTGATCTGATCATGATGGACCTGCCGGAAGACAGCCCGATTATTCCTTCCCTCAAAGTAATTCAGAAATCCGGACAACGGGCTGCTGCAGTTGTGCATGATCTTCTCACCCTTGCCCGACGCGGTGTCACTAATAATGAAAGTCTGGATCTCAATACAGTCATATACCAATATCTTGAATCCCCCGAATGTTTGAAACTCAAAACTGATTTTCCGGACATTCAAATCAGATCCCGGATATCCTCCCGGCCAATGACCATTGAGGGGTCCCCGGTTCATCTGATGAAAACCCTGATGAATCTGGTGAATAATTCAGCAGAAGCAATTAAAACAAAAGGGCAGATTTCAATCTGCACACACCATGCCTGCCTTGATTCCCCCCTCCGGGGGTATTCATCTGTTCGTGAAGGTGAATATGTTGTTCTTACCGTCACCGATAACGGTATCGGTATTCTGGAAGAAAATATAGACAAAATATTCGAGCCTTTTTATACCAATAAGAAAATGGGCAGAAGCGGTACCGGTCTGGGAATGTCTGTTGTCTGGGGAACGGTAAAAGATCATAACGGTTATATTGATATTTCAAGCAAGCCCTTTGAACAAACCACTGTAACCATTTATCTGCCGTCCAAAACAGCTGTATTAAAACCGCTTCAATCAGATGAAATCAGCCTGAATCTTATGGGAGATGGCCAATCCATTCTGATCGTAGATGATATGCCTGAACAAAGGGAAATCGCTGTCAGTTATCTCAAACGGCTGAACTATAAAGTACATGCAGCCAGAAGCGGGGAAGAAGCAGTAGAATATATCCGCTGTCATCCTTCTGATCTGGTCATCCTTGACATGATCATGGAACCGGGAATGGACTGGCTTGAAACCTATATGAAAATTCTTGAAATTCAGCCGGGAACCCCTGCTGTCATCACCAGTGGATTTTCTGAATCAGAACGGGTGAAAAAAGCCCAGCTGCTGGGGGCTGGACCCTACATTAAAAAGCCCTATGATTTTATCGATCTGGGAAAAGCCGTCAAAGAAAAAATCAAGGCAACCGGATAAATTTCTTGATCTGAAAAAATGTTTCAATTAAAGTGTCTCTTCAATAATCAGATTTAAATATGCAAACCTGAAATTTGAAAGCCTGCAAAAAATGACAGACAATTATGCAAAAATAGTTCAGAATAATCTTGACACACTATATAAAAAACTGCCTGCGGACCTTGAAAAAAATCTGCCAGCGGTTCAGGAAGGACAGACCTTTATTTTTAACGCCTTTGGTGAAACCTGTCAGATTACACCAAAGGGCATTGTGCTGGGCGATCAGGAACACTCTTCCATTTTCGGCATTCTGATTTCGCTTTATGCCCTGAATGCCTGCCCGGACATCTGTATCCAGACACCTTTCAAGTCCTTCAAGGAACTGCCGGACAGTATGCCCTATGTAGGTGCATTTGCCACCCACACTGAACAGACCCTTGTCCCCCACGTGGATAAAATAAAGACATCCATTGAAAAGATAAAACACACCCTGAACGGAGAAGATACCCCCCAGGGCACCAGTGGAGATTTTTCTTTTATTGTGTATCCTTTGCCCAAAATTGCTTTGTGCTATATTTTCTACGAGGCAGACGAAGATTTTCCTGCATCAGTCACCTGTCTGTATTCAAACAATGCCCACCTGTTTTTACCCATAGACGGACTGGCAGATGTGGGAGAATACTGTTCCAAAAAAATCATGGAAATCATCGGATAAAAATCAGGCAATCGGCGGTCTTGGAGCAGGCGGCTCTCCTTTTTCCAGGGCCAGGCGTGCTGCTTTTACCGGAATCATATGCTCACAGGGCACACCCACCTGACATAACCCACAGCCGTATCCATCAAAACCAAATGTTTTCTTCACATATGCTGCAGATTGAACCAGATGCTGCCGGCATTTTTCCTTATCATGCCCTTTTTCAGAAATGGCCTGAACCGGACAGCGTTCCATGCATTTTTTGCAGGTTCCCTGGGCATAAAACAGACAGTATGCCTGATGACTGGAATATGTTCTGACGGTGGGCTCCAGCTTCAGATTCACCACAACAGATCCTGCCCGCATGGCTTTTCCTTTCTGGGTAATCAATCCGTCACACAGGCCAAAAGTGCCAAGTCCTGCCGCGTGAGCTGCATGACGCTCCGACCAGGATGATGCATAGGAAAACCGGCTTGATTTGACAACGGTCCAGTTGGGAACCAGCATGGGCGCCACAGCTGCGATTTTCGATGCTTCAAATTTTTCCACCAGATGTTTTCGCAAGGCAATATTAAAGGCCTCCCCGTACACCCGCACCCTCGCCCAGGCTTCATCCGGAAAAATCTGAGCTTCTGCGTTAAGTTTGCGAACCTGCTCTCTTTGCGGAAGTATCCAGGAGATCACCGTCAACTGTTCTGCGCTGACATTTTTATCCGGACAGTGCTGATTAAACACCTCCCACGGCGTCCAGTGAAATGCACCCACATATTCTTTATACTGCTGCCAGAGCGGATCAGCCCCTGAAGCAAAACCCACCAGAAAATCATCCCATGCCGGATCATTGTTTTCGTTGTGCAGGGCATTCAAGACAGAGTTTTGAATAAAATCCCGAATCATGTTTGAAATCTGATCTTTTGTCATATGTATTTTCTTTTACAATTTTAAAATCCATTCTTAATTCAATTCTCACAATTTTTCTTTAAAAAGGCAATATATTAAATACACCACTTTCAAGGAGAACACCCTATGCTCCGGGCAGACTTACATGTTCACAGCAAAGCATCCAAAAGACCCTCTGAATGGTTCCTGCAAAAAGTAGGTGCCCAGGAATCCTATACAGACATCGATACCTTATATGCCACTGCAAAACAATACAAAATGGATCTGGTTACCATCACAGACCACAATACCATTGAAGGGGTTTTACAGCTTACCCGGAACTATCCGGAAGATACGTTCATCAGTGTGGAATTCACCACATATTTTCCCGAGAACAGGTGCAAGATACATGTGCTTGTCTATGACATCACCCCTGAACAATTTGAAGCCCTTAATCTGTTGCGCGAAAATATATATCAGTTTCGCGATTATCTGCGCAACCATGATGTCGCATATTCTGTGGCCCATGGGTTTTACAGTGTCAACAAGCGTCTTGACATTCAGACCATTGAAAAACTGATGCTGCTTTTTGATATTTTTGAAGGCATGAACGGCGCCAGAAACACCTATTATAATCAAACCTGGCAGGATATTCTGAATCACCTGACAAAAGAAAAAATTCAATTTCTGCAGGACAGATATCATATTGACCCCATCAGTTCTGACCCCTGGATTAAAGGCTTTACCGGCGGATCAGATGATCATGCCTGCCTTTTTATCGGACAGACAGCCACCGTAAGCCCGGAGGCATCCACAAAGGCACAGTTTATTCAGTCCATCAAGGATAAAAAAACCCTGGCCGTCGGACGGTGCAATGATTTTAAATCCTTTGCGTTTTCCATTTACAAAATCTTTTGCGATTATTCGTCCGATGCCCGAAAAAACGCAACCGGCGGAATCCTGTCTGTAATCAACAGTGTCATATTTGAAGAAAAACAAAGCCGGCTTAAGCAATGGATAACCCTGCGAAAGGTAAAAAAAGGAAAAGAGATCAAGGATAAAATCGCATTAAAATTTTTTGAAGATATTTATCACTGGTCCCAGAATCCTCATCTGGATATGGAAGCAAAGATAGAAAACTCATATCACAGCATGGGTCTTTTACTGGATGAATTCTTTAAAACCCTTCTGGATTCTTTTGTGAATGATTTTTCAAAAGGGGATGTCGGCAAACTGTTCCAGAACCTGATGTCTTCACTGCCCGCTTTATTTATCAGTATCCCATTTTTTTCTTCATTAAAACATCTGTCCCAGGACAGGGAAATGATTCATGAACTCAAAGAAGAATATGTCGGGCAGCAGAATATCCGGCATAAAAGAATTCTCTGGTTCACTGACACCTTTATTGATCAGAACGGGGTTTCAGTGACCCTTAACAGGTTCCGCAAACAATGTGAAAAAAGAGACCTCAATATCTGTTTTGCAGCCTGTGTTCCTGAAAAAAAACAGATTGACAAGGACTCTGGCCACATCCTGTATCTGCCCTGTATCGATTCTGTCACACCGGAATTCTATCCGTCCTACACGCTCCATTTTCCGTCTCTTCTGGCATCCATGGAAATGATATATGATTTTCGGCCGGAAAAAATCATGATATCCACTCCCGGACCTGTGGGTGTTCTGGGGATGGTGATGGCATCCATGCTGGGTATTGAGTGCACCAGTATTTATCATACTGATTTTGCTGCCCAGGCTGAGCTTGTTTTCAAGGACGAGGCCCTGGCAGATATCATCAAATCACTGGTCAACCGCTTTTATGCTTTTTCAACCCATATCAAGGTGCCGACACAGGAATACATAAAAATTCTGGAGCAGCAGAACTATGCGCCTGAAAAAATGAGTCTCTTCAAACGCGGAATTCATATCAAGCCGTTCAATCCTGATCCTTCCTGGAAAACCAGATTCCGAAAGAAAAACAGGATACAGAAAGGAACCTCTCTGTTATGGGCCGGACGGGTCAGCCAGGACAAGAATATTGATTATTTACTGGATACTTACCTCAAGGCATGTGAAACAATACCGGATTTGAACCTGATCCTTTGCGGAACCGGCCCGGACCTGGACCATTATAAAACAAAATTTAAATCCTGTGATCGCATCCATTTTACAGGATATATTAACACTCATGCGCTGGAACTGTATTATGAATTCTGTGATCTTTTTGTTTTTCCCAGTACCACGGATACGTTCGGCATGGTGATTCTGGAGGCCCAGTCCCACGGACTTCCAGCGCTGGTCACGGATATCGGCGGGCCCCAGGAAATCATCTGTGCCCAAAAAACCGGCTTTGCATATCCCCTTTCAGATCAGGATCTGTGGGTCAATACCATAAAAATGATGCATTCATTAAAAACAGAGAACCCGAACGAATTTGCCTTGATGAAATCCAGGTGCCAGAACCATATCCAAAAATCCTACAACTGGACAGAAGCCTTGTTTGATATTCTGAACGAAACACCGTTAAATATATCCGGCAACCACCATCCGCATGGATTTGTCAGCGAAAAACACCATGCCGATATGAACCAAAGACAGAGTGTTGCATAAAAAAAAGCAGATATGATGAAAATATTATACGGCATTCAGGGAACCGGTAACGGGCATATCACACGATCCACCCGTATCATTCAATGTCTGCAGGAACGGGGCATAAAAGTGGATGCGATTTTCAGCGGATGCGATAAAAACAAAATATATGATACTTCCATCATTCATGCCAAAGGCTTTTTTAAAGGATTTACATTTTCAGTTAAAAACGGATCAATTCAATATATAAACACTGCAAAAAACCTTTCCATTGGCAGATTTATCAAAGATCTGTATGCATTTGACGCTTCAGGCTACGATCTGGTGATTACCGATTTTGATCCTGTGAGCGCTTTTGTTGCAAAAAAGAACAAAATTCCCAGTCTCGGGCTGGGCCATCAATACGCTTTTTTACATGATATCCCCATGGACCGGTCCAATTATCCTGCCCGCCTGATCATCCGGAATTTTGCCCCGGCAGAATTCTCCATAGGCATGCACTGGCATCATTTTGATTGTCCGATTGTACCGCCTGTTATTCCCCGGAATCTTTACCTGCCCGAAAAAACACATCCTGATTTAATTCTTGTTTATCTGCCATTTGAAAATCACGATCATATCAGACAGCTTTTACGTCCTTTTAAAGACTATCGGTTTGCTGTATATGCCGGAAATTCTGATTATCCAAAAACCTGTGATGACAATATCATCTGGCACCCGTTTTCCAAAACCCGATTCCATAAAGACCTGACCCTGTGCCAGGGGGTGATCTGCAATGCCGGATTTGAACTGCCCAGCGAAGCCATGTCTCTGGGCAAAAAACTGCTGGTAAAACCCCTTAAGCGACAGTTTGAACAGATTTCCAATGCCATGACCATAAATCTGCTGAAACTTGGAACTGCTGTGGACACCCTTGATTATCATCATATCAAAAAATTTCTGGATACAGATATGGCATATCAGCACACATACCCGGATACCGCAATGCATATTGCAGACTGGATACTGGCCGGGAACCTGGATAACCCCCGTGATCTGATAAACACCGTCTGGCAGTCATCCGCACCGCCGGACAAAGCATATAACACTGGCACCTGATACTGCCAATAATACATTAACTTTCAGGAGATTATCATGGAAAAAATGGTCATTCAAAACATCACACAGTTAACAGACACACCCTACATGAACAAGGATCAGATTGCCTATTTTAAAAACAAACTGATCCAGCAGAAAATGGAAATTCAGGAAAAAATGACACAGTTGAGAAAAAAGCTGACAAATATGAAAGCAAATCAGCCGGATATTCTGGACCAAAGCAATTATCTGATGGAAATGGAAAAAGAAATCCATGCACAGGAACGATACAGCATCCGTCTTCGCCAGATTCACCGGGCCCTTGACAGAATTGAAACCGGCGGTTTTGGATATTGTGAATATACCGGCGATGAAATAGGACTCAGACGGCTTGAAATCCTGCCGTTTACAACCGTATGTGTACACGCCATGGAAGAATTTGCTTCATGAATACCCGGACCCGATTCGAATACCTGTTTAATATTGTCCTGATTTTTCTTTTGCCTGCCCTGATCTTTGGATGCATGGATGCGGACACGGATCATCAGGACAATAATACCATTGCCCGAATCAACGGTTACCACCTGACCCTTGATGAATATGAATCAAAACTGGTCAGGGAAATGGAATATGACCAGACCTACAAGATAACTGATACGGCCAGAAAAGAATTTTTAGATGCACTGATCAGAAAAGAAATCCTGGTTCAGGAAGCGGTCAGACTGAAACTGAACAAGCGCCAGGTGTTTAAGGCAGCCATCGAAAAATACTGGGAAGCCACTCTGGTTAAAACCCTGATGGAAGAGCAGGCCGAACAGATCAACAAAACAACCTATATTACTGAAAATGAAATCCGTGAAAAATACGAGCAGCTCAAATTAAAAAATGCATCACTGCCTCCTTTTAAGCAGATGGAAAAAGATATTGCACTTGCTTTAAAAGAGGAGAAAAAAACCCTTTTACTGGATGAATGGATCAATGCGTTGACTGAAAAAGCAGATATCCGTATCAATCAAACGCTTTTGAAAACCCCCGGTGACCTGCAAAAAAATCGAAAAAACAATGGCAAATAATAATAACCGACACCACTATTTCATCAAAAAAAAATTCCAGGTGGATTTCATACTCAAATTCTGCCTGATTCTTCTTCTCAGCGTCCTTATTTCTGCAAGCCTTTTGTTTGTTTTTTCACAAAAAACGCTGACATCAACATATTCAAGCTCAGGGCTTGAGATTCAGAATACAGGCTCAGCCATACTGCCTGCCATTATTCTGACCAGCCTGATTACGCTGGGGATAGTCAGTATTTTTGCTGTTGTGCTTCTCCTGTTCATCTCCCATAAAATAGCCGGTCCGCTTTTCAGGTTTGAAAAAGATGTCAGACGTATTGCAGACGGCGATCTTACGGTCCAGATTAATTTAAGGCAAAAAGATCAGCTAAAGGATCTGGCAAATGCGCTGAACATCATGGTCCAGTCATTCAGTATTAAACTGGATGCCATCAGCACATCACTGAACGAAATACAGATTTTACACGCCCAGGACAAAGAGATAGAGCCTGCGCTCTCCGACATCCGATCCCGGCTCCGGAAAGAATTTAAATTACACAAATGAAAATATTTTAAAAGCCCATGCGCCCTGTCCTGTGTTGTCATCTGATCAGAGTTTTACTTTTTTTTCTCCTGATATCTCCTGTACCTGTACATGCTCAGGACCCGATCCTGCTTTGCCCCTGGCAGATCATTCAGACCGATCTTGTCCGGATACAATACACATCTGATATGGATCTTGAAATGTTTTACAGGCAGATCAGATTCGGCCCGTCAAAATGGAATATTCCTTCAAACCAACTCTCCATTTCTCCAGAAGCGTTTAAAAAAATAATTGGAGAAAAAACAGATGCTGTTTTTAGTGCAGCAACTCAGATTCTGGATATGAAAAAAAATTCAACCCGGTGAATATCCATTTATACTCAAATTCAGCAGCCCTGAAAAAAGCATATGAAAAGATTTATTCAGCAGAATGCCATTTAAGGGCATGGTACCGGTTTAATAACAATACCATATATCTGAATGTCCAGGATCTTCATGTCGGTATCCTGGCCCATGAACTGGCCCATGCCATCATTGATCATTTCCTGACGGTCCGTCCACCGGGACAGACCGCTGAAATTCTTGCAAGATATGTGGACACCCATATAGAAAGAGGGTTTGTCAATTAGCCTGACAAACCCTCTTTTATCGAACACTCATCCCTTCGTCTAAATATTTAATTAAAGGATAAACGAAAAATTCAATAATTCTTCTTTTACCGACTTTAATTTCAGAAGTTACGGTTAGGCCTGAAGTGATCATTATTGGTTTATTTTCAACCATTAGGCTTAGTTCCAATGGCTCAATATTTATCTTATATATTGGCCCCAACTGCTCATCAATAATACTGTCTTTAGAAATTTGATGTACTACCCCCTTAAGAACCCCATATTTCTGAAAACTAAAAGTATCTATTTTTATTGAAACCGGCATTTCCGGTTTTACAAACCCGATATCTTTATTTAACACAGTCGCTTCTATCATGAAGGAACTGTTGGAAGGGACAATCGAAATCAATTTCTGGGCAGAAGTAACAACACCACCAATCGTATTTATAAATAACTCAATCACAAAACCATCAATTGGTGAAAGAATTTTTTGTTTTTTATTAATAAATTGTATCTTTGAAATTTGCTCTTCTAAATTATTAATTTCTCTTAATCTATCTGAAAGATCTTTTAATGTTTTTTCTCTAAAAATTGTTCTTGCATAACTGATTTCTTCCTTTAATTGATTTTTCAACAAATTAAGTTCATTCGTTTTAAAACCTAAAGATTTGATTTGATTTTGCAAAGCAATGATTTCATTATTCACTGCTTCATATTTTTCATGTGCAATAATATCTTTAACTTTTTCAAGTCTCTCTTTTTTTTGAACGTTTATTTCAAATAATGAATTTACCTTTTCTGTTTCCGACTCCATCCCCTTTAGTTGTTCTTCTGTTTTACTAATTTCTTTTTCTTTGGATTGAATCTGTTCAAACAAGGCTTTTTTAGCGGTATGATAAATTTTGGTCTGAATAGCTAACAAATCCTCATCATATTTTGTAATATCAGGTTTAAATTCAAGATTATTAAGCAGGGCATTCAATCGTTCAGTTTCAATCTGTTGATATAATAAATTTTTTCTCAGTGATTTTAATTCAGGGTCCGTTGTTGAAGGATCAATCTCAACAAGAACATCCCCTTTTTTTACATAATCACCGTTTTTACAATTAATTTTACTCACAATGCCTGTGTTTAAAGGTTGTATCTGTTTGATTCTGCCCGTTGGCATCACCGTACCGCGAGCAGAAACAACCACATCGATTTTACCAACATAAAGCCAGATTGAAAAAAATAGTATGACAATCAAAATGATCCAGAATATTGTTCTCCCTAATGGATTCAGTGGCTTCTCTTCAATTTCAATCAAGACCGGTTTAAATAAATGACTGTCATCTTTCTTTTTGAATATTTTAAACATCATAACCCCTGAAGAGAATTCAAATATTGGTAGTACCCCTTTTTATCCATAAGGCTTTTGTGATTGCCCATTTCAACAATTTCACCATGATCCATTGCAATGATAACATCACAATCCTTAACAATGGATAGTTTATGAGAAATTATAAATACGGTTCTTCCTTTTGACATTAAATTTAAATTTTTTCTAATTATCATTTCGGACTCATAATCAAGTGCTGACGTGGCTTCATCAAAAATAAGAATTTTCGGATTGGTTATCAACGCTCGGGCAATAGCTATCCGCTGCTTTTGCCCCCCAGAAAGAGAGCCGCCTCTTTCTCCTACCAGGGTATCATAACCGTCCGGCAATTGACTTACAAATTCGTGTGCACCTGATATCTGAGCCATATTTATAACCAAATCTATTCCGGCATCTGGTTTTGGCATGATAATATTTTCTTTTATTGTGCCACTGAACAAATAACTTTCCTGTATGACCACACCAATATTATTCCTGAGCCAATATGGGTTCATATGTCGGATATCTATATTATCAAAATATATCCCACCCTCATTGGCGAGATACAATCTCTGAATCAGCTTTGTAACAGTGCTTTTGCCACTTCCACTTCTTCCGACAATGCCAACCTTCATTCCTTCTTTGATATCAAAATTTATTTTATTTAAAACATATGGGGCATCTGGAGAATATTTAAAAAAAACATTGTCAAATCTAACGGTTCCTTTCAGTTTTTGAAGAGTAATAGAACTAGATGACTGGAGTTCAACAGGGTGATTTAAAATATCTCCAAGACGATCAACAGATAATAAGGCTTGTTGAAATTCATTCCAAAGATTGACAAGCCGTAAAACAGGGCCGATAAATTGACCTGCAAACATCTGGAAGGCAATGAGCTGACCGATACTGAGCTTGTTTTCAATAACAAGCTTCACACCAATGTATAAAACCAGAATCGTCATTATTTTTTGCAAAAAGCCAGCTATGGCCCCGGAAATATTAGAAAGGTTTAGCAACTTGAACGATGAATGAACATATTGGGCAAGAAAACCATCCCATTTTTTCTGAGTAGCCCCTTCGATAGCCATGGATTTGACTGTATGAATGCCCGTAATTGTTTCAACTAAAAATGAATTGGACTGTGCGCCCATTTGAAATTTTTCTTCCAGACGTCTTCGCAGTTCAGGCGTTACAATTAAATAAAGAAGAGCAATTAAAGACACAATAGTGCAGACGATTAATACAAGTTTAACACTGTACAGCGCCATCATTACTACGAATACTACAGAAAATAAAAGATCGATAATAACCGTTATGGATTTGTTTGTGATAAAATCCCGTATGGTATCCAGTTCCCGAACGCGAGCAGCAATATTACCCACCTGCCTGTGCTCAAAATATACAAATGGTAGAGACAATAAGTGCTTAAATAACTTTGCACCCAATCTGGCATCGATTTTACTGGCAGTATGTACAAAGATATATTTTCTTGAGATATTCAATAATATTTCAAAAATGGCCACGGCTATAAAAGCCACTGCTAATATATCCAAGGTAGTAAGACTATGATGTACGATTACTTTATCAAGAATCACCTGGGTGAAAAGAGGCGTTATTAACCCAAATAACTGAACCACAAAAGAACCGAGCAGTATTTCTCCAACAATTCTTTTATATTTTAAAATCTCAAGATAGAACCATTTAAACCCGAATTTCGAATTAGAGTATGACTCTTTATGTCGAAAAATAAAAAATTCTCCTGTAATATCTTTCTCAAATTCTTCAGCGGTTAATGTTTCACTGTTTTTTGCCCCAGGCCGGAAAATGAGAACTTGTTTTTCAGATATCTTTACATTTAACAAAACACCATAATTACCATCATTAGAAACGAAAATTGCCGGCAGAGGATATTTTTCGTATAAATCGAAAACATTAATTTGTGTTTTTTTTACTTTAAATTTTTTTGCTTTTGCAATACGGATTAAATCTTCAGAAGCAATTTCAGTCTCGCCTATACCATACTCTCTGATAATTCCTCGTATATCAAAATCAACTTTATTAATTTTTGCAATTATATCAAGGCAAGATAAGCCAGTCTGCATTAGATACGTCCTTTTGATAATATTTCAAACCGTTTAATAAAAGAAGACTTATTGATTAGACCTTTAGTCGTTTTAATTTTTTCATCAAGCAATGAGAGTTCTTTTTCCAACAATTCTTTTTCATTGATTAGCTTCTCATTTTCCAAGCGATTCAGCATTGCTATATTCTGATCTATTAAATCTAAGCTTTGTTCATCCAGGGCTAACATTTTTAATAAAGAATAATATTCTTTTTGATATTTATTAAATTGAGATTCAAGGTCAGAAATTTCTTTATCTAACTGGATTTTAGCTTTCTTGACTTCGTGTTTGCCATTTTTATATGAATAATAATTTTTTGTAGCCTCAGTAAAAGGGATCAATACAAAAAGCCCGATGGTGTAGCTTTTGTCGTCTATATTTCCAAACGACTTACCGTAGTCATCAGGGTCATTGTCGTAATATTTATAGTTTAATTTTAAATTAACCTTTGGAAATAGTTCAGACTGGATGATTGAAACTTCAGTGCTTTTTTTTTCTATATTTTTCTGATGAAGCAGGATTTCCGGTTGGGATCTAACATCAAGATCATGAATTAAATTTTCCCCACATTTCAACATTGCCCAGGCAACTTCGTTTACGGGATATTTTTCACCTGTAATCAAGGACAAATCTTCAAGAACAGCCTGGTATTTGTTTTTTAAAAGCAAGATTTCGTATTCATTTTTCAGGACCTCTCTGTTTAATGAAATCATCTCTAAACTGCTGTTAATGCCGGCTTTAATTGTTCTCCTGAAATTATTAATTAGTTTTTCATAAACAGGCACTTTTTGTGTTTGAATTTTAATCTCTTCGGATAGCAATAGTGCATCTGTAAATCTAAACAGGGTTTGCAATTTTATTTTTTTTACAATGTCAAGCTTACTAGCCTGGGTTATTTCTTTTTCAAGCAAACTGAGTTCATAGATCTTTTTTAATCGAATATAATCAGAAATAGTATACGAAAGATCAAGAGAAACTAAATTCCCATAATTTTGATTGTCAGAATCAAATTCATTGCTATCAGGGTTATAATAACTTTGTTTATCATCCAGTTGCTCTGTAAAATTTGAGCTGAGACTTGCTGTTAGCTCCGGGAACCTTGACATAAATGCCTTGGTTACATCATTGTTTTTGATCGCTAAATCTAAATTAGTAATTTTTAGATCAAAAGAATGAATTAAGGCCCTTTGAATTGTCTCCTCAAAACTGATTATTTCATTGGAATATGAAATTTCACAAATAGAGGTAAAAAACAAAAAGAACATGACTATTTTTATGCTTTTTTTATGCATGGGGATAAACAATAGATTCCTGAAACTTATTAATTATAGAATAGATGAGTAGCCCAACCATCGAACCTGTTTGATGGTTGGGCTAAAGAACTCCTTTTTAAGATTGATGCCATGAATGCACAACAATGTTCATAAGATCTTGATTATTTCTTACATCATCTACGCTGGAAAATGAAATTCCCTGATCCTGTGAAAAAGCCGTCATCTCTTGAATAAGCAGATTGATATCTGTTGAGGTCATAAAACTGCCATCTCCGAGTTGGAAATTTTCAATAGCATTGTCTGCCTGAATTTGATCTCTGACAATGATTTGATCATTTCCATTGATGCCGATCACAAGGTTATTATCATCCTGATAAAAAGCAATGTCATTGGATCTAATTTCTTCCCCGAATTGAAGGGTATCATCACCAGCATTCGATGTCCCAGAATCATAAATCACATCCCGGCCATCACCGGCATTGAAAATATAGGTATCATTTCCAGCCCCACCGTTCAGGGTATCATTACCAGTTCCACCGACAATTACATCGGCTTCATCTGAACCAATGACTGTATCGTTGTGGCTGCCAGCGTCTATCCTGTCGATATTGGTCAGCTTGGTGTTGCTAAAGTCAAGGTAGTCATAGTTTGAAGGGCCTCCGGCAATCACATTGATACCGTCCCCACCGTCAATCTCCTCTACTGTCTGATCATCACGGAAATTATTCAAACTTATGGTATCATCTCCCGTACCGCCAAGGATGGTGTCATAACCCTCACCGCCGGTTATCTTATCATACCCCTGGTCAGCG
>JAHJLV010000045.1 GCA_018821535.1 Pseudomonadota bacterium | reverse complement strand
TTAGATTATATAAATAAAACTATATAATTGATCTTACCTGTGCGGGGGATGTTCATCAACACCCCCCTGCACAGGTATTTTTGCCTCGGGCAAAATCAGGATTGTATCGTTAAGGCTTTATCAAGATAAGGGATGCGTATGCGAACGGATATTGAAAAAGACCTGCTCCTTCAAGCCATTGATTCATTCAAACGGTCCATCATTATTATCTCGCCGGACCTGAAAATTATTTCAGCCAATAAAGCGGTTTACAAATCTGGAACAAAAAATATTAAAATCGGCCGCCTGTGTCATAAAGCCCTGTATAACCGTAAAATCCCCTGTGATAATTGCCTTGCCAAAGCCGTGATGGACACAAAAAAACCGGCTGTCCGAAAGGGAAAAGAAGGCATCATGTCCCTTGAAAAGGTATCCTGTCTGTATTCATACCCGATTTTTGACGATAATAAGATCACCTCTCTTGCCATCATGGATTTTTCCATGTCCACCATGGAAAAGATGGAAGAACGGCTTCACCACTCCAACAGTTTTTTAAACAATCTGATCAAAAGCGCCATTGATGGAATTATCGCTTCGGACATGAACGGCCGGATCCTGATCTTCAACGATGCTGCCTGCAAAATTACAGGCTATCATGTGGATGAAGTCATCGGCAAACTGGATATCCGGCAGATTTATCCCAAGGGCGGTGCAAAGCATGTAATGAAAATGCTTCGAAGTGATCAGTCCGGTGAAAAAGGGACCTTGAGATCGTTTCGGGTGGATCTGTGCAAAAAAGACAGGGAAATTATCCCCATCAGCCTGAATGCGGCCATCGTATATGAAGACGGCAGGGAAACTGCCACCCTTGGTTTTTTCCATGATTTAAGAGAAACCCTGAAAATCGAGGCAGAGCTTGAAAAAACCCGGGTTCAACTGCTCCAGGCTGAAAAGATGTCCTCTCTTGGGGAACTTGCTGCAGGCGTGGCCCATCAGTTAAACAATCCTTTGGGCGGCATTACGCTTTATACCCAATTGATGATGGAAGACTATGACCTGCCGGAAAATGCCCGAAAGGATCTGGAAAGAATTCTGCAGGATGCACAGAGATGCAGCAATATTGTCAAGGAACTTTTAAAATTCTCCCGGCAGACCAGCAACGAAATCCATCCTCAGGATATCAACCGGATTCTGTCTGAAACCCTCTTTCTGGTTGAAAACCAGACCCTGTTTCAAAATATTGTGGTTGAAAAAGATTTCCAGCAGTCCCTTCCCCTGGTGCCGGTGGATATCCAGAAAATCAAACATGTCTTCATGAATATTATTCTCAATGCCGCGGATGCCATGGAAGGCAAAGGTCTTTTATCCTTGTCCACGTGGCTTGCGCCTTCACGGGACCGTGTCTGCATTGAGATTTCCGATACCGGGCCCGGAATAGAAGACGATGTTCTTTTGAAAATATTCGACACGTTTTTCACCACCAAAGAGCAGGGAAAGGGCACGGGACTCGGCTTGAGCATGGCTTACAGAATCATAGAGGATCATGGCGGAAAAATCTTTGCCGAAAGCAAGGTGGGGGTCGGCACGGTATTCTTTGTCGAGCTGATGCTGACAACCCCGGCCCAGAACACTGCAGGAGACACCAGCAATGAAAAATAATACCCCAAAAAAAGTTCTGGTTATTGATGACGAGCGGGATATCAGAGACGGGTGCGAACGCATCCTCACCCGCCTGGACCTTGAAGTTCTCACTGCACAGAACGGTCAGTCCGGCCTTGATATCCTCAGCAAAGAAGATATCTGTATTGTTATCTGTGATATCAAAATGCCAGGCATGGACGGCATTGAAGTCCTGGCGCAGATCCAGGCCCTGTATCCATCCGTTATCGTCATCATGATCACCGGATTCAGTACAGTGGAAAACGCCATTGAGGCCATGAAAAAAGGCGCATATGATTTCATCTCCAAACCCTTTACCCCGGATCAGCTCAGGATTGTGGTCAAGCGGGCCCTGGAAACCTTACACCTCACCGAAGAAGCCTATCTGCTGAAAATTGAACGCCAGAGAAATCTGGCAGATCTCCAGACCGAGCAAAGCCGCATCCGGACCATCATCGAGACCCTTCCCAATGGGGTTCTGGTCACCAATATTTCAGGCGAAGTGGTATTAATGAACCAGGTATCCCAGCAATACCTGGGAAAGTCCCAGGAACACTGCCTTGGAAAGAATATTGAAACCTGCATTACCGATAAAGGGCTATGTGACTATATCCGGGAAATCTCGGCCTGCTCTCCTGCATCCGGCAAAGAAATGCACTCCTATGAACTGATTCTGCCGGAACAGCGATTTATTCTGGCCCAGGGGCGACCGGTCACAGGAGAAGATAATGAATGCATGGGGGCTGTGGTCACGCTCTCTGATATCACTGCGCTGAAAGTATTTGACCGCCTGAAATCAGAATTTGTCGCCAAGGTCTCCCACGAGCTTCGATCGCCCTTGTCCATTATCCATGAACAGCTGGCCATGGTGCTCAAAGAAAAAAATGGAGACCAGCCGGATAATAATCAATACATCCTTGGCCGGGCAAAAGAAAAGACCAAAACCCTGATTTCTTTAATCGGTGATCTGCTGGATATTTCCAAAATTGAAGCCGGAAAAACCAAACAGGAAGCCATTGAAGTTCATGTGGATGATTTAATCAAAAAAATTATTGAATTTGTCCACTCCCAGGCCCAACAAAAGGACCAGTCCATTCTATTGAATGTCACGGATAAAAAAATACCACCGCTGATTGCAGATCCCGTTGCCCTTGAAAGCATTTTCGGCAACCTGATTACCAATGCCATAAAATACACCCCGGACGGCGGAAAGATATGGGTGGATATTGATACTTTGACAGACAAAAAGAAAACAGATATCCGGGTGAAAATAAAGGATAACGGTTTTGGTATTGAAGAAAAACATCTGTCTAAAATCTTTGAAAAATTCTACCGGATAAAAGACGATAATACCCGGTTTATCAACGGGACAGGTCTTGGGCTTCCCATCGTAAAATCGCTGATCGATTCCATGGGCGGACAGATTCTGGTCGAAAGTACGGCAGGAAAAGGATCGCAATTTACAGTTCTCTTGCCCGCAGAACAACGCTGATGCAGTATGCGCTTATATTATGCAATACTGCACCAGCTTATATTTTTTATTATCGCAATAAGGATTTCAGACTGCTGATAATCTGATCCGGCGATGCCGGTTTGGCCAGATAATCATCGGCTTCCATATTCATTCCGTTTGCGTGGGAATACTGAGTAGAACTCACATGATCGGCAACAGCAGTCAGCAGGATAATTGGAATGTCTGCATATGCCTTGCTTTTTTTAAGTTCTGAACAGACCTGATACCCGTCTTTTTCAGGCATCATGACATCCAGGACAATCGCATCCGGCGGATTTGCCTTTACTTTTTCAATGGCTTCCACACCATTATACGCAACTTCAATTTTATAGCCCTCCAGTTGAAGGTTTTCTTTAACTACGGCAACAAAATCAGGCTCGTCATCAACTACCAGGATTCTTTTTGTACTCATGGTTGTCCCCCTTTTTGATAAATTTCCATTACGTATCTAAATCTATAACACGATCAAATCATTATGTCGATGACATCTTATGCTAATTTTTCGCATTTTTTTATTTGCTGCAAAATTAAAAAATGTCAGAATTGACAAGCAAATAAAGGGTCTTTATAATCCTGGGACATTGAACCTATGCTTTGTGCGACCCTGAAATCCATCATCACAAGGAGATTGCCCGCATCATGCCGTTTTTTAGAAACAATACCGCCAGTATCTATTATGAAGACACCGGAACAGGTGATCCTGTTATCGCCACCCACGGACTGATTGAGAACACCACTTACTGGAGCAGAACAGGCATTACACCGGCATTGTCCCAGCATTTCAGAATGATCTCCATGGACCTGCGCGCCCATGGGAAAACCATAGAAAACGGCGAACCCAAAGGCTATGACATAGACACCTGCATGGATGATATCATAGCCCTTGCCGATCACCTGGGCCTGGACCGGTTCCATCTGATTTCCCACTCCACAGGCGGCTTTGTCTGTGTGCGCCTGGCCATGAAAAAAAGCCCGCGGATTGCCAGCCTGACCCTGACCGGTTCTGCTTCTGCAACCACTTTCATCAAAGAACCCGCACATAATAAAATCTTTCATGACCGGTTTGCCTTAAGCTTTGAAAATAACGCCTGGGAAACCATTCTGGAAAATATCAAAAAACAGCCGTTTCCGTTTTTTCTGGGAATTGCAGGAACTCAAAATAACCAGGCCATGTGGGATATGGCATATGAAATCATCAAGATCGGCAACAGAAAAGCCATTGCAGAATTTATCCGGTCTTTTTACAAAGACCCGGATCCCCGGATAGAAGGGCTGCAGAAAATCACCTGTCCGACCCTGATCCTTGTGGGACAAAAAGATGAACTTTTTTTAGAGTCCAGCCAACTGATGACAGAACACATCCCGGAAGCCCGGCTTGAGATACTTGAAGGCGCAGGACATATGCTGGCCATTGAACGCCCTGAATTTCTGTCCCGAATGATCACTTTATTTATCCGTGAACATAAGATTTAAAAACACCGGAGTTTAGATTAAATTTCCCCGGAAGCCGGACTGACAGCCAGTTGAGCTTCTGCCAACACTTCCTGTGCAGGGGATTTTGTGATTAATGCAACAACAGCACCGGCCACAAGAAGCCCGGATGCAAGGATATACGCAATTTTCGGACTGTCCGTGTACGCCACAATCATCTGGGAAACTCTGGGGAAAATAAATCCGCCAACGCCCCAGGCAGTGAAGATCAGACCATAATTCACGCCAAAATTTTTCAGGCCGAAATAATCCTTTGCCGCAGAAGGAAACAAGGACAGATTGGTTCCGTAATTAAATCCGATCATACTGGCTGCAAGCACCAGCAATACCACCTGGGACGGTTCAATAAACAGCAGGGAAAAAATCACCAGAGACTGAAGGATCAACATGATGAAAAGCGTATGGGTCCGCCCGATACGGTCAGAAAGAATACCGGCAAGAACCCGGCCGGACGCATTTCCAATGGCCATCAGCGCCACCACCACCCATGCCAGGTTTCCCATGCCCTCTTTTGCCATGCCTGCCACGCTGCCGATAATCATCAGACCCGCACCCGAAGCAATACAGAAAATAATCCATAATTTATAAAATGCCATACACCGAAGCATCTGCCCGGGCGAATAATTCACCTCGGCTGTTGTCTTGCCGCAATCAGTTCCTGCCTCTGCAGGATGGACATATCCTTCAGGAGGATTGACCAGAAACTGGGCCAGAACACAGACCACCACTAAAAAGGAAATACCGAATACCATCATGGCCTTTGATAATCCGATATTTTCAATCAGAAAACTGGCCAGTGGCGCAATGTAGACGGACGCAAGGCCAAAGCCTGCAACCACAATCCCGGCTATCATACCGGTTCTGGCAGCAGGAAACCATTTAATGGCAGGAGGCGTGGCCGAGGCATACCCAAACCCTAACCCCATGCCCATTAAAATGCCAAATCCCAGTATCCAGCTTATCCAGGCCGTTGAAAAGGCAATCATGATCAGACCCATACCCGTTAAAATACCCCCGATAACTGCTGTAATTTTCGGACTGAGCCGATCCTGTATACGGCCTGCAAAAATCATGGTAAATGCGAAGACCAGGCAGCAGACAGCATAGGGATCATTTAATGATGCAAGGTTCCAGTCAAAGACGCCGTCACCGGCTGTAACAGAGTCTTTTATGGCCATTTTAAAAATACTCCAGGCGTACAGAATCCCCAATGCCAGGTTTATCCCCAGCCCGGCCATGGTGACTCTCCAGCCGATATTCTTCACTTTTTCCATCTGTTCAGACATCTCCATTCCATTTGAGTTTTCAACAGTCCATCTCCACTCAGGTTCAAAAAGCATCCAAAAAAATCATCACAGCTTCAATAATCAAAGAGACATGCCGTGTCAAGTCATAGTTTCGCCGCACATTTTCTGCCCACCGCCATATATGTTGTTACAACGCCCAGAATGACATATCCGAACATCTGAACATTTTTTGTCTTGAAAATATATGCCAGCAAAATAATAATGGCTGCGCTGATAAGAAAAAAAACCGGTCTTGGAATCTTTCTTAAAATCACCCGGCCAAAATGTGCAAACCGGATATGGCTGATCATTAAGCAGACAGAAAGTCCGGTCATGGCCCACAAGACAGCCGGCGCGGATACAAGAGACGCCCCGAGTACAATCAGGGCACCTGCCGGGCTTGGCAGCCCGTTAAATATGCCTGCAGGAAGGTCTGTCCGGCCTTTATCCCGGGCGATAAACCGGATAAGGCGAAATGCAACGCCTGCGATGAATACCGCACCGACGAACCAGGCAAAAGGAGAATAACTCTTCTGTATGATCACATAAGCCGGTGCCAGTCCAAAACTGACAAAATCCGCAATATCATCCAGATACGGCCCATATTTGGTTCCACCGTGCTTTAATGCCATCCGTCCGTCAAACAGATCAAACAGCTGCCCGATGATGATAATGCAGATGGCCCAGGCAAAATAACGATGATACGTCAGGATAAGGCTGGCCACGCCACAGCAAAAATTAAGTCCGGAAAGAATATCTGCATAAAGCCTGTGGGGAATAAATTTAAATACAACAGATGCACCTGAAAGCACGATACAGGACATGAGCACACTGTCTGCAATATTAATAATGTCCGGATTTTTATCCATCAATGCACAGAAAATGACCAGGCAAAAACAGATGATCGCCTTGATTTTTCCAAAATTATTGGCTGCGCCTGAAAATTTGATCCTCAGCAGTATCCACCGGGAAAAAAACTGGCCCACAAGTTCAATCGCCACTAGTGTCCATACCATCTGAATGGATATAATCCCCGCATATGCAAAACCGATCAGCGGCGGCAGATAGGTCAATTTATCACACAAAGGATCCAGCCACTCTCCCAGCGGAGACACCAGATCACACCCCCTTGCCACAACACCGTCAACACCGTCAAGAATGGCTGCAAACGTAAAAATGAAGATGGCAAGCGCCTGATATGAAGTATAAAAATACAGGACAAATCCGATACCCGCAAGAACCGTTCTCCAGTAACAGATGGAATTGGGATGAAGCAGCCACTGATGTGACATGATATAATCGCGCATATACTGCTTTTTAACTGCCTGGGAAAACCACATAAAAAAAACCGTTCCAACCGCTGCAGAAGCAGAAATAACCATAACTCTTTCCATTTGATAGCCTCAATACATTAAAATATTTTTATCTTTTTTGCGCCTATTCAGCCAGGGTACACACCGAAGTGGTAAAAGCATCTTTATCCATGTAGTCCATGCAGATCCAGCCAGCCTTGCTCAAAAAACGGTTCACGGCATCTGTTTCCGGTTCAAACACAAAACAACAGACATCATCCTCTGGTTTAAATTTGTGATCATCTTTAACCGGCATCAGTTTATTGTTCCTGCGGACAGCGGCACAGATCAGCCCGCTGCCGGAATACTGTGCAAGAAAGGATGCATCAACCGCCTCTGCCTGCGAGTCAACCGCATACTGCCAGATTTGCAGACTGACCTGCTTTGCTGCAAACCGCCGGCTCCAGGCGTCAATATCCACGGGACGGGCAAAAAGCAGCGCAGTGTCAGTTTTATGAAGCATTTTCACAGTCAAGGAGGTGGTATCTGTTTTTAAAGCCGCATACAGGGAAACAGATTTTGACTCTTCTTTCACCTTCTGAACAAACAGATAATTCACTTCATCATTGGCTGTCAGAGCCAGCGCCCCCCTGCGGATATCAATCTCTGCGCGCAGCAGGTACCGGGTCCTAAGGCCGTTGCCATAAATCACCCGGGTACAGTCCTGTTCAGCAGCCTGACAATAATCGGCATTGGAATCGATGCAGACAACCTCCTGACCATCCTCTTTCAGCAGTTTTGCCACGGCCCGCGCAAGCGCATTGGCGCCCAGAATGACCCAACCCACCTGGCTGGGACGGCGCAATCCCAGAAAACCCGCCATCAATCCGCCGGTAAGACCTGCAAACACCACTGTTACTGTAATCACCAGAAAAACCAGTGCCCGCAGCTCATATCCTCCGGGCAGCCCTTTTTCTGTAAATGCAGCTGCAAAAAAAGAAGCCACAGCTGCAGCCACAATTCCCCGGGGACCGATCCATGCGATAAACCCCTTCTCTTTCCAGCTCAGACCGGAAAAGGCGGTTCCTGCCGTCACTGCTGCCGGACGCACCAGAAACATCAAAACCAGGACAACACCCACAGCAGGCCAGCCAAGATCAACCACCTGCACCAGGCGCACATCTGCTGCCAGCAGCACAAACAGCATACCGATGAGCAGAACCGTTAGTTCTTCCTTGAAGTCCAGAAGATCCCGCAGCGCATAAGAACTGAAATTACCAACAACAATACCGGCTATGGTCACGGCGGCAATACCGCTTTCAGGCAGAATCAGGTTGCTGCATTGAAAAAGGGCCAATACCATGGCAAGGGTAAAAACGTTTTCCGTTCCTTCCGGAATCAAACGGCGGATGCGAGTGAAAAGCAACAAAACCATGCCTGTGGCAGCACCGATACCTGCACCGAACCCGAGGCGGGAAATAACATGCCAGCCCCATACCAGAGGACTGCCCACTGCCGGACTCAAGGCCGCTTCAAGAGCCACGATTGCCACGACTGCACCCAGGGCATCAATCAATACCCCTTCAGCCTCCAGAACCGTTGCCACGGACCGTTTCACCTTCAAACGTTTGAGCAATGGATTGATCACCGTGGGCCCGGTCACCATGACCAGAGTGCCGAACAGAACAGCAGTCTGCCAGGGCCAGCCCATAATAAAATGCACTGCTGTGGCAGCGCCGATAACCGTTACCAGCCCGCCGATCAGGATCAACTGCCGTATGGATCGCTGGGCACGTCGCAACCGCCTGAATTTGAGATTAATCCCCCCCTCAAACAAAATGACAGCCACCGCAAATCCTGTAAGAATGTTCAATGCCGGGCCAAGGGAGGCCGGGTGGATAACCCCTGCCCCATCCGGTCCCAGCGCCACACCCACGGCCAGCAAAAGTACAATTCCAGGCACCCGCAGATGATGAGCCAATGCCTGCGCCATCATCCCCATGGCCATGGCCAGGGCAATAGTCAGGCCGGGATTATTGAAAATAGCTGTGTCCATTGATATTCTCTCTCCTGTTTTTCACGTTTTAAGCTCGAATACGGTCTTTTGTCAACAAAGTGCTGAAAAACAGACAGCCCTGATCAAAATAATTACCCTATATTTTTTTTGCAGCATACGGTATATTTTTGACCGGTCACAAAACAGCAAAACTACTTTTAAGCATATTAAATTTACAAAAGAAATACAAAAATGGACATCACTGAACTCAAAGCACTGGAAGGAAAATATCTGGCATCTGTGGAGAGCCGGATCATGAATCCGGTAACAGCATGGCTTAATCCAAGATTAATTTCAATAGACCACAACCGTATGGAATGTGAGTTTGAAGTCCGGCCTGAAATGGCTGATCCGCTCGGCATTCTCCACGGCAGCATGAGATCAGCCATGCTGTGTGATATTCTTGGGATACTTGCCAATCACCCGGGGGATGAAGTTTCTGCCATTACAACCGGCATGAATATAGACTTTATCGGCAAAGCATTTGTGGGTGAAAAGGTAAGGGTGATTGCCCGGGTAATCAATAAAGGCCGCAGTCTGATTTATATGTCCGGAGAAATACTGAATGAAAAAAAACAAATCGTGGCTAAAGGCTCCACCTCTCTTTTTGTTCTGGAAAAATGAGAGGCTTTATCTTTGTTAAAATCAGGAATACCCCTTTAACCTTAACTGGATAATTAATATAAGGCAATTAAATGGACCCACTATTACCCAAAGCAAAACAATGGATTGATGAGAAAAAAGACCCGAGAAGCGCGCGCTGGCAGGCTGGCCTGGAAGCGGTCATGGAACTGGTTGCTCCTCATATGAACAAAGGATGGCTGACACCGGTTTCTCCTCTGAAAAAAGAGGATCTGCCCCTGTTTAAAGCTGCAGTGGAAAGAGTGGACTTAAGCCCCGGCGTTTTTGCCGCTTTTTTTCCGCCCCAGTCTGCAGACCCTATTCTTCCGCCGGATTCCATTGAGGAACTTGTCCGGATTGAAAAAGGAAAGCCCTCCTATAAAATTATCATCCAAAGACCCGGGAAAGACAGTCGGCTGCTGTGCGCAGAGATTTCACCCCACGCCCGCAGACCAGGTGTGGATATATTTCAGGCCGGCGCCTTCTTAGGCAATTTTGATTTTGACACCCACGATATCTGCATCATGGAATTAACCAAGATTACCCGGGCCCATGCCTGGGAAAAAGACAAATGGACGCAGCAGGATTATCTGACCTATACCCTGAACTGGTTTGAAAAAACATGCCTTCTGAACCTGCCGGATATCAGCGTGGATAAACAGTATTCTTTTTTTCACAGCCCGACCCTGATGAAGATGAATCGAGTGGATGCCCTGTTCCTGATATTAAATGAAAAAATATGCCGTGATTTTAAAAAAGATCCTGAACCCCTTCAGAAAACCCTTCTTCCTGGCGGCGAATCCCTGAAAACCAAGAAAGAAAGAATTGGCGCCTGGGAGTCTGTTGCAGAAAATGCACTGCTGGACCTGCTGAATTTAATTAAAAATCTGAACCTTCTGGATTTTGCCAATTTTACCAATGCGGAAAATTTTAAATTTCAGAATGAATTTGTCAGAACCGTCCGAAAACTGTCCTTTGACATCGAAGAAATAATGGAAAGCCATCGATTAAAAATTGGGTGAGATATTTGTTTCTAACCGTTCCAGATGGAGACACGCGCAATGCAAAAATACCAGTTGAGTTTCAAAGAAAGTGCCGACCTGCTGAATCAATACAGCATTCCGCCGGCAGGGGTCCAGGTGTATTCTCTTTGTGAAGCTTTGGAAACTGCCAAAAATTTAGGGTATCCGGTGGTGGTTAAATCAGATTCCGCAAACATTATTCATAAATCCGATGAAAAGGCGGTTTTTTAAACCTGAAAACAGAATCTGAACTGGAAGCAGCCTGCCTGGCCCTGGAAAAAAAAATTGGCGGCCTGTCCAAAAAAAACCGGGACGGACTGCTCATCCAGAAAATGGCGGATAAAGGGTTTGAACTGCTTGTGGGCGGCAAACAGGATCCGGGCTTTGGCTCAATCACCATGATCGGAATGGGCGGCATCTATGTGGAGCTTTATGCAGATGCCGCCATGGGCATTGGTGTATTGTCCCGCAAGGATGTGGAACACATGCTTGCAAACACAAGAGCCGGTCGGGTCCTTGACGGATTCCGGGGCCAGACCTATGACCGTGAAGCGGTCATAGGTCTGGCCATCAGTGTGTCCAGACTCCTGGCAGAAAATCCGGATATCTGTGAACTGGATCTGAATCCTGTGATCGTTCATGAACACGGCTTTGACGTGGTGGATGCCCGACTTATCAGAGATCCTGAAAATGCGGCAGTCCTGCCAAAAGAAATTTTGAACTGGAAGCAGAAAAGCCTGGATGCCATTTTTAATGCGCAGTCTGTGGCCATTATCGGAGCGTCTCATCCCGGCACCCAGGGGGGCGTAATTCTTAAAAACTGCATGGGAATCGAAAATCTCTATCCGGTCCATCCCAGGTTAAAGACCATTCACGGTCTTTCCTGCTATCCTTCCCTGCAGGATCTGCCAAAAATCCCTGATGTCTGTGTTTTTGCCGTCAACTCCGAGCTTACGGTGAGTATCTTTGAAGATTTCTGTAAATCAGGGGGAAAAGGCGCCATCATCTTCAGCGACGGATTTGCTGAAATGGGACGTGCCGACCTTGAGGAACGCCTTATTCAACTGAGCGAAGCCTATAAGGTGGCCTTTATCGGCCCCAACTGCATGGGCGTGATCGATAATTTTTCCGGGCTGAACACCAATTATATTCCCATACAGCGGTCTGTGCCGCCCACATCTTCCAACTGCGTCGGGGTGATATCCCAGAGCGGGGGCATCGGCCTTGAGCTGCTGGAAATGTTTGCGGCTGACCGGCAGAATCTGGGCAAATGGGTTTCCATCGGCAATGCCGCCAGCACCGGCGTGCCGGAAATTTTACATCATATGGGAGAAGACCCGAGAATCAAAATTATTGCCATTTATCTGGAAGGCGTGGCAGACGGTTTAAAGCTGATGGAAGTGGGCAAAAAAGTGGCGAGCAAAAAACCGGTTCTGGTCATGAAGGGCGGCATTGGCGGCGGAGCAAAAGCCGCCCTGTCCCATACCGCATCTCTGGCCGGCTCCCATGAGGCTTTCAGGGCCTGCTGTGCCCAGGCAGGTTTTCTGCTGGTGGAAGAATTGACCGAAGATCCCAAGATCCTTGTCAATATCCTGTCTATTCTCACCAGCCAGCCCCGAACTTCCGGCAACCGGGTCGCAGTGGTCAGTGTCGGCGGGGGCGCCGGGATTCTTATCAGTGACCAGGTCACGGAAGAAGGCATGACACTGGCGGAATTTGCGCCTGAAACCAGAACCCGGATGCACGATCTTTTTTTAAAAGATCTGAAGCCGGATCAAAAAGCGGTTCAGGAAAAAATTCTGGAAAATGTCGGTAACAACCCCATTGATCTGTTAGGGAACTGCCGGGATGACAGACTTCTGGAAGCCATCCGGATCGTGGATCAGGATCCCAACACAGACGTGATCATTGCAGCGATATATCTTCAGGTACCGCTGCTGTCCGAATATCTGCCGGAACGCCTGGTGGAGCTCAAACAGGAGCTGACAAAACCATTGATCATTTCCCCAAGGGGATTTTCGCCCTATGTGGACCGGTGCCGGACCTATATGGCAGATAAAAAACTTCACACCTATACCGTGCCGATGATGAAACCCCTGCGCATGGCCATGAATATCTGGAAACGATATGATACCTCATTTTACGATAAAACCAGAACCCTGTAAAAAAAACAGGTATTCTGCCGGCAATCAGAGCGGCCAGACCATGGGGATAAAAATCGCAGCACAGAGGATGACCAGAAGATTTAAAGGCAGGCCCAGTTTAATATAATCTGAAAACCTGTACCCGCCGGGGCTGTATACCAGAAGATTGGTCTGATATCCGATGGGGGTGGCAAAACAGGCGCTGGCACCAAAACAGATGCCGACAATAAACGGTTTGGGATTCACGCCCAGAGAAACCGCGGTGGATATGGCAATGGGCAGCAGCAGAACTGCCGTGGCATTATTGCTTAAAATATGTGTACAGATGCTTGCCAGAAGAATAATACCCAAAAGGACATAATTCGGACTCATGCCTTTAAAGGCGCTGAGAAAAAAATCAGCATACAGTTTTGTGGCCCCGGTCTTCTGCATGGCAAGCCCCAGCGCAATGGTACCGATGATCAGGAGCAATACATCCGGCTGAAGCGATCGATAGGCATCTTTAAGATTCAAACACTGTGTCATTGTCATCAGAAAAACACCGGTGATCGAGCATACCATGATATCTGCCAGCCCGAAGGTGGCCGCAAGCACCACCACAGCAAAGATACCAATGGCCATCCCGGCCTTTTCCTTATTAATGATGGTATGATGAATATCTTCGATGGTCATGAAGTCACTGCTTTTGCGCAGCTTTTCAAGTTTATGCCGGGGACATCGGACCAGGATGATATCACCGATCTCAAGCCGCACGCTTTTTATCTTTCTATACGAATAGTAACTGGTGCGGCTTCGGATGGCGATGATCTGGATGTCTGAATCATCGTTCAAATCTGTGGACAAAAGCGGTTCACTCAAAAGAGCTGATGAAGGGGTAACGATCAGCTCAACAATCAAATCATCTTTGAGACCGCTGCCAAACACCATATCCTCTTCACCGTGGGCAAGATCAAATTCCCGGGTTTTCAAGGCTGAGACCAGATCCTCTGCAGAGCCTTTTACCAGAAGCGTATCGTCCTGCATTAACGTCAACGGTGTCCTTGCAGGATCAAATATGCTCTGGTTTCGAAACACCTCAACCACATCCAGCCCGAAACTGTCAAATGCATAATCAATAATATCTGTTTTTCCGATGACAGAACTTTTTTCGGGAACAATCAGCTCTGCAATATATTTTTTTGTTTTTGCGTCATCCAGCTCACACACAGGGGCTGTCCTGCCGGGCATCAGCTTTGGAGACACAATTAAAAGAAAAATGACGCCCACAAGCGCAATGGGCACACCGATTTTTCCCAATTCAAACATGGACAGGGATTCAAACCCGTATACTGCAGAAAGATCACTGACAATAATATTGGTGGATGTCCCTATCAGGGTGCATGTCCCGCCAAGTATCGATACATAGGACAATGGGATCAAAAGCTTTGAAGGCGAAAAATCACAGTCACAGCTCAGCCCCATGACAATGGGAATAAACAGCACAACAACCGGTGTATTATTTATAAATGCAGAGGCAACCGCCACTGTAAAAAGGATGATAATATGGGCAAATGCCTTGCGGCCCTTGGACAGTCTGAGCACAAGTGCTGTTGCAAACCCCACGGCACCGGTATGGATGAGACCATAGCTTAAAATAAACATGGCCCCGACTGTTAAAACTGCAGGATTGGCAAAACCCGACACAACCTCTCCGGGTGTCAGGATACCTGTCAGCGAAAGAACCACCATGATTCCTATTGCTGTCCTGTCAACGGATATTTTTCCGGATACCAGCAGCAGCAATGAAGTAAAAAGAATAAACGACACTAAAATAATCTGTATGTCAGCCTGGGGCATATGCATCCTGATCTTACAATACTGTTTATCGTCCGTGTGATTAAATTATTGCGCATTGTACCCCTTGTTTATGTGCTTTACAAAACAAAAAAATAAATCTGCATGAAAAAATTTGACAAACAAAAAAAATCTGGATATGTAAATATGCAATTGATAACTGCGGCTGAAGCCGCTGGCATAAGTACCGAATTTTAGAAAAAAAGTTTACTGGCATTACCCCGCTTTTAATGGCGGGAACATATAAAAATAAAAAGGCCACGAAGGTTCAGGCACCCCGAAAAAAAGGGATGTCCCTTCGTGGCCTTTTTATTTTTGCGGAAAGCAGCATATGCTTTTTTCCGCCAATACATGGAACGTTAATCAAAAGGGTCAGCAGGAGAAAAAAATAATGATACAGTTTAAACCCGTACGGTTAAAAATAATACACTTAAAATGGATGGGGATTTTATTGATGATGATGGCTGCTGGATACCCGATATCCCTGTCAGCCCGGGAACAGCCCAAAAACACATACAGCCTGGATGAGGTGGTGGTTTCGACCACACGATCCGAGATCCCGGTATTTGATGCGGCCCAGAGTGTTACGGTCATTTCCAGCCAGGAACTGATGTCCTCGCCTTTCGAGCGGATGGAAGACATTGTCCGCAGTGTTCCGGGCATATATAATTTCCGGCATTTTGCGCTGAATACAAACGGCATTGTCAGTCCGCTGAAAATGCGCGGCACAGGCAGCAACAGGATTCTGATACTGGTGGATGGCGTGCCGCAAAACGACAATTTCAACAACGCCATCAGCTGGGTGGGCTGGGGGCACATCCCCAAAGAGACCATTGAACGCATTGAAATTGTAAGAGGGCCGACCTCGGCAATATACGGATCAGAGGGACTTGGCGGTGTCATCCACATCATCACCAAAAAACCAAAGACCCAGAGACAGACCTCGATACGCACCGAAGCCGGAAGCGCAGACACCTATACCGGGCAAGGCTTTCACGGGCAGAAACTAGAAAAATTCAGCTTCATGGCCGCAGGCGGGTATGAACAAAGCGATGGATTTTATATGGTGAAAGATCCTGAAACCTATGAAATCAAACGCTACCGGGAAGTCGGAAAAGTTCTGGGAAAAGCAACCTGTGATGTCACCCCTGCATCTGAAATTTCAATCGCTGCCCTGTATTATGATCATGATATGGGCCAGGGCCGTGAATTTTTTCATAATGACCTGCAACTGGATCAGTACTGGCTGAATTATTCCCATAAAGGGGATGCCTTGGGATTGAAGGCCCTGGTCTATCTCAATCGTGCAGATAAGACAGCCTTCCAGGACACGGCCAGTGACAATTACACATCCCCTTTCAGGGAGGAAAAGTTCAAGGGAACCCAGACCTGGGGCACGGATATTCAAGGAACCCTTCTGAACTGGAAACCTGCACAGCTCACTGTAGGGGCATCCTTCAAGGAAGCTATATTCGAATATAACGAGGACTATACCGCAAGTACCCGGGATGCTGGCGCAAAGGGCACACAGCAGGTCATCTCTCCGTTTGCCAATCTGGATGTACACTTTCTCAATGACAACCTGATTGTGACCCTGGGTGCACGGTATGACTGGATCGAAACCTCGGAAGGTGCCAACTGGGACACCGTGGCCAGCGGAGGCAAGCTTGCCTACAGCAATGCGTATGCGTCCAATACCGAGGGCAATTTTTCCCCCAAACTCGGTGTTGCCTGGCATCCGGATGACAAAACCACGTTTCGGGCATCCGGCGGAAAAGGGTTCCGGGCACCCAGCCTGTTTGAGCTGTACAAAGTTCATGTCCGCAACGGCGGCACCTATTATCGTGAGGCCAACCCCAACCTGAAGCCCGAACAGATCTGGTCCTATGATGTGGGAGTGGAACGTTTCATCACCGACAGTCTCTGGGGCAGACTCACGTTTTACCAGTCCTTTGCCGAGGATTATATCGGCGACCGTCTTACCGGCACCGGCGTCTTTGGCGGGGGCAAAACCCGGTATGAGTATCAGCTGGATAATATCAGCCAGGTGGACATTTACGGAATTGAAACAGAACTGGAATGGTATGTCCTGGCCGATCTGACCCTTTTTGCCAACTACACCTTCAATATTTCCGAGGTCAAAAAAGATGAAAACAACGCCACCCTGAATGGCAATTATCTGCCCAATGATCCGCGTCACAATGCTCATTTCGGGTTCCGGTACAACAATCCGAAAATCGTTACTGTTTCAGTGATTGCCAATTATTACGCAGATATCTATTTTGATAACGAAAACACCCTGAAGGAAAACGGCTATTTCACGGTGGATGCCTCAATTTCACGCAGGTTTTTCAATTCGTTTACTGCCTACATAAATGCTGAAAATATCCTTGACAAAGAATACCCCATGTTCAGGTCTGTTTCTTCGGGAGACACCATTGCACCTGGTATCATTGTCACTGGCGGCATAAAACTTACATTTTAAAAAGGAATACAAAAAATGAAAAAACAGACAAAAATCAGACTCATATTTACCCTGACGGTAACAGGAATATGGATGATGGCAACCACCTGTTTTGCCCATCATCTCTGGGTGCAGCAAGTGGAAGACGGCGCATATGCAGTCTGCAGGGGAACCATTGGCCAGCGCCTGGACCCTTACACCCCCTCATGCGTAACCCGAATCTGGGCCAAATCCCCCGACGGGACAAAAATTTCCATAACCCGGACCAATGAAAAAGAGCGGGCAGTTTTTACCGCAGATCACCCCCCTGCCATGGTGTCAGTGACCAGTGAATGGGGAGATCGCGTCAACACCACCCGGGGGAAAAAGCTGATGGACAAAAAGACCGCGCAGGCCCAAGGTTTTACCGTAGTCAGTGCCTTTGCATCCACCCAGTTTTCAAAAACCATATTTGCGCCCTCCAGAATCAACACCCAGGCGCTGGGATTGCGGTTTGAACTGTTGCCGCTTACCGATCCTGCAACCCTGGCACCGGGAACACCCGTATCTGTAAAACTTTTATTTGACGGCCAGCCCCTTGCCGGAATGTCTGTTTTAACAAACATGGACCAGGAATCCAGAACCGATGAGAACGGCGTAACACAGATTATTTTTGAAAAAACCGGAATACACCTGCTCTATGCAACCCACCAGATTCCGGCAACAAAGGATTCCGGTCTGGACTTTCTGAAATTCATGACATTTTTAACCTTTGAGGTAAAATAATGAATCCAATATTTGTATGTGCTGTTTTTGTATGGATTGCGGCTCTGCCGTTTCATGCATTTGCCCATGGAACCGACTACCGCCTGATCGGCAAAGACGCTGTTGTGGCAGCTGAATTTTTCTATTCCGACAAAACCCCCATGGGGTATGCAGAAATTCTGATTTTCAGCCCGGATAATGAAACCGTGGAATACCAGAATGGCCGCACGGATCAAAACGGCAAATTTGCCTTTCTTGCACAAACACCTGGAAACTGGAACATAAAAGTAAATGACGGCATGGGCCATGCGGTCCATGCCACCGTCACCGTAAATCCGGAATCAAAAGATACAAGCGAACTTTTAGAAAACCCGCAGACCCGCACCCCGAAAAAAAATGACCCCCTGTTTGGGGATACGCCCATGGGCGTAAGACTTGTTTTCGGGCTGAGCATTCTGCTCAATCTGTTTTTGGGTGTGTATGTATGGAAACGCAAACCCTGAACTGCAGACCTGAATCGCTTTTTTTTCCCAGTCCCGCTCGCCCTTGTCCCATAAGGAAACCGGGATGATTACGACCATTATTTCTCAACGAATTATGGATGGAATTTTTTACAAAATATTCTGGCTGAATTTAAACCCCCGGACTATTAATAATAGTCCGGGGGTTGAACATCAGCATTTGGGAGATTTCGTTTTTGATATAGTCCGCAGTGTAAAATATTAATGATACCTATCTAAATCAAAACATTTTTCATTGAAATTTTTGATCATGATTAGTTGCAAGTAGTCTTGATTTTATTTCTATTTGCAATCTTATAATTTGCAACCAAATTATCACGACAAATGAATGTTTTTATATGTTTACAATAAGTTCTGAACTTGATACGGAGTAATGGATTTTGATGCCCAATATTTTCGATAGTTATCAATAGCACTGACAAGCAAAAAGGTTCCAAAGATGACACAAATCAATGAAGAAAGCCAGCGGTTAGCATCATTAGCTATTTTTAGAGAGCTTTATGACAATCAAAAAGATATTTATACTGTAATAAGTTGTTTCTTGGATGAGATTATAACAAACCAAGGGAAACATGAGTTTAACATCACAGAAATCACAAACCTATTGAACAAAACATTTGATTTTTCGATTCCTGATGCCGTTGTTCAGACAGCCCTCAGAAAGCTTGAATACTTGAAAAAGGAGGAAGGTAATTTTATCGTAACGAATTTTCCTAAAAAAGGTAGTTACCAAATAGGAACCCGACAGGAAGAAATATTATCAAGCAATAACATTATAGTTGAGAATCTTTTTTTATTTATCGAAGCAAAAAAAAATCAAAAATTAGGACAAATAGAAAAGGAAAGGATCGTTCATTGTTTTGGATCATTTTTAATCAATGATTCGGACGGTGAAGAATATTCTGATTATATTAGTGCTTTTGTAATCAGCAATAAAAAGAATGAAGACTTTAGGCAACAGTTAAATAAAATTCGTGAAGGAGTCCTTCTATATTCCGGTCTAACCTATAATAGCAATCTGAGCGAAACAGGCTCCTGGAAAACAGAATTGACGATCTATCTTGATACAGAACTTCTTTTCCATTTCGTAGGATATAATGGCGAATTATACCAGTCTTTGTTCAATGGTTTTTATAGTTATGTAAAAGAAATTAACAATAAAGCACCCCAACGACTCATAAAATTTAAATACTTTCGAGAAGTGGCTGATGAGGTTGAAAATTTTTTTAGCAAAGCGAGTTTTATATTAGAAGGTAAAGATTCTCCGAAACCTAATGTTACTGCTATGAACTCTGTGCTTGACGGTTGTAAAAAAGCAAGCGATCTGATTGAAAAAAAATCGGATTTCTTTCTATTCCTGAAAACCAATGACATTACTAAAGATGAATCTATTGAATGTTTTGATAAATCCAACCACGAGTTTAACATTCTTGATCAAAAAACAATTGAAGCCATTTCAAAAGAATTCGGTTTTGATATCGTTGAACCCTTATGTCTCCTAAACTACGTCCATATCAACAGAAAACAAGCGAATTTAAACAATTTTTATAATATCGGTAGTATTCTTTTAACTGGAAAGATTCGTACGATAAGATTAGCTTGGCACGAGTTGGTTAAAGATGAAGGGAACGTTCCTTTAGCCACGACACTTGATTGGATCACAAATAAATTTTGGTTTAAACTCAATAAGGGATTTGGTAATGGGGGCTTCCCCAAATCATTTGATATCATTACAAAGGCTCAAATAGTACTTTCACATGTTTTAAATGAGTCTGTTGGTGAAAAATATGATGAGTTACAAAAAAAATACAAGGATGGCGTAATAACAGAAGATCAGGTTAAAGCAAGGATACTTAACCTCAGAACACAGGTAAAAAAACCTGAAGATATTAATCAGGAGGATGTATCACAAATTCTATCTACAATTACAGAAGACACTTTAGAAAAATTTATTCTATCACAAGAACATTTTAAAAATAAAGCGCAACAGCAAGAATTAGAAAATTTTGAACTCAAAAAGAGTTTAAAAAAAGAAAAAGAAAAAAATCAAGAAATTGGTAGGGAAAAAAATCAATTATCGAATGAAATAATTGCTTCAAAAGAAAAATTATTGGTAGAGAAAGAAGGAATTATTCTTTTATTAAAAGATCAACAGGAACCTATCGATAGAGAGGTAAAAAAGGCCGTAATTATTTTAAAATCAATAATTTTTGGAAGCATTATTATCTTTTATGCCATATTTTATTTTTTGATAAGTCAGTTGGGTTGGGATAGAATGGAACAGTGGACGTGGATACTGACTTTCTCTATTCCTGTTATATTTTATGTTATATATTTTTTAATAACAGAAAAAACGATTGATCCTAAAAAAATTTTTGAGAAGAGAAGGCAAAAAATTCGAAACCTAAAATATAAACATTTTAGGTTTGATGATGACAAATTACAAAAATTATTGAAAGAAACTGAGGAATTAAAAATCGACATAGGATATCAAAAAAAGCAACTTAACAATTAGCAAACGAAAAAAAATCCTATTGCACTCTGAGACACACATCTTTTGGTATATTTTTTAAAAAGTTGAAAAGAATAACAACTCCTATACAGCCTCAGAATTCATTTTTGACCTCTCAAGTATAATTATCCCTGTTCTGATTATTAAGATGAAGAAATCTTTTCAGATACCCAAAAGATACTTCGCAGGACAAATCGTTAAAAATCGGTTCAGATTTGCAAGTAGTCATAAGTTTTCAATACTCGACACAAGCATATAGGGTTTTATTTATAGTTTAGAAAATATCTTTACATTAATCAGTGTTGTTGATAGATCAGATTAGCTATTCAACGATAAGAACGTATATCAAGGTTTGTGAGAAAGTTATCAGGCTCGTTACCGATCAATTGATTTTCTAAGTAAGGACTGCCAGTGACACCGTATGATATCTGACACAGACATGAAGGCGATTAAACCCAAGGGACTTTCACTCGTCCCATCATCTGCACATGTGCATTCTGGTTTACCATTCCCTAAAGCTATCCGTGTCAAAAATTTCAGCCCAGATGAATGGGAAGATTTTATCGAAGAATGGTCTACCAGCCTTAAAAACCCGTATGTCAAAGTTCGACGTTTTGGTGGTGCAGGAGATTGTGGTGTAGATATCGCTGGATTTTACACAGATAAAGGTTTTGAAGATACATGGGACAACTACCAATGTAAACGTTATGCGAACCCATTGCGGCCGAGCGACATTTGGATCGAACTGGGTAAGATCATTTACTACTCCCACATCGGTGAATATATACCACCACGAAGACATTATTTTGTGGCATCTCTCGGCGTCGGAACAACGTTGGAGAAACTTCTAAATAAGCCGACCGAGCTTCACAAAAAATTAAAGGAAAATTGGGATGGGCACTGCAAATGCAAAATCACGATTACCAAACAAATCAAGCTTAGCGGAGACCTCCTGTCCTACGTGGATGCATTTGATTTTTCAATCTTTTCATCGAAATCACACGTTGAGCTGATTCAAGCACATAGCGATACTGGATTTCACGCAGTACGGTTCGGTGGCGGTCTTCCCGCTAGACCAAATCCCAATACCCCTCCTGCCGTTCCAACAGAACACGAGAGCCGATATATCCGTCAGCTCCTTGATGCCTATGGAGATCATTTAGGGACTTCGCTCCATAATATGAATACTTTAGTTTCGAACAGTATGTTGGAAAGGGATTTCCGAAGACAACGTGAGCGCTTCTACCATGCCGAAGCACTACGAAACTTTGCCAGAGATACAGTACCAGAGGGAACATTTGATGACCTTCAAGACGAGGTTTATCATGGTGTGGTTGATGTTACAGACGCAACCCATCCCGACGGTTACAAAAGGATGAAAGCGACAGTGGCCCAGGCATCAACTGTCGCGTTGACTGCAAATCCACTTTCGTCAGTAACCAAATCACAGGATCGTCAGGGTATCTGCCACCAGCTTGCAAATGAAAATCGTCTTATATGGGTGATAAATGATGACTAACCGCATACACCCGACAATATTTAACAGCCCGCTGGAAACTGGTGTCCGCTCTTTGGTGATTTTAGTCGCCGCTCATCCTGCGGCTTTCGACCTTGAAAGACTAGTCGAAATGGACTATCTCATCGTACATTCTGGTGATGTCAATGGTCCGGAAAGCCTTCATCCCGCCCTCCCTATGAGGGCAGGAGAACTGCTGGTTCGACGGGGGCTGATTGAAAAAGGCCTTTTGTTGATGATCAGTCGGCGCCTTATTCAACGAATACCCACAGAAAACGGTTTCAACTACGTCGCTGGAGAGTCGGCAGCGCCCTTTCTTGCCTCACTCACCTCTATTTATTCCCAGCAGCTCAAAGACCGAGCACAATGGGTGGTCAAGCAGTATATGGATATCACAACATCGGAAATTCGAAGAATCACGCATAGTCTATTCGAGAATTGGTCAAGCCAGTTCCAAACAATTGATAGACCGGGAGGTCATTAATGAGCAACGGTTACCTTCAACTAAGGCGCATTGCCTTCTCCGGTCCTAAAAAAATGTCCGAGATGACATTCTTTAAAGGCGTAAACGTGGTTTGCGGTGCCTCTGACACAGGGAAGTCGTTCCTGGCGGAATCAATTGATTTCATGCTTGGAGGCTCCGAACTTAGGGATATTCCAGAGCGGACTCCTTTTGGTGAAGTTCAGTTTGATTTGGATGTGACCTCCGGAGAGAGGGAGAGATTGCGATTTTCCCGTTCATCCTCTGGCGGAAATTTCAAGGTGCAGGACTTACTCAATGAGACTTCCGAAGAGGAGATTCTCAAAAAAGTTCATGCTCACGGCAAAATCGACAATATGTCTGGATTCCTTCTCGAAAAAATCGGGCTTCTTGGGAAACGCATATTGCGTAGTAAAAAGAAAGGTACAACTCAGAGCCTTAGTTTCAGAAATCTGGCGAGACTTGTGATTGTCCAAGAAGGTGAAATTCAGCAGACCGGTTCGCCCTTCTGGGGAGGTCAATACACACTTAAAACAGCCGAGTTGGCGACCATAAAACTCCTTCTGACAGGAGTTGATGACTGTAATGTTGTTGGAACAACTCGGATTGAACCAGATGGAACAAAACAGATTGAGTTAATCGATGATCTGCTCGCCGATATTAGACAAGAAATTGAGGATGTTGGTGAAGAAGAGGAGGACCTAAAGAAACAGATTAATCGATTGGAAGAAACTATTAAGCTACGTAAGGAAACTCTGAATAAAGTTCAAGCGCAGTTAGATTCTTTTTTGGCGCAACGTAGGGAACTTATTGACTCCCGAAGTACTATTCAGGACCGATTAGATGAGATTACTGACCTGTTGACGAGATTTGATCTGCTTCAGAAACACTATGCCGTCGATATTGAACGTCTAACAGCAATCCAGGAAAGCGGGATGATGTTTGCCCATGTGGAATTGGTGCCTTGCCCTCTTTGTGGAGCGGCACCTGATGCACAAGAACATAATGCTGCTTGCGATGGTGACGTTGAGGCTATCGTTCAAGCGGCGTCTGCAGAAATCGAGAAGATCAGGCGACTTAAAGAAGAACTCAAATGGACAGTAGCGGATTTAAAATCTGAGGCAGTTTCTCAAGACCACGAGTTATCGAATTTGAATGAAAATTATGAACATGTTAACACTCAGATTCAGAAAACCATTGCACCGTTAGTGAGTGAAGAAAGAGCTTCTTTCTCGGAGCTTGTTGAAAAGCGGGCCGAGGTACAGAAAGGGCTTGAACTTTATGTTAGACTTTTAAAGTTAGAGGAACGCAGAAAATCTTTGGAGCTGGACGAGGATGATGAAGGTATGCCTGGCCCTATTGTCTCTGGACTGCCTGAGTCTATTGCACATGACTTTTCACTTAAGGTCTCTAATCTGCTTAAGGCATGGGATTTCCCAGGTGATTGCCTTGTTCATTTTGACAAAGAAAGCACTGATTTTGTCATTGACGGAAAACCACGAGGGAGCAGGGGCAAGGGATTACGCGCTATTACCCACGCAGCAGTGACAGTCGCATTGTTGGAGTATTGTCAAGAAAATGATTTGCCACATCCTGGTTTTGTCGTGCTCGACTCGCCGCTTCTAGCTTATTTCAAGCCAGAAGGCGATGATGACAAGCTACTGCAAGGTACAAATCTGAAAGAACGCTTTTATTCTTATCTTACCGACCATCATGGAGGAGATAGCCAAATTATTATAGTTGAAAACCAGCATCCACCCGCTTCTATGTTGGATAGGCTAAGAATGACCGTGTTCACCGGCAACCCAGCTGAAGGTCGGCAAGGCTTTTTATAGTTTTAACCGCTGAGGAGCGGTGTTCTGATTATTACAAAAATACCCTCCGTTACTCTACTTTCTTCTGCAGACGATTTATAGCGTTAACGGGACTCAAGAATAATTATCCCTGTTCTGATTATTCAGATGAAGAAATCCTTTCAGATACAAAAAATATCCTTGATTGATTTTCGATAAGAAACCGGGTTGGGTTTTGAATGCCAACCCGGCCATTTTTTCGAACTATCCATGAAGATGATCGATCCATCGGATTGCCTCTGAATCACTTATTTTTCCGAGATATCTTTGGGTAGTGGACAAATTTGAATGGCGTAACAGAATCTTGCTTACAATTTCAAGCGGGGTTCCTGATCTGGATGCATAAGTGGCCGCATGTCTTCGGAGATCATGTGGCCGGATTTGAATATCCACCATTTCTCCAGACTTTTTCACTACCAACCTTGCCCCGGCATAGGTTATTGGAAAAATCCGGTCCTCCGATTTAATTTCACGATCTTGAATATATTTTTTCATTCGGTCTATTACCTTCTGGGGCAAAAAGACGACTTCAGAAACCCTTCCGCTTTTTGGGGACTGAATAATCACTTTTCGATCTTCAATATCCATTGGAGTCAGATTTAAAACTTCACCTATCCTCATGCAACCACGTGCCATAAGTTCAAGCATAATTCGATTTCTTTGATTCTGTGTTCGGAAAATAATTTCATCAACCAAGTCTTTTTCAATTATTTTGAACTGGGTATTTTTCTCAGCCCTGAATAGCCTTCGAAGTGTTTTATTATCACAAGGATTTGGAAAAGCTGGATCGATAGAATTTTTTATGTAGTTGAAAAAGACGGTGAGAAGTGTAAATCTTAATTTTTTGGTGTTTTGTTTTGAGTTTCCTGAGACCCTGGTCATAAATTCCAGAATGTCGTCAGAATTTATAACTGAAAGTTCGATATCTCCGAAATAGGCATAGAATCTGGTCAGGATAAATTCATAATTCCGGATTGTATTTTTTTTTAACGTTTAATTTTTGATAGTTGAAGAAGTGGTTTAATGCTTTTGAAATTTTCATGATGCCCTCCCTTTTTGACGGTTTTTTGATCGTGGCAACAGTTTGCCGCGAGTTATTATAAAGAATAGCAAAAATATCCAGAAGTGGCAATTTGGCCGGGAAATATTCTGGTGGATGCGATAATCATTGGCTTGCATAAATGGATTTTATTTCTAAGAAAAATTTGACCCTTGAAGCCTGAATTTTAAAATTTAAGGTTTAGTTTTCCATAATTAGTACTTTTTTTCCTCATTGTATGACTTTTTTTTCTGAGAAATTATATTCCTAAAAATATCGCTAATACTTATAGACAGGGCTCTCCATAAAATATTTTGTTGGTACAGTAATTGCTTTATATTTAAAGTTATCTATAATCTGGAGGATAAACATTTGAAAAAAAAAATGTTGTTTTTATGTGTGGCCCTGTTTGTCTTAACCCTTATGAGTAGCGTTTCAGCAGCACCCATTAATTATAATGAAGCCACAGATGGTGATTTGCTGGATATAAGCGCCTGGCTCTCTAATCCCCAGTTTTTCACTCTGGATCTTGGAACAAATACTATTTCAGGTTCGGAGACAAACGCATCTGATAATTTAAATCATGAAAGCGATAGCGATCTGATTGCATTTAAAATCCCGGTTGACATGATGCTTAGCTCAGTAACCCTCAGCGTTACAAACCCACAAGGAGATGCCCTCATAGAATACATATCTTTTGAAACCACCAGATATGAACCCAATAGAACATTTACGTCTCTCAATATATGGTTGGCTGGAAATGTCCCCTTCACGGACAAGCTTGGAACAGGCACTGACATACCTCTGTTTGAAGGACAATACGCTATTTTTAAAAGT
>JAHJLV010000044.1 GCA_018821535.1 Pseudomonadota bacterium | reverse complement strand
CTTTTTGATGTTAAAATATATGTTGGACACCAATATTGTTATTTATGTGATCAAGCGTCGTCCAATTGAAGTATTAGACATCTTTAACGCCCATGCAGGGCAGATGTGCATCAGTTCAATCACGCTGGCAGAATTATTACATGGTGTTGAAAAAAGCGCTATGGCATCTCACAACCTGCGCAAGGTTGAGGACTTTGTATCCCGTCTGGAGGTCCTGCCCTATGACGATAATGCTGCTGCCCATTATGGAAACGTGAGAACGGATTTAGAAAAGAAAGGCATTTCTATAGGGGGCAATGATTTACACATTGCCGGGCATGCCAGAAGTAAATCTTTAATCCTTGTCACCAACAACATGCGTGAATTTGTGAGCGTCGAGGGTTTGCGGTTGGAAAACTGGATTGAAACAAAATAAGAATGGGAGCCTGAAATATTATGGATATCAAAATAAAATATTGTTCTGTCTGAAATTACAAACCAAGAGCTGCCGGTCTGGCAGACCTCCTTAAAGATGAACTTCATGCAGACTGTGAGCTGATTCCCGGATCAAAGGGGATATATGATGTCATTGTGGATGATAAAATGATTTTTTCAAAGCATCAGGCAAACCGGTTTCCTGAAAATGAGGAAATCCTGTCTTTAATCAAATCATAAAAAGAGCCCTGAACTGACAAAGGCTGCTTTTTTAAAGCAGCCTTTGTCAGAAAAGGAAAAAAAGATGAAAAAACTAAATCTTTTTATATGTTGATAATTAGTATAGCAATTGATGTGCCAAACCAGGGCAACCCTTCCCTATTAAAATCATAACATCTTCATTTAAAAGCATATTTATATTTTTTCTTTCTTTTTTTTTCACAACCATCCCCACTGAACTGCCTTGAATCTGTCAAAAAAGTTCAAAATTTTGAACCATAAAACACCCAAAAAAATTGTCTTTTATCACAAGCCAATGAAATAACTACTAAAATGATAATTTAAGAGGATGTTCAAAAAAATAAACCTGCAGACAGTGTGCCAAAAACACATCCTCTGCAGGTTCATCAAACCCCTTAATACCGGTAATGGTTGGATTTAAAAGGCCCGTTAACCGGAATCCCCAGATAATCCGACTGTTCCTGGGTCAATTTTGTCAGGGTGACAGACAGATTCTTCAAATGCAGTCTGGCAACCTCTTCATCCAGTTCTTTGGGTAGAGTATACACATCAATGGCCAGATCTTCTTTTGCCAGTTTGATCTGGGCAAGCGTCTGATTTGAAAAGCTGTTACTCATCACAAAACTGGGGTGACCTGTTGCACATCCCAGATTCACCAGGCGCCCCTCTGCAAGAACAATGACAGACCGGCCGGACTCCAGTATCCATTTATCCACCTGGGGTTTAATGTTAAGCTTGACCGCTTTTGGATGATTATACAGATAACTCATTTCAATCTCATTATCAAAATGCCCGATATTGCAGATAATGGATTCATCTTTCATCTGCTCAATATGTTTTCCGGTGATCACATGATAATTACCAGTGGCAGTAACAAAGATATCCCCATGCACAACAGCCTCTTCCATGGTTACTACGCGAAAGCCTTCCATGGCCGCCTGAAGCGCACAGATCGGATCAATTTCCGTCACCCATACAATAGCGCCATAGCCTCGCATGGATGCAGCACAGCCTTTGCCCACATCACCATATCCTGCAATAATAACGGTTTTTCCCGCCAGCATGACATCGGTTGCCCGTTTAATACCGTCTGCAAGCGATTCTCTGCATCCGTACAGATTATCAAACTTGGACTTGGTTACAGAATCATTCACATTAATCGCCGGAAACAGCAGTTCGTTTTTCTGGGCAAGCTGATAAAGCCTGTGAACACCGGTTGTGGTCTCTTCTGAAACACCGCGGATATTTTTGGCAATCTGCGTCCATCTGGCCGGATTTTGCGCATAAGACACTTGCAGGCGAGCCATCAGACATCTTTCATCAACGCTGTGGGTCGGCAGCTCAAGCAGTGACGGATTTTTTTCCACCTTCACCCCCTGATGAACGAATAAGGTCGCGTCACCACCATCATCAACAATCAGATCCGGTCCTGAACCATCCGGCCAGATCAATGCCTGTTCCGTGCACCACCAGAACTCCTCAAGGGTTTCACCTTTCCAGGCAAAAACAGCAGCACTGCCTTTTTCTGCAATTGCAGCGGCTGCATGATCCTGGGTTGAAAAAATATTACAGGTGGCCCACCGGATATCGGCGCCCAGTTCATAGAGAGTGTCAATGAGCATTGCAGTCTGAATGGTCATATGAAGACTGCCCATAATCTTCATGCCCTTGAGCGGTTTTTCAGGACCATATTTTTCCCGAATGGCCATCAGGCCCGGCATTTCCTTTTCTGAAAGCTGCATATCCTTATGCCCTTCTTCTGCAAGGGAAATATTTTTTACCTTATACTTCAAGGAAAGATCAAGATCGATGTACGAAGATGCTTTAATGGATTCTGACATGTAAAAACTCCTTTAATTTTATTTTTTCAAGAACTATATCAAAATATGTTGATATGTTGTTTTCTTGACAAGATACTGTTTTCCCGGTTTAATGTCAATAAAAAAAGCTGCCCGGGCGTGTAATATTACACGCCCGGGCAGCTTTTAACCTAAAAACAAAACAATATGAAACTTAAATTCCGGCCAGTCCTCTTATCTGGTCAGCCCTGTCAGTTCTCTCCCAGTAGAAATCCGGATCTTTTCTTCCAAAATGTCCATAAGCAGATGTTTTTCGATAGATCGGACGAAGAAGGTCAAGTGTTTTAATGATTCCGGCAGGTTTCAGGTCAAACACTTCCCTAACAATTTGAACAGCTTTTGCTTCTGAAATTTTACCGGTCCCCATAAAATCCACCAGAAGTGATACCGGCTCTGCAACGCCAATAGCATAAGCCACCTGCACTTCACATTTATCCGCGATACCGGAAGCAACCAGATTCTTTGCCACATAACGGCCCATATAGGATGCACTTCTGTCTACCTTTGAAGGATCTTTTCCGGAAAAGCAACCACCGCCATGACTTCCCTGACCGCCATATGTATCCACAATAATTTTCCTGCCCGTAACACCGCAGTCGCCCATGGGGCCGCCCACAACAAAACGGCCGGTGGGGTTGATAAAAAACTTGGTATCCCCGTCCATCATGCCTTCCGGGATCACTTTTTTAATGACTTCTTTAATAATGGCTGTTTTTAAATCATCATAAGACACGTCCGGAGAATGCTGACTGGAAACCACCACAGTATCCACTCTGGAAGGTTTTCCATTCACATACTCAATGGTCACCTGGGATTTGCCATCCGGCCTTAAAAAATCCAGGGCACCATTTTTACGGACCTGGGCCAGACGTTTGGTCAGATTATGTGCATAAACAATGGGCATGGGCATCAATTCTGAAGTCTCGTTTGTTGCAAAGCCGAACATCAGTCCCTGATCGCCTGCCCCCTGTTCCTTAAAAAGGCCTGCACCTTCATCAACCCCCTGGGAAATATCCGGTGACTGCTGATCAATACTGGTAATCACTGAACAGGTCTGCCAGTCAAATCCCATGCTGGATGAATTATACCCGATATCCTTGATTGTATTTCTGACCACCTGGGGGATATCCACATAACAATCTGTGGTAATTTCTCCTGCAACCATTGCAAGTCCTGTTGTAACAAGCGTTTCACAGGCAACCCTGCATTTTTTATCTTCAGCCATGATGGCATCCAGAATACTGTCTGAAATTGCATCTGCTACTTTATCAGGGTGTCCCTCGGTCACAGACTCGGATGTAAACATGAAAGATTGTTTTTCTGACATTCGTTCAGCTCCTTTATTTTATTCAAATAATTATACTAAAGACTTCATCTTTTTATTCATTTCAAGGCTTCATTAATATGTCTTTATTTTTATTTTGTCAATAATGCGCTCCGGGTCTGAAAAATTAATTCACTATTCGTTAAAAAAAACAAAATGCTTGACAAAATGAGTATATTTTTTATTGTCTGGGCACGGTTAGATTATTATTTTTGACTTTTTAACACAATTCAGGAAAACACATGTCTCAACATACTCGTACAAAAATCACAGGCATTGGAAATACACTGGTTGATATTCTGATTAACGAAAGTGATCAATTTCTTATCGATCTTGGGAAAAAAAAAGGCGGCATGACACTGGTGGAACATGAAGACATTGTCACCATTCTTTCAAAAACACAAAACACACCGGCAGTTGTCCCCGGTGGCGCTGCCTGCAACACCATCGTAGGCGTGGCCAACCTTGGCGGAAAAGCCAGGTTTATCGGCTGCAAAGGGGATGATGACAATGGCCGTCTGTTTGAAAAAGAACTAAACAGACTCCAAATTGAACCGGTTATTTCAACGGGAAGTTTTCCCACCGGCAATGTCCTGTCCGTCATTACACCGGATGCACAGCGTTCCATGTTCACCTTTTTAGGCGCCTCAGCCCAGCTTGATCCTGAAACCATTACACCGGATATGTTCCAGGATTGCGCCATCGCTGTCATAGAAGGCTATCTTCTGTTCAACCCGGATTTGATGATGGCGTCATTAAAATCGGCCAAAGCGGCAGGGGCCTTAATTGCTCTTGACCTGGCAAGTTTTGAAGTGGTCAATGCCTCCAGACATATCCTTGAGGATATCATTCAACACTATGTTGACATCCTGATCGCCAACGAAGATGAAGCCTTTGCCTACACCGGGCACAGGGACGAGCAAAAAGCCCTTGAAAAACTGTCTGAACATGTCAAGTATGCAGTTTTAAAACTCGGTGCAAACGGCAGTTATGTCTCACATCAAAACAGTATTACCCGAATCCCCGCTCAACTGGGCAATGCGCCTGTGGACACCACTGGTGCCGGGGATTTATGGGCAGCGGGTTTTCTGTTCGGCCTTGCCAGTGGATTCAGCATGGAAAAATGCGGAAAAATTGCATCTGCCTGCGGCTATGAAGTCTGCCAGGTGATCGGTGCCCAGATTCCCCAGGCCGGATGGGAAAGAATACGAAAACTCTTGAGCTGAACCTGAAACAGTCAGACCAGAATCGTTCAGGATTTATAAAGTTTGACAAGGGTTTGGGGCTTAACCCCCAGAAAAAAGAAGGTTAACAGCGTCCAGTTTCTTAAGGTACAATACAAAAGGCCTTCTTTTTTCCAGCGCCTTGCAGAGGTGATCACCGGAAGGTCCAAGATCTGAATCCGGCCCTTGTTTTTTTTTAATTTTCTCATCAGATCAACATCTTCCATGATAGGAATGGGTGAATACTGCCCCACCTTAAAAAAGAAGTTTTTTTCGATAAAAATGGCCTGATCCCCATAAGGGATACGGGTGATGCGCGATCTTAAGGATGCTGATTTTTCAATCATCCGAAACAGACGGCCGGGTGAATCAATGGAAAGATCAAATGCGCCGGCCTTGATAGTGCTTTGCGCCATGGTCTTGTGTATGGCAGTCAGGGCACCCATCGGCAAAACAGTATCACAGTGCAAAAACAGCAATACCTTGCCGGAAGCTGCCCCGGCACCGGCATTCATCTGGGTTCCTCTGCCGGCAGAAGCGTTAAGTTGGATCACCTTTTTATTTTTAATCCGGCCAAGGGTTGTCGCATCCGCGTGCCCGTCCACCACAATGATTTCAATACTGCCGTAAAACTTCTGGGCAAAAACAGCGTCAATGGCCCTGTTTATATTCCTTTCTTCATTCAGGACAGGGATAATAACAGAAATATCCATGCTCATAATTGCTCAAGCAGTTTTCGAGTGTGCCAACCGATACTGCCCCCGTTCTTACATCTCAATGCCAGTGCCTTTAGATCCTCAAGCGTATCAATATCATCAAGTTTTGGCAAAAAACCGCAGGTAATGCCCTGCTGATTCATTCCGGCAATTGTCCGGGACAACACCTGTTGTGTTGACCATTCAATGCCATCAAATACGGATTTTGAAAATCCTGATTTCCGGAACCCGATCAGGTAATATCCGCCATCTGTTGCAGGCCCGATAACAGCGGCATTTTTTTCAAGCATATCAAATGCGTTAAAAATAAGATCCGCGTTTATTTCAGGAATATCTGTGCCGATCAGCACAGCCTGTTCACACCCCTGATCAAATACAGTGTTAAAGGCATTGGCCATCCTGTCTCCAAGATGATCCCCCTGCTGACAATAAAAATACACCTCACGCCCGATCAGGTTTTCCAGAACTTTTTTTTCCTCATCTGTTTTCTCCATCAGCGGCCAGACAAAAAAAAAGGTGTTTCTGACAGATCGCAGTTTTTCCACAAGATCTGAAACAAAGGCTTTATACAGTTCAAACACAAAATCCTTGTTCAGATCTCTGGAAAGCCGGGTTTTCACCTTTCCTTTTTCAGGAAATTTTAAAAATACAATCAGTGCGGTTTCAGTCATCAAAGGCGACTTTATACACATCTTTGTATTTACTGGCAAAATGAAATTCAATGCCTTCTTTAATATGATCCGGCAGTTTTTTAAACTCAGGCATACATCCTTGCGGTAAAATAATCTGTTTAATTTTCATTCGCCGGGCCGCAATAATTTTTTCCCTGATTCCGCCTACCGGCAACACTTCTCCGGTCAAGGTGATCTCCCCTGTCATGGCAAGCAAAGGTTTGATTTTCTTTTTTGCCGCAAGGGAAATAATGGCCGTGGTAATCGTTACTCCGGCACTGGGCCCGTCCTTGGGGGTTGCCCCTTCGGGAACATGAATATGGATAAATGCCTTGTCAAAATATTTTTTTCCAATTTTAAACTGTCCCAGGTTGGCACGCACATAACTGTATGCAATGGATGCCGACTCCTGCATGACATCCCCGAGCTTTCCGGTCAGTTTAATCCCCGGAGTTTTATCATGCACACGAACCGCTTCTATGGGAAGCGTTGCTCCTCCCATCTGTGTCCAGGCAAGACCTGTTACAACGCCCACACCGGACAACTGTTTTTCGCCCATAAAAACCGGAGGCCCTAAAAGATCTTCAAGGGACTTGATATTGATCTGAATTTTTTCTTTTTTTTCTTTTAATATTTTTACAATGCTTTTGCGGATAATCTTGTTCAGCAGCTTTTCAAGCCCTCTTACCCCGGCCTCTCTGGCATAGCCCTCTATCAGATATCGGATAGTAGGATCTGTGATGGTAATAATCTTGGAGGTCAGATTATTTCTTTTTAAAAGTCTGGGCCACAGATGCTTTCTGGCAATTTCCATTTTTTCCTGGGTAATATACCCGGACAGATTTATCCGGTCCATACGATCCAGCAGCGGCCCTGGAATGGTATCCAGCTGATTTGCAGTACAGATAAACAGCACCTTGGACAGATCCATGCGCAAATCCAGATAATGATCCAGAAATTCTGAATTCTGCTCCGGGTCAAGAACCTCAAGCAGCGCCGATGCCGGATCCCCCTGATAGGACATCCCGATCTTGTCCACCTCATCCAGCATGATCACCGGATTGGACACCTGGGTATCTTTCAATGCCTGGACCAGCTTGCCGGGCAAAGCCCCCACATAGGTTCTCCTGTGGCCTTTGATCTCGGCCTCATCCCTCATCCCGCCAAGGCTGAACCGGTAAAATTTTCGACCAAGGGCCTGGGCAATGGATTTTCCAATGGATGTCTTTCCCACACCCGGCGGGCCGACAAATAATATAATCGAGCCTGAAATATCCTTTTTATAGATACCTGCGGCAAAAAACTCAATAATGCGTTCCTTTACATCGGACAGGCCTGCATGATCCCGATCCAGCACTTCTTCAGCCCGTTTTATATCAATATTATCCTCAGAATAAATTCCCCAGGGAAATGAAACAATCCAGTCCAGATAATTACGGGTCACGCCATACTCAGAAGATCCGGTTTCAAGCAGTGATAATTTTTCAATTTCTTCTTTGAATTTTTTGCGCACATGTTCCGGCGGATTCAGTTTTTCAAATTTTTCCTTGAATTTGTCCACATCCAGGGTTTTATCATCCTTCTGCAGACCCAGTTCCTTCTGAATGGCTTTCAACTGCTCCTTTAAAAAGAATTTGCGCTTATTGTCATCCACCTGGGTATTGATATCCTGCCGAATCTTGGTTTGCAGCTTTGCAATCTCGATCTCTTTTTGCAGCAGCATCATTACCTTTTTCATCCGGTCAATAACCCGTTCAAATTCCAGAATTTCCTGGAGATCATCTCCGGAGGCCGTTGTAATACCGGCTGCAAAATCGGTCAAAGGAGACGGCTGATCCGGGCTGAACATCCCCAGATATTGCTTGAGCTCTTCAGAATATAAAGGATTTAAAGACAGCAGCTGCTTGATGGAACTGATAATCGCAATTGCATATGCTTTTAATTCATCTTCGTTCTCCTCCATCTTTTTAAAATATTCCACCTGGACAACAAAAGGCGGTTTATTGGAAATAAACCGCTTGATTCTGAACCGTTCAAGCCCCTGGGCGATGAACTGGATATTCCCCTGAATATCGACAATATTCATCATCCTTACCACACAGCCCACTTTTGGAAAATCTTCCTTATATACATATTTGCCTTTCACTTCCTTGAAATATGCAAGCCCCAGAAGATTCTTTGAATCCTTTGATGCTTTTAAAAGCGTTTCCTCCCATCTTTCCTTACTGACCATTAACGGCTGCACCTGGGCTGGCAGATGGGGGCGACCGGTGATGGGAATAATATATAAAATATCCGGTTTTGCGGATTGCTGAACCAGTTGGCTTTCAGGTTTCTGCGTTTCTTCTTCTACGACTTCAGGCGTAATGGGTTTGTTATCATCATCTGTCATAAACCACCTCATAAGAAAATTGAACAACATTTTATTCAAAATAATACCAATACTATAATATCAGATATCAGCTTTCAACCTTAAAAAAGATCTTCCGTAAACTGAAAATTCGATTTAACCGCCTTGAAACAAAGCATTTAGACCATTTCCATGCTGTCTTATCCATGTTTTTAGCACCTAACTTTTAATATCTTGCTGAAACAAAGTAAGAATTCCCAGCATTATCGTTTGACATCGCACAAAATCAAATATAAACATATAATGACTAAAATAAAGGATCAACGACATGAATAAAAATGAACCCTTATCACAAAGCCTTGAAGATTACCTGGAAATCATTCTGGAACTTCAGACCCAGAAAACAGTGGCAAGATCCAAAGACATTGCTGAAAAAATGGATATCAAACGCGGGTCCGTGACAGGGATGCTTAAAAAACTGGCAAAAAGCAAACTGATCAATTATGAACCCTACGGATATGTCACCTTAACGCCGGAAGGCAAAAAAATTGCCGTGGAGATAGAACACCGTCATATTTTTTTAAAGGATTTTTTCTTCCGGATTTTAAAAGTTGATGAAGCAACGGCTGATCAGACCGCCTGCCAGATGGAGCACACCATGGATACCAGGACGTTTAAAAAATTCAAGGACTTTGTACGAACCCTTGATACCTGCCCCAACTGCAGCCCGGATAAAAACCGATGATCTGTGCCCCCCCCTGTCTCCGGTTCAAACTTCTTCTTTTGCAACAAAGATATAGGTAATATCCCGGATGACCATATACAGTGCCGGCACAAACAAAAGTGTCAGAACCGTTGCTGCCATCAGTCCAAAACTGATACTCACGGCCATGGGAATCAGAAACTGGGCCTGAAAGCTGGTTTCCAGAAGCAACGGAAAAAGTCCTGCAATTGTTGTAACAGACGTCAAAAGCACAGCCCGGAACCTGTCCTGTCCGGCAGTGATTACCGAATCAAAGGCGTCCTTCCCTCCCCTGATTTTTGAGTTGATAAAATCAATCAGAATCAAGGAATCATTTACCACAATCCCGGACAAGGCCACGGTTCCAAAAATTGAAAACATGGTAAATTCAAGCCCCATCAGAAAGTGTCCGGCAATGGCTCCGATCAGCCCGAAGGGGATCGCCGTCATGATAATGACCGGCTGGATATAGGATTTAAATTGGCTGGCCAGCAATACAAAAATCAGCATCAGCGCCATGGAAAATCCGATTTTCAGATCCGACAGAAGGTCTTTGGTACGTTTTGCCTGGCCCTCCAGATCATAACTCACCCCGGGATATCTTGCCATCAGGTCGTCCAGATACCCCGTTTTCAGGCTCGTGACAATTTTCTGGGCATTGGCAACGGTTTCATCAAGATCGGAGATCACGGTGATTACCCGCTTTCTGTCCACCCGCTGAATGGTTGAATACCCCTGCCTGATTTCAATGTCTGCCACCTGATTCAGCGGAATCTGCCGACCGTCCCGGGTTCTGATACGCAAATGCTCTATGCTGCCTTCGGATTCTCTTTCTTCCTGGGAATACCGGACCATGACCTTGATATCGTCCCTGCCTCTTTGAATCGTCAGCACTTCATCCCCGTAATACGCCTGCCGGATCTGAAGGGCAATGTCCGCCATGGTGATGCCCAGGGATTTGGCCCCTTTTTTAATATAAATCTGCTTTTCCATTTTCCCGGGCCGGAAATTATCTGTGATATCAAAGGTTCCCGGATATTTGGCAATCTCATTTTTCAATTCACCCGCTGCCCGCTGAAGCGGGTCAAGATCTTCACCTGAGAGCTGAATCTCAATGGGATTTCCCTGGGGCCCTCCTCCGATAAGCGCAAACGTCAACTGCTCCACACCGATGATCTCTCCGGAGAATTCCCGCCATTTTGCAACAATTTCAGGACCTGTAACCCCCGGACGCATGGATGCCGGTACAACTTCAATAATCGCATGTCCGCAATGCCCGCCAAAAACCGGCGGTTTCCAGTCCCGTCTGGGAATTGTGCCCACACCGGAATACATATATGCAACAATATCTTTCCCATCTTCAACCTTGTCCCGGAAATGGTCATTGAGCGCCGTGGCACCCTTTTCAATTTTTTCTATGGATGTTTCAGTGGTATGAAACGGGGTGCCCAACGGGTACACCAGATCGCAATTAATCCAGTTGCTGTCTGTTTTCCCGAACAAAAGGAACGGAACATGCCCCCCTGCAATAAGTCCTATGCTGGCAACAAGAACAGCAAAGGCAATGGCCAGCGTGAAATACCGGTTTATCACACAATATTTTAAGGTCGGCGTATATACCTTTTGGATAAACCGATCCAGCAGCTTTTCTGTATTTCCCCTTAACCAGGCATGACCGTCAAGGATATCTTTTTTCAGCCATCCGAACCCGAACCCGAACACCCGCGATGCCAGCCCGGGATTTTCCGGGGGCGGTGAAAGGGAATGCTCCAGATGCGCCGGCAATATGACAAATGCTTCCACCAGTGATATGGCAAGGATACAGATGACTGCCTGGGGCAGAATAAAGACAAATTTACCCATGATGCCGGAAACAAACATGATGGGCGCAAAGGCCACAATGGTCGTAAACACGGCCATGATCACCGGCCCGCCAATCTGTTCCACACTGTCTATGACCGCATCTTTTGCAGACTTGCCTTCTTTATAATGGGTATATACATTTTCACCGACAATAATGGCATCATCCACAAGAATTCCCAGGGTCATGATAAAACCGAACAATGAAAGCATATTGATTGAGGCGCCAAAATAATCCAGAATCAGAAAAGCCCCCATAAATGAAATCGGAATTCCCGATGCCACCCAGAAAGACAGACCTAAGTTCAGAAACAACGCCAGAACAACAAAAACAAGGATGATCCCCTGAAGCCCGTTTTTGAGCAGCAGGTCAATTCTTTCCTGAACCAGTTCTGCCATATCAAACCAGTAATCCACATGGACACCCTGGGGAAAGGTGCCTTCACGGGTTTTCAAATACTGTTTGACCTCTTTTGATATGGTAATCGTGTCCTGGGTATCGGTCCTGCTGACAATCACAAGTGCTGTGGGTTTTCCGTTAAATCTGGATTTGAAATCCGCATCTTCAAACCCGTCTTTTACAATTGCCACATCTTTAAGCCGTATCACCGTGCCGTCTTCCCGGGTGACCACCGGAAGCTGCTCAAATTCCTCACCTGAATACAGTTTTCCTTTTGCCCGGACCAGAAATTCTCCACCCTGGGTTTTTATTTTTCCCCCGGGAAGATCAAGACTGCCTGTCCGGACAGCTGCTGCCACCTGATCAAAAGACAGATGAAACTTCCTCAGGTTTTGCTCTGAAATTTCTACGGAAATTTCATATTCCCGGACACCTCCCAGCGCAGCAAGGGAAATGGTCTCTTTTTCCACCAGGTCATCCCGGATTTTTTCAGCGGTATCCCGCAGGACCTTTTCATCTGCATCGCCATACACGGCAAGGTAAATGGTGGGATCTTCGCGTTTAATCTCCTCCACTTCAGGGTCTTCGGCTTCCTCTGGAAAAGAATCGATCAGATCAATCTCGCTTTTAACCTCATCGAGCTTTTCTCTGATATCCACACCGGTATTCAATTCCAGCACAACAGACCCCACCCCCTCATAGGAACTGGAGTACATGTTTTTTACATCATCAATTCCCTTGAGCTGCTCTTCAATCTTGACACAGATCCCCTCTTCCACTTCTTCGGGCGATGCACCGGGGTACGCAACGGTTACGGCAATCATATCCAGGGAAAACTGGGGGAAAATCTCCCGTCTCATGTTTAAAACCGTGTACAAGCCTGCAACAATGATAAATACCATAATCATATTAACAGACACTCTGTTATCAACAGACCATTTGCCAATTGCTTTCATGGTTTAGTTCCCATTTGTTTTAATGGTAAGTGCCATGCCTTCAACAGCACCGGGCAGCGGGGATGTGACAATTTTATCTCCGGGATTCAGGCCGTCAATAATGAAAACATCTTCATCTATTTTCCTGAGCACTGTCGCTTTTCGCATCGCAAGGCGGCTGTCTGCGATAACAAAAAGCAGATCACCGGGTTTGAGCAGATGTCTTGGCAGCACAAAAACCGTCTCATATTCAACCCCCTGAATACTGCATTTTACAAAGGCACCGGGTTTTAAATCAAAAACACCCGCATGTTCTGTGCCTTTTGTCTGGATTTCCAGTGTCAGCGGCAGTGTCCGGGTTTTTTCATCAATATTGGCCTTGAACCGGGCCAGCCTGGCCGGGTAAATATGACTGGATGAACCATCCCCCAGACCGGCCACGGTGACCTTTGCCAAAGGAGTCTGTCCTTTTTTCAAGACAGGGTCAATCCATTTCATATCCTCCAGAGGAATGCTGACATCCACATCCAGACTGTCTTTTTGATATATGCTGCCGATGATCTGGCCGGGATTCACATAATCGCCTGTTTCCATTGTTTTACTGAGCACCCACCCGTCAAAAGGAGAAGTGATCCGGGCCTTTTTCCAGGCCAGATCGGCTTTCTCGAAATTCACCCGGGCCATGGAAAGTGCAGCATTTTTTTGCTCCATCATGGGCTGGGTCATGATCATGCGGTTCTGAATGTTCTGAAATGCAATCCTTGACTGCAGATACTGCTGTTCAGCCTTGTCCAGCATTGTTCTGGACGCAAACTGATTTTTGCTCAACGCCGCAATTCTATCAAATTCCTTTTGGACCAGTTCCATATTGGCCCGGGAAAGCGCCAGATCTTTTTTCAGATTTTCAATATCCTTTTCCAGGCTTTCAATATCTGTTTTTGCCTGACGGACATTCACCTGGGCGGCCTGACGATCCAGTTCATAGGATCGCTGGTCAATGCGGATAAGAAGATCGCCTTTTTTAATCCGGCCGCCTTCAGCAAAAGAGGGATGAATATAATCAATTCTTCCGGGAACTTCTGCGGCAATTTTGATCTGTACCCGGGGAATGACGGTTCCAAACGCATCCACCGTCATCACTTTGGACACCGGCTCAACCGTTATCACATTGACTGCAGGGGGCGTTTTCGCAACATCCTTTTTTTCCGGCTTTTCCCGTGAAATTACCAGCACAAAAGCGATGGCTATACCGATTGCCACCACAATGACAACCCTTATAAACCGGATAAAAGCAGGAAGTTTATTTTTCATGTCAGATGAGGTTTCCATGACCGGCCAGATTCTCCTTGATAATTTTTCCATTGGATATATCACATCGTTGTTTTTTATCTGTATATAACAAGAAAATTAATTTGAGAAGGGATTAAAAGATTAGAAAATGTATCAATTACAAAAAATCGGTAAAAACTGTTTTTCGTTTTTACCGATTTTTTGTTTTTTATATGGCTTCCAGGTGCTTTATAAAATATTCCCGGCCCGAGACCATGGTGTTTTTATCACTGCCGCACCCGGGGCATTCATAGGAGGGTGTTTCTTTTATATTGACCGCATAGGACATCCCGCAGTCAGAACACTTTAACACCACCGGTGTCCTTTCAATCTTTAAGACAGCGCCGTCAGCAATCCCGCCTTTTGACAGATGATCAAAATACTGCTGCATCCAGATATCTTCCAGATCACTCATTTCTCCAACCTGGAGGTGAATGGCGACCACCCTGCTCACATTATTTTCAACTGCATGTCGTAATACAATTTTCAAAATGCTGTCAATCACCGGAAGTTCATGCATGGCCCTGCCCCCTGATATTATGCAAACTGACTGTAATCCACGCCACGTGCCGCAGCTCGTCTTTTGTACCAGTCTTTTTCATCCACAGGCGGCAGAACAATATCCTCTGCACTTTTACGCAAAAGAGAAATCGCCCCGGACGGACAGGTGGAAACGCAAAGACCGCAGCCGATGCATTTGTCTTCCAGCACCACATAGCTGTCCTCCTGTGCTTCAATGGCAAACACCTGACAGCGTTCATCTGCGCACACCCCGCAGCTGATACATCCGTCGGCATCAATCCGGGCGTAAAAATTTGAATTCACGGCCTTGGCGCCGCCGCCGAACTGATTCACCCCTCTTAAAACCCCGCAGCAGCAGCTGCAGCAGTTGCAGATAAAATTATGACCCGTTGCCGTATTACTGACCATATGGACCAGACCGGCCTCTTCGCTGATCTTAAGGACGTCATATGCTTCCTGTTTGGTAATCGGACGGGCTTTAAATGGATGGTTTTCAAAAAAATCAGGCACCGGCGCTATGGCCAGGCAAACTTCCATGGGCCGGTCACACCTTTCTCCGAGCAGTTCATGCTCTTTTTTACAGACACAGTCATTTACCGCAAAGGATACGCCTTTTTCAATAATGGCAGACACCTGTTCAAACGGCAGGGTCGCTTCAGTGCTGCTGATTTCCTGTTCAACCGGCACAATGGTCATCAACGGCACATCCCCTGTAAAAAACTCACGGCCGAAGGTTTCTTCATAGTCCTTGCACAGTTGCGCAAGCTCTTTGGTCAAGTGTTTAAGCTGGTACTCAAAGATTCCCACCACCCAGGGAATCATTTTATAGACACAGACCGTGCCGAAATCCACCCCGAAAATCTGCCCTTTGGCCCACATCTGTTTGAGGTGATCATCCAGCCCTTCAAGGGGACGGCCGGTTCTTTTGGCAATCTGCTCCGCTGTTTCAAAGGACAATCGCAAATCGCAGAACAGGTCTGCATCCTCAGGCGTAAAAATTTTTTCAAGCAGTTTTAATTCCACACCTGTTTCAGATGCCGGGAACCCATTGGGCAAGGTATCCAGAACATTGGCCAGTTTCTTGTAAATATTTTGTGTCATTTTTTCTCCTGTTTATTTCCAGATAATATGGGCGGGTTTTCTTTCCGGCACCCGGTAATATTTGACGGTTGGATATCCCAGAATCATCGGATAAAACTGGGTATGGGATTTGGGCAGTCCCACAAGTTCTTTCAAGGGTTCGTGCTGTTTGAGCGCCATGGTGATCAGCCCCAGCCAGCAGGTTCCCATTCCCTTTGCTGTTGCCATCAGCTCAAAATAGGACAGGGCGATTGTCAGATCCACCATTGCATTTGCATATTTTTCCGGCGCTGACGCAAAAACAAGACAGGGCGCATCCCGGGTAATGGAGTTCACGCCAGCATCATATGCTGCAATCACTCTGGGGATATATGCAGCCATTTTATCGCCATTCCCTGAAGCAATCATCTGCCGCATCCAGTCCACTGTCATATCTGCCATGGCCTTTATTTTTGCTTCATCCGTGAACACGGTCCATTTGAGCAGCTGGGTATTTCCGCCAGTGGGGGCATAGCGGGCATGGTCAATCAGAAACTGGATCATTTCCTTTTCCACGGGTTTTTTCTTGAACCGCCGGACAGACCGCCGGGAACGCAGAAACTGGATGGCCTGTTCAGGTGTAACTGTATTTTCTTCAAGAATCCGCGGACTGTTTTCCATGGGGATCAGGGTGTGCTGCAAGGCATCATGGGGGCATACGGCAATACAATGGCCACAGAGCATACAGTTCTGATCTGCGCCCGGAATCATTTGAGGCACACTGTCCTTATCTTTCTGCCGGATGATGCCTGCAGGGCACTCCCGCACACAGAATCCATCTTTTTTACATTTTGTTTCATCAATTTTCAGCAAGGTCATAACTATCCCCTAAAATTAAATATTCAAAAAATACCATTTGGTATAAAACCTGTTTTCTCATACCCGCAGTTCCGAATTCACCAGATGAATTATATGATCCACATTCCGGCTCAAATGGATGGCATTGCGGGTGGTTCTTGACAGCACTACCCCGCCTTCTATCAACGATACAAAAATAGATGCGAACTGTTCAGGCCGGGCGTTCTTATACACCTGCCCTTCTTTGATCCCCCGGCTGATGATCCAAACAATGCTCTGCATCCAGGTATCAATGGCACAGGCAACCTTTTCCATCAAGGCCTCATGGACATTATCCGAATCAACAGCAGCATTTAATATGGGGCATCCGCCATCCTCAGACTGTGCTGAAAAATTATCCAGATAATGGCTGGCCAGGGCAATGAGCTTGTCGCAGGCATTTTCCTTTGAGCGGATGACTTTTTGAACCTGGGCGGAAAATCTGGAAAAATTGTAATCAAAGGCAGCCAGCGCAATCTCGTCTTTATCTTTGAAATTGCCGTAAATGGCACCCTTGGTCATTTTTATGGCGCAGGTGAGCTGAGACATGGTGGTGCCGGCATAACCGAATTTATTGAAGATGGGCGCTGCCTGCTCAATAATAAGGGCACGGGTTTCTTCTGACCGGCTCATTGTATATCCTTTTTCAACATGAAATCAAAATATACCGACAGGTATTATCTGTCAAGCCAGAATTAATTTTTGAATGGATTCCCGTTTTAAAGTCTGTTCATTCTTTGGCTTTAGGAGCTTTGGGTTTGGTCTCTTTTTTTTCAGATTTTTTTTCAACCGTTTTTTTAGGATCCCCGCCCCTTAAAACCGGGATCAGCATGTCTCTGTTTTCTGCCAGCAATAAAGAGATGGCTTCCAGCTGGGTCTCGTCCAGCTGAAGTTTTGACTTTTCCAGAAAATCAAACAGATTGTCGGCAATATCAAGCATTTTGTCATAGGCGTCTGCTTCTTTCTTTGTCGCAAAAGTCATCTTTTCCTCTCCATTCCTGACAACAATGTATTTTACGATTACAGCCATATCGTCTCCTTGGTTCAACCACACATAATTAAACAAATTGAATATGGATACTGTCTTAATATAAAAACAGATACAGGTAAAGGGTTTTCATTCAGGGCCCGACTCGGCTCTGACTGGCACCTGAACTGACAGCCTTATTCATTCAGTTCAAAAACAACCTTTAAAGACTGATTAATTTCCTTTACTTTGTCTATTGACAATCTCCCTCGAATTTTGACCAGCCTATGACGATGATCTATTGGACGTGTCTGCAAACAGTCGGCTACCGATTTTTTAGATAAACCATTATCAGAAGAAGGATAAATTTCAACATTGGTTTTTATTTGCGCTTTTTTTGCACTCCATTCTGTAATGGGAACAACTTGAATAACCGGGACCCGTTCATTATAAATATCGTTTGTCACAACCACACAAGGTCTGATTTTCCCCGTTTCTGAACCTTTTATCGGATCAAGATTGATGTCAATAATCATACCTCTTTTCAGCACTGTCATTCTGGCCATCTGTTTAATGCAGTTTCGGTCAATTCTTTTGACTCATCATCTTCAGAATAAATTTCAGAATATAAATCAGCGGATTTTCTTAGACTTTCAAGTTCAACTTTTTTCTTGAAAAGCGCTATAGCCTCACGAAGCATAGCGCTTTTATCCTTAAATCCATAGCGTTTAAAATTATTCAAAAACTGGGCTTGTGTTTCTTCAACGCTGAATTTTGCCTGTAACATACGGCCTCCTTTTGGGCGGTAATATTGGAACCTAATTTACAGACCTATAATAGGGACCACTGCACCGAAAGTCAATAAAACTGTTTGAGCAGATGAGGAGAAAAAGCTAACGGGGGAGTTCAGGGGCCGCCGAGCGAAGCCGGGAGAACGAGTGGCTTGCCGCTTGAGGTCTGCTGCAATGATGGGTTCAAGAAAGCTGCTGTGCGGCAGAGTCCCATCCAATTTTCAAGTCCCTGCAAGTTGCAAAAGCATTTGGTTTTCATTCATAATTTCCGGGTTCCACCAAAAACCCCAATTAAAGGAGATTATGATGAAAGATTATTACAATCAGTCCATGCGTGCCCTGCAGCTTGCAGGAATGAGTGAACGAACCTGTGAATGCTACACCCGGTCCGTCCGGCAGCTTGTTGATTTTTATGGTCAAGCCCCTGATAAAATCACAGATGATGAAAAAAGCCGGTTTGCTCAACCGCATTCCCTATTGAAAAGCTCCTCTGAAAAATCATATCGCCCAGATCACCTGTTTTAGTAATACCCTATACAGGAAAAATTTGATACCGGGCTTCTTGAACACAGGATTGAGTAGGACCTTGCAGGCCGTTTCAATCCTTAGAGGTTAGCGCCTGCCCCTTAGCTCGCATTTCTTATGCCATTACATGCAGGAAAATTTGAACAACCCCAAAAGCGAGAACCCTTATTGCCACCTTTATGAGCAGTTCGCAAAACCATGGGGGCGCCACACTTGGGGCAAAGTGGGTTCTTTCGGTTGTTCTTAACATTCTCCACATGTTGCTTATCAGATACCGCGTTACCTATATTAGCGTTTATTATTAATGATGCGCACCTATCAACATCTTTCGCGCTCAAAAGGCTTTGATTGTGCGACCGAATATATGGCAACAATCCCCTTATTTTTACCACGTTATCCGGCATTCTCGTTTTAAATTTCGCATCACCGACAAACACAACGATGTTAAATATGAATTGCAAATCCACAGATAGTAAATTCTGTAAGGCTTTAACGTGTTTGTAATTTTGATGAATAGGATTTTGAAATTTTGTTTTCTTCCTATATATTGTTTGAGTCCATTTCTTTTGTCTCTCATCACCAAATATCCACCCACTCATATTTTTTGTTTCAATAACAAAAATACCACTGGTAGATAGTATCAAATGATCGATTTGAGTACTTCCATCTGGCGTTTTCACCGTCACATTGTGAAATATCCTTACCCCATCTAACTTCTTAATTAATTTTCCAAGCTTACCAACAACTTTCTTCTCTCCAACTTTACCCTTGTACTTTGGGGATTTTGATGTGACCTGAAATACAAGAAAAGCGACTATTGTAAGAACAAATAATATTTCCATAACATTGTACTGCCGGTTCAAATGTGGCGACTTCTCAAGCGCTAACGTTGAAATCAGGGACGCGGCTTTTTTGCGCCCCCTAAATTTGTTTGTTCGTCAAATTCTTTAAAAAATGAATCAAACTTTTCGGATGAAACTCTTTCAACCATAGTTTCAATGATAGATTTTGCTAAAAGCTCATCTATTTCTTTTCGACTTGCCTCTCTACCATGTTTTTTTACGAAAAATTGACGCATTAACTCCCTAAATTCGGGATCATTCGCCTGAGGCGGAAGCTCAAACTCCGTATTCTCCAACTCAGATTTTACTTGTTTATACCAATTTGTTTTATGCATTATTAATTCAGATTCTGTATATTTTCTACCTTTTGGATGTTTTTCGTCATAGGCTCTTACATCTGAGTGGCAGTCGAAACAAAGTGGTATACAATTCTCATAGGAATCTTCACCACCTTCCGAGACTGGTTTAATATGATGAAGTTCTATCTTCGTTCCACAGAATTTGTGACAAATTGAACATGAGCGTTTGCAATCTATTAATACTTTATGCACTATTTTTGGAGGAAACGACATTTTTAAATCCTCTTGACGAACTAGTTTATACATCACAACGTAATTGTCTGTTTTTTTTATATTATATTTGTTCTTATTTTAAACCTCACTGGAATGTCAAGAAGAACCATTTATAAAAAAATATAAATCTTGACGCATATTCAATATTGACGCATATTTAATAACGACGGCCGATGAGCCAGTCCCGGCCGGAATGATCTTGCAAAGCATATAGAACATGTCAACGGCTCCCATCCAAGCGACAAAAGATCATCCCTTGGGGACGGCGGACCGGCAATACATTTACATATCCCCGGCAGCGAAAATGCCGGAAAACAAGCCGGGCAAAGAATATTCAACCAATACCATTCCATAGAAAAGGAGGTGCTGCTGTGCTCAATTTTCAAATATCTGATGCCCAATTAAAATTGCAGAAAAAAGCCCGGAAATTTGCGCTCAAAGAAGTGCTTCCCCAAGCCTGGTCTGCAGATGAAGACAATACCCTTCCGTTACATGTGCTTGAAAAAGCGTTTCAGGAAGGACTGTTCAATACGAACATCCCCAAAAAATACGGCGGGAAAGAATATGGCTCTGTCGAAGGGACAATCATCACAGAGGAGATTGCAGCAGCCTGCCCGGGTATTGCAACGTCTTTGTTTGATAACAGTCTGGGCATGGAGCCGATTCTGCTGTCGGACAACACAGCAGCCAAGGAAAAATATCTCAAACAGATGGCAGATGAATTCAAGCTGATCTGCTTTGCCACGTCAGAAGCCACCATGGGCTCGGATGTGGCATCCATCCGCTGCCAGGCAAAAAAAGACGGCGATGATTATATTCTTAACGGAACAAAATTCTGGATCACCAATGCCGGTGTTGCAGATTTCATGACAGTGTTTGCCACGGTGGATCCCAAATCCAGTCATCAAGGCATCTGTGCCTTTGTCGTGGAAAAAAAATACAAGGGCGTGCGCACCGGTATGCCCATTCCCAAAATGGGACAAAGAAGCTCCAATACAGCTGCCCTGGCTTTTGAAAATGTCAGGGTACCCAAAGAAAATGTCCTGGCGGAACCTGGCAAAGGCTTTGCTCTGGCCATGCAGACTTTTTCCAGGACACGGCCTTCCATTGGCGCATTTGCAGTGGGGGCTGCCCGTTCCGCCATGGAGCATGCCATCTGGTATGCAAAACATCGCAAGGCATTCAATGCCAGGCTGGCTGATTTTCAGGCGCTTCAATTCAAAATCGCCGAGATGTACCAGAAAGTGGAGATATCCCGGCTTCTCGTCCGGAAGGCCGCATGGGAATCTGACCAGAACCAGGATCCCACCATATCAGCATCCATTGCCAAAATGTATGCCACTGAAGCTGCATGGGAAGTTGTGGATGAGGCGCTCCAGATATTCGGCGGATACGGTTACACCCAGATGTTTCCCATTGAAAAACTGCTCCGGGATATCCGGCTGTACCGGATATACGAAGGCACCAGCGAAGTCCAGCGGATTATCCTGGCCGGGCATGCACTGGGCAGTTACACCCCTGTCATGCCGCCGGTGGATGAAATCCCTGTGACCCGGGACAGTGCGGCCCTGAAAAAAGGAGAAAAAGTATGGCGGTGCGGGATGTGCGGTCATATTCATTACGGAAATACGCCACCGGACAGTTGTCCGGTCTGCCTGTTCTCCGGCAAGATATTCAAGGAAGCAAAGACTCATATAAAAAAATAACCACTCAGAACAAAAAATGGCGTGGCCGTTGCAGGCTGCCACAACAGGATTTCTGCAGCGGAATATCTGTACTGCCATGGCTGATCTTATAAAAAGGAGGAAATCATGCTCAGAAGCATAGAACAACTACTGGGGTATGGTCTGTTTGCAAAAAATGACGATGTCGGAAAATGCAAGGATCTTCTGTTTGACGACCGGTGGTGGACCATCCGCTATATGGTGGCAGACACCGGAAACTGGCTGGTCGGCCACCAGGTGCTTGTCTCGCCCCACATGATCGTGAAAGCGGACTGGAAAACCCGGCACATCCTGCTGAATATCTCCAAACAGAAACTGGAAGAATGCCCTACGCCTCTGGAACACGAAACCGTTTCCAGAGAACATGAAAAAAAGATATTTCAGTATTTTGGCTATCCCTATTACTGGTCTGGCCCGGGACTGTGGGGCAGTGAACCCTTCCCCATTGCCACGGATGCTGTCCTGGCCGCACAGATGCACGAAGAGGCCGATTCAAAAAAAGAAAACAAAAAAGAAAATCATCTTCGATCCTTTAAAGTGGTAAAAGGCTATGACATCAAAGCGTTGGACGGTGAGATCGGCCATGTAAAAGATTTTATCGTGGACGACAAAAGCTGGGCCCTGCGGTATGTTGTCGTGGATACCCGCAACTGGTTTCCGGGCGGTAAAAAAGTGCTGCTTTCCCTGGACTGGGCCAGATCCATTGACTGGGCAGAATCAACATTTGAGGTGGATCTGAAAAAAGAGCAGATTGAAAATGCGCCGGAGTTTGATCCGGAACAGCCCGTTAATGTGGAGACGGAAGTCCGGCTGTATGATTACTACGGACGGCCCATGGAGGCAAACATCGACAAGAGGCTGCAGCAGAATATCGGAAACCCGTTTCTCTGATCTGTCTGAAAAGCCCTGCTATTCAAATCACCGTCCTTCTTCCAGTGTTTCATTGCTCACACCCCAGGGGGCGATCTTCAGCAGGATCAGTATGCCGGGTATGGCAATCAGGGCGCAGATGCAATAAAACACATTCCAGCCCAGATATTTGGCCATATACCCGGTTGAGGCGGCCACCACATTACCGGGCAGTGCCATCAGGCTGGTCAGCAGCGCATATTGGGTTGCTGTAAATTTTTTATTGGTCTGGATGGCCATATAAGTGGCATAGGCTGCCTGTCCCATTCCGGAAGCAAAAAATTCAAAGGCCACAATAGCGGCAAGCAGTGTCTGACTGTAAGTCATCCAGAAAACAGTTGAATGATCCAGAATGTTCAAGGATGCAAAACAGGCCGTGGATATGGCCTGCAGCGCCCCGAAGATATAAAGTGCCTTGGCTATGCCCATGCGGATCATAATGGAACCGCCCACAAGCACTCCGCCGAAAAGGCCCATCATCCCCACCCCTTTGACAATGACAAAATAATCTGCCTTGCTGAACCCCATTTTGACGATAAAAGGAATGGTCATGGTGCTGGCCATATTGTCCCCTATTTTATACATCAGGATAAAAACCAGAACCCATATGGCACGGGTTCGCTGGAAAAATTCCACAAAGGGTTCAATCACGGCCTGGCTGAAGGTGACAGGGGTCAGATCCCTGATCGGTTCAGGCACCAGCAGTGTTGTTACAACCCCGATCCCCATGATACCGGAAAGCATAAAAAAAATGGTGGACCAGGCAAAATTATAATCTGCCAGAACAGACATCCCGATGGACACGAAGGTTCCCAGACGCCAGGCATTCATCCATACCCCGGTGCCGAATCCCAGCTCCGTGCTGGTCAGATACTCCCGCCGGAATGCATCCAGGGCAATATCCTGGCTGGCTCCGAAAAAATTAACACACAGGGCAAATGCTGCAATCCACCACAGGGACAGCTTTGGATCAAACTGCCCCAGGGCTGCAATGGCTGCCATAAGTCCAATCTGTGCCATAAGAATCCATCCCCTGCGGCGACCCAGAAACGGGGGGACAAATCCATCCATTAAAGGAGACCATACGAATTTAAAAGAATACGGCAGGCCTGCCAGGGCAAACAGCCCGATTTTGCCGATATCCACATTGGCATCCATCATCCAGAACTTCAAGGCTTCTTTGACAATATAAAAAGGAAACCCGGATGAAAATCCGAAAAAAAACATCACCAGCATTTTCCAGGACAGCATGACCCGTGCGATCTGGAAAAAGGCAGATTTTAATTGTTTAAGGGAAAACATAACAGGATTACACATCTGAACTACAGATGAATTTCAAAATCACAGGAGACTCCAAAGCAGTCCAGAGAAGACTGTTTCTTTTTTAAGTCCAACTGGCAGGATTTTATGATTTTATCCATCTGGGCATCGGTCCTGTCCTGATTCAGATGGAAAAGACCCAGTTTTTTTACATTGGCTTTTATTGCAAGATTCAACACATCCGGAATGGAGGAATGGCCCCAGCTGATTTTGCGTTTATACTCTCTTTGGGTATATTCACCATCATGAAACAGCAGGTCCGCATCCCGGGAAAAATTCAGATAGGCATCAAATCCCCGGCTTTCAGGATGATCAAACCCCAGTTCATTGTCTGTCAGGAATACAAAGGATTTGTTATCTTCGGTGAATTTATAGCCAAGTCCCCCTCCGGTATGACTGGTGGGAATGGTTTCCACTTTTACCGAGCCGATATTAAAGGTTCCGTTCAAGGCTTTATCAAATTTTATATCTGCCAGCAGATCCTTAAGTCCTATGGGGAAAAACGGAACCTGCATGAGACTGTTCAACACCTTTCGGGTGGTCATGCCTGAAAATTTGCGATCCTGGATGGTGATACCGACATGACTGAACTGCAGAGGCCTGAAAAAGGCAAACCCCATAATATGATCCCAGTGAACATGGGTAAACAGAAGATAATATTCGGTAATATCTCTTTCAATAAAAGAATTACCCAATGCACGCATACCCGTACCGGCATCAATGATGATGGTTTCTCCGGATTTGGCAATAATTTCGATACAGGTGGTTTCTCCGCCATACTTCTCGTATTGCCTTCCTGATACGGAGATGGACCCCCTTGAACCCCAGCATTTAATATCCATCTGTCTCCTGTATCACAAGACAAATTCTTCGTAAACTAATAAATACCTTTTATCCGTGAAAATTGAACCGGAAAAACAAATAAATAATTCAATGTTTATCCTGTTCACTAGTTGACAACCGTGTTTATTTTGCTTAGGAAAATAAAAGTATGATCCGGATAATAACACCTGAAACCCAACTAAAAAAAAGGGAATTGATATGGCACAACTTATTGCTGACAGACGAGACGTGGATTTTGTTCTGAATGAACAGATCCAGATGATAGAACATGAAAAATTTGCAGAATTCAATAAAAAAACCTGCGACCTGATAATATCGGAAGCCAGAAACCTGGCAATCAAAGAAATCCTGCCAACCTTCAAAGACGGGGATGAGACCGGCTGCACCCTGGAAAACGGAAAAGTCACGGTTCCTGAATCTTTCCAGCGGGCATGGAAACTGTATTGTGAGGGAGAATGGCTTGCCATGTGTGATGATCCTGAAGTGGGTGGCCAGGGAATGCCAAAGCTTTTGGGATCTGCCGCCCTTGAATACATGGTCGGGGCCAATCCGTCTTTCATGCTGTATTACGGCATGACCCACGGGGCTGCCAAGCTGGTGGAAGCCTTTGGCACTGAAAAACAAAAAAAACTGTATATGAAAAAAATGTTTGCCGGCACCTGGGGCGGCACCATGCTGCTGACAGAACCTGAGGCCGGATCAGATGTCGGCGCACTCACCACCCGTGCGATAAAAAAACCCGACGGCACCTATTCCATCCAGGGTTCAAAGATTTTTATTTCTGCCGGAGACCACGATCTGTGTGACAATATCATCCATCCGGTACTGGCGCGCATAGATGGCGCACCCGCGGGAACAAAAGGCATTTCTTTATTTCTTGTTCCCAAATATCATGTCAATGACGATGGCAGCCTGGGAGAGTTCAACCATGTGGTCTGCACTGGCCTTGAACATAAAATGGGCCTTCACGGCAATTCCACAGCATCCCTTTCCCTGGGAGAAAAAGGAGAATGCATCGGCACCCTTCTGGGGGAAGAAAACAAGGGCATGCCTGAAATGTTCAAAATGATGAATGAAGCCCGCGCCTTTGTCGGGATGCAGGGATTTGCATCGGCATCTGCATCATATATGTATGCACTGGAATATGCCAGGACCAGGGTTCAGGGCAGGCATCTTCTGGCAGGCAAGGACCCGGAAGCAAAAGATGTCACCATCATCAACCACCCGGATGTCAAACGCCAGCTTTTAAACATGAAAGCATATACCGAGGGCATGCGCTCCTTGATCTATTATTACGGCAAATGTTCTGACATTGTTGCCACCACAGAAGATGAACCCCTTAAACAGAATATGGCTGCCCTGATTGAGGTTCTGACTCCCATTGTCAAAGGATATGTCACGGACAAGGCCCTTGAAGTCTGCTCCCACGGCGTGCAGGTGTACGGCGGGTACGGATATATCTGTGAATACCCGGTGGAACAGCTGATGCGCGACTGCCGGATTTTCATGATCTATGAGGGCACCAACGGCATACAGGCAATGGATCTGATCGGCCGGAAACTGAGCATGAACAAAGGCCAGAGCTTTCAGTATTTTATGGATCAGATGAAAAAAACCATTGATGATGCCAAAAATATTCCCGGCATTGAAGTTCTGGTTCAAAAGGTCACCCATGCCGTGTCCAGGCTTGAAGACCTTGCCAGAATTATCGGGCAGCGCACCCGAAGCGAGAATGTATTAAACGCATACGCCTTTGCCCACCCGTTCCTTGAAATCACAGGAGATGTGACCTTTGCCTGGATGCATCTGTGGCGGGCATCCATTGCCGCACCCAAATTAATGGAAAAAGCCGGAAGCCTTGAAAGCAAACTCATTGAACAAAAAGCGGCAAAGAACAAGGATATTGCATTTTACGCAGGACAGATGGCCTCGGCTAAATTTTTTATTCATACCCTTTTACCTGCAGCCTATGGTAAGATGGATGCCATTATAGAAGCGGACACCTGTGTGGAAGATATTTCAGATGTCTGTTTCGGGTCAAAATAATAAGATCAAAACCGGAGGACACATGCTTGATTATTTGAAAAAAAGTCTGTTGACAGGCGTAGGGCTTGCTTTGAGATCCAAAAAGGAAATTGAGGAACTGGCAAAGGAATTTTCTGAAAATTCCAAAATGGACCAGGAAGAAGCCAAAGAATTTTTAAAAGAATGCCAGCAGAAATATGAAGATGCAAAAACTGACCTTGACCATAAAATTGAAACCGCCATTGAAAAAATTTTGACCCGTCTGGACCTGCCGTCAAAGGCGGATATCAAAAAACTCAGTGACCGGATTGACCAACTGACAAAACAACTGTCCGATCAAAAATAAAGACCCCAGGGTTTTTCATGCTGAGCATTAAAAACATTGGCCGGGTGGGAAAACGGTACCGCCATATTCTGCGGTACCAGCAGATCATCGGGATCATTTTGAAATATGGCTTTGAAAATATCATCAGCGCCATGAATATCGACCGGTACATTGAATCCGGTCTTCAGCTCATCCCCTTTGTCACCCCCCATGACAAGGTTGAAAAACTCTCCAGCAGCCAGCGGATAAGGATGGCGCTTGAAGAACTTGGACCCACCTTTATTAAAATGGGCCAGGTATTATCTTCCCGGCCGGACCTGATCCCGCTGGACCTGCTCAATGAGCTGACAAAACTGCAGGATCATGTTCCCGGATTCAGCTTTGATGATGTAAAAACCATCATTGCAGCCGAATTCGGGAAACCCTATTCTGAAATATTTGAGTCCATGGAAGAAAAACCGTTTGCCAGCGCTTCCATCGGCCAGGTGCACCGGGCCCGGCTGAGTTCTGAAAGACTGGTGGCTGTGAAAATCCAGCGGCCAGGCATAAAAAAGACCATTGAAATCGATCTTGAAATCATCCATCACCTGGCATCCATCATGGAAAACAATATTGAAGAGGCCGCAATATTTAACCCGGTAAAAATTGTAGAGGAATTTGCAAAAGCACTTGAAAAGGAAATTGATTATTCCATAGAAGCCTCCAACATGGAACGAATGGCCCTGCAGTTTGTCAAGGACAAAACCATCCATATCCCTGAAGTTTACACCTCGGAATCCAGCCAGCGGGTGCTTACCATGGAATATATCCAGGGAATAAAAGCCAATGATATTGATGCCATAGATGCGGCAGGCCTTGATCGAAGGATAATTACCCGAAGGGGCGCTGACTTTATCATGAAGCAGGTGTTTGAATTTGGATTTTTCCATGCAGACCCCCATCCGGGAAATATTTTTATTCTGGAGAAAAACCGTATCTGCCCGATAGACTTCGGGATGACAGGTTTTGTCGATCAATCCACAAGAGAACTTTTTGTCGACCTGATCCACAGTATTGCCACCGGCAATTTTAAATACAGTGCACAACTGATCTGCCGGTTGAGCGAATATGACACGCAACCCAACTTGAATGCGCTTGAAAAAGATATTTCTTTTTTTGTGTCTGCCCATTTGTCCAAATCATTAAAAAACATCCAGACCGCCAGAATGGTAAACCAGTTTCTGGAATTATGCGCTGCTTACAAACTGAAAATTCCGCCGGATTTCTTTCTGATGATAAAAGCATTCACCACCATTGAAGGAATTGCAAAAATACTGGACCCGGATTTTAATATGGTGGCCCACGCAACCCCCTATGTCAAAGCTGCCAAATTCCAGAAATTCTCCCCGTCAAGACTGACAGAAGAATTTTTCAGCATTGCCAGGGAATCTTTCAGACTGATACAGATTTTTCCATCAGATATCCAGGAAATCATGCGTCTTGCAAAATCCGGTCAGCTTTCTTTTAACATGAAAATTCAAGGTCTGGATAAATTACTCCATACCCAGGATCAAACCAGCAACCGGATTTCTTTTTCCATCATTATTGCCGCATTGATCATTGGATCTGCCATGGTGATCAATTCCCGTGTTCCCCCTGTATTTTTCGGTGTCTCCGTAATCGGAATCGCAGGATTTACCGCGGCTGCTTTTTTAGGCATATGGCTTCTGACTGCCATTATCCGAAAAGGCCGGCTCTGATGCCGGCAGAACTGTTTTTTTATTGCCCGTTGACGGGACAAACAGCGGCACTGAACCGCTTGGCTGTTACCTGCTGCCAAACCTGGATTCCTTTAACCTTGCCAAGTTCAAATGCCTGTGTTAATAATTTAAACTTAAAAAATGACACACCCAAAAGGCAATTAATACCGGAAAAAAACCATTAATGAGGTATTAATGAAAGAAAAACCCTGTATTCGTATCGGGCATCTGAAAATTGTCGACCACCTTCTTCTGGGTCTTGCAGGTTCTGGACTTGAAACCGGAAAATTTTATCTTGACCATTGCTCCCTTGATCCGATTGTCATGCACTCCTGGGAACACGTCCGCGAAGCACTCATTTCAAAACACATAGACGCTGCATTTATGACAGCCCCGCTGGCAATGGATCTTTTTGCTTCAGGGCTGGATATCCGGCTGTTGATGTTCACCCACAGATCCGGCAGCACCCTTGTAAAAAAAGCCGGAGCATCCATCAAAACAATTGCGGACTTTAAAGGGAAAACCGTTCTTGTGCCATCAGAACTGTCTATTCAGAACATGCTGCTGCACCGCCTGTTATCAACGGCATCCCTTAAACTGGGCGCCCATGATGATTCAACTGCAGATGTTTTTTATGAAGTAACCCAGCCTTTTTTAATGTCAGACATGCTGGCAGAGGATACAGACAATGATATCGCAGGCTTTGTGGTGGCCGAACCCTATGCAGGCCGGGCTGTTTTTGACGGTGTGGCCCAGAAAGTCTGCGCTTCCAAAAATCTTTGGAATAATCATCCCTGCTGCAGCTTTGTCATCCATGCATCTGTTCTGGAAAATTACACCCGGGCCATTACAGAACTGATTCATCTGTTTTTACACATCGCAGAAGACCTGGAACATCCGGACAAGGGGGATGTCCTTTTAGATGCACAAAAATTTTTGTGTCAGAAAGAACAAATTATAGAGGATGTCCTGTTGAATCAGTCCATCCGCTTTGACCCTGCTTTGCTTGTCCCTGATGTCTCTGCGCTGAATAGCATTGCAGACTATATGAAAAATTCCATGAACTTTTTATCAGATAAGGTTGACATGGAAAAATTTGTGGACGATACCATTATATTAAATGCAACTAAATTGAACTCAACCATAACAAACACGACACCGGGCAACTGACATTGAAAATTGAATTAGAACGGGTAACAAAAAAATTCACCAAGAAACACAAGCTGGATTACACCGTGCTCAAGGATATTTCATTTTCCATTGATAAAGGAGATTTTGTCATCATCCTTGGCGAATCCGGATGCGGGAAAACAACCCTGTTAAATATGCTGGCAGGTCTAGAGCTGCCGACATCAGGTCAGATCCATGTTGACGGCAGGCGGGTTGAAGGGATTCACCCGTCCCGCTCCATGCTGTTTCAACAGCCGACATTAATTCCCTGGCTGACCGTAAAAGAAAATGTTGCCTACGGATGCAGACTCAGAGGGGATACTGAACAACTCGATTACCGGGTCAGCCAGTTTCTTGAAATCATGGGGATTGGCGGTTTTGCAGATGCAAAACCCGGACAGCTTTCATTGGGCATGGCCCAGCGCGCCTGTCTGGCAAGAGCCCTTGTGGGGCACCCCCAGACACTGCTTCTGGATGAGCCCTTTGCCTCGCTGGATACATTCACCCAGGCCCATATCCAGGAAGAGCTGGTCAACCTCTGGCTGTCAGAAAAATTTACAGCTGTATTTGTCACCCATGATATTGACGAAGCCATTCGCCTGGGGAACAAAATTATTCTTCTGGCTGGAGAACCGGCAAACATAAAAGATATATTTGAAATTAATGAGTCTTATCCCAGAGACAGAAATCATCCTGAATTTAAAGAGATAAGAACCCGGATTCTTGAAAAATTCAAAAATTCATATCTTGCCAAAAGGAGTCTGCTCTAATGGGTCATTCTCTGACAAACAGATCCCGGCGTGATTTTATCAAAACAACTGCCGCCGCATGTTCAAGCCTTTTTCTCCCTGGTGCTGCAAATGTCCTTGCAAAGGAGAACACGCTTCGCCTGGGATACCTTCCCATCACCGATGCAACCCCGCTGCTGGTGGCTCACGGGCTGGGATATTTCAGCCAGGAAGGTCTTCACGTTGAAAGGCCGGTCATGGTCCGGTCATGGAAAATCCTGGTGGAATCTTTTCTGGCAGGCAGATTTAATTTCACCCACATGCTTTTTCCCATCCCTGTCTGGATGCGGTTCAAACAGAAGGTTCCGGTAAAAGTACTTGCCTGGGACCATACCAATGGCAGCGCCATCACCGTGCGACAGGATTCGGAAATCCATACATTTAAGGACCTGGGTGGCAGACAGATTGCTGTTCCTTCCTGGTATTCCATGCATAATCTGATTCTGCAGATGGGGATTCGCTCCCAGGGGCTGCGCCCGGTGATTAAACCCCAGTCTGAAAAACTTTCAGCAGATGAAGTCAATCTGTTCATCCTGCCGCCGCCGGATATGCCAAATGCCCTTTTAGGCAGAAAAATTGACGGTTATATTGTTGCAGACCCGTTCAATGCGCTGGCCCAGATTAAATTCAATGCCAGAATCATGAGATTCACCGGCGATATCTGGAAAAATCACCCCTGCTGTGTAATTGTGGCCCATGAGAATTTTATCAATCAGAACTCAGTCATCGTCCAGAAAGCCGTCAATGCGATTGTGAGAGCTCAGGACTGGTGCAATAAAAACCCCAGTGAAACCGCTCATTTACTGTGCAGGGACGGTGAAGGATACCTTCCATTTCCAAGGCACGTATTAAGCAAGGTCTTTGAAAAACCCTTGAACACGGAATTAGTACACCCGGACTGGGATGTTGAAAGAATCGGTTTTCAGCCGTTTCCTTTTCCATCTGCCACCCGGTTTATTATTGATCAGATGAAGCAGACCGTTGTGGAAGGAGACAGCATGTTTCTAAAAAAACTGGATACACCAAAATCTGCAGATCAACTGGTGGATCATTCATTTGTATCAAAGGCAATCGCTGACATGGGCGGACTGAACCGATTCTGCAACTGCGATATAACCCAACCATATACAAGGGAAGAAGTCGTTGAAATCAGTTAACCGTTTTATATACAAAGACCCTAAACAGGTGGGATTAAATGCTGTCTTCGGCAAACAGGACTTTGGCTGGAAATTTGAACTGATCGGACTGGCTGTTTTTGCCCTTGCCTGGGCAGGCCTTGCAGCCTTGTTTTTTTCAAGGCCGGATTTCCCGCAGTTTCATGGTTTTTTGCCCGGCCCTACATTCAAGGCCCTGTTTTCAGCTGTTCAGGACAGCCGGTTCTGGGTGTCGGTTTTTACAAGCCTGCGGCGGATTCTTGTGGGAATCTGCATTGCCTCTGCCATCGGCGTCCCCCTTGGAATTCTGGTGGGCTTTTATCCAAAATTCAGAGGCCTTTCATACTCTCCCATCCAGTTTGTCAGAATGATCAGCCCGCTTTCCTGGATGCCCATGGCAGTCCTTTTATTTGCAAATTTTGAGTCTGCAGTTTATTTTTTAATTGTAATGGCTACGGTTTGCCCTATAATACTGAATACAACTATTGGCGTTTTAAATATCAATCCCCAATGGATTAAAATGGCATTAAATCAGGGTGCAAGTAATTCCCAGCTGATACGGACCATAATTATTCCTGCATCCTTGCCCTATATGCTGACCAGTTTGAGACTGGCGCTGGGTGTTGCATGGATTGTCCTTGTTCCGGCTGAATTTCTGGGTGTTTCCAGTGGTCTTGGGTATCTGATAAATGATGCCAGGGATACCATGGAATATGATAAACTCATGGCGATGATTATCGCCATTGGCATACTGGGATTTACCCTGGACAGAATTATCCAGAAATTCCAGGTGACGTTCAGCTGGTCATGGAATGAATGATATTAACAATGAAATGAAATATATATAAAAACTTTAAGGAGTGTTTTTATGGCTGTAAATCCAAACATTAAAATAGTTGTGGTTGACGATTCAGGAACCATGCGAATCATGTTCAAGCAGATCCTGTGTAAAGCCGGTTTTGAAAATCTGGTGATGGCTGTGAATGGTGCTGACGGTCTTGAAAAAGTCAGGGCAGAAAAACCTGATCTGGTTATCAGCGACTGGAATATGCCAAAAATGGACGGCCTTGAATTTCTCAAAGAACTGAGAAAAACTCCGGAATTTAAAGAGCTGCCGTTTATCATGGCCACTGCCCAGTCAGACAAAGGACAGCAGAATGCCATCATGGAAGCCGGAGCCAACGGCCATGTCCCAAAGCCTTTTGATGAAAATCAGATTGCCAGGGCCATAGAAAAAGCCTTTGCAAAGGATGCGGTTCAGGAGACTCCTAAAATCAAACAGCGGCATATGATCGGCGGACGGGTGGAGCTGAATGTCGCCCATATTCAGATCACAGACCATCTGGCCCTGGGTGCATTAAAACACAGAATTGAACAAGGCGATATCGAACCTGAACATTTTGATCTGACCACAAGCCTTAAAGCAGGATGGAACCCGATCCAGGAAGGACTTGAGAGTGGAGAAATCGACTGTGCATTTGTTCTGGCCCCCATTGCCATGGACTTATTTGCTTACGACTCCCCCATCAAACTGGTGCTGTTCGCCCATAAAAACGGTTCCACCTTTATCCGGTCCAGGCATTATGACCATCGATTTGATTCTCTGCAAAGTTTTTATAAATACAAGGTTGTGGATATTCCCCATAAAATGTCCGTTCACCATATGCTGGCCCACCAGTTTTTAAGAGAACTGGGATTAAAACCCGGAGTCCCCGGCAAAAAGGCCATCAATGTCCGGTTTGAAGTTGTTCCCCCGATCAAAATGCCGGGCATCATGAAGGAAAATGAAGATGTTGCAGGCTTCATGGTTGCAGAACCGGTTGCAACAAAAGCCATTGTCGGTGAAATCGGCAACCTTGAATTCTATTCTGCTGCCCGATGGGACAACCATCCCTGCTGTATTGTGGCCATGCAGGATGATTTTATTCAAAAGCATCCGGAAGCTGCCCGGGAGTTTGTATCCTTGCTGGTGGATACCGGGGAATATATTGAAAATGACAAAATCAGGGCATCCAGAATTGCGGTCAATTTTCTGGACCCGGAAGGAAAACTGGGGTTGAATCCCCAGGTGCTGCAGAATGTTTTTTCCCAGCCCCAAGCCATTCGATGGGACGGGCTTTACCCGGAAGCGGCTGATCTGGATAAAATTCAACGGTATATGCATGATGTGATGGAAATCGGCAAAATCATTGACCTTGAAAAATTCATTGAAAAATCCTTTGCAGATGAAGCATATCGTTAATATTTAAGGAGACGCTTTAATGAAGATTACCGATCCGGATATCATCAAAAACGGGGAAAAAGATTTAATCGATGCGGTAAAAGAAGATCTTGATCTGGATGTCATAAAACAGATTCTTGAAAAAAAAATCAGGGCATCTGCCATGTCTTCAAAGGGCGGACAAATCATTGTTCACAATAATGAAATCGCTTTCAGGCTGGATTTTGACTTAAATCTCAGCGGCAGTCTCATGTTTGACCGGCAGGGAAATTATATTCCTGAGGCCGATGATGACGCTGATCCGGAATTTGAAGATGAAGATGAAACTGCCCAAAATGATATGAATGATATCCTGAAGGAAAGTCAGGACTTCTGGGATAAAAAGCAGGACCAATAACCGTTCTATAAAACACAACAGGAGCAGATGAAACATGTCAGATCAGGAAAACAGCAGCGACATTGTCAACCTCCGGGAGCTCAAGGAAATCATGGATGATGATATGGAGCTCATTGCAGATTGCTTTGCTGAATTTATAAACGACTGGCCTGAACTGCACTCTGAAATCAAACATGCAATTTCAGGAAAAGATGCCCGGATTCTGAATGCAGCTGCCCATAAATTGAAAGGCACCCTGCGCTATCTGGCTGCAGATCCGGCTGCTGAAGCCGCTTTTGCCCTTGAGGCTGCAGGTAAGGGAAATGACTGGGACGGCATTGATGCCATGCTTGAAGAACTGGAAAGCCAGTGTCAGCAACTCATAGAATATATCAACCACTTTAAGGCATGATTTTATTTTCCCTTTGCAAGACAGACATCAAACAAAGGGCAGTCACTGCAAAGCGGTTTTCTTGCATCACAGATTTGCCGGCCAAAATAAATCAGTTGCAGGGACAGATCATTCCAGCAGGGTTCAGGAATAATTTTCATCAGATCATGTTCTACTTTTACCGGATCAGTTTCGCAGGTCAGTCCCAGTCGTTTTGAAATCCGCAGAACATGGGTATCCACAACAATGGTCTGATAGCCGAACGCTGCGGACAAAACGACATTGGCGGTCTTTCTTCCCACACCGGGTAATTTTACCAGCAGGTTTAAATCCTGTGGAACCACACTGTTGTGCTCTTTAAAAACCGCAAGGGCACAGGCTTTGATGTTTTTGGCCTTATTGTTGTAAAATCCTGTGGAATAAATAATTTTCTTGATATCTTCCAATGATGCCCGGGACAGGGTTTCAGGGTCCGGATATTTTTCAAACAGCACCCGGGTAACCTTATTAACCTGATTATCCGTACATTGCGCTGACATGATTGTGGCAATCAGCAACTGAAAAGGGGTCTGATGTTCAAGCTGAGTCTTGACATCCGGATACCGGTCTTTTAAAGTCTCAAGAATTTTTTTAATTTTTAACACATTTTTCATCATGAACGGTTTATATATGAAGACAAACAAAACTTCAAGAATGATAAAAGCTCTGGGACTGTGCTCCGGCGGACTGGACAGCATCCTGTCCGCCCTGCTGCTCAAAAAGCAGGGCATTGAAGTTACCTGGGTCTGTTTTGAAACCCCGTTTTTCTCATCTGATTCAGCGCAGAAAGCTGCAGATCAGACGCAGATTCCATTGATCAGAATGGATATCACGGATGACTATATGGAGATGATGAAACAGCCTAAAGCCGGATTCGGAAAGAACATGAATCCCTGCATGGACTGTCACACCCTGATGTTCAAAAAAGCAGGCGAGCAAATGGAAAAACAGGGGTTTGATTTTTTATTCAGCGGAGAAGTTTTAGGACAAAGACCCAAATCCCAGAACAAAAACTCCCTTCGGTATGTTGAAAAAAATTCAGGCTTTGAGGGTCTGATTTTACGCCCCTTATGTGCAAAATGTCTGCCCGAAACACTGATCGAGCAAAAAGGGCTGGTGGACAGGGAACAGCTGATGAATATCAACGGCCGGTCAAGGAAAGTCCAGATGCAGCTGGCTCAGGAATACGGAATAAAAGAATACCCCTCCCCTGCCGGCGGATGCCTGCTGACAGATCCCATATTTTCACACCGCTTAAAAGACCTGATGTATACCCAGAAGACCTGGGACACAAGCCAGCTGCACCTGTTAAAATATGGCCGGCACTTCCGGCTGGACTCTGCAACAAAAGTCATTGTGGGCAGATCAGAACAGGACAATGCGTTCCTGGTCAGCAGCATGGATAAAACCCGGCATGTTCTTTTGCATCATGCAGGCATAGCCGGACCGGATGTCATCCTCACCGGTGATTCAACCACACAGAATTTACAGAAAGCGGCCATGCTGTGTGCTGCCTACACCAAATCCGGCCCCGGAGAAAAAGCTGCGGTTAAAATCACACAGAATACGGTTGAACACATTATTGAGGTTGAAACACTAAAGGCTGCAGAATTTAAAAATCTGATGATCTGACAAAAAAATACACCCTGATGTGTCTGGCCAGACATGTCAGCTATTCAGCTGTTTTTAACTGGAACCCTGGCTTCGGGAACACCATTTTTTGTCCTCAGCTGTCCACAGGCCGCAAGAATATCAGCGCCCTTGCTCTTTCGGGTGATGGCTGTCATATTATGGTCCAGAAGGCAGGTCAAAAAAGCATTGACAGCTTCTTTGGACGGACATTTGAATTGGCTTTCCGGATGTGCATTAAACGGGATCAGATTAACCTTTGCCTTTATCGGAGATAAAAGTTTTACCAGCCGCAGCGCATCTTCTTCTGAGTCATTTACACCCTTCATCAGAATATATTCAAAGGTGATCTTTTTTCTGGGCTTCATGGTAAACGTCCTGCAGGTTTCCAGAAGAAGGTTTAGCGGGTATTTCTTATTGATCGGCATTAAAGCGGTTCGCAGATCATCGGTGGTGGCGTTCAGGGACACTGCCAGATTCACCTCGGTTTCCAGGCCCAGCTGAGTAATTTTTGGCACAAGGCCGCAGGTGGAAACCGTCACCCTCCGGGTGGAGAATTTCAGCCCGTAGTCGGTATCCGTGATAATGCTCAAGGCGTCAACAAGATTATTGTAATTGGCCAAGGGCTCTCCCATGCCCATGAAAACAATATTGGAAAGCTGCAAAGGTTCTATCCCCTGAGCCATCAGATCATATCTGGCATCCCTGACCTGGGAAACGATTTCGGCCACGGTCAGATTCCTTGCCAGCCCCCCTCTGGCTGTCAGACAGAACTGACAGTTCTGGGCGCAGCCTGCCTGGGAAGATACACACAAGGTATAATGATCCTTTTCCGGGATCAGAACCGATTCAATCTGTTGACCGTCATCCAGCTGATACAGGGATTTTTGAGTGGCATCTTCTGATATCTGCCTTTTCTCAACAGTCAGTCGGGGAATGGAAAAATGCGCTGCCAGTGTTTTGCGAAGGTCTTTTGAAAGATTGCTCATGCTTTCAAAATCATTGACCTGCTGAAGATAAAGCCACTTAAATATCTGTCCTGCCCGAAATGACTTAATGCCATTATCTTCAAGCCATCCCGCCAGTTTTTCCCGGGTGAAATTCAATATATTCTGCATATAATTTTATCTGCCTCAATTTAATAATTTCTTGACATAGCACAGATTTTATACTAATTTCAATGATTTGATTTGATATTTTGAGGTTGTGTTCTACATGTTTGAAAATCTGAGTGACAGGCTGGATTCGGTCTTTAAAAAGCTAAAAGGCCACGGCACCCTGAATGAAAATAATATTGAGGACGGCTTAAAACAGGTTCGAATGGCCCTGCTTGAGGCGGACGTCAATTATAAGGTTGCAAAATCTGTTATTTCAGATATAAAGACCAGGGCGCTGGGTCAGGAGGTTATGCAAAGCCTTACCCCGGGCCAGCAGATAATCAAAATTGTAAACGATGAGTTTACAAAAATGATGGGCTCCGAGCATCAGGGATTGAATCTTGAAGGCAAATCCCAGAGTTCTGTCATGCTCATCGGGCTTCAGGGCTCAGGCAAAACAACCACGGCAGGAAAACTTGCACTCTATTTAAGAAATGAGGGCAGAAAACCTTTCCTGGTGCCGGTGGATGTGTATCGTCCTGCGGCCATTGACCAGCTCAAAAAGATTGGAAAACAGCTGGATATCCCTGTTTTTCAGTCCACAACGGACATGAAACCGTTGAAGATATGCCAGGATGCCCAGCTGGCCGCAAGACAACAGGGCTGTGACACCCTGATACTGGATACTGCCGGCCGTCTGCATCTTGATGAAGAGCTGATGGAAGAACTCAAGGATATTAAACGAGGGCTGAATCCTTCTGAAATTCTTCTGGTGGCAGATGCCATGACAGGACAGGATGCGGTGAATATTGCAAGTTCTTTTGACACGGCAATGGATATCAGCGGCGTGATCCTGACAAAAATGGATGGAGATGCCCGGGGCGGTGCAGCGCTTTCCATAAAAGCGGTTACCGGCAAACCCCTGAAATTTGTTGGTGTGGGTGAAAAATCAACAGCACTTGAAGCCTTTCACCCGGACAGAATGGCCTCAAGAATTCTGGGCATGGGAGACACGCTTTCTTTTATTGAAAAAGCAACCCAAGCGGTTGACCAGAAAGAAGCAAAGGAGCTTGAGAAAAAATTAAGAAAAAACACCTTTACCCTGGAAGATTTTAAAAATCAGATGCGCTCGGTAAGAAAAATGGGCTCCATCAAAGATCTGATCGGGATGCTGCCCGGAGTGAACAAAAAGGCGCTTAAAGGTTTAAATATAGGTGACAAAGAGTTTGGGAAAATTGAGGCAATTATTAATTCCATGACCCCGGAGGAAAGACGGACACACGCCATCATTAAAGGGTCCAGGAAAAAACGAATTGCCAATGGCAGCGGGGTGACAGTTCAGGATGTGAACAACCTTTTAAAAAGTTATACCCAGTCCATGAAAATGATCAAAAAATTTAATAAAGGTGGCATGAGTTCATTAAAGAATATGCTGCCGTTTTAAGGAGAAAAGAAGAATATGGCCGTTAAAATCAGATTGACTCGAAAAGGCACAAAGAAGAAACCTTTTTACAGAATAGTGGCAGCTGACATTGAATGCCCCAGAGATGGAAGATTCCTGGAACTGTTGGGCACATACAATCCAATGGTGGACCCTGCCGCTGTTACCCTCAAAACAGACAGGATCAACTATTGGCTGGGTGAAGGTGCCAAACCCTCCACAACTGTTAAAAGTATTTTGAAAAAAGAAGGTGTTGGCAAAAATTAGACAACTCTGTTCTTGTCCATTTTTAAAACCGTTTTAACACCTGAAGAATCAAAGAGATATTATTATGAAAGAATTGGTGGAATACATAGCAAAAGCACTTGTTGATCATCCTGACCAGGTTCTGGTATCCGAGATAAACGGAGATCAGACCTCTGTTCTGGAACTGAAGGTTGCCAAAGATGATCTTGGAAAAGTCATTGGAAAGCAGGGAAGATCAGCGCGCGCCATGCGGACCATTTTAAGCGCAGCATCCACCAAGCTTAAAAAACGTATGGTCCTTGAAATTATTGAATAACAGATGAGTAAAACCTCTTGGTTTACCATAGGCAGGGTAACCGGAGTTCATGGACTCGGCGGGAACCTTAAAGTCTGGTCCTTTTCAGAATCCATTGATACGTTCTGCCCTGGAAAGACTGTTCTTTTAAAATTTGAAAATGAAAACGCTGAAGGTGCACCATATACCATCCTGAAAGCGCAGCCGCATCAAAAAGGCATTCTGCTTGCCCTTGACGGCATCAACACGCGCGAACTTGCTCAGGATCTGATGGGCTGTGATATTTTTATTGATCGGAATCAACTGGAAGAACCCGAAGAAGACACCTGGTACTGGCAGGATCTTTACGGGCTGGATGTTATTGATCATATCAAAGGATTTATCGGCAAAGTCACACAGATTTTTCCCACGGGCGCCAATGATGTGCTGGTAGTTGAAAACGAGGGAAAAGAGGTCCTGGTGCCGATGCATAAAAATTTTGTGGCATCCGTTGATCTTGAAAACAATATACTGAAGACCACGCTGCCGGAAGACTACTGATGAATTTTACGGTATTGACACTTTTCCCTGAATTTGTATCTGCTTTTTTTGATCACGGCATGATTCTCAGGGGAATCGAAAAAGGACTTATTACAGGTGCGTGCATCAATATCAGAGATTTTGCCCAGGACCGCCATAAAACCGTTGATGACAAACCCTATGGCGGGGGAAGCGGAATGATCATGAAGCCTGAAACCCTTCAGGCCGCCATTGTGCATGCAAAAAAAAATCAGCCGGAATCAAAAGTCCTGCTGATGAGCCCGCAGGGAACGCCGTTTAATCAGGAAAAAGCCGGGGATATGGCATCAAAGAAACAGGGACTGATCTTTGTGTGCGGCCGGTATGAAGGCATTGATGAAAGAATCTGCACATCCTTGATAGATGAAGAAATTTCCATCGGAGATTATGTTCTGACCGGTGGAGAGCTTGCTGCCATGACCCTCATTGATTCCATTGCTAGGCTGATCCCAGGTGTCCTGGGAAGTTGTGAATCCAGCAAATCGGATTCTTTCAGCGGCCATCGGCTTGAATATGCCCAGTACACCCGTCCGGAAGTTTTTGAGGACATGGAAGTTCCGCAGATTTTATTGTCCGGCAATCATGAAAAAATTCGGTACTGGAGAAAAAAATCCGCCCTGCAGCGAACCTTTTTAAAACGGCCTGATCTGTTTGACAAAACCTCCCCGGGGGATGAAGAAAAACAGATATTGAAACAATGGTGCAGGGAGCTTGAAAAAATTGTCAGAGAATAATCTTTATGTGGCGCTGATTCATTTTCCTGTCATGAACAGAAAAGGTCAACCCATCGGATCATCCCTGACAACCATTGATATGCATGATATTGCAAGGGCATCCATCACCTTCGGGGTTAAAGGCTTTTTTGTTGTCACCCCTTATGAGGATCAGGCAGCCATAGCGCATCAGGTGGTGGAACACTGGACAAAAGGCGTGGGCGGCGTACTCAACCCGTTCAGAAAAAATGCGCTGGAGTTGATCCATGTGACCCGCACCATTGAAGATGTTGTGGCGTGGCTTGAAAAAAATGATAAGAAACCGGTGGTTACCATTGCCACAAGTGCAAAGCAGATCCCCGGTTCTGTAGATACAAAGAGGCTCAGACATATACTTGAAAATGATGCATCCCATGTGCTTCTTTTTGGAACAGCATGGGGGCTGGCAGAAGAATTGATAAATAGCTGTGATTACATTCTGGACCCTATTACCGGGAACACACCGTACAATCATCTTTCTGTCAGATCTGCTGCATCCATATATTTAGACAGAATAATAAATGGCAGATAAAATCCAATATTAATGGATGCCAATTGGGAAGGATACAAGGAGGAACACAAATGACAAACGTAATCGAAAAACTAGAAAAAGAACAACTGCGTCTTGATATCCCTGAATTTACTTCAGGAGATACGGTCAAGGTTCATGTGAAAATCAGAGAAGGTGAAAAAGAACGTATTCAGGTTTTCCAGGGTGTGGTGATTAAAAAAACAAAAGGGTTTGCAAGCGCCCGTTTTACTGTAAGAAAAATTTCCGGCGGTGTAGGTGTTGAAAGAATTTTCCCCTTATACTCCCCAATTATTGATAAAATAGAAGTGGTTACCGTAGGCCGGGTCAGACGATCCAAACTTTACTACCTGAGAAATCTGCGTGGAAAAGCCGCACGTATTAAAGAACAAAAATTTGTATAATATGCGTTGTGCAAATTGATGCCGATGTGGGAATTTGAACACAACGCTCAAAATTGCGGATATACCATAATTGCAGGTGTTGATGAGGCCGGCAGGGGTCCCCTTGCCGGCCCTGTCGTGTCTGCAGCCGTCATATTGCCCGGAAATTTTTCAGTCACAGGCATTGATGATTCAAAAAAATTATCAGAAAAAACAAGAGCGGCGCTCTTTCCGCTGATCAAGCATCAAGCCCTTGCTGTCGGCACCGGCATTGCTTCCCACCTGGAAATTGACCAGTTAAATATTCTTCAGGCATCTTTGCTTTCCATGAAAAGAGCTGTTGAAAATCTGTTCATCCGACCTGATTTTTTATTAATTGACGGAAAATTCAAAATAGACAGTTCCATTAATCAAATGCCTATAGTCAAAGGCGATTCAAAAAGCATATCCATTGCAGCAGCATCCATTATTGCAAAGGTCACCCGGGATGCCATTATGACTGAGCTGCACAAAACCTATCCTGAATACAATTTTCTCCAGCACAAAGGGTATCCGACAAAAGCCCATAAAGCGGCTGTACTTGAATATGGGCCATGCCCTGTTCACCGTCGTTCATTCAGGGGGGTAAAAGAGGTGTCGGATGGCAACGGATAAAATCAATCTGGGTCTTCAAGGGGAAACCCTGGCTGTTTTTTTCCTGAAAAAAAATGGATTCAATATTCTTGAAACCAATTTCCGGACAAAATTTTGTGAAATAGATATCATTGCAAAAGAAGACAACACCCTGTGTTTTATAGAGGTCAAGACCCGAACCAGCTTGAAGAAAGGACTGCCAAAAGAATCTGTAAACCCGGCCAAACAAAAAAAAATCATCCTCGGGGCTCAGTTTTATCTAAAATCCTGCAGACTGGATAATATCCGGGTCCGCTTTGATGTGGTAGAAATTTATGTTAATACAGAAAAAGACAGCGCCCCTCATATTCATATCATTAAAAATGCTTTCTGGGCGGTCTGAACCCTTTGAGGATGCCGAATATGGAAGAACACAACGGTTTTGGAACATTATACGTGGTCGCCACGCCCATCGGGAACCTGGATGATATTACGCTCAGAGCTGTTAAAATATTAAACAGCGCAGACCTTATTGCTGCCGAAGACACCCGGCATTCAAAAAAACTGTTAGCCCATCTGAATATCCATGCAAAACTGATCTCCTGCCACGAACACAATGAAACCCATAAAAGTCCCCGGTTCATCCAGCACTTAAAGGACGGGAAAAATATTGCCCTGATTTCAGATGCAGGCACACCCTGCATTTCAGATCCAGGCTATGCACTGGTCAGTCAGGCAGCAAAACAAGGCATACACATTATCCCTGTGCCGGGCTGCTCTGCCGCCATAGCCGGACTCAGTGCATCCGGACTTCCCACGGACTCTTTTTATTTTGCAGGATTTTTACCCAGAAAAAAACAGCAGTTACAACACGCCATTCAGAAATTATCAAAGCAGACAGCAACGCTTATCATTTATGAATCCCCCCGCAGAATCATATCTCTTATTGAACTTTTGATAGACATCATGGGGGATCGAAGCGCATGCCTGGCCAGAGAAATTACAAAACTCCATGAAGAATTTATCCGGGGGCCTTTATCTTTGATCCAGAAAACGCTTGAAGAAAAAACCAGTGTCAAAGGAGAATGTTCCCTTTTCATCCAGGGGAGTTTAATGACGTTGACCATTGATGACAGCCAGTTGGAACAGATTCTAATTGAACGGATCGCCACCTGGAAAACCGGCACGTCAGCACTTGCCAGACACGTATCGGATGAATTCAATCTGCCCAGAAAAACAGTGTATGAAATGATCCTGACATTAAGCTCAAAAATCTGATTTTATACACCTTTTTGAACTGAATAGGTATCTGATTTTTTTATTAAAATTTTGTTAGGATTGTGTTAGGATAGCCACCGAATACTTGAAAAATTTACCAATACAGTCTAATAAATGGAGCCGTATTAAAAATACGTTAGCATTGTGTTAGCGTAAAGTCAGCATATAAAAATCAAGGAATTTGATTATCATCCCTTATCCTCACATACTTAATTTTAAATTAGCTTTAAGCCATGTATTTATTTTAATAAAAGAGAAATTATTATGAGTCTTGAACTATGTTATATCATTGTCGGTGTGCTCATCCTTTTTGCCATTTTTGATCTGGTGGTCGGTGTTACCAATGATGCCGTTAATTTTTTGAATTCATCTATCGGATCAAAAGCTGCCCCGTTTTATATTATCATGATCGTAGCAAGCCTGGGTATCCTTGCCGGCGTGACCTTTTCCGGGGGAATGATGGAAGTTGCCAGAAAAGGAATTTTTCATCCCCAGTTTTTTACCATGCCTGAACTTCTCACCATTTTTCTGGCAGTTATGGTAACAGACATCCTGCTGCTTGACCTGTTCAACACCCATGGGCTGCCGACATCCACAACCGTATCCATTGTATTTGAACTTCTGGGCGCAGCGGTTGCGGTTTCTTTAATCAAAATAATGGCTGCGACAGATTCAGCCATTCAGTTATGGGATTATATCAATACCGCCAAGGCTATTGCCATTGTCGGCGGCATTCTTTTGTCCATTGTCGTTGCCTTTTTTTCGGGTGCTATTGTTCAGTTCATCTCCCGTCTGATTTTTACCTTTGATTACCAGAACAGAATCAAAAAATACGGGGCGCTCTGGGGCGGTATGGCCCTTACCGCCATTACGTTTTTCATTCTGGTAAAAGGGGCAAAAGGGGCTACTTTCATGGATGAACAGACTGTGGAATGGATTAAAAACCATTCCTATATGATGATGGCCATGATTTTTGTTGTTTCTGCCACCCTGCTTCAATTATTGATCTCACTGTTCAAAATCAATATCCTCAAACCCATAGTCCTGATCGGTACATTTGCCCTTGCCATGGCATTTGCAGCCAATGACCTTGTGAACTTTATCGGCGTCCCGCTGGCCGGACTAAATGCTTTCCAGAATGCCCTGCTGTCCGGTGATCCGTTAACCGTAACCATGACCGCATTAAGTAAAAAAGTTCACCCCCAGACATTTATCATGCTGATTTCAGGCGCTGTCATGGTCATCACATTATGGGTATCCAAAAAAGCAAGAACAGTGACTGAAACTGAAATTCGGCTGGGCCAGCAGGATGAAGGCACAGAAAAATTTGAATCTATCTGGCTGTCCAGAAAAATTGTCAATCTGTTTGACACGCTGTTTGGAATAGCTAAAAATATTGCGCCTGCACCCCTCAGGGAAATCATTGCCCGCCGTCTTGAGCCGGTTGCTGAAACCAGAAAAACCCAAAGGACAGAAAAACCGTCCTTTGACCTGATCCGGGCATCGGTCAATCTCATGGTGGCCAGTGCCGTGGTTTCATTTGCAACATCACATAAACTGCCGTTATCCACCACCTATGTCACGTTCATGGTTGCCATGGGAAGCAGCTTTTCTGATCAGGCCTGGGGAAGAGAAAGTGCTGTTTACAGGGTTACAGGCGTTTTGACGGTCATCGGCGGATGGTTCATGACCGCTTTTATCGCTTTTGTGATATCCTTTATTTTTGCCAATATTTTATTTTACCTGCAACTGCCAGGGATCATTCTTATCGCCTGTTTTGCCGGATACATGATCTGGAAGAACCACCAGAAACACAAAGGTCAACAGGAAAACAAAGACAAAATTCTGATCTATAATCTTCACAATGTTCAAAATTTTCAGGAGTCCATGGCTCAAACCTTTGATCACCTGGCTTACCTGCTCAAGGATATCAGAGAATCCCTCGATATTGCATTCGAGGCATTATTCAAAGAAGATCTGTACACCCTGCGAACCCAGCGGATGCACACCAAACATATCCAGAACAGCACCAATATTATTATTGCCAATATATTCAAGGTACTCAGACTTCTGTCCAAGGAAGGCGGGGATGTATCCTATAACTACTACCAGATCATCCGTCGTCTCCAGAAACTGTCTGATGGATACAGGGATACGGTTATCCGTTCCAGCATGCATGTCAGCAACCGCCATTCAGGGCTTCTGGACGTGCAGATTGCTGAAATAAGAGAAATCAAAACCGTATTTTTAAATATCATCTCCATGGTGGAAGCCGCTTTCAGAGACAAGCAGACCATAGACTGCCAGGGAGCAGTTGAACAGTTTCACTATCTACGTGAGCTGGTGGATGATTTTAATGCCAACCAGATTCAGCGAATCCGGGATGACTCGTCAAAAACCCGGTTAAGCATACTTTTCTATGCCATCAGCGGGAATTGTGTTATGATGGCAAAACAAAATGTGAAGCTTTTGGATATCTTTAATGAATCTTTTAAACTGAACCAAAAATGCTCATAACCACTTAGCCGGTAATGGAAGATGAAAGCTGCAAGGAATTCGTTGAGAAAATCTTTGTCCCAGTCTCCAACCCGTATCCTGATATTGGGATATATGCTGCTCATTCTTCTGGGAAGCCTGCTTCTTATGCTTCCCCGGGCAACACGCATCCAGGGCCATCTGCCTTTCATTGACGCATTGTTTACGTCCGCATCTGCGGTTTGCGTAACCGGCCTGACCGTGGTTGATACTGCAGGAACCTTTTCTTTTTTCGGACAGATAATTCTTGTTCTTCTCATCCAAACCGGGGGCCTGGGCATCATGGTTGTATCAACGGTTTTTATACTGTCCCTTGGCAAAAAGGTCGGGTTGACCGGGAAAACGATCATGCGGGACACATACAGCTTTGAGGAGGGCAGAGAAATTTTTTCTCTGCTTAAAGAAATCCTCCTGTTTACACTCAGCATTGAATTTATCGGCGCGCTTGTGCTGTTTTTGCGGTTTCGAACCACTCAGTCAATTTCAGAGGCCGCATTCAATGCGGTTTTTCATGCAATCAGCGCTTTTTGCAATGCCGGTTTTTCTCTTTTTACCAACAGTTTCATGAATTATTACAATGACTGGATAGTCAGCCTGACCATCTGTTTTCTGATCATTCTGGGTGGAATCGGATTTATTGTCCTGTCCGAAGTTAAAACAAAAATCTCGTTTTCAAAAAAAAGCCGGGCGTTTTTCAGCCTTCACACCAAACTGGTTTTATCCAGCACGCTGCTGCTCCTGATTTTCAGCACCTGTTTTTTTATTTTCCTTGAATGGCATAATTTCGCTGTGGGAATGACCCTGCCTGAAAAATGCCTGGCCGGTTTTTTCCAGGCAGTAAATGCCCGGACATCAGGATTTAACTCCCTTCCCATTGAAAACCTGACAAACGGGACACTGTTCATGATCATTTTACTCATGTTCATTGGCGCAGCCCCGGGTTCCTGCGGAGGGGGCGTTAAAATCACCACCTTTTCAAGTTTGGTTCTTCTGGGATATTCACGGCTCAAAGGCGATGAATACCCCCAGATTTTTTATCGAAAAATTTCAAACAGCAGTATTGCCAAAGCAACCAGTGTTGTCATGATCAGTCTTCTGGTCATCATCTTCGGTATAATTATTCTGCAACAGACCGAAATTGGCGGGGTTTTCGACCAAACCTCCCGGGGTGCTTTTCTGGAACTGATGTTTGAAACTGTCAGTGCGTTTGGTACGGTCGGACTTTCCATGGGGGTTACTCCCACATTATCAATTCAAGGCAAAATCGTGATCACTATAATGATGTTCATCGGCCGCCTGGGACCTGTTGCAATTGCACTTGGGGTGAGCACGCAAAAAGCACCGAAGCGCTATCATTATGCCCAGGAAAATATCATGATTGGATAAAGGAAGAAAAAAATGAAACAGTTTCTGGTTATCGGACTTGGAAATTTTGGATATCACCTGGCCATCCGGCTGTATGAAAAAGGCCATGATGTTCTGGCCCTGGATAAAAATTCAGACCTTGTCCAGAACATCAAAGACCATGTCACACAAGCCATTGTCGCAGATGCGACAGACCCCAAAACCATTTCCTCTCTGGATTTAAAAGATATTGACTCCGCCATTGTCAGTATTGGATCAAATTTAAGCAATTCAATTCTTGCCGTTCTCAATTTGCAGGAATCGGGCATCAGGCACATTGTTGCAAAAGCAATCAATGACCCGCATATGCGTATTTTAGAAAAACTGGGGGTCCAGGAAATCTCATTTCCTGAAAAAGATATTGCCATTTCAACAGCGGAAAGACTTCATAATCCAAATTTAATTGATTTTCTGCCATTCATGGAAGGATATGGAATTATTGAACTGACAGTGCCGGATCGCTTCATTGGAAAATCGCTCAGGGAGATCAATCTGACAAATCGCTATGGTGTCCAGATCGTTGCCATAAAAGAAATGGTACCTGAAAAATTACATTTTATTCCAAAAGCAGACTTTGTATTAAAAAACAGTGATATCCTTATATTATTTGGCTCTGACAAGGGTCTGGGAAAAATGAAAACCGACTGAAAATTGCTGTTCCAGTCTGCCTGAATAAACAAAAAAAGGGTGTTGCCCGGCGGCATCTTGCCGGGCAACACCCTTCATATTTTAAATCAATGTAACCGTGTCTTTATACAGACATCAATTACATTTTGCTTCCTTGTGCATGACTCTGCAGTTTGACTTCAACTTTTTCAGTCAAGGATGCATAGTATCTTCTCAGAATGACCAGAACTTCTTCACGGCCAAAATGATCAACAACCTGCTCGTTGTTGGACAGTGCATGACGCAGTTTGGTTCCTGAAAGAATAACTCTGTCATCTTTTCCGTGCGGGCAGGTTCTCATGGAAGCCATGCCGTCACATTTGTGGCAGTAGAACGTCCAGTCAATTTTCAATGGTTCGCAAAGAAGCGCTTTTCCCGGTTCTGCCGGAATCGGAATAGCATCAAAAATTTCCTGTGCTTCAAACAGTGTATAGAAATCACCAACACCTGCGTGGTCACGACCGATGATCATCCTGTTCACACCGTAGTTCTGACGGAAAGTGGCATGAAGAAGTGCTTCTCTGGGGCCTGCATATCTCATGTCAAGCGGATATCCGCCATTAATGACATGCTGGGGAACAAAATATCCTTTGATCAGGGTGTCGATACATTCGATGCGGACTTCTGCAGGAATATCACCGGGTTTCAGGTTGCCGATCAGAGAATGGATCAGAACACCGTCACATACGTCAAGAGCGATTTTGCAAAGGTGCTCATGGGATCTGTGCATGGGGTTTCTCAACTGCATGGAAGCAACGTTTGCCCAGCCTTTTTCATCCATAATGGCACGGGTTTCAGTCGGGGTAAGATACACGCCTTTAAATTTTGTGGGGAATTCACCTTCTGAAAGCACTTTAACAGGGCCTGCCAGGCAGAATTCTTTTCTGGCCATAACCATCTGAACGCCAGGATGATCTTTCATTGCGATGTCCCAGAAAACTTTATCAGCTGACTCTTCACCATGACCTTTATAAACTTTTTCACATTCCCATTTTTTCTCATCTTCGGTCATTTCAAATTTTTCTGTGACTTTCATGGTGGCATAAATTTCGCCTTTTCTTTCAAGCGCAATCTCATCACCGACTTTAATTCCATCTGCATCTGCTTTTGATGCGTCCAGCATTACCGGAACAGGCCAGAAAGTACCGTCAGCAAGAAGGAAATCTGCACAAACGCCTTTCCAGTCCGCTTTGGTCATAAACCCGTTCAATGGGCTGAACCCACCGATACCCAGCATGATCAGGTCGCCTTTGACCTGGGAAGAAATTTCAATTTTTTTAAGACCGGCAGCCTTCTTAAGTTCTGCATCCCGTGCTGCGCCATCAAGCTTACAAATTACAAGTCCTTTTCCACCGTGAGGGGCTACTAATTTAGACATATACTTCAATCTCCTTGTTTATGTTTCTCATTTGATAAATGTTTTTTCCTGACATTTATCCGTAAATTTAAGACCAAAAAAAATCTCTCAAGATTTAATAATGATTGGCGATTTTGTCAAGAATTATATTAATTTATCTGTAAAATTCTGGCGATTTCACCCATTGAATCCACTTTATAATCCGCTTTTAACTCCGGGTTTTTAAATGCCACAAATCCGACAGATGCATGATATGCTGCCCGACTGTCATAATCAGAATCCCCAACAAACAAAATCTGGGCAGGTGTAAGGCCCAGTTTATCCATAATCAGGTTCAACTGATCCGGAGCAGGTTTGGGAAATCTCACATCAGCCGCTGTCACCACAATCTCGAAAAACGGTTTCAGATCAAAATCAATCAGCACTTTTTCCATGGTATTGGTCCGGTTTGTTCCGATACCCCGAATAAATCCGTTTGTTTTAAGCTTTATCAGCAGATCTTTTAACCCTTCTTCCATGACCATATATTGGATGAATTTATGATAGCCGATGTTTTGAAGACTTTTAAACACATCCGTCAGATCATCCTTTTCAGGGAACAGATATTCAATGGCTCCCCTGACCGTCATCATGTGAACATTTACAAACTGTTCTTCATTTAAAACAGGCTTGCCAAACAGCCTTAACACCTCATTATAATACTGCCGGTTGGCAAGGGCTGTATCAAACATCACACCGTCACAGTCAAATATGACCGCTTTTATCCTTGAAATTTCCACCATCTTATTTTTGCTCAAATTCCTTTTACGGTTTCACCTTTTCAGAGGCCGAGAATACGGCAGACACCCGTATCTTGATGACCGGCTTATATTTGCTGTCCGTTTTGATTTCCAGCACTTCATAAAACCCCTTTTCTTCATCCGAGGTGGCCTTGATATGCAACTGCCAGGAGGGATTTTCCCCGGTCAGCTGAACAATTTCTGCCTGAATCGGGGTATTATTGAGTTTTTTAATATTGAGCAGTGAAAATGGATATTTAACGGACGGAGTGATACGGATCACTGAAGACAAAATTTCTCCTGATTTTCCTTCCAGATAAACAGAAGCCGGGGTTACCTCCATTATCTTCTCAACCGGACCGGTTACTTTAAGATAAAACTTATATCTGGCAGGATCATTTGTTTTAACAAGAGTAACATTTTCCATGATTTTCCCGCCAAGACCGTCTGACCTGAAACCCAGCGTGATTTTCCCTTCCCCGCCCGGGGGAATCTCGTTGTCAAAAGACTTTTTGTCACACCCTCAGGGCGGTGAGACATTGATAATCTTTAACGGCTCATCCCCTGAATTTTTAACCACAAATTCATGTTCGACATGTTCGCCTTCTACAACTGACTCAAATGTATACACAGGCTCTTCAATCACAGCCACAGGCGCTGCTGCGGCAAAAACCGGCAAAAAGCAGACCACACACCAGATGGCCAAAAACACTGTTTTCTGTTTCATAATATGCCTTTTATCAAAAATAAAACTCATTGTGCAGGTAACATACTCCATGCACAGGCAAATCTCAAGTTTGCATTGTGTTATTCTTTTCCGAACAATCCTTTAATCCCCTCTGTTGCGGATTTAAGATCAACACCTTCCCTGGCTGAATCCATTGCCTTCTGGGCTGCATCTGTGCCGGTTTTCAATCCGGATGCACCCAGTTCTTTTAAATTTCCCAGTTGTTTTAACTGATCATTGAGAACCGCTGTTACCGAATCCGAACTGATCTTGCTGTAAAGAGTGGAAAATATCTGTTCAAAGGCTTCTGCCGGAGTTGCGCCCTGTTTTTCCCTGCCGATATCCTTGAGGTGAAGATCCGGAAGCGGGGCTGTAACAGTCTTTCCTGCAAGCGCTGCCATGGTCAGATTAACTTTTCCGTCTTTAATAATCACTTCATTGATAACAATTTTTCTGCTCTGTGTATTATCCGTTGCGGCCGGACTGTCTGCTGTTTTCTTCTCTGCTTTTGCACTGCTTTGGATGTTTTTTAAAAGAGACTGAAAATTATCTGTCCCGGAAATTTTTTCATAGGTGATCTGTGGGGCCACAATTTCAATTTTATTGATAACAATCGGATTTTGAGTAATGGATGTTTCATCAATGTCTACATACACAGAGCCCACGGACATGGCCTGGGCAGATTTAAACCCGTTGGGATTTCCCAGCACAAAATCTTTAATTTTCGCCTCACCGCTGAAAATCGACAGACTGACATCCCCTAATTTTACGTTTGTTTTGGTAATCCGGGGACCAACGGTATTCACCGTTTCTTTAACAATAGGTCCCAGGTTGGAAAGTGTCAAAACAATCAAAACGACAATGAGCACAACAATAATTCCGCCTGCAATTAATAATTTTTTCATAATTCTGCTCCCTTGAAATTTCAGGTTAACTTTTTTAAGTTCACACGCTTCTTGATAGCATTTTATTTTTTATCACTGCAAATCTTATCACTGCCGGTTGAATAACTGCGCATTAATATATGCGCAGATGCCCTGTGAACAAATGCCATTGGTATGTTCTGTTTTCTTCCCATCAATACTTAAGACCTTGACAGCTCCCATCAGAGCATTGGTCAGGATAATATTGGGAAAAGAATATATCTGGTCTTTGAACATCTTTTTTGGGCAGATATCATACCCCTTATCGGACAGGATCGTCAACACTGTCTTTTGCGTCACACCCGGCAGCACATGCAGGGACTCCGGAATCCACACGGTATTGCCGTCTATGGCAAGTATGTTTGCGGTATTGGTTTCAGATACCGTATCATCACTATTCAGGATCAGCGCTTCATCCCTGCCATGGGATCTTGCATATCGCATGGCCTGTTCATAATATAAATAATTCAGCGTTTTATGATCTGCCAGAGGCGACTGCCTTGCATGGGGATAGGTTATAAGATCCAGGCCGTCCTTGCCTGCAAGTTCAAGTCGGTGAATATAGGGGCGCAGAAAAGCTGCCAGAAAATAAGGTTTTCCAAAGTTCCGGTCATCTTTTGCCATAAGCAGCTTGACTGCCAGAATTGGATCTTGAAATTTATTTTCCCGGATTAACATTCGGATCACCGCTTCCCATGTAATATCCGGCGGATATTCTTCAAATATCGATTGCCAGGATGCATTCATGCGCGCCACATGCTCTTTGAGCCTGAACACATGATTTCCTTCAACACGGATGGTTTCAAACACCCCTGCCCCGTATTGAAATCCCGTGCTGGTGGCAGATATTTTTACCATGTTCTGGTCCATCAGCCTGCCATCCACCCAGGCTTTTTTTTCAGGAACAGCGACTGCAAGCTGTCGTCCGGATAATGACTCCATCAGGGTTTTACCCTTGTCCAGTGTTTCCTGGTATTCTTTTTCAGGATCAGAATCATACACAATACCCCCGCCCACTGAAAACATGATATGATCGCCTGCAATCGTTGCCGTCCGGATGGCAATGGACAGATCCAGGGTATCATGAAAGCTGATATATCCGATCGAACCCGTATACACATGACGCTTCACAGGTTCCAGCTCATCAATAATCTCCATGGCCCGGATCTTGGGGCATCCGGTAATTGATCCCCCGGGAAAGGTCGCTTTGAGCAGATCCACCGAGGTCTTGTCCGGCTCAAGAATTCCCTGCACCACAGAAACCAGATGGAATACATTTTCATAGGGTTCAATACATTTGTGTTCACTGACAACCACCGAACCGGATTCAGTCACCCGGGACAGGTCGTTGCGCATCAGATCCACAATCATGGTAAGCTCGGCATCATCTTTAAGACTTTGAGCCAGCATGCGACTGTTTTCTTCATCCTGGACCTGAGTGGCTCCCCGTGCAATGGTTCCTTTTATCGGCCGGGTTTCCACAAAACGTCCCGATCGCTTTAAAAACCGCTCCGGGGATGTGGATACAATGTTGTGATCTCCTGCATGAATATAACTGAAAAACGCTGCCGGATTCCGCTGGAACAGATCCAGAAACAAGGCATATGTGTCTCCTGAAAAACCTGCCTCAAAACGTTGTGAAAGGTTTGCCTGATAAATATCCCCGGCTTTAAGATAGGCGATAATTTTTTTGACGCAATCGATATACTCCGCTTTTGCAAAGCTGGAATGAAACCCTTTATAATCAAGTGAAAATGAGGTTCGTTTACTGGATTGTTCAAGCCTGGCACAAAAAGATTTTCGAATGAATTCAACCGTATGTAAACATGAAAATCTGGTTTGATCTGTTCCAGATGAAAACTCAAATTCCGGAATATATAAATGCATCTGACTGCTGTGCCTATCCCGGACAAGGATACTGGATGGCGCATACAGACACATATCCGGAAGGCCGGTATCTGTACATGTTACCGGAAGTGTTTCGATCCGGTCTTTTAAATCATAGGCAAAATACCCGAACAGACCTGCACAGACCGGGATATCCGGATGGATATTTTTTAAAGAAAATCTGGCAAGAAGATCTGAAATGGCATCAAAGGGATCACAGGACAGCGCAAGTTCCCGGTCATCATATTCAAGAAAGACTCTTTCCTGACGGCTTTTTATCGACAGCCAGGGCCGGACTGCAAGCATATCATATCGTGAACACTCAAGCTTGCCTCCGGACAACAGGATCACCGTGCCTTCATCATCTGCAAAAAATGCCGCAATCTGTTCAAATGACTGATCAGACTCAAAAATTTCCTGATAAACCCCTTTTAAATCAGGAAGAAAATTCAAGGCGTTGTTCATCGCAGAAAGGGATTGACAGCCTTCTCGTTACCAATGGTGGTTTCAGGACCGTGACCGGTGTACACACGGGTGTTTGAATCAAGGGGCAGAAGTTTTTGCTTGATGCTTGAAATCAAGGTGTCATAGTCACCGCCCGGCAGATCTGTCCTGCCAATGGACCCTGCAAACAAAGTATCTCCTGAAAAAAGATGGCCTCTGGTGGACAGACAGATTCCCCCCTGTGAGTGACCCGGCGTATGAATCACGGTCATGGTGATCTCACCAAAACGGATCTGGTCACCGTCTTTCAAAAGAATATCCGCCGGCGGCGAATTTTCTGCTGACAGGCCAAACATCAGGGCACTGCTTGACAACTGGCTGAGCATGGGTTCATCCGCCTCATGAATGGCAATCTGTGCGCCTGTCACTTCTTTCATTTTCCTGTTTGCACCCACATGATCAAAATGGCCATGGGTGTTCACCAGATATTTCACCTTAAGTTCTGCCTTGGCCAGGGCCATGAGAATATCACTGGCATCATCCCCCGGATCAATAACAATGGCTTCCCTTGTTTTTTCACATCCCACAATAAAGCAATTGGCCATGATCGGCCCCACTTCAAGTTTTTTTATAATCATAACATTCTCCCAGAGGATCTTTTACACCCCTTCAAGTGACTTGATCCGGTCCAGAACACCATTGATAAATGCGCCTGAATCCTTTGTTCCGTATTTTTTGCCAATTTCAACAGCTTCATTAATGGTGACACTTGGCGGAATATCTTCACATTTTAACAGTTCAAACACAGCAATCCGCATGATATTTCTATCCACAACAGGCATCCTGGAAAGTCTCCAGTTCTTTGAACATTGAATGATCAAATCATCTATTCTGGACTGATTGTCCCTCACACCGCTGACCAGCATATGAAAAAACGGTTTAACCGCGGATGTGAGTTCTTCTTCATTATTCAGGCAGAAACTTTCAAGGTTTTTTTCCGGGTCAGATGAATCCACATCGATAAAAAAAAGCGCCTGGAGCGCAAGCTCTCTTGCCTGACGGCGATCACCCATATCTTTATTTGACCTTTTTAAGACTGTCAGTCAGATTGGCCATTTCAATGGCAGCCATGGCAACATCAAATCCCTTGTTTCCGGCTTTTGTGCCTGCCCTTTCAATGGCCTGTTCAATGGTTTCCGTGGTCAGAATACCAAACATCACAGGCGTATCAGATTCCAGACTGACCGATGCAATGCCTTTGGACACTTCGGCACAGACATAGTCATAATGGGTTGTGGCCCCGCGAATAACAGCGCCGATACAGATAATTGCATCATAATGACCTGCACGGACCATTTTCTGTGCTGCCAGAGGAATCTCAAAAGCGCCGGGAACCTTTAAAACCGTAATATCCTTATCATCTGCTCCGCTCCGGATCAGTGCATCCAAAGCGCCGTCCAGCAATTTCGCGGTAATAAAATCATTAAACCGGGAAGCAATGATTCCGAATTTCTTACCTTTGGCCTGTAAACCTGCTTCAATTATTTTTGGCATTTTCTTTTCCTTATTATATCCATTCACTTCATTTTATATTTTAAATTACATCCTGAGCAGATGCCCCATCTTGGCCTGTTTACATTTAAGGTATCCCTTGTTGTGGCAATTGGATTCAACTTCTATGGGAACCTGTTCAACAACACTTAATCCATAGCCTTCCAGACCTACCATTTTTTTAGGATTATTGGTGAGCAGCCGCATCTTTTTTACGCCAAGATCCACCAGCATCTGGGCTCCCACGCCATAGTCGCGCATATCTGCCTCAAACCCCAGTTTTTCATTGGCTTCCACGGTATCCAGACCCTGACGCTGGTATTCATATGCTTTTAATTTATTGACAAGTCCGATCCCTCGGCCTTCCTGGCGCAGATACAGGATCACGCCGCATCCTTCATTGTTGAGCATGGTCATGGCCCGGTGAAGCTGGTCCTGACAGTCACAGCGCAGAGAAGAAAAAATATCTCCGGTCATGCATTCAGAATGCACCCTGACCAGAATTTCCTTTTCAGGATCAATTTCCCCTTTGACCAGCGCAATATGTGTTAAACTGTCAAGATCATTTTCATAGGCAATAATCTTGAAATCTCCTCCAATACGCGTGGGGATAACCGTCTGGGCTGCACGATGAACAAAAATTTCTGTTCTCAGCCGGTATTTTACCAGATCCGCCACCGTACAGATCCCCATGCCATGTTTTTTTGCAAATTTTTCAAGGGAAGGCATACGGGCCATGGTACCATCCTCATCCATGATTTCACAGATCACCCCGGCCGGTTTCAATCCCGCAAGACGGGCCAGATCCACAGACCCTTCGGTCTGGCCGATTCTGACCATAACCCCGCCATCTCTTGCCCGCAAAGGGAAAATATGGCCGGGTCTGGCAATATCATTGGGCGTTGTACCATCTGCCACTGCAGTCAGAATCGTGGTTGCCCTGTCTGCTGCAGAAATACCCGTGGTAACGCCTTTTTTTGCCTCAATGGACACGGTGAATCCGGTCCCGTACTGGGATGTATTATTATCCACCATCATGGGCAGATCCAGCCGGTCTGCAATACTTGAATCCAGGGAAAGACAGATCAGTCCTCTTCCGTGTGTTGCCATAAAATTAATGGCTTCCGGGGTAACCGCCTCTGCGGCCATGGTCAGATCACCCTCATTCTCACGGTCTTCATCATCCACAAGAATGACCATCTTCCCCTTTTTAATATCTTCAATAGCCTGTTCGATTGTTAAATGCGGCATATTTCAATCCTTTAATTTATAAAAATCCATTCCTTGCAAGAAGTTCCATACTGATATCCGTTTTCTTATGACTTGATGCATCATTTTTAGACGAACTTCCCCTTAAAATCTTCTTAACATATTTTCCGATCATGTCGGTTTCCAGATTCACCTCATCTCCCGCTTTTTTAAGCCCGATGGTCGTCATCTGTGCAGTGTGAGGAATAATACTGATTTCAAAATCATTTTTTGAGCATCTGTTGATGGTCAGAGAAATACCGTCAATGGCAACGGACCCTTTTTCAATCAGATCATCTGCCAGTGTTTCAGACACCTGTATGGCAATGATAACGGCATTGCTTTTTTTTACAATAGACGAAATAACGCCTGTTCCGTCTATATGGCCTGAAACCAGGTGGCCATCAATCCGGTCTGATAATTTCAACGCCCGCTCGATATTTACACGGCTTCCGGTTGTCAGGTGTTTAAAGGTTGTCCGCTCAACCGTTTCCGGGGCCATATCCACTGAAAATTCATTTTTGTTCAGCCGGACAGCCGTCAGACAGGCACCGTTCACCGCAATTGAATCCCCGACTCTGGTTTCCGACAAATCAAGGGAGCAGGCAATGCTTAATACTTTTCCCTGGCCTGAAGATTCAATCCGTTTTATGGTTCCCAAACTTTCTATAATTCCGGTAAACACTACAATATATTTCCCTGATTATTCTTTCATATCATACGGCTATTTTAAATATCCCTGTACCAGGATATCTGAACCAAACTGCCTTACATCCATATTTTTAAGCACAAAGGCATCCTTGATCAATTTCGGGCCTGTGCCGGCAAATACCGGATATCCATCCGACCCCCCCAAAAACTTTGGGGCCATGAAAAACATCATTTTATTCACAATCCCGGATCTGAGTGCAACGCCTGCAAGCGTGCTTCCGCCTTCTATCAGTACGCTCAGAATCGATATTTTCCCTAATTTAATCATCAGCTCATTTAAATCAAGTCTTTGTCCTTTAAGAGATACCGCCATGACCTGAACCCGATCTGTTTCAAACGCCTTTATTTTCTCCTTTGAAATACCGGGACCTGTGACAATAATTGTTTTTGCATCAGATTTCTGGGTCAGTACTTTTGCATCTTTTTTTATGGTCAGATGCGTATCCAGAATAATCCTGACAGGGTCCTTTGTTTTTTGGCCCTCAATTCTTGCAGTCAAAGACGGATTATCTGAGTGCAGCGTACCCGAACCCACCAGAATGGCATCTGTTTCATGCCGGATCTGATGGACATATTCTCTGGATTCAGCATTTGTAATCCATTTGGAATCTCCGGTGGATGTGGCGGTCTGCCCGTCAAGCGTGGATGCACATTTTAAGATGACAAACGGGGTTTGATTATTTTGAACATACCAGATAAAATCTTCGATCAGGGTTCGGGTCTGCTGTTCAAGCACACCGGATACCACCTGAACCCCCTTATCCTGCAGGTATTGTATCCCGCCGCCGCTGACAAAGGGATTGGGATCTTTACACCCCACCACCACTTTTCTGATCCCTGCATCCAGAATTTTATGGGTACACGGTGGCGTTTTCCCAAAATGATTACAGGGCTCAAGGGTCACATAAATAGTGGCACCGCGGGCGTTAACCCCTGCATCCTCAATGGCCTCGACCTCTGCATGGGGCAGGCCGGCCGCCCGGTGAAACCCTGTGCCGACAACGATATCATTTTTAACAACAACAGCGCCTACGCAAGGATTCGGAGAGGTAAAGCCTTTTGCTTTTTTCGCACAGGACACAGCAAGCTGCATATATTCATGATCGGTCATCGGCCTTATCCGTAATGGTATCAAATTCGATGGGCAGGCAGTCATCCGGCATCAGACTTTTAAGCTCCTGGATAAAATCCGCCACATCCTTAAATTCTCTATAAACCGAAGCAAACCGGACATAGGCCACATCGTCGATTTTTTTCAAGGCTTCAATGATTTTTTCACCCACAATCGTGGAAGGAATTTCACGCTCAGACAAGTCCCGAAGATCCTGCTCAATGGTATCCACGGTATCTTCGATCTGATCCATACTGATAGCTCTTTTTTCACAGGCTTTTTTAATACCGGTCAGTATTTTTTCCCGGTTGAATTCTTCTCTTCGGCCATCTTTTTTGACAATAACAATGGGGATGTATTCTACTCTTTCATAAGTCGTAAACCGTTCCAGGCATTCCAGGCATTCCCTGCGTCTGCGGACCTCAAAATCTATTTTGCCCGGGCGTGAATCAACCACCCGTGTATTCTGTTTTCCGCAAAATGGGCATCTCATATCACGCCTCTTGTTCTTTAAAGGTCGAGCCGGACAAGTTCGACTTCTGCATTGTCAAACATTTCCAGAGTCAATGGATCATCATATCCATCTTTATAATAAACAGTTTTAATTCCTGCATTTATGATCATTTTGGCACAGATGGAACAGGGCTGATTGGTACAGTAAAGAACCGCTCCTGCCACCTGGACACCATGATATGCCGCCTGGATAATGGCATTTTGTTCCGCATGAACGCCCCGGCATAATTCGTGTTTTTCTCCGGAAGGCACATTGAGTTTTTCCCTTAAACACCCGGTTTCAATACAGTGGGGAACATTTGCCGGTGCGCCGTTATATCCGGAGGATAAAATCCGCTTTTCCTTGACCAGAACCGCTCCCACTTTTCTTCTTGTACAGGTGGACCGGGTAGCGACCAGATCACAGATCCCCATAAAATATTGATGCCATGACGGCCGGTCCGTCTGTTCCTGAGTCATTATCCACGTTTTCCTGCATATAAGGGATATTGCGTGCACAGCGTTCTGACCTTGTCAGCAACCGCTTCAATATTTGATTCATCATCCAGAACATCACAGATAAACTGCGCAATTTTCTGACTGGCTGCCACATCCATTCCTCTGGAGGTCACAAGGGGAAGACCGATCCGAATACCGCTGGTGACAAACGGAGATCGTTTTTCATTGGGAACCGTATTCTTGTTTACCGTGATTCCGGCTCTCCCAAGTCTTTCTTCAGCATCTTTTCCGGAAATCTCTTTCTGACTGAAATCCACCAGTACCATATGATTATCCGTGCCGTTTGATACCAGTTTATACCCTCTTTGCATCATCACATCTGCAAATGCGGCTGTATTTTTGATCACCTGTTTCTGATAGCTGACAAAGGATTCACCCAGAGCTTCCTTGAAGGCAACCGCTTTTGCTGCAATGACATGCATCAGAGGACCTCCCTGAATTCCGGGAAATATCTGACTGCCAATGGCTTTTGCATATTTGGCCGAAGACAGGATCAACCCGCCGCGAGGCCCCCGGAGTGTCTTGTGGGTGGTTGATGTGATCACATCGGCATATCCCACCGGACTTGGGTGCAGCCCTGCTGCAACAAGCCCTGCAATATGTGCCATATCCACCATGAACAAAGCACCCACGGATTTTGCAATCTGAGAAAAACCTTTGAAATCAATTATCCGGGGGTATGCACTGGCACCGGCCACAATCAGCTTGGGCTGATGCTTTCTGGCAAGGGCTTCCACTTCAGCCAGATCAATGCGCTCTGTTTCCGGTGAAAGACCGTAATGAACAAAATCATACAGTTTTCCCGAGAAACTGGCTGAAGCGCCATGGGTCAGATGCCCGCCATGGGATAGATTCATGGCAAGGATTTTATCTCCAGGATTCAACAGGGCAAAATAGACTGCCATGTTTGCCTGGGAACCTGAGTGCGGCTGGACATTGGCATATTCAACATTAAACAGTTTTTTGGCTCTTTCAATGGCCAGATCTTCCGCCTGGTCCACATATTCACAGCCGCCATAATATCTTTTGGCAGGATATCCTTCTGCATATTTGTTGGTGAGGATCGACCCCTGCGCTGCCATGACAGCCTGGCTGGCAATATTCTCCGAGGCAATCAGGTTCAGCTCATATTCCTGCCGGTCCGATTCCTGTTCAATGATCTTTGCAATTTCCAGATCTGTGCTGCTTATCACACCCATTATAAACCCTTCTTAATTATCAATATCCTGAATGCGCTTCAAATGACGTCCGCCTTCAAATTCAGTATCCAGCCATGTCTGAACCAGCTCAAAAGCCAGAATGTCTCCGATAATACGGCCACCTAAAACCAGAATATTGGAATCATTATGGACACGGCTCAATTTTGCTGAAAAGACATCCGAAACAAGGGCCGCCCGGACTTTGGGAAACCGGTTGGCCACCATGGACATACCAAGACCTGTTCCGCACAGCAGAATCCCTTTACTGAATTCTCCCCGGGATACAGCACCGGCCACTTTTTTCCCGTAATCCACATAATTTACGGATTCCGGACCTGTGGTTCCGACATCTATAACCTGCCAGCCTTTATCCTGAAGATATTTTTTTATCTTTTCCTTTAACTCAAACGCCGCATGATCACATCCGATGATGATAGAATTATCCTGACCCATTTTCTCCCCGATAACTGAATCCGATACTTAAAAATGAAAATTAAAATTTTGATTTTATAAAATCAATGACATCCTGAACCGTAATCAGTTTTTCAGCATCATCATCATCAATTTCAATCTCAAAAATTTCTTCCATTGACATGACCAGTTCGACAATTGTCAAAGAATCCGCTCCCAGGTCTTCAATCAAAGAGGCTTCCGGAACAACATCCTCAATATCGATATTCTGAATTTTATCTGCGATCACTTTTTTTACTTTTGTTTCAACCGTCATCGTTGGAAGCGCCTCCTTTAACTATTCTGCATCTTCAGTTTCAGCGGTTAGCTTTCTGCCGTTATATGCGCCACATTCCGGGCAGGCGGCATGGGGAAGTTTGGGTTCCTGACATTCCGGGCAGACGCCGACTGTAGGGGCACTTGTTTTATAATGGGTCCGTCTTTTGCGTCCTCTGGCCTTGGAATGCCTTTGTTTTGGTACTGCCATTGATCTCTCCTAAGTATATTATTTTATTTATATTTCCAAATTTTCTTTTTCTGTATATAAAAACACACATAATTACCGTAATTTGTTAAAACTGTCAAGAAATTAAACCCTGTTGCTCAACTCAAAGTTTTGTGATACTTAAGGGCTCGATTTTACACTATTTACCGGAGAATATATGGAACCAATCATTACACGATTTCCCCCGTCCCCCAGCGGATACCTTCACATTGGAGGGGCAAGAACCGCATTGTTCAACTGGCTGTATGCAAAAAAAACAAAGGGGAAATTCATCCTGAGAATAGAGGACACGGATGCTGCAAGATCCACCACAGAGTCTGTACAGGCCATCCTGGATTCACTTGAATGGCTGGGCATTGACTGGGATGAGGGCCCCTATTTTCAATCCCAAAGAGCACCCATCCACGCTGAATATATTGAAAAGCTGGTGGCATGCGGTGCAGCGTATTATTGTTCATGTACCCCGGATGAAGTGGATGCCATGCGTGAGGCTGCCAAAGCCTGTGGTAAAAAACCCATGTATAACGGAAAATGCCGGGACAGACATCTTGAAAAAGGCCCGGACACCGTTGTCCGCCTGCGCACTCCGGATACCGGCGTGACCGTGGTTGAGGACATTGTCAAGGGAAATGTTGCCTTCCAGAATGCTGAAATGGATGATTTCATTCTCCAGAGAAGTGACGGATCTGCCATGTATAACCTGGCAGTGGTTGTCGATGATCTGACCATGGGCATCAACACCATTATCCGCGGGGATGATCATCTAATCAATACCCCGAAACAGATGCTGATTTATCAGGCACTCAATGCGGCGGTTCCTGTTTTCGGGCACGTTCCCATGGTTCTGGGATCTGACAAATCCCGGTTAAGCAAACGCCATGGTGCCATGTCTGTGGGGGAATACCAGAAAATGGGGTTCCTGCCCGATGCAGTCATCAATTATCTGGTGCGTTTAGGATGGTCCCATGGGGATCAGGAATTTTTCACCCGGCAGGACCTGATTGAAAAATTTGATCTGGAACATCTGGGCCGGTCCGCCTCCATGTTTGACATGGATAAACTCATGGCACTCAATGCCCGGCATATTCAGAGCAAATCCCCTGAAGACCTGGCAGCTTTTTTGCTGCCGCATCTTCAGGATCTCCAACTTACAGCAGAAGACAATGTCTTCACCCATGGCGTGATCCAGACGCTTGCACCCAGAAGCAAAACACTTGTAGAAATGGCCCAGGCTGCAAGGTTCTATTACCAGGACACTATTGAATTTGATGAAAAAGCAGCTGCAAAATTTTTAACCCCGGATACAATGGGTATTTTACAACACTCTGCCAAAGGTATCCGTGCGCTGGACACATACACAGAAGCATCCCTTGAAGATATCTTCAAAAAAATCATGGATGACAGCAAACTTGGATTCGGCAAAATCGCCCAGCCCATACGGGTGGCCATTACCGGCACCACTGTCAGTCCGGGAATATTTGAGATGCTGCTGGTGCTGGGAAAAGAAAAAACAGTTTGCCGGATTGATGCTGCGGTTAAATGGATTCAGGAACAGGCATAAACAATCCCTGAATACCCGACAAAACTGTCTGATTCAGATTTTTCAAAACTTGTGGCGTAGTCAAGCTCCAAAGCGCTTGCTGCGCCCATTTTTTTACAGGCGCAGACCGTTGCTGCAGCAGCGCCGGGACAGCACATGCTTTTATTGGCAAGTCCCAGCTCGATAATCTGTGTTTCATCCATTTTCAGCATGGCATCAATGGCCTGCCGGTCATTTTGCTTTTCCACCCATTTGACGGCTTCCTTTCCTTTTCCCGCACAGATCAGACCGAAATTGGGTCCATAATGCGTCATATCGGTTGAGCCGATAATCCGGATATTTTTTCCCATTTCACAGGCTGTATCTGCCACGGCTTTCCCGATGGCAATGGCCGTGGCATTGGGAGACACGGCACATACCACTATCTTTGACTCCGGGAAAAAATATTTGATAAACGGGTTTTGCAGTTCAAAGGTATTTTCATCCGGAAACCGTGCCGGTGTTTTTTTATCAAGCCCGATTCTCCCGGCAAACTGGTCCACAAATGCCGCATCCACCTCGATCTGTCCAAAAGGGGTTTCAATCCTGCCATGGCTTAACACAAAGGGATCAGACTGCGGATGCATATGTCCGCCAAACAGGACAATGGTATCAATTGTCCGGGGATCATCTTTCTGGGCATCAATTTTATGCTCTGGTTTATACTCCGGCCCTTTATGACCTGATTGTAAAGAGGCAATCACCCGACAGGCAATGGAGCCTGAATAATACCATCCGGCATGGGGAACGATTCCGCCGACAACATCTCCGGTCAAAACCCCTTGTTTTTCTTTTAAAAATTGATGGATAGACGACTGACATTCACGGGCTGTTGCAGGATACCAGGCACCTGCAAACGCCATTTTCAGTTTTTCCATACTTTCCCCCCCCAATCTTTATATGTGTGTTTTTATCTCCCGGTTTTTTCAAACACCTTTAATTTAATCCATTCTATCCAGGGCTCAAATCCTTCCTGGGTTTTGGCGGAGATTTCAAATACCGGCAGACGGGAATGCACTTTTTTCATATTGTCCACTGCAAGGGGTGCATCAAAATCAAGATAGGGCAGCAGATCGATTTTATTTAAAATCGCAGCATCTGCCACACGGAACATCAACGGATATTTTAAGGGTTTATCTTCTCCTTCGGTTACACTCAAGACCACCACCCTGACATCTTCACCTATATCAAATTCAGCAGGGCATACCAGATTGCCGATATTCTCCACGATCAGCAGGTCAAGATCGTCACAGCCCAGCTTTTTGGCAGCATCAAATATCAGATTTGCAGACAGATGACAGTCGCCGCCGAACTGGTCCGTATTGATCTGGGTCACTTTAACGCCGGTGACTGCCAGACGATCCGCATCATTGGTGGTACAGATATCTCCCACAATCACCCCGGTACGAATGGCAGGCATCAGTTTTTCAAGGGTCCGGCACAGCGTCTGTGTTTTCCCGGAGCCTGGCGAAGACATCATGTTGATGACAAATACATTCTGATCTTTAAAAAAATTTCTATTTTTCTGGGCCTGTGTCTCATTGGCTTCCAGCACTCTTTTTTGAATATTGATTTCCATTTTTCACCCCTGCCTTTTATTTAATATGAATCCTGTTAAAAATCTTTTGTATCCGCAGACGTTTTAATCCGCCAGTTCAAGGGATGTGATTTCAATTTCCCTTCCGGTGAGCATCTTCACATTCCCGTCTGCACAATGGGGGCAGCCGAATTCCGGGCCTGTCACCTCCCATTCATGTTTACAGGAGTCACATCGCACGGTCACCGGTACAAATTCGATATCAAGCCTGGCATTTTCCAATGGTGTGTCTTTGCTGAGAATCTCAAAACAAAAAGTCAGGCTGTGCTCCACGATTGCTGAAAGTTTTCCGATCCTTAAATTCAGCTTTTCAACCTTTGGATTCACCATCTCTTTTGGAATCGAATCCATGGCAATTTCTATCAGTTGTTGTGCGATTCCCATCTCATGCATAGGCTTATTCCTCAGATTGTTTTAAATAAAAATCATGTTTGAACGCTGCAAACCGGTCCTGGTTTATGGCAGTTCGCATCTGCGCCATCAGATCCAGATAATAATACAGATTATGGATCGTATTCAGCCGGTATGCCAGAAGTTCCCGGCTTTTATACAGATGACGCAGATAAGCCCGGGAATAATTGCAACAGGTATAACACTTACAATCCGTATCAACGGGGTCTTTGTCAAGCCTGAATTTTGCATTGGAAATATTCAGGGTTCCCCTGGATGTGAACAACTGACCGTTTCTGGCATTTCTGGACGGCATGACACAGTCAAACATATCACATCCCATCCCCACAAGCTCCACCAGATCCTGGGGTGTTCCCACCCCCATGATATATCGGGGTTTATCCTCGGGCAGCAGCGGCAGTGTATGTTCTGCCATCTCATACATCAGTTCTTTGGGTTCACCCACACTTAAACCGCCAATGGCAAAGCCTGGAAAATCTATGCTTGTCAGCTGCCGGGCGGACAAGGTCCGAAGGTGTTTGTGCATCCCGCCCTGAACAATGCCGAACAGATTATTTTTTGCGCCTTTTTCCTGCCAGAAATCAAATCCCCTTTTTGCCCACAGCGTTGTTTTTTCCAATGCCTGCAGGGCCTGCTTTTCTGTGGCAGGATATCCCACGCACCAGTCCAGGGACATCATGATATCCGAGCCTAAAATCATCTGGATCTCCACAGCCCTTTCCGGCGAAAACATGTGCCGGGACCCGTCAATATGCGATTGAAAGGCCACGCCTTCATCGGTGAATTTTGCCAGCTTTGCCAGAGAAAAAAACTGAAACCCCCCCGAATCGGTCAACATGGGCTTATTCCAGCGGATAAATTCATGCAGCCCGTCCAGATGCCCGATCACCTCACAGCCCGGCCGCAGATACAAATGATAGGTATTCCCCAGAATGATCTGGGCATTGCAGTGATCCAGATCCTCCACACTGACTGATTTTACAGAGCCCAAGGTTCCCACAGGCATGAAAACAGGGGTCTGGATCCTGCCGTGATCCGTGTGGATCTCCCCTGTCCGGGCGCTGGAATTTTGCTGTGCCTGTTTTGATATTTCAAATTTCAACATATGTTTTACGTAATAAACCCTATTCTATAAGCCCTATTCAAGAAACCCAATTATTCTATAAACCCATTATTCTATGAACATGGCATCGCCATAACTGAAAAACCGGTATCCTTTTTCAACAGCCAGTGTATAGGCTTCCAGTATTTTTTTCCGGTCATAAAATGCCGACACCAGCATCAGCAGGGTGGATTCGGGCAGATGAAAATTGGTGATCATGGCATCCACGCATTTAAACTGATACCCCGGATAAATAAACAGATCACACTGACCCGCCCCGGGCACCACATATCCGTTTTCATCAGACACATATTCCAGTGTCCTGACACTGGTTGTGCCCACGGCCACAATTCTTCTGCTGGCTTTTTTTGCAGCATTGATTTTATCCGCAGTCCGGGCAGATAATGAAAAATATTCTGTGTGAATCTGATGCTCTCGGATATCCTTCACCCGAACCGGCACAAACGTCCCGTAGCCCACGTGCAGGGTCAGAAAAGCAAGTTCGACCCCTTTTTTTTCAAGCTGATCCATCAGCTCTTGTGTAAAATGAAGCCCGGCTGTGGGCGCTGCCACAGCACCCTTGTGTTCTGCATATACGGTCTGATAACTGTGTGCATCTGTTAAATCTGTGCCGGCATCATCCCGTCTGATATACGGCGGCAGCGGCATCTGTCCTTCTGTTTCCAGAAATTTTAAAAATTGATCTCCACCTGAAAACCGGATCTGGGAGATATACCCGTTAACCGCCATCACCTGTGCCTGAATAGATTTGCCCAGTAAAATCCGGGCACCGGCTTTTGGATGTTTAGAGGCTTTCACCAGGCAGTCGCACTGAAAAAAACCCATCTGGTCCAGATTTTTCAAACCCACCGTATAATCAATAATCAGTATTTCCACTTTGCCGCCGGTTTCTTTTTTGCCCAGTATTCTTGCCGGAATCACCTTTGTGTTATTCACCACCAAAAGATCATCTGATTTGAGCAAAGAAACCAGATCGCTGAATGTATGATGGGCAATCTGTCGGGTTTCGCGATCAATATGAAACAGTTTTGACCCGCTCCGGTTTGGCACCGGAACTTGTGCAATCTGCTCCGGCGGCAGATCATAAGTATAATCTGATAAAGCAAACATCACTATCCTTTCATGGAAAAATAAACCACCAGAAATCCGGTCAGCATCAGGATAAAACCAAATCGTCTTAAACTGTCATCCTCCATTCCAATCACCATCTGTATCATCTGTTTCATTTTTTCCGGAAAAGCAAAATACGGCAGGCCTTCAACAATCATAACCATGCCCACCACACATAAAAAAAATCTCATAACCCCTTTTTCTCCTAAGTTATTTGTTTTTTCTATCCTCTATCAGAAAAAACCACTTGTCTGTCAACCTTGAACAAGTGTTCCCGTTTTATAGGTTTAGCCCGGTTTATGCAATAAAAATTATATTGATAAATCAAAACATCAAGGTTATATAAAGAGGTTAAAATATTTTTAAAGGCACCCTTAAAATATATAAAGGATACATAGTTTTATGCAGTTTGAACCGGTGATCGGCCTTGAAGTCCATGCGCAATTAAAAACCAAAACCAAAATTTTTTGTTCCTGTTCCACAGAATTTGGCAAATCTCCCAATGCCAACACCTGCCCTGTATGCACCGGTATGCCGGGCATGCTGCCGGTTTTAAATGAACAGGCGGTCAGCTTTGCCATTAAAGCGGCTTTGGCCACCCACTGCAGAATCAACACGGAAAGCCGGTTTGACCGGAAAAACTATTTTTACCCGGATCTTCCCAAAGGATATCAGATTTCACAATATGCGTTTCCCATCGCAGAACATGGTTTTCTTGACATCCACACCCCGAATACCGGCGCAAAAAAAATCGGAATCACCCGAATCCATATGGAAGAAGATGCCGGCAAACTGATCCATGATCCGGCCCGTTCCGTGAGCATGGTGGATCTGAACCGGACCGGTGTTCCGCTGATTGAAATTGTCAGTGAACCGGACATTCGAACTGCCCAGGAAGCAGGCGCGTATTTAAGAAAACTGCATGCGATCTTAAAATATATTGATGTGTGCGACGGGAATATGGAAGAAGGGTCTTTTCGCTGCGATGCCAATATTTCCATCCGCCCTGTCGGGCAAAAAGAATTCGGCATTCGTACTGAACTTAAAAACCTGAACTCCTTTAAACATGTGGAAAAGGCCATTCTTTATGAAATTCAGCGCCAGACCTATGTGATTGAAGAAGGCAATACCATTGTTCAGGAAACCCGGCTGTGGGATCCCTCCAGAAACAAAACCGTTTCCATGCGCGGCAAAGAAGATGCCCACGATTATCGCTATTTTCCTGATCCGGATCTGGTACCGCTTATCGTTGATGATGCGTGGATTCAGTCCATCAAGGCCACCCTGCCCGAACTGCCTGAAGCCCGACAGGCCAGGTTTGTAAAGGAATATGATCTTACACCCACCGATGCGGCCACTTTAACCTCGTCCATTGAGCTGGCTGATTTTTTTGAACAGACCGCAAGCCCTCTTGGGGACAAAAAACAGGCCGCAAACTGGGTCATGACCACTTTTCTGGGCATGCTGAACGCACAGGGAATTACCATTGATCAATCCCCCATTCGTGCGTCCGCTTTTTCAAAACTGCTCAAACTGCTGGAAGACCATAAAATAAATGCCAATGCCGCAAAAATTGTTTTTGATGAAATGCTGTCTTCTGCAAAAGATCCTGAAACCATTGTTAAGGAAAAACAGCTTGAACAGGTTTCAGACAGCTTTGAGCTTGAAGAAATGGTAAAAGAGACCATTAAGGAAAACCCCCAGGAAGCCCAGGCCTATAAAGACGGAAAAACAAAACTGTTCAGTTTTTTTATGGGACAGATCATGAAAAAAACCAGGGGCAAGGCAGATCCTAAAATCGTTACCCAATTGCTCAACAAAAATCTTTAAAGGGAGACCTCTATTTTGAAAAACCAATTTAAAATCCGCTTTTTTATCCTGAGCCTGTCCAGCCTGTTTTGCTTTCCCTTGAATCTTTGGGCTCAAACCCCGAAAACCATTGCCATTCTGCCGTTTGAAATCATCGCCGCAAAGGATCTGTCCTATATCCAGTCCGGCGCCTTTCAAATGCTGCATTCGCGTCTTTTATGGAAAGATCACATAACCATTATTGATAAAAACCAGATGCAATCCCACCTTGATACTGCGTCATCAAAAGATTCAGACACAATCATAAAAAAAATTGCAGATGCCACGGGTTGTGATTTTGTGCTGGCCGGCAGCATCACCAGCTTTGCAGATGCATTCAGCATTGACAGCAAAATCTATGACATTAAAAACAAACAATATCTGAGTTTTTCGGAACAGTCCAAAACCCTTGATGATGTTATTCCTAAAATCAATCTCATTGCCGCTAAAATTAATAAAAAAGTATTTCAAAGACAAACCGCAGTGTATGAAAATCTGGTAAAAGAAGAAAAGGAAAAAATTGAACAGATGCGGCGCCAGAACCCTGAGAATCTGATGCCGGTGTTTCCCCAAGGTGAACAGGAAGAAAAAACCCCTATCTGGAAAATCTGGAAGTATTTATAACAGGGCAGTTTGAACACAAGAAAATTCTTAAATATGTTTTTTTCTGGATAAGTGACATATAAATAGTTTAATATATCAAACAGCATGAAATTTCATAATTAAAGGAATGTAACGGAGGCCGACATGAACAAAGCCGCCATCACCAAACATGAGATTTACAATAAACTGGTTGGATTTACCGAACAGGATCTTAGTGATATTGCGAACTTCATTGATTTTATACGGCATAAAAATAAACTTAAAGACAAACAAATTGTAAAGCTCGAAGGCATTTTAAAAGACCGGGACATTGACCTTTCCATCCTCAAAGAGTTCAAAAAAAACACATGGGAACATGTAGACCGGGAATTTGAGAATGGATAGCTTTGTGACCGACACCCAGGCACTTGTCAAATTCATGATGGGCAAAAAGGTCATCAACGAGAGATCCCATAAAGCATACCAGGCAGCCGACAAAGGAGAAGCCACTATCATCATCCCGGCCATTGTCTTGATGGAGATGCTGTATCTGTTCGAAAAAAACAGGATTGATGTGGGCCTGCTACAGACCGAAGATTTGTTTAAAAGCCGGAACTACCAGTTTGAACCCTTAAGTTTTGATATCCTAAAAACAGCGTCCGGTATCAACGACATCCCGGAACTGCATGACCGTCTAATTGCAGCCATCGCAAAATACCTTGAACTACCCTTGATTACCAATGATCCTGTGATTAAAGAGTCTGAACACGTTGAGGTTCTTTAGCAGTTCTCAATCATATACGGTAAAAAAACTAAAATAAAACCTTTGACCCCTGTAATTATTTTAGCAAAAAAAGTTGTTTTATAATTGTTTTATTGACAAAATGCCATATTTTAACTATTTTGTCAGCTGGAAAACAATTTTACAGGGATGTCCTATGGAAATACACGTTTTGAAACATCGACCAGCAGGCTATACATATCTTATTGATATGATGGATCTGGCAGACATGCCCCTTTGGCACACCTCTTTTGTGTCTTCATCGGGAACTCACAGATCTGAAGTTCATGCGGGTGTGATAAAAGACATCTACCCTGCAAGGTACTGGCCCGGAGAAACGGTCGGCGATCATCTGGAGTTTGCGCTGAAATACGATGGTGTAAACCTGGGGCTGCTGGCGCAAATCTTCGAAAAGGTTTCTCAGGATGCGCTTACCAGATACATCAAATCCAAGCCGACCGGGAAGTATGCCCGGAGGATCTGGTTTTTCTATGAGTTTCTGATCGGAAAACAACTGCCTGTTGACGACCTGACTTCCGGCAACTATGTTGATGCACTGGAAACTAAAGATTATTACACCGTTCAGAACGGGAAAAAATCTTCACGCCACCGTATTGTTGACAACCTGCTTGGCTCAAAAGCCTTTTGCCCTGTCGTCAGAAGGACCGAAAAGCTCTCCGAACTTGATTCATCCGACCTGCGCAAAACGTGTGAGGATATTATCACCGTGTATCCACCGGAACTGATTCGTCGGGCGCTGACCTACCTTTACAACAAAGAAACAAAATCATCATTTGAAATTGAGCACATAAAGCCGAATGCGTCCCGAACACAAAAATTCATCGCCTCTCTGGAGCTTGCCGAAAAGGAAGACTTCTGCGAAAAGGAAAGGCTGATAGAACTTCAGAATCGCATCGTTGACCCCCGATTCAAAGACAGCGACTACCGGGTGAGCCAGAGTTACGTAGGACAAACAATTGTCTATCAAAAAGAGATCATTCATTTCATCTGTCCAAAACCTGATGATTTGCCAGGTCTGATGGAAGGATTGATCGCTTCCCATAAACGGATGAAAGCTGGAAATGTTTCTCCGGTCATCCACGCAGCAACGATCGCCTATGGTTTTGTATTTCTGCACCCGTTCGAGGATGGGAACGGACGAATCCATCGATTTTTGATACACAACATCCTTTCGCTGCAGGAAATGATACCCCGCGGACTCATGTTCCCGATTTCGGCAGTCATGCTGAAAAATCCAACAAATTATGATGCATCTTTGGAAGCTTTCTCACGGCCCTTGCTTCAGCATATCGATTATCGACTGGATGAAATGGGGAAAATGACCGTCGAAAATGATACCGCCTCCTGGTATCAATATATGGATATGACACCTCAATCAGAAGCCTTCTACGAGTTTATAACCAAAACGATCCAAGAGGAGCTTGTGGAAGAACTCCGCTTTCTGGCCAACCATGAACATACCAAGAAGGCAATACAGGACATCATTGATATCCCTGACCGCCTTATCAACCTGTTTATCCAGTTGTGTTTACAGAACAACGGCAGCCTTTCAGCAAAAAAACGATCAGCCCACTTTGATTTTCTGACCGATGAAGAGCTTTCAGCGATGGAGCAAACCGTAAGAGATGGCTACAACCGACCCGATTGATTGACGGTTGGGATGATCTTGCAGAGCATGTCGATCAGTTGCAGTTTTCACTGCTGTCTTACTAATTCTTAAGATTTTTTACTTATAAACTTTTCTTCGATGTCCGACCCGAACAACAAGAACGGTAACCATTTCTTCTTTAATGCTACAGATAATACGATAATTACCTACTCGATATTTCCAAAGACCTGATAAATTTTGTTTCAAAGCTTCACCAAATCGCCGCGGATCATCAGTCGTTGCAATCCGTTCAAACAAATACTTTAAAATACGTTTTGCCTGTGGGCGATCAATCCGATCCAGTTCTTTTTCTGCTTCTTTTTCAAACTCAACTTTCCAGAGCATAACGCTCCATCACTTTTTCAAGCGATACTGTTTTTGATTTTCCAGACCTGATATCTTCAAGCCGTTTTTCAGCAAGATATATATCTTCCAGATCATCTAAATGCTTCAGGATAGCCTCTTTTGCATAATATGTTTTTGTCCGGCCTGTATTTTTTGCTAAAACATTAAGCCTGTCTTCAATTTCTTTTGGCAATCTTATTGCTAACATTGTGCCCTCCTGTTGTCATATCTGTATAGCACATTCTACACCGTCTTTTTTCTAAATACAATCCGGCATTTTATTTTTTATTAGAATATGTTTTTACAAATCTTCTACCCAGCGGCAGGAGTATCGAAGAGCCCGTCCCGGTTGGGATGATCTTGGGGAGCATATGGGACGGTTGTTACAGGTTCTACCAGACGCACAAACGCTCTGCACTTTTCAGTACAGGGCGTTTGTGTTTACTCTTTAAACGAATCGATTAAATTCTACATCAGCACGAAGCTAAATTAGAAATTAAAAGAAAGCATATGGCTGATTTCAATGGCAGCATCTGGATCAGCGGTAACACCATCACCATATCCCACTTCCGCCCATGCAGCACCAGCAGCATAGGTCAACAGCGGTGTAATTTTATATTGACCAATGATATTAAATTCCATTGCATCCGCGCCTTCCCACCTTCTGTTAGCAACAGCTGCGTTAAGGTTTTCTACATTACTGTCCAGATATGCACCAAACAGGGTAACTGATGCTTTTTCATTGATATTATAGGTTCCATAAAGCGCCAGCATGGTAGCAGAAGAAATAGTACCGGAAACAAAAGTAACTTCATCACCCAGCAGCATTGTTCTTCCGGGCATCAGTTCATCATTACCATCAAATTCAGTACCAAACGCAAAGCCTTTATTAACATCTTCTTCATATGAACCATAAGCGACATAACCACCCAGTTTCAAAGCATCCATCTGGGTCCAGGCATGGAAGTACGCACCTTGAGTGGCATAATCAGCACCACCAGTCGCTGCAAATACGGCAGCACCAGCAGATTCATTATCGTAATTATAATCAATATAAAGCAATTCTGCTTCCCAGCCAATATTATTCATCGTACCATTCAAGCCCAGGTCAAATTTAAATACTGAGAAATCGCTAGCGAACACACCAGGAGTGCTTCCTTCGGCATCAACATAAGCGAAACCGGGCAGAACATTCACAGAACCGATTTTTGTAATAAGACTGGCCCAGTAAGTATCAGTATCAGCGTCAGTTACCAATGTTTCTGGAGTAGATGTCGCAGACGCCTGGTTTTTTTCAGTAAAGAAAATTGCGTATCCAATCGGAGTGGGAAGCCCATACTGTAAACGAAATGCTTCTACTTTATTGTTGTCAAAATCAGATGCCCATGTGGAAGTTTTTACAAGCCCTGCTGTAAAAGTGTGATGATTCATGAACGTATGCTGACCATAAAGTTCTTCAACATAAATGTTGCCTTGCGGATTAAGACCAGTTCTGGTTTCTGTATAGCCACCATCCTGTGCAGTTGATACACCCCAGATTTCATCTCTGAGTTCAAGTTTTGCAGCTACTTTTGTGTAAGGAGTCATGGCAAATACCATGTTAAGGGTCATTTCATGATCATACTGACCAAAGCTTTCTTTGGGTTCCTGGGAAGCAGTTCCAGCCATGTTGTCATACCAGGTACCTTTCACATAATAATCACCACTCATTGTAAGCGTGCTTGCTGCACTTGCGATGCCAACGCCGACGAACAGCATGGCCAAAATTAGAACTAATAGTTTTTTCATCTTTTTTTCCTTTTAAAAAAAAGTTAATTAAAAGTTCTTTTTACTGTACTCCTTTTAAATACAGCAAAAAGAGACAAAATCAATTATGTTGATCTTTTGGCAGATACCCGTGTATTTTACTGAAGATACAGGGCACCCAGCGTTTCAGATTAACATAGAAAGCTTAATAACAATAGTTTTAGGGGCATGTCAAGCATTATTCCATATTTTTTTATTCCATATCGTAAGCCACAATCATGCTCTTGGTGTCCTGCGACGAAAAATTATCATATTTTTTTATGAAAGCCACCATCAAAGACTGTTTTGAACTGTTGTCATAGTCACCCACAGCGATATCGGTCACCTGGCCTGACATTTTTCTGGGTGCATGGTCAGAGGAAAGCCCCACCTCGCTCCAGGCAAGTGTTTCAACCTCTGCACCCTTATAGTTACGTATCTTGCCGAAAAAATTTCCAGCAGCTTCTGTATTTTTGATGGCAATCACATCCATTGTGCCATCCGCCCCTACATCATAAACAAGATTTCGGGGCTGAAAAAACACGCCCTTGCCTTCAGCGGTTCCGTGGGTGATATGATCAATCTCTTTAAATTCATAATACAACCGGGTGCCGCCGTATCCTTTTTCACCTGACCACTCGACAGCTCCTGCGGTATTGAAAATGGTCAGGCGGCCATCCTGCTCGGTGAACAGTCTGCCTGAAACCGTACCCGCGGCATCTGTCACTGCTGTCATGCTCATCACAGAAAATCCTGCAGGTACCTTGAGTTTTTCTCCCGGGGTAAATTTCCCCCCGGCGGCATTGACCCTGAAAACATTGCTGCTGTTATAGGGTCCTTTTTTCCCGCTTTCCTGGGCATACAGGATCGGATGTTTTCCATTGGCTTTTACCACCCGCAGATACCAGGGCAGATTACCGGATATATCCTTATAGGCATTGCCCTGATTTTCCAGGACATAGGATTTAGCCAGCCCGCTGTCCCCATGAACCCGGGTGATAAAAATCTCATCCATACCGTTACCGTTGATATCCGCGACATCCACGCTGATAATCTGGATATATTTGGCATCCTGGATCTTTTTAACCGGCACCAGCCTGCCATTTTCAGTATATTTCAATATTTCAATGGCATGGGGATATACAATAACCACTTCATTTTTTTTATCTCCATCCACATCACCGCAGGACATGCCGATAATTTCACCATTGGCGGCAAACAGCACCCGATGATTGGTCAAAGGACTTGCATAGGAATCGCGATATTCTGACTGCGGACGGCCCGATGGTGCCTGAGCCTGCTGGGCTGCCTGGGGAACAAAGACTTCGGGCTTCCGGTTGAACACCTCCTGATTGATCTGGGTGGCAATCAGATCCAGCTCCGTGATCACAGCGCCCGGCTGCTCAGCCTGCCGTGAAAATGTAAGGTCCGGGGTATTTGCGCTGACATCCACCATGGTGGTGTCCAGACTGACACTCTGGCCAAACATGGTCACATTTCCGAAAAGAACATAATCCACCCCCAGCGCCCTGCCGATCAGTTTTGCTTTTGACGCATTCAAAGGGCCTTTTGTTTCAGGGGCTGCCTGGGCTTTTGCAAGCATCGCATCGATGGTTTCCCGATCAAGAATCATCACCTTGCCCGGATCTGCCAGGCGGGAAGAAAGCATTGAAAAAAGGCCTTTTTGAAGAAAGGAAAGATCCTGGGCCGCATTCATCTGAAAAGGACATACCGCCACTTTTTTTTCGGTTTCGCAATGGCCTGATAATACGAAGACAGGTATTGCAAAAGCACAGAATAAAATAACTGCAACTGATTTTCTGATATAGTTTTCCAACATATTAACTCCTTTTATGATGCTTTTTTCCTTCAAAATAAGGACACGCACAGATTTATATACCATGACCAAATATCAAACAACCCTTTTGAATAATTTTTCAATCTGATGTTTGTCCCAGGATATCAGTATGGGCCGGCCGTGGGGGCAGTGACGGGGATTCTGACAGTTTTCAAGATCACGGATTAATTTTTCCATTTCCATTCGGGTCAGATTCAGATGGGCACGGATGGCACTGTGACATGCCATCAAAATCAAGCAGTCCTCGATCCATTCACCTGCAGATAAGGGATCTTTTTGGACCAGCCTTTTTTCCACCAGATCAATGATCAGGGGCTTGATATCTTTTTCATCCATTATCGATGGTACGGATTTGATAACAAAGGTTGTTCCGCCAAAAGGTTCGATAATGACACCCAGCAGCCTTAATTCATCACTTATTTTGGTGAGAACATCTGCTTCCTTAAAATTCAGCTCAAGCGTCTGGGGAACAACAAGCATCTGCCCGGGTTCAGCCTGTAACTGATGACGCAATTTTAATTTTTCATACACAATACGTTCATGGGCTGCATGCTGGTCAATCAGCATCAGGCCCTCTTTTGTCTCAGCCACAATATAGGTTCCAAGCACCTGACCGATCACCCGGGTTTCTCCCGGAAGCCTGACTTGATCCGGTTCTGCAACCTGTGTTTTTTCATGGTGCTGAATTAAACCTTCGGATGGATATTGATCTTCATAGCCAGAGGATGTGGCCGGAGCCGCCTGAATATTTAAAGCAGGTGGTTCATCAATCTTAAGATTTTCATGCACACTGAAATCCGGATCATAAAATGCAAAGGTTTCATGTTTTTTTAAAGGAACAGGTTTAGGGTCTGATACCATCCGTGTATTGGAATAGACCGGGGCATTTTTTTGTTCTCTTGCCATTGCATCTTCTATGGCATTGACAACCGCCTGATACACCTGCCGGGAATCAAAAAATTTAATTTCCCGTTTTGACGGGTGCACATTCACATCCACCTGATCATAATCAATATCAATAAAAAATACCCCCAGGGGAAATTTGCCCTTCATGATCCGGCCTTTATAGCCCGCAAAAATGGCTGAAATAATCCCCCGGTCATGCACCAGCCTTCGGTTCACATACAAAAAGATTCTGGAGGATGTACTTCGGGTGACCATCGGACTTGAACAATACCCGTGAACCCGGACCGGGCCCTGGGAAAAATCAAGCATATACAGCCGGTTGGCCACATCATTTCCCAGAACATCCATGGCCCGTTGAAGCAGGCCGTCATTTAAAGAAAAACTTTTCTGCAGCCGTCCGTTGATAAACAGCCGAAATTCAATATCCGGATGGCCTAAAGCCATGCCGAAAACCGCATCTGCAATATGACTGACTTCTGTACTCTCGGCTTTTAAAAATTTTTTCCGGGCAGGGGTATTGAAAAACAGATGCCGGACTTCCACCAGGGTTCCGACTGGCGCGCCTGCATCTGAAACATTAAGCATTCTGCCGCCGGAGATATCGATCCGTGTGCCGACATCAGAATCCGCGGTCCGGGTAACCAGTGTAAATTTGGAAACCGAGGCAATGGACGGCAGGGCTTCTCCCCGAAACCCCATGGTGGATATGCAGAACAGATCTTCTTTGGTAAAAATTTTGCTGGTGGCATAACGCTCAATGGCTAAAAGCGCATCATCCCGGGACAGGCCGATACCGTCATCCGATACCCGGATCAGCGATTTGCCGCCTTTTTCGATTTCGATTGTAATGCGTGTTGCTTTGGCATCTATGCTGTTTTCCACCAGTTCCTTTACAGCATTCACCGGCCGCTGGACCACCTCTCCTGCGGCAATCTGGTTGGAAAGAATCTCAGGCAGGATTCTGATGGTTGTCATCTTTTACAAACCTGAGCAGAAACTGGGAGTCTTTGGGGCTTAGATCAAAACGGAAACTGGCATCATCTGCCAGCTTTACAAGATTGATATCCGGGTTTTCCTTTCGTTTTTCAGATACCCACTGGATGGCTTTTTGTAATTTTCCGCCATCAGGCGCAATGGTTGTCATAACTGTTTTCTCCTTTTTTAAAACACGATGGAATCTTACAGTTCAGGAAATCTTTTCTCCAGGTGCACTGCTTTTTCAAATCCGTAACCTGCCCTTAAAAGGCTATTTTCATCAAACCGGTTTGCCATCATCTGGATACCGACGGGAAGCCCGTTTGACGAATACCCTGCCGGGACGGATATCCCGGGAATGGCGGCCATATTGGCAGACAGGGTAAAAATGTCTGACAGATACATGGTCAGCGGATCATCGACATTTTCTCCGATTTTAAATGCCGGGGCAGGCGCCACAGGGGATAAAATAAAGTCACATGTTTTAAAGGCGTTTGCAAAATCCTCCATGATCAGCGTCCGAACCTGTGATGCCCTGCCGTAATATGCATCATAATAGCCGGCTGAAAGCGCATAGGTGCCGATCAGTATCCGGCGTTTGACTTCTGCACCAAAGCCTTTTGATTTGGTTTTTTTATACATGTCGATCAGGTCATCGGTGCCTTCATGCCGGAACCCGTATTTAACCCCGTCAAACCGCGCCAGATTGGAACTGGCTTCACACGGGGCAATAATATAATAGGCTGCCACCACATATTCGGTATGGGGCAGACTGATCTCTGTGATCTCAGCGCCCAGGTCCTTGAATATCTGTTTTGCATTCAAAAACACCTTTTCTACATCAGGATCAATCCCTGCAACAGACAGATATTCTCCGGGAATGCCGATGCTCATCCCTTTTAAACCTTCTGCGTCAAACTGATCAAAGGCCTTTGTGAAATCCGGTACCGCAACTCTTGCGCTGGTGGAATCTTTTTTATCATTGCCGCAGATCACATTCATCATCAAGGCAGCATCTTTTACATCTTTTGTAATGGGTCCGATCTGATCCAGGGATGATGCATAGGACACGAGCCCGAACCGGGACACCCGTCCATATGTCGGCTTAAGCCCCACCACACCGCAATGGGACGCTGGCTGACGAATGGACCCGCCCGTATCTGTTCCCAGTGAACCGCAGCAGAACCCTGCTGCCACAGCCGCGGCAGACCCGCCGCTGGAGCCTCCCGGAACATAATCGGTATTCCAGGGATTGGCCGTTACCTTTATCGATGAATTCTCCGTTGACGAGCCCATGGCAAATTCATCCAGATTGGTTTTACCAATAATAACAGCGCCTGCATCCTTTAATTTTGACACCACTGTGCCGTCATATTCAGGCACAAAATTATTCAGTATTTTTGATCCGCAGGTGGTTTTCATCCCCCTGGTGCATAAAAGATCCTTCAACGCAATGGGCACACCGGTAAGCGCTGCCATCTGACCCTTTGCAATCTTTTGATCCGCCTTTTGCGCACAGGCCATTGCCATGTCTTCATCCACAGTGATAAAGGCCTTGATACGGTCGTCATGCTGTTTAATCCGGTCCAGCAGTGCACGGGTGAGTTCCGTGGACGTTATTTTTCTATCTGAAAGTAATGCCAGGGCATTTGAAATCGTCAGTTCATGATATGTCATCTGAATATAATCCTTAATTTTACCACTTGCTCTATTTGACTATGGTGGGCACTGTATAAAAATCACCATCTCTGCAGGGGGCATTTGCAAGCGTCACATCAGGCCCGGGCGAGGGTTCAAGAACATCCTGCCGAAGCACATTGTTCATGAAAGCCGCTCCTGAAAAAGATTTAACCCCGTCCACATCCACATTTCCCAGTTTGTCGATATACTGAAGAATATTGCTCAGCTGTCCTGCCATTTTTTCCTTTTCACTGTCATCAATTTCCAGCCGTGCCAGATGGGCTATTTTTTCAACTTCATCCTTTGATATTTTCATTTGCTTCCTTTTTAATAATCATTGAATCAATTTTTGCCTTGTCCAGCCTGACTTTAAATTTTTTGGCATCCTCATATGTATTAAAGGAACCGGTCCTGACCCTGTACCATGTTACCCCGTTCTGCTCGGTTTTCTGGCGAAAGGATGAAAACCCTTTTTTCTCCAGCATGGCCATGTGGGTCACTGCATCCTTGAAATCTTTAAATGCCGCAATCTGAATGGTATATCTGCCGGAACCGCTTTGTTTGATTTCTTCAGGTTCTGACTTTACAGCGTCTGGTTTTACAGCTTCTGCTTTTACTGAATCGGGTTTCACAGGTTTTGCTGCAACCGGCGTTGTTTTTACCAACTGCTTTTTTACCTCATCCGGTTTGGTTTTTGCCATATTGACATTCGGGTTAAATGTCTGTTTTTTCAGACTGGTTTTTGCCTGACCCTCGCCCCGGGTGATATCAGAACTTTTTTCAGGTATGATTTCTGACGTCTGTTTGGCCTCAGGGCCTTCTACAGAAGGTTTTTCAAGTGCATCATAAAATTTGAGCTCAATTTTTTTAGGTTCCTCATTTTCATGACCAAACTGACTTGCAATGGTCTGCAGCCGATCCTGAAATTTATGGGTATCAAATGTTACCGGAGAATTCCCCCGCCCCACCATAATCCCTAAAAAAAACATCCAGCCGGCAATAAACACATAAATAGAATATTTCAATATCCCTGTAAAAGATACCATGGGCCTACATTCTCTCTGGCGCAGAAATCCCGAGAAGTCTCAAGCCGTTTCGAATAACTTTTTTCACACCCAGAACAAGACTTAAGCGGGCCTGGGTCTGCTCCACATGGTCTGTGATCACCTTGTGTTTATTATAGTAGCCATGGAATGCTGCAGCAAGCGTCATCAGATAGGTAAAAATCACATGGGGATGAAGTGTGCTGGCACTTTTTTCAACCTGCTCCCCAAAGCTGTGCAGAATTTTTAAAAGATTGATTTCCTCTTCCTCAATCAGTAATTCAAGATGCTTTCCCGTGTTAAAATCAATATCTTCAATGATCTGACTTTCAACTGCCTTTAAAAGAATTCCCGTGATTCTTGCATGAACATACTGCACATAATACACAGGGTTTTCAGAATTTTTCTTTTTTGCAAGCTCAAGGTCGAAATCAAGCCCTGAATCATAACTGCGGCTTAAAAACATGAACCGTGCCGCATCTTTGCCCACTTCTGAGACAATATCCTTCAAGGTGACAAATTCGCCTGCCCGGGTAGACATCTGAAAGGGCTTCCCATCTCTTAACAGATTCACCAGTTGGACCAGGATCACTTCAAACTGTTCGCTTTTTCTGCCCGATGCCACCACAGATGCATTGATTCGATTAATATAACCATGATGATCCGCACCCCAGACATCTATAACCTTGTCAAACCCCCGTTCATATTTTTCTCTATGATATGCGATATCAGATGCAAAATATGTTGTCAGTCCGTTATTTCTGACCACCACCCTGTCTTTTTCATCGCCGAACGCCTGGGTTTTAAACCACAGGGCACCGTCTTTTTCGTAAATCAGTTCCTTTTTTCTGAACATATCAATGGCATCCTGAACCCGGCCGGAATCATACAGACTCTGCTCGCTGAACCAGTGATCAAACTGTACCCCGAAATCAATCAGATCTTCTTTTATGCCTTCCAGAATTTTTGTAGCAGCAAATTCTGCACAGACGGCAATCCCCTCTGCCGCATCCTTTTTAACAAATTCCAGACCCTCTTTTTCAAGTATCTGTTGTGCAAAATCCTTGATATAATCGCCCTGATAGCAGTCATCGGGGAACTCAATCCTCTGCCCTGATTTTTCCATCAGTCTCAGCCAGACAGAAGTCCCCAGCGTACGGATCTGACGGCCGGAATCATTGATATAGTATTCTTTTTGAACATCAAACCCGGCAAAAGACAGAATATTTCCCACGGAATCACCCACGGCCGCCCCCCTGCCATGCCCCACATGCAGCGGGCCTGTCGGGTTTGCGCTGACAAATTCCACCTGAACTTTTGCATCTTTCCCCATATCAGACCGGCCATAGGCTTCATCCTGCTCAAGGATCTGGTTCACTACAGGATGCCATGCCGTATTGGAAAGAAAAAAATTGATAAACCCCGGGCCTGCGATGTCTATTTTCTCAATCAGACCGGTGGCGGGAATAAAAGAAACCAGACGCTGGGCAATCTTTACCGGCGCCATTTTCTGAACCGATGCCGAAACCATGGCAAAATTGGTTGAGAAATCTCCCTGGGATGAATGTTTGGGTTCTTCAATCTCCATTTCCGGAACATGGTCTGATGGAAATTCTCCGGTTTCAAACGCTTTCTGAGCTGCATCCAGAACAATTTTACGAATAATATCTTTCATTATCAGCTCTAATTCTCGTGTTCAGAAATATCTTCAGGCGTAAACGAGATGGTGTCATCATCAACATCTATTTCTTTCATCTCATCTTCAACAGTGGTTCCGTCTTCTTCCAGAATTTTATCAAGCTCGACATCTTCATCTTCCAGAAAAAATTCTTCTTCCCCGGGGAAAGACTCAACATCATCGTATTCAATGGTAATATTCGCAACATCCTCTGTTTTAAAAAAATCAAGGGTTTCTTCATACAATTTCGCACACAGGTCAGATGTCGGGAAAAACGTCCGGCGCCTCAGCAGCCGGATAAACGGCCGCATACCTTCACTGGATGCCTTCACCATCTGGTCAAGCGCATAATCTTCTTCATGAAGCGGCATGACGATCCCCGGATCTACCTCGCTGGACTCCAAAACAGTCAGCACATTGTTTTTACTGTTCTTCTCAAACCGAATTTTCTGCCTCATCTATGATCTCCTGTAAAAAATTAATCTAAAACCTTTTAATATAGCGCAACGGATGAATCTGTCAATAAGAAGATCACAAGGAATTTTCCGCAGGCATGCTGTTTGCGTCTGTATTCTGTATCACAATCCGGGGCGACAAATACAGGACAAACCAGTTGTGGATATTTTTATACATGATACAATAAAAAATTAAAACAGCCCATAAGACCCGGCATCATTATTATAAGGGATATGTCCATGACACAAAAAGATACAGATCCGAAAACAAGCCTGATAGAAGCCATTTATAAACGCCGTTCTGTAAGAGGATATCTGAACAAAAAAATCCCGGAGCACATTCTTCAAAGAATTTTTCAAATCGCTCAACAGGCCCCGTCAAATTGCAATGTCCAGCCCTGGCGGGTGATGGTGGCCACAGGCAGAACACGGGACCGCATCAGCAAGGCCATGACAGACAAAGTGAACGCCGGCATTGAACCCAACCAGGATTATGAATACCGGGGTGATTTTTCAGGAGACTACCGGAAGCGGCAGGTGGACTGTGCCGTTGCCCTGTATAACACTATGGGCATTGAAAGAACAGATAAACAGGGACGAAAAAGAGCCCTGCTCAGAAATTATGAATTTTTTGATGCCCCGTATATGGCCTTTTTAGGGATGGCTGCCCATTTTGGCACAACAGTCGCCCTTGATGTGGGCATGTATGCACAGAATCTGATGCTGACCCTTGCAGCCTTTGGGCTTCACAGTTGTGCCATGGGTTCCATGCGCAATTATCCGGATATTGTCCGGAAAGAATTTGATTTAACCTCGGAAACAAAAATTTTATGCGGCATTGCCTTTGGATATGAAGACCCGGCTGTGCCTGCCAACAGAACCCGCATTGACCGGGCACCTGTGGAATCAAATCTTGTGATCCGGACATAAGATTTCAGTTTTTATTGATCAGCAACAGAATTGTGCACCATCTTCATCAACGCCTTTTGCTGATACATGCGTGCATCCGCTTCCCGAATTTTTTCCGACACCTTATCTTCAGAACACACCGTCGTAAATCCTGCCGACAGGCTGATGGTTTTTTGCGATTCCGCATTAAAAAACCGTATATTGTTCTGAAGCCGCAGCAGGGCTGTCTCACAAATTGCTCCATCCACCAGAGGAAGCAAAATTAAAAATTCATCCCCGCCGATACGGGCAACCATATCTTCAGGCCGAAAGGTCTTTTTCAAAACAAAGGCCGCATCTTTAATATATTGATCCCCCATGGCATGCCCGGCTTTATCATTTACCTTTTTCAAATCATTCAGATCAATGATGATAATACTGACAGGCCGTATCCGGCTGACGTCCAGCCTTGTGATCTCCGCATCCGCATAAAGCCGGTTAAACAGACCGGTCAATGAATCATGGATACTGATATGATACAGTTTTTCTTCCGTCTGTTTCTGGACAGTAATATCATTGACATGCATCAGAACACTGTCCGGGGGTGCCCATGCATACTTGACTGTAAAATATCGCTGGTTCACAACATCATCAGGAAGATACCAGAATTGATTTTCCACAGTATTCTTCGTTTCCAGGCATTTGCGGATATCTGCCTGAATCTGAGAATTTTTTTTAAAAAATATATCTGCTGTTTTCCCTGCATGATCCTGTATGCGGTCTCCGATTAATTGAAGCGCTGCCGTGTTAAATTCAGCAAGAACAAAATGCTCTTCCTGAAGTTTCCAGACAAATGTAGGCACAGGAATACTATTGAATAAAAGGCGTATGCGCTCTTCGCTTTTTTCCAGGGCTTCAGCTGCCTGTTTCTGCTCAGTCACATCCCTTGCAACAGTCATGGAGCCTGTTATTCTGCCGGACTTATCCCTGATCGGTCCGGCAACCAGCTGATGAATTCGGACCGTGCCATCACCGCGAATAATTTCATAGTCGTCAAGCTGACTATACGCCCCTGTTTTCAGAACCATCCGATATATTTTTTTAAATTTCTCTGCAGTTTCCGGTGAGGTGAAATGACGGTAATTTATTTCATACAAGGTTTTTCTATCCCGCCCCATCATGATCAATGCAGCGTTATTTACAAACTGGATATTCCCATCAGGATCACTCTCAAAATATCCTTCTTTGATATTTTCCAGAATGGACCTGTATTTTTCTTCACTTTTCCTTAACTCATCTTCGAACCGTTTGCGCTCTGCAATCTGCCACACTGAACTCATCAGAAGGCTTGCCTGCTGCAGATCCGTATTTGAATAGTCATCGTCCTTATTGGCAAGGCCAAGCACCGCCACAATCGTTTTCTGAAAAAACACCGGAAGTGTCATGAACCTGAAAAGCGGTGCATGCCCTTCAGGGTAGCCTTTTTTCAGAGGATTCACGGCCGAATAGTCGTTGACAACAACCGGCTGCCTCTGACGGACAGCCTCGCCCCATATACCGGTTTTATCCAGACTGTAGACGGTTTGCCGATCGCTTATGTCACATATGTCCATCACTCCTTTGGACCATGTATTTAAGGTAAATTCAAATGTTTCCTCATTATAGAAATAGATATAGCCAATCTTGCTCTGGGTCAGAACAATGGCTTCGGATAAAGCAAAATCCAAAAGATCATTTATGGATATTGCATTATACTGGCTGATTTTCAGCAGACTTTCCAAGCGGGCTTTTTCAGATTGCCGTCTTTCATTCATAATACGCTATTTTTAACACATAACCCCCTGATGTCAAAATAAATTTGATTTTAATAAAAAATAATGATAGCTGCAGTTTAAATTTTATGCTGCTGATTAAAATCAATCTGGAGGCAGAATATGATGAAAGATAAGGTCAGACAGGAGAAAAGAAATGATTAACCATGTATATCCGGAATCCATAGAGGAATCACAGAACTATTTACGGATGACCCTTAAAAACATTTCCAGCCACCAGCTGCCCTTTAATCCGGTATCCTATCTGCTGTGGTATGAATATGCCATGGGCAGGGATGAGCAGCTGATCAGGGAAATTGAAACCTGTATCCAAAAGAACACCCTGCTGACACCTGAAACCATATCTGAACTGGTAAAAAACAATCTGACCGACAAGCAGATATTGCTTGCAGAAAAAAAAGCAAAAGAATTTCAAAAAATATTAATCGGAATCACCAAACATTTAAGTGATTCAGAAAATACAATAGACACCCAGAGTTCTGTTCTGGAAACCTGTGCCATGGAATTAAGCCAGGCAACCTCCATGGAAACCATCAGCAGCATCACCGAGCGCATTATCACAGAGACAAAGTCCATTGCTGATTCCAGCAGAATCCTGAAAAAAAAACTGGCGTCAACTGTGTCAAAAATCGATACACTGAACAAAGCGCTGGAAGGTGCAAAACAGACTGCCAAAACAGACATGCTGACCGGTCTTATGAACCGGCGGGGATTTGATCAGGCCATGACGTATATTCTTGAAGATATTAAGAAAACCCATGCCCCCATGGCCTTGATGATGCTGGATATTGATCACTTTAAAAAAATCAATGATACCCATGGTCACCTGATTGGCGATAATGTGCTTAAACTGCTGGGCAAATTGCTCAGGGACCACATTAAAGAAAAAGACATTGCCGCCCGATTTGGCGGCGAAGAATTTATACTGGCGCTTCCGAAAACCGAAATGGACAATGCCTTTTTGCTGGCAGAGAAAATCCGGAACAGTCTGCAGACAATGAGATGGAAGCTCAAAGACACAGGAGAATCCATTGGGCAGGTCACTGTTTCCATCGGTATTGCCATGTATACGGAAAATGAGTCCGTAGAAGCGCTCATCAAAAGAGCCGATGATGCGCTGTATCATGCCAAAAACACCGGGAGAAATAAAACAGTGACTGAATCCAACATACAAATTTAGTCTTGACCTGTTTTTGCCAAGGTGGTATAGATTCTGGGTTTATTTCGGAGGAGTGACTGAGTGGCCGAAAGTGGCGGTCTTGAAAACCGTTGACCTTAACGGGTCCGTGGGTTCGAATCCTACCTCCTCCGCCACATTGAAATCAAATTAGAATGGAGAAATGGCCGAGAGGCTGAAGGCACTCGCCTGCTAAGCGAGTATACTGGGAAACCGGTATCTGGGGTTCGAATCCCCATTTCTCCGCCATATAATTAAAACACTGCAAATACAGTGTATAATCAAGCAGTGAAAAGGCTGGGGAATCACCCCCGGCCTCATCTCCCCTCCCTCTCACAGTATCCTGTTTGCAGACCTGACTATCACAAGGATCATGTATATCTTCATCCGATTTAGAGAACCCCTGGTTTGGCTGGCACGGGTATTTTTTACCTGCGACCCTATTACATAAAGTATACAATTGAGGGTATTTTTTTTCCTATCATCACTTCCCTGAATACCCATGAAAATCAAGAGAACCACCTGAAGCACCATTTGCAATGCCTTTGCACACAATATCTGCTGATTATTTTCATTGGGAACGATTTTTGCTAGAAGTAACTCTAATTTTTTATTCTCTGCTAAAAAGGCTGTAAAAATTGGGTTGTTTTTGGGAAGAAATGTTGAAAAACTGCGAAAGGAAATATGAATGAAATTTGAAAAACTGACTATCCTTGCTGCTATTCTGTTCTTTTTAGTATCGAGTGCAGTCCGGGTCGATGCAAAAGCTTTTAAAAATATCCTGGGTTATAAAAAAGGCGAACTGCTTGTAAAATATAAAAAGGACGCCCCGGAAGACATGGATAACCGTTTGAGGAAAAATTTTAATGTTTCTAAAATCAGGACATACCACAGAACAGGAATTCATCATCTCAAACTGCCCGGAACCTTCAGTGTTGAAGACGCAGTAAAGCTTTTATTACAGAACCCCAATGTGGCATATGCTGAACCCAATTATATCTATCAGATCAATGAGACACCCAATGACCAGCATTTCAGAAAACTGTGGGGGCTGAACAATTACGGGCAGACAGTAAACAATACTTCGGGCAGCGCGCATGCTGACATTGGCGCCATTGAGGCCTGGGATATCATGAAGGAGGCACCGGATGTAGTCGTTGCGGTGATAGACACGGGCGTGGATTATCGTCATCCGGATCTTCAGGCAAATCTCTGGGTGAACAGTGATGAAATTGCAGACAATGGGATCGATGACGACCACAATGGAAAAATTGATGATATCCAGGGATGGAATTTTGTAAAAGACAATTCTGACCTGATGGACCGGAACGGTCACGGATCTCATGTTGCCGGGACCATCGGTGCGCAGGGCAATAATTCAGTGGGGATAACCGGAGTGGCCTGGAAGATCAGCATCATGGTGGTTTCAGGTTTGGATGGGGACGGCTATGGATATACCAGTGATCTTATTGACGCCATACAATATGCTTCGGATAACGGGGCAAAAGTGATCAATCTGTCATGGGGGGGCAATGAATACAGTCAGGCATTAAAAGAAGCGATCAGCAATTCTGATGCGCTTTTTGTATGTGCAGCTGGAAATGATTCTCAAGATACAGACTCACACCCTTTTTATCCGGCTGCCTATGATTGCCCCAATATTATTTCTGTTGCCGCCACTGACAAGGACGACAAACTGGCAGCTTTTTCAAACCATGGGCAGATTACTGTGGATTTAAGTGCACCGGGCGTGGACATCTTTTCCACCCTCCCCCCAAAAAAGCTGGTGTGGCAGGACACTTTTGATGATGGCAACATCAGCAACTGGACATCAGAAGGCACCCTGAATATATGGAGATTATCAAGCTCCAGATATATCAGCCCATCCTTTTCAATAGAAGGCATCGGACAGCCAGATTCAGATTCATGGATTCAGAGCCCGGCATTGAATTTATCCTCACACACATCGGTTACGCTTGAGTTTGATGTTGTTACCGTTTTCAACCCCGGAGACCGTCTGATACTTGAAATATCAGAAGACGGCTCAACCTGGATTGAAGCTGGTAAAATGGAGGAATCCACAGGAACCTGGGTGACAAATACCTTTGATATTTCTGAAATGGACGGTTCCCCTGCAGCATATATCAGATTTAAGCTCATTCTGTCCTCAAACCCAGGAGCCGGATGCAATATAGATAATATCAGAATAAAATCCGCTTCCTCTGATTATAATAATTTTAATGAATACGGATTTAAGGATGGGACATCCATGGCAGCCGCCCATGTGTCTGGAGCAGCGGCACTGATAGAGGCATTTCAACCCGAATCCACGCCCATGGAGATAAAATCGGTCATAGAAGGCAATGTGGATCAAATCGCCGGACTGAGTGATAAAACGCGCACAGGGGGAAGACTTGACCTGCGGCGCATATTTAATTCGTTTATTAAACCCCCGATCCTGTCCATGGACCCTGAATTTCAGGTAAATACCTATATTCAGAACCGGCAGACAGATGCTGATCTTGCTGTTTTGGAAAATCAATATGCCATGGCCGTCTGGTTTTCAGAAAGCCAGGATGGAGCAAATGGTGTTTACGGACAGATATTTGATCCCCAGGGGAACAAAAGCAGCAGTGAAATCAGAATCAACCCTTTGACTGACTGCCTTGGCGCACCTAAAATTGCCGGGTTATCCAACAATACATTTATTGTCATATACCAGACAACACCCGCAACCATTAAAGGACAGCTGCTGGATCATCTTGGCAATAAAATCGGTGCTGAACTTGAGTTGATATCCTTTGAAGAAGGAATTACAAATTTAAATCCGGCTGTGACTGGTCTGAAAAATGGGGGGTTTATCCTTGCATGGGTATGTTTAAATGAACAGATGGTTGCATTTAAAGAATTAAACGGCCATGCATATGAAAATTCAGGGCAGAAGATTGGCAGTTCATTTTCAATAGAACAGATTGGCAGTTTATTCCAGATTGGCGGCATGCCGAAAGACCCTGTTCCTGAGATCTGTCCACTCACAAATGGCGGATTTGCCGTTACATGGAACAATGATAAATACCAGTTTCCAAATTCTGATCCGTATCCCTTTCTTCAAATCGGAAACGGCATTCTGGTAAAAATGTATTCTGCAAACCTGATTCCCCATGAGGGAAGTCTTCTTCTTAACAGCAGTCCTGCTGCATACCAGACCCCGTCTCAAATTTCCGCTCTGTCAGAAGGCGGATGTGTTGTCACCTGGCAGGAAGGTGAAAGGGTAAGGGCCCAGATGGTATCAGACGACGGGCATAAAATCAGTGGCGATATCACCATAAATATGTATTCATCAGAATTCCACAGATCAGAATCCGTCCGTGCGCTTCCCAACGGACGCTTTCTGGCTGTCTGGACATCATCTGACAACTACCATGATGGTTTGTTTGCACAGCTGTATGCAGGAAATGGTTACCGCATCGGAGATAGTTTCCAGGTAAATACATTCGGCTCTCCTCACCCGGTTCTTTCTGCGGCCTCGGCATCAGATGGAAACAGAATGTTCATGGTCTGGACGTCAGATGGAAAAGATGGGGACAGCCATGGTATTTTTGCAAAAACCCTTCACCTGATTGATGCAGATGCAGATGCAGACGGCATTATGGATATGATCGAAGCGGTTTCCTGTTCAGATATGCTGAATAAGGACTCGGATAATGACGGCATTGATGACGGTGATGAAGATGCAAATAAAAACGGATACAGGGACATGGGCGAGACAAACCCCTGCTCTGCAGACAGTGACAGCGACGGGCTCAGTGACGGGGTTGAAGATGCCAATCAAAACGGAATTGTCGATCAGGGCGAAACAGACCCCAATAACAGCGATACTGATTCTGATGAAATGTCAGATGGGTATGAGATTGTAAAAGGGCTTGACCCCTTGAGCAATGATGCTTTTCTGGATAAGGATAAAGATGGCTATTCCAATTTAAGGGAAAAAAATGCCATGACTGCGCCCGATAATGAATATTCAATTCCTGAAATCTGGGCTGACTTTGATGGGTATTTCGACTACACATCCCCGGCCGACTGTGATGGAAAAGATCTTTATATCATGATGAAAGCCATTGCCGCCAACATTGATACACAAAGCCCCTCTGGCGATTCAACATCCGGGGGAGACATTATTATCATCAACCCGTCAGAGCGATCCTGTGACTATAATTATGACGGCAAAGTGGATGCTGTGGATCTGATATTCTTCTGCGAAGACTTTGGCCGGGGCGGTCCATTATAATCTTTTTCTGTATTCATATCTGATTTTGTAAGGATAAAAATTAAAACTGGATGGCCGTTGTAAACATTAAAATATCTATGCCGTGATTGGGCTGTTTCAAAGAGGCATTTGAATAATGCATATATCGGAAATTCAGATCAACAAACCCGATCCGGACGCCTGCCCCGATTCGGTCCTCAAACTGGAGATTGGAGGACAGGTTTCTGTCCGCAATAAAATATTCATCCAGGTATGCAACGCCGATACCGCCCTCAATATACGGCCGGATCAAATTGGATTCTTTACCGAAAAAATATACAAACACAGGAGACAATGCAACCCCGTTGATATCCTGATTATTGTGTTCCCAATGATTAAAAGACAGTTCGAAATAACCGGAAAGATATCCGACTCGAGTTTCAAACCATCTGGCGCAAAAATCTTTTTTCAACCCCACGCGGTAAATATCAATGCTGGGGTCTGCCTCTCCATATCCAAAGGAAATCCCGTAGCCGGAAGACTGCGCCAATGCAGAACTGCAAAACAACATGAACCCGAAAACCAGAACCAGATATTTTTTCATGACATTCCTTTTCAAAAAACATTAAAATTTTTATTTTTATCCAGACCCATTTGTTATTAAATGAAAGCATTCAAATATTCAACAAAAAGATCATTTCCACATTGTTTTTCTTCAGGTCCTAAACCCCCAAGAATAACCATAGCCTGTACATTTTCAACGCATTTTTCCTTGACATAAAAATGAAGGGAGTTTATATCCTTCTAACTATAATTATAAGGGAAATTTTATATTTCAATATGAAATTATTAAAACCAATATGCACTTAAAACAGACAGTTAAACAAAATAAAACTGCGTTTATCGAAAAATGGTTCAAGGCAACCATTAATACCTACCCGGCACAGGCCGCCAGAATCCTTGGCAAGGATTCCAACCGGTTTGACAACCCGGTCGGGGCAGTTACCCATGAGACCCTTGAAGATATCATCAATTTAATCTGTGAAGATTTTGACCCGCAACTGCTTGAAAAAAAAATCGACCCGGTGATCCGGATTCGGGCAGTACAGTCTTTTTCTGCAGCAGAAGCCGTCAGTTTTGTTTTTGCCCTCAAAGAAATCGGCCAGGGTATACTTGATGATACCCAGACCAGGGAATTTGATTCTATTGTGGATAAAATTATCCTGGCCTCTTTTAACGCGTATATGAAATGTAGAGAAGAAATTTTCCTTTTAAAGGCCACTGAAAGCAAGCGTCGGATTCACAGGGCTTTTGAAAGGGCAGGTTTAGTAGCTGGACTGACAGAAGAAGAACTTGTCGGTTCTAACAAATCTTAACATGTATGACAATTCATTTTATCATACATAAAATAATGAGGTGATTAAAAGATGAATCAAAAGTACTTGATCCCCCTGACAGCTGTTTTTCTGCTTTTTCTAGTGGCATACACAGGGGTTGAAGGTGCAGGGCTTCATAGATTCTTTGGTATTGTTATCCCTTATCTGGCGGTTCTTTGCTTTTTAGCCGGCTTTGTCATTAAAGTTCTGGGATGGGCGGCATCTGCTGTTCCCTTCAGAATTCCGACAACCTGCGGCCAGCAGAAATCTCTGCCATGGATAAAACACAATTCTATTGACAACCCTGATACCTCAACAGGCGTAGTAATACGTATGATACTTGAAATATTTCTTTTCAGGTCTCTGTTCAGAAACACAAAAGCAGCCTTTAACAGAAATGCGTCAAACCGGTTGTCCTATTCATGGGAAATTTTCCTCTGGCTGGGCGCCCTGGCATTCCACTATTCCTTTTTAGTGGTTCTGTTAAGACATTTCAGATTTTTTACAAACCCGGTCCCCTCCTGTCTGCAGTTTCTGGAAAACATTGACGGAATTGTGCAGCTGGGACTTCCCGGAGTATTCCTGTCCGGTATTGTTCTTCTGGCAGCAGCACTGTTTCTGCTCTCAAGAAGAATTTTCGATGCCAAAGTCACCTATATTTCCCAGGCTGCTGATTATTTCCCCTTGTTCCTTATAATAGGGATTGCAGCTTCCGGTATTGCCATGAGATATTTTACAAAAGTGGATATCATGAGCATTAAAAAACTCACCATGGGACTTGCGACCTTCAACTGGAGTGCCATCCCGACCGATGGTTTAACCGGACTTTTCTATGGCCATCTCTTTTTAGTGAGTATCCTTTTTGCCTATTTTCCTGCAAGCAAACTCATGCACATGGGCGGTGTTTTCTTAAGCCCCACCCGGAATATGGCGAACAACACACGAGCGAAGAGGCATGTTAACCCCTGGAACTATGATGTGAAAACCCATACTTATGAAGAGTATGAGGATCACTTCAGAGAAAAAATGATTGAAGCTGGCCTGCCAGTGGACAAGAAGGAGTAATCAATGTCTGACGAACTGAAACCCGATGAACTGTTAGATAAGATAGACTTTAATCCCAGATCAGATAAAGGGCCGGGCAACTGGATGGACACCACAGCTTCGGTCCAGATCAGACCGGGAATGTACTGTTATGCGGCAAAACCTGAAAGCGTTGCAACTCTTGGGCTTCCTAATGCCAGAGAATGGAATCCGCTTGAAGAGGACTGGAAACTGCCGGACAACTGGCAGGAAATTATCTTTAACGGCATAAAAGAACGCCTTGAAAGATTCCGGACATTCAAAGTTTTCATGGATATCTGTGTTCGCTGCGGCGCCTGTGCTGACAAATGCCATTTCTTCCTTGGCACCGGCGATCCTAAAAACATGCCAGTGCTCAGAGCCGAGCTGTTAAGATCCGTATACAGAAATGATTTCACCACTGCCGGAAAGATTTTAGGCAAAATCCCCGGTGGAAAAACCCTGTTCGGATCAAGGCCCATGACCATGGCAGTGCTGAAAGAATGGTGGTATTATTTTTTCCAGTGCACAGAATGCCGTCGCTGTTCAGTGTTCTGCCCCTATGGAATTGATACCGCAGAAATCACCATCATGGCCAGAGAGATATTCAATCTCATCGGCCTGAATATCGACTGGATTGCAACCCCGGTTTCCAATTGTTTCAAGACAGGAAACCATTTAGGCATTCAGCCCCATGCATTTAAAGACATGCTGGAATTTTTTGTGGAAGACATTGAAGATGTCACCGGTGTCAACTGCACCCCGCAATTTCAGAAAAAAGGCGCTGATATTCTTTTTGTAACACCTTCCGGTGACGTTTTTGCAGATCCGGGTACCTATACCTGTCAGGGATATTTGATTCTGTTCCAGTACCTGAAAGACAGATACGGTCTGGATGTCACCTGGAGCACCTATGCTTCTGAGGGTGGAAACTTCGGGTTCTTTACATCCCATGAAACCATGAAACGGCTGAACGCCAAGATATATGCCGAAGCCAGACGTCTGGGCGTAAAATGGATTATCGGCGGCGAATGCGGCCACATGTGGCGTGTTCTCCATCAATATATGGATACCATGAACGGCCCTGCCGATTTTATGCAGGTTCCAAAAAATCCGATTACAGGAACAGTCTTTGAAAATGCGCGCTCGACAAAAATGATTCATATCACCGAGTTCACAGCAGATCTGATCAAACATGGAAAACTGGAGCTGGATAAGAGCCGTAATTCTAACCGTATCATGACTTTCCATGACTCATGCAACCCTGCCAGGGGAATGGGACTTCTGGACGAACCCAGATATGTCATCCAGAACGTTTGCGATAATTTCTATGAGATGCCGCCCAACACCATCCGGGAGCAGACGTTCTGCTGCGGATCCGGTGCTGGACTGAATGCCGGTGAAAATATGGAATTAAGAATGGCTGGCGCTCTGCCCCGAGCAAACGCATTGAAACATGTCCATGAAAAATACGGCGTCAATACCCTTGGAACCATTTGTGCCATTGACCGAGCAGCGCTTTCAACGCTATGTGAATACTGGGTTCCGGGTGTACAGGTATACGGTATTCATGAGCTTGTTGGAAATGCGCTGATTCTCCCGGGTGAAAAACAAAGAACCGAGGACCTCAGATTTGAACCCCTACCCGGCGTTGAGGAGGAATAAGATGAATAAAAATTTGATCATCACAGGACTGGTTATCTTTGTCCTGGCTGTGCTCTCACCGTTCTGGTTTAATTTCATTACAACCACACAGGCAGCGCCTGAACCGGAACTTCTGGGCAAGGCAAAAACTGAAAAAAAATGTGTGCTGGAGAAATACGACATGAGAGCCAATCACATGTCTTTGCTGGATGAATGGCGCGATTCAGTGGTCAGGGATGCTGACAGAAAATACACGGCTGCCAATGGTCATTCATTTAACATGAGCCTTTCAACCGGCGAAAATTCCTGTCTGGGCTGTCATGAAGACAAGGCAAAATTTTGTGATTCATGTCATACATATGCCTCGGTCAGACCCTATTGCTGGGAGTGCCACACAAACCCCAAGGAGATTGAATGATGGAAAAGAGCAGAAGAAGCTTTCTTAAAGTAGCAGGTATTGCTGCCATAGGATTAGGTGCTGCTCCGGCAATCAATTTTGCATCATCTGATTCTAATGGCAAAGCCCATGCAGTGAAAAGCAAAAATGAAGAGGCGCTCAGCGCCAAACGCTGGGGTATGGTCATCGATACTAACAAACTGACCAAGGAAGTTGCCGAGGCCGCGATAGAAGCCTGCCACAAGGCACATAATGTTCCCGATTTCAACCATGAAGTGGATGAGGAAAAATTTCCCAACACCCGTCCTGTGAATCATAAACAGGAAATCAAATGGCTGTGGGAAGAAGAATTCCACTATGCATTTCCGGACAAAGAAGATGAATTCCTTGCAGAAAAATACCACCATCTTCCGTTTCTGGTTACCTGCAATCACTGCAAAAATGCCCCCTGTGTGCAGGCGTGTCCAACCCAGGCGACATTCAAGCGCAAAGACGGAATCGTTCTGATGGATTTTCACCGCTGCATTGGCTGCCGGTTCTGCATGGCTGCCTGTCCTTATGGTGCCAGAAGTTTTAACTTCAGAGATCCCAGACCCTTTATCGAAGAGGTTGCAAAAGATTTCCCCACCCGCAGCAAGGGTGTCGTGGAAAAATGCAATCTGTGTGCGGAACGTCTTGCCAACGGTGAACAGCCCCATTGTGTTGAGGCCAGTGAAGGTGCCATTGTTGTCGGCGACCTTGAGGACCCTGAATCTGAAGTTCGGGCACTTTTAAATGAACATTATACAATCAGACGTAAACAGTCTCTGGGTACTGAACCCTCTGTTTACTATGTCATGTAAAAGGAGCGAACATGCTTGAAATAGCTATTAAAGGAAGCAGAAATTACTGGTTATGGATAGTCTTTTTGCTCCTTGTCATCGGCGCAGGAGCAATCGTCTATATCGACCAGTTCATGAATGGTCTCATGATTACCGGCATGAGCCGGGATGTGTCATGGGGCTTTTATATTGCCAATTTTACCTTTCTTGTGGGTGTTGCCGCAGGAGGGGTCATGGTGGTCATCCCCTATTATCTGCATAATTATGAAAAATTTCACAGAATCACCATTTTAGGTGAATTTCTGGCGGTGGCATCCCTTGTGATGTGTCTGCTTTTCATTATTGTGGATTTAGGCCAGCCCACCCGTATGCTGAACGTACTGTTATATCCCACCCCCCATTCCATGTTGTTTTATGACATGATTGTTTTAAACGGTTATCTGTTTTTAAACATTGTGGTGGGCTGGAAAATTCTGGAAGCTGAAAGAAACCAGGTCGAACCTGAATGGTGGACAAAACCGCTGGTATATCTGTCCATCCCGTTTGCCATTGGTATCCACACGGTTACCGCATATCTGTACTGCGGTCTTCCCGGACGCGGATACTGGCTGACAGCGATTCTGGCTCCCCGGTTCCTTGCATCTGCATTTGCTGCAGGTCCGGCATTTTTGATTATTCTGTGCTATATCATCAAAAAATTCACCAAATTTGATCCGGGCTGGGATGCCATGCAGACCCTTGCAAAAATAGTCTGCTGGGCGATTATCGCCAACCTGTTCTTCTTTTTATGTGAAGTTTTTGTAGTCTTCTACTCCAACATCCCCAGCCATAAAACCCATCTTCAGTATCTGTTGTTTGGATATCACGGTTATAATGCACTGGTCCCCTGGATGTGGAGCGGTCTGATTATGATGTTCACAGGCGCAGTTTTTCTGGTTATTCCAAAACTGCGGAATAATAAAGTCCTGCTGCCGTTTACCTGTGCCATGATTTTTATCGGCGCATGGATTGATAAGGGCCTTGGCATGATCTCCGGTGGTTTTGTTCCCTCACCTTTGCATCATGTCACAGAGTATGCCCCGACAGGTCCTGAAATCATGATTACCCTGGCAGTGTATGCCACAGGTTTTCTGGTACTGACCATTCTTTATAAACTGGCCACCCAGGTGAAAGAAGAAGTCAACGGCTAAGCCTGCTTAATCAAAATAAGATAAATTAAAAAACCCGGGGAGTTTCATTCTTTTGAAACTCCCCGGTATATTTTTATAGATGAACACACAACTGCCCATACATAGTCTTCAATCGAAAGACAGCTTTTTAGAAACCAAAAAGAATCAACTGCTTGCGGCCATCTATGAAAATAATTTTTTGACCCTGAAAGAAATCTATAAAGCAATTTTTACGTATGCCAGTGAGTTAAACTTCCTTGATGAGAACACCCAGAAATTATTAAACCAGATCCAGCTGATATATAAAAAATTCAAATCTCAATTTCCGCAACCAATTGTAACCCAATTAGCCCCTTACAATACATCCCTTTCCCACCTGATTTCCGCTGCCGTCAAAAAAGACATTCATCAGGTACGCTGCATTGATCTGACAGACTGGGAAAACCGCATGCAATTAAATGAGCCACAAAAAAATCTGATCTGCAAAACCACCATGACCTTTCAACTGACATCCGGATGCAGCAATTTTTGCAGACGCTGCAATGAATGGGCGCTTCCCGGAGTCCGGGCCCATTTTTCATATACTGCCATCTGCACCCTGATTGACCACATGGCGCAACAGAAAAACAAAGAGATTGCATTGTATGGTGCATCTGACCCGCTGGACTGGGAACAGGACGGTAAAACCCTGTCTGACATTCTGGTTCATATTGAAAAAACGCCGTTACAATACAGTATCCTGACAAAAGTGCCCAAAGGCAGACAGTCATTGTTAAAGCAGCTGATTCAACAGCACGCCAATTTATCCGTCAGTGTCACCGCCAGAAATAAACCCCGTATTGAAAAAATCCAGGCCGAAATCCCCACCCCTTTAAGCCGGCAGCACGATACAGATGATCTGTTGATACCGGCCGGCCTGGACGAAGATTTTTCAAGTGTCAAACCCTCCATCACCGATGGCTATGGAACAGAAATCACCCCTGATGGCGCCTTTATTATCATTCCCGCATTTACCAGTGCCCTTCATCCCTTTGGGCATAAAAAAATACCCGTCACTGCCCGCACTGAATTTTTTCCTGAAAAAAAAACCGGGCGCGCAGCCCTGCTGGTGGATTATTTCAAACCCTTAAAAGGGTATAACCTGAATCAGGAAGCCTGCTGTCTGGATTATCTCTTAGAAGTGCAGATTGAATCCATACTGCTGGATACCGGAGAATATGAATTGACACCGCCCGGCATGAGAAGCGTGAAGGAATATCTGTCCATCTTTGAAGAGGATGCCAGAATACAAAGGAAAAAAATGACCCTTTCGGTCATCCGACATCTTAAAAAAGAATTTCTGACTGACAGCACATTCAATGATTTACCTGACCCTGTCCGGGAAATCTATCATGGGAAAATCCATCAGCATTTAGACCTTTGCAAAAAAGAAAACTGCCTGGATGCCAAAATTCACACCCTCTCTTTTTTTCTCGAAGCCATCTACAAATACGTAAAAACAAACACTACAAGAACCAAAATTATCAAATTTCTTTTAACAAAAGAATCAGTCAAGAATTTATCTGAATTTACATTAGAGAATTTTGAAGATATTTATCAAATCATTTCTGATTCCAGAATAAACAACTTTGATTTTTTCAGATATATGATTACCGTCTTGTTGGACAAAACCGAGCATAGCGCTATTGAACAATTTATAAAAACATATCCGGCAACATATGATCCTGAAAAAGATATTTTTGTCCGAACCAATCAGGCACAATCCTCCGCATCAATAAACTGACCCGCCGCCTGTTACCCATCTGTGCCCGATAGCAAATCCAAACAGGACAACGTTCCAGACACTGCCAGAATAATTTCCACATCAGAACATATTGATTTAACAAAACTATTTTTCATTCAATATTTTGCTGTAGAGTGTTGAATTCAAACCCGAGCCTATCAATACAAGATCTTGTGGTTGACTTCCAATTGAAAACCTGAGAACTAATACCATAAGTGCTCAGTCAATGTTATTGCAAATCGTTATCTTAAAAAAAAGGCAAAACCTTTTTTAATTCTGCCTTAAAAACAGATTAAAATAGTTCTCTTTCTTTATACCGCGAGTTCCAAAACTCATATATTTCATAACATCTTTTTCACAATGCTACGAAGTTGTTTTCACGAAATAAAATTATTTGAATTTTTTCAAAACTCGGTTTTTGCTGATTGACGGGTGTATATTGCGGTGTTATGAAATTTGTGACGATTATGAAGAAAATGTAGAAAATCAGATATAAAGCCTGTTTCGGATTGGATAAGGAGATAATAATTATGAGTTACAATTTAAAATCAGTTGTTGTGATTTTGATGGCATTGGTCTTGTTTTTGCCGATGAGAGTTTTGGCTGATAGCTTGGAACCGTCGGGTGCCCCTGGTTCAACGATGAGCAACATAGAATCAATCTATAATCAAAACCAAGAAATATTAAACAACCTTAATGGCGCTTTAGAGTGTCCGACCGCCCCAACTCCCAAAACAGGCCAAATGATATCAGAAGGAGAGAGAGATGACGGAGCGCTTAGACTGGGTGTGCCATTAACGGATTCAAATAGATTCTCTGATAACGGAAATGGGACAATCACCGACAATCTCACGGGATTGATATGGTTAAGATATGCGAGTATTTTAGGCAGAAGCAACTGGGAGGATGCAATAACTCTTTGCAATAATCTTTCTGAAGATGATTATCCATGGCTTACCGATGGGTCATTAGAAGGAGACTGGCGGCTTCCAAATAGATCTGAATTAAAAAGCCTAAGAGATCTGAACTATTATAATCCTTGTGTTTCAAATCAGTCTGGTACAGCAAAATGGGCAGAAGGCAATATTTTTTACGGCATTCAATCTGATAAGTATTGGACGAGTTCAACTTACTTGGGTGGCACTGACTTTGCTTGGATTATGAACTTCAATGAAGGTGAAATACATGATTTTAGAAAAGAATGGCCATTAGAAGATGTTCGTCCTTTTGTTTGGCCTGTGCGCGGTGGTTATCAATAGTCTATATGTAATTTTGCATTATGGGGGATAAAAATGAAATATTTTAAATTTTTTGTATTCAATTTATTTTTAACGATAATTTTAGTATCATTTTCTATTGCCAACGCGGGTGATTTAGAACCTTCCCAATCTCCGGCGTCATCCATGAAAACGTTGCAAGAAGTCTATGAACAAACCGAATTGATAAAAAGCAGTGTAAATGATCTTGCAAGAGAAGTCTATCTATCGAATTGTACAGATGCTAAGGTTCCTAAAACGGGGCAATTTCAAACTTTTTCAAGTGTGGATAACGATGATGGCTATTTAACAAGAGGTGTACCTTGGCCTGATCCACGCTTTACCATAAATTCAGACGGTACTATTACGGATAAGCTTACCGGATTAATTTGGTTGAGAAACGCAAATTTGCCAGGCCAAGCAAAAACATGGTCAGAGGCATTAGAGCTTTGCAATAACCTTGCAGATAACGGCACAACATTAACGGATGGATCATCTGCCGGAGACTGGCGGCTCCCAAATCTTGTGGAGTTAGAAAGTATCATTAATATTGCATATTATAATCCATGTATTTCAAATACAGAAGGAAATTTCAAATGGAGTGAAGGAAGTCCATTTAATAATATCTATTCATCTGTTTATTGGTCAAGCACTATTACAGCTATGGAAGGTGATGGAAAAGTCTGGACCATACATATGAAGACTGGAGTAGTTGATAGAATTGATCAAGCAGGAACTGCATATGTTTGGGCGGTGAGAAATTAATATTAAAAAAAGAGCGTCTTTTAAATTTGCAGGAAGGAGAATAGTTAAAATGAAACAAACTGTCTTATATCTTATTGTAATCCTATTATTGTTGCCAGGAGCTTCAACCCAATCCCAGGCAGCACTAAGTAACATTGGAACGGTCAATTACACAGGTGTCGGTACATACAATTTAATTTACGATAGTGATCAGGAATTAATTTGGCTGGACTACACCCATGAAAGAGTCGATTGGGAAGGCCAAGTGACTTGGTCGAATAGCCTAAACACAGCCAGCGTGTTAACATATAGTATATTTTCCGAATACTCAGTTACCTGGGAAGGGGACTGGAGGCTTCCTGCAGCAATAGATGAAAGATTTGTATCCGGAAATGACGGAACAACCTCCGGTGGATATGGCATTACATCAAGTGAGATGGGATATCTATTTCATGTGTCTCTTGGGAATTTGTCATTCATTGGCCCTGATGGACTTGAGCAAGAAGACTCAGGATTAAAGGATAAAGATCCCTTTGTGAATTTAACAGGAGGGGGATACTGGTCTGGGACTGAATATGAATATGCTACAAACCTTGATGGTGCCTGGAATTTTTACTTTGGCGTAGGATATCAAGGTTTAACTCAAATTGCTGTAGGGCATTATGGTATTGCAGTCCGTTCTGCAGAAGTCTCCATTGTTCCGCTTCCAAGCTCAATTTCATTTCTAATAATCGGATTAATTGGAATTTCAAGTTTCAGGGAAAAATCATGATTCACAGGCTGATCCATCAAACAGTTTTCATTACATTCATCCTGTTTTGTTTAGCAAGCGTTGCAATTGCCGGAAATATTGATGTCAACAATGACGGACATAAATATGCCTGGGGTGAAAATATTGGCTGGATCAACTTTAATCCGGGTTACGGTCCTGGTGTTACAGTCACAAGCACTCAATTAACTGGATATGCTTGGGGAGAGAATATTGGTTGGATAAATATGAATCCCGTATACGGAGGAGTTTTTCATGATGGGGTTGGCAATTTATCTGGATATGCTTGGGGTGAAAATATTGGCTGGATTAGTTTTTCTTGTGAAAATAATCCAGATCCCGACTTTTGTACTGAAGGGGTCAACTACGGCGTTCACATCGACCCTCAAACAGGAATACTATCCGGCAAAGCCTGGGCAGAAAACGCAGGCTGGATTGTTTTTGATTACAGCACCTCTAATTCTTATGGCGTTAAGGCCTTTTGGGGCTCTTGTGCAGGAAATTATGATACAGACGGGGATATTGACGGATTAGACCTTCATGCCTTTGCAACCGATTATGCCAATGGGCATGTGACCAATGATGATTTTTGGGTATTCGTAGACAACTTCGGTTTAGTGGACTGCAACTCTTATGGCACCACTTCTCAACAAAGCGCTTCTGCTTCAACATCGACATTACCCATAGATTCACAAAATCTGTTATCTACCAACACCATCTCAACCAATATCAGTAAAGCCTCATCTAATTCATTTTTAACAACCAATAGCTCAAACTTTCAAACAAATGAAGCATCCCTATCTGAAGAAAGCATTCTTGAAACTTTAACAATTGAAGAAGTCAGCTGGAATAACTCCGCTGGAAATGAAGGCTATGCCACTGGGGAAATAGAGTGGCAGATTGAAAATTTTTCTTTTAATATTGGAAACACAATTTTAAATGTCACAGCAACCGATTCTGTCGGTTTTTCGGCTCAAAAAGAAATAGAAATTAATTATCAAGAAATCATAAGCGAAAATGTTTCAGGACTTCCTGAAAAATGGAACCGGCATTTCCTTTACGAATTTAATTTCAACGAAGATTATCTTCAAGATACCACATTCAATATTGTTTGCCTGACACTATTTTTCTGGCCTGATAAGATCACGATAATTGATGATTATACAGGTTCTTATGTGATTGTTAAAAATGTTGATATTGAGGAAAATCTTGTTGAATATAAATGGAAGTTTGAAGGCAACCAGGATACCAAAAATATTCTTTATTTAGACATTCCTTTTGAGTTGATAGAGACGAATTGATTGAAAATAAGACCCCACACAAGTCTATTATTGGCCGCTTCAATTAAAGTTAGACTGCCACAATATATAGCGCCTGGTAAATTAGGCTGATATTAAATTTTCTAAAGTACCAGAAGGAAATCAACCCCTTTTTTGACTTTTGTTTTTAGGCCATACTACACCTCGCCGATTCTTGTCGGTTTTTAAAAACATGCATGAGACCAGCTTGTTTTTTTTAATCATAGATCCTCAAAATTTTGCTTTTCTGGTGGAATCCCATGTCCCTTATGTCCAATTTTGGCATATTGGTATAACAAGATCTCTTAATATAAATTCAAGGATCAGAGCACCTTTGAGCCATAATTAAATATTGGAGCGGACATGGTAAACATTTTAAAATAAGCCGTCATTTCTCCAAAGTAATGCGACGATACAAAAATTAGCCATCCTGTCCGCATAAATTTTGCAATCTCAAATCATGAAAAACTAAGCCTGGCCTGCGCCTATTTTATAATTCAAGCTCTATCCCATAAATCCCCTGTACAATATTACGCCACTGCCCTAATGGCCTGTCTTTATCAAATGCGAACTTTAATGCGCCTTTAATCTCCCATTTTTTACGGAGCGTTGACCAGGTTGTAATATAATATTGGGCCCTTTCAGTCATAGGCGCTCTTGTCTCTCGCAGGTTTTTAGGAAGATATGTTTGAGACGTTCGCATCAAACACATTGCCATCCTCAGGTACCTCCTGCTCATACCAAAATCTGCATGCTGCCCTTGTGCTCCTCGTCGTTTATGATCCAGCTTTAACTCTTCAGGTCCATTTACCCCTAAATGGTAACCCGATCTTACAACATAGTCCTTCAGGATACGATTGCAGCGTTTTCCCACTTTTTTAACTTGAGTTTTGCCCTGGACTCCACCGGTTTGTTTAATCCTTGGAACAATACCGGCATATGAAACCAATTGGTTTAAAGATTTCTGCTTTCCAGGATCTCCAATCTCTGCACAAACACCGGCAGCTAAAACGATTCCAATGCCCCGGATACTGGTCAAAAAAGCACCAGGGGTTTGGGCTAAGTGCTCAGCAATTTCCATTTCCATCTGCTGAATATTCTCCTGAAGGCAGAGAAAGAGCTTGACCTGTTGTTGCAAAGCAAGCTGTAAGGTCGCAATACGTGTTGCTGGTGGTTGGAGAACCTGTGATACATATTCTTGGAGGTGTTCCGCACAACGATCAGCATGATGGACTAAATTACGGGTGAGGAACTTTGATAGTGTTGCTCGGTTGCGCTTACGGATTTGGTGCACACTGAACCGATTGCCCATCAACGCTAATGACCCTCTTGAGAATGGGAAAAATCCACTTTTTTTCTCGTCTAAAAAACCAGGGAAGATCTGATCAACAATGAAGTGGATTCTACGTTTAACCCCTGTTACCATGCTAACCAGTTTCCGTCTTTGCCGGACAAGCATTCGTAAATTCCAATAGATGCCGGTTTGAGCAGGAGAGCAATTCCCTTTGCAACTGAGAAGCATTTTACAAATTCCCAATAAATCCAAAATATCCGTGCTTGCCTGTTTGTTATCACGATGCTTCTTTGCATCACAGGCATTGACTCCGGCAACTACCCAACTGTTTGAACGTAAAGCTGCAATAAAATTATCAGCATAGGAACCACAGTCTTCACCCCCGAAAAAAACATGCTGAAGTTTAATGCCACGACGTCGGCAGGATTTTTTAACTTGATCCACCAGATAATTTTTGCCTTCCAATGAATTCTTGACTGAGAAAGGTTTTCGTAAAATATCACCGTTGCCGCTACAGAACATAACAACGTGATCTTTTTTTGCATAATCCATTGGAATGCACATAACTTTGTTTCTATCCCCTGCTGACTCAAAAAGACTAAGGATTTCTTGACTCTGGTTCCGATAAATGTTTTGTTTTTTCATGGGGTTCCCCTCCTTAAGTTCTTCAACTGCTTGATGGCAGATTGATCAAATAACTCTATCACCGATTCAAATTGGATGATTATTATTTGGGGGAGCCCCTCCTTTTTCTATTGGTATTTTAAACTATGACCTATCCATTTTAATGCAAACATTAAATACCAGGGAATAGAATTATGAGTGCGTGTGAGCTCGCCTGAAAGGCTCCCACACACTCACAATATCTATTCCTTTCAAGGTACCAATACAAAATATTGATTCAATAAATTTGATAGGCATTACACTTCATTGATAACAAAATAGAATAATTTGACTTAAAAACGAGGGCAGGTTATTGTTCTGCCTGGATTATCTTGCGAAGCATATATGACCAGTTGATACAGATTCTACCGGACGTAACAAAAAGCGGCAGGAACTGTTTGAGTGAAACGAGTTTTTCTGACGCAAGTGCAGTCCGGCATAGGAACTGTCAACGTCACATCCAGAGACAAAAGGTAATCTATTCAGGAAAACACCATTCGAATTATTTATATACAAGTGCCCCGTTCAGGAATTGTTTATCTTGACAAATTCTGCAGGCAAGTATACTATAACGAGTTTTTAAAATTGCGAAGATATTGAAATTATAAGGAGAGTTTAAAAATGTACGCAGTCATTAAAACCGGGGGGAAGCAATATAAGGTTCATGAAGAACAGATCCTTAAAGTTGAGAAACTTGACGGGACAGAAGGTTCTGAAATTGAATTTGACAATATCCTCATGTATTCAGATGGCGAGACCATTACACTGGGTGCCCCGAAAATCGAAACCGCCTCGGTTAAAGCCCATATCCTTGATCAGGCAAGAGATAGAAAACAGCTGGTGTTTAAATACAAACGCCGCAAAGGGTACAGAAAAATGCGCGGCCATCGCCAGCATTATACAGAAATTAAAATTGATTCCATTACCGTTTAAAATATCTATCCGGAATTGAAAGGAGACTTCAATGTCACATAAAAAAGCAGCGGGAAGTTCAAGAAACGGCCGCGATTCAGATGGTCAAAGACGCGGCATAAAAAAATTCGGCGGTGAAAATGTTCTGGCCGGAAATATTCTTGTCAGACAGGTCGGGTCCAAAATTCATCCCGGCAACAATGTCGGCATGGGTAAGGATTTTACCCTTTTTGCAAAAATCGATGGTGTGGTAACCTTCGAAAGAAAAGGCCGTGACAGAAAAAAAGTCAGCGTTTATGAAGCGTGAAATTTGTAGATGAGGCAATTATTACTGTCAAATCAGGTGACGGCGGACGCGGATGTACCAGCTTCCGCCGCGAACGCTTTATTGAAAAAGGCGGACCTGACGGCGGTGACGGCGGTGACGGCGGTCATGTCATAATAAAGACAGACCCCGGAACTAGAACACTATACAATTATCGGCGTCAGAAACTGTTCCATGCCAAAAATGGAATGCCGGGCATGGGAAAGCAGAAACATGGGAAGAACGGAGAACACTGTTATCTAGAACTGCCTCCCGGAACCCTTATTACAAATGCCCAAACCGGCGAACTGATTGTCGATCTCACTGATAATTCCACAGAATATATCTTGCTGCACGGCGGCATGGGCGGTCGGGGGAACAAACGGTTCGCAACCGCGACCAACCGCGCCCCCAGACATTCACAGCGCGGCATACCCGGAGAAGAACTCAAACTCAAACTGGAGCTCAAACTCCTGGCAGATGTCGGTCTTGTCGGTCTTCCCAATGCAGGAAAATCCACGCTGATCAGCGCCATTTCCCAGGCACGCCCGAAGATTGCTGATTATCCGTTTACCACACTGACACCCATCCTTGGAATGGTGGAACCCCCTTTTGGAGAACCGTTTGCAGTAGCAGACATACCCGGACTTATCGAAGGTGCCCATGAAGGCACCGGCCTTGGGATCAGTTTTTTAAAACATATTGAACGCACCGGCATTTTAGTCCATCTGATTGATGCCTCGGCAATTGATAATGAAAACCCGCTTCATGCCTTTAACATCATTAACAATGAATTGTCCAGGTACAGCGAGAAACTGGCCCAAAAAGCCCAGGTGGTCGTTCTCAATAAAATGGATCTGCCCGGCACCAAAGAGCAGGCTTTGGCATTTACCCGGGCATTGAAAGATATTCAGATACACTGCCTGTCCGCTGCCACCGGGGAAGGAACAAAGGAACTGGTTAAATTATTGTCATCTGAATTACTGAAGAAATAAAAATGGATATCGGGCTTTTCGGAGGAACATTTAATCCTGTACACAATGGTCATCTGGGCATTATTGAATATGTCCGGAAAACCTTTGATCTGGAAAAAATATTTTTTATTCCCTCGGCAACGCCACCGCATAAACCTGAAAAAAATCTTGCGCCTGCCCAATACCGGTTTCAAATGGTCAAGGAAAGCCTAAAAGGCTGCAACCATCTGTTTGCCTCGGACAAAGAGCTGTTAAGACAGGGACCGTCCTACACGATTGATACCATCAATGAATTTAAGGCCGAGTATGGCCTGGATACCGATTTTTATCTTCTGATGGGCTCTGATGCTTTTCTGGACATCACCACATGGGAACGCAATGACCAGATCTTTGATTCAGTTAAAATTATCATCATGCTCAGAGGAAACTGGGAAAATTACAATACCATCATCTCTTTTATTGACGAGAACATATCAAAAGGATACATTTTTGATAAACACAGCAATACGTTTTCCCATAAAACCAAACACCAACTTTTTATTTGCCAGGTACCTAAAATCGATATTTCCTCTTCTCTTATCCGCAAACGAATAAAAAATAATGAATCGATAGACCGACTGGTACCCCGAATTGTTGAAGACATCATCAGAACAAAGGAATTATATCAATGACCCCAATTACCGTTTTACCCGATCACCTTAAAAAATATATCATTCCTGTATTTGAGCGCAAAGCCCTGTCTGTAAGTGCCCTGGGTCTGAAAGATCTGACATCCTATACAGATGTCATTGTTATTGTGGAGGCCGCTTCTCACCGGCAGGTCACCTCCCTTGCCCAGCACCTGATTAAACGCATGAAAGAGCTGAAAATCAAGTCAATCGGTGAAGAGGGTGTCAAAGAGGGAGAATGGGCACTGCTTGACTATGGTGATATTGTCATTCATATTTTTGAATCCGAGGCAAAATCCTTTTATGATCTCGAAGGATTCTGGGCAGATGCTCCGGTATTTGATCTTTCAGAATTTGACAATATGACCCATAAACAGGGGGAAAAAGACGATGACGACTGACATGCATCCTGTAAACATACTGATGATCCTGGACGGCTGGGGCGTTAGCAGGGAAACCCGCGGAAATGCCTGTGCTCTTGCCAAAGCCCCGTTTTTAAAACGCCTTAAAACCGACTTTCCCTGCTGTGAGCTGCTCTGCTCCGGAGAAGCTGTGGGACTGCCCGATGGCACCATGGGCAATTCAGAAGTGGGTCATATGAATATTGGTGCTGGCCGGCGCGTATTGCAAAGTCTGGTAAGAATCAATGAAGCCATCAAAGATCAGTCTTTTTTTAAAAATCCGGAACTTGTCCGCCTCATGCAGCAGGTTTCACAAAAAGATCAAAGCCTTCACCTGATAGGACTTTTGTCCGATGGCGGGGTTCACAGCCATATGTCTCATCTGACAGCTTTAATTGATATGGCCAGACAGAATAATATCACCCATCTGTTTATCCATCCCATACTGGATGGGCGGGACACACCGCCGCACAGCGGAATCGAGTATGTCAGACAGCTTAAGTCTTTTATGGATCAGCGTCAGTACGGAAAAATTGCATCCATTGTCGGCCGTTACTGGGCCATGGACAGGGATACCCGATGGGACAGAGTTCAAAAAGCCTATGATTTATTTACAAACGCAAAAGGCACCATTGAATCAGATCCGATAATTGCCATCCAAAAATCCTATGATGCGGATCAGACAGACGAATTTGTTCATCCGGTTATCATTGCGACCGGGGCAGATGATCAAAACTCCCCTTCGGGCACCATAAAAGACGGGGATGGAATTGTTTTTTTTAATTTCAGGGCGGATCGTGCAAAGGAAATCACCCGGGCATTCACCCAGAAAAATTTCACTGAATTTAAACGGGAAAATACGCCTGAACTTTCAGGGTTTGTATGCATGACCCAGTATGATGAAACCTTTGATCTGCCTGTTGCCTTCGGGCCGCAACATCTGGATAATATTCTGGGGGAAATATTAAGCAAACACCATATCCCCCAGCTTCGAATTGCAGAGACTGAAAAATATGCCCATGTCACCTATTTTTTTAACGGCGGAGATGAAAAAATCTTTCCCGGAGAAGAACGCATATTGATTCCTTCACCCAGGGATGTGGCCACCTATGATCAAAAACCTGAAATGAGCGCATTTGAAGTGGCTCAAATGGCCTGTGAAAAAATTCAATCCGGCGACTTTGAATTTATTGTTTTGAATTTTGCCAATATGGACATGGTGGGACACACCGGAGTACTTGAAGCGGCCATCAAAGGATGTGAAACCGTGGATGCCTGTGTTCAAATGGTGGTTGAACAGATCTGGAAAACCGGGGGAACCGCTCTTGTAACAGCAGATCACGGGAATTCAGAACAGATGATAGCCACAGATGGTTCCCCGCACACCGCACACACGCTGAATCCGGTTAACCTGATTCTGGCCGGACAAAAATACAAACACACTCCTTTGAAAAATGGTATTTTAGGGGACATCGCCCCCACAATCTTAAAAATTCTGGGCCTTGAACAGCCCCCTCAAATGACAGGATCTTCATTAATATGACCATGGATTATATCATCAAAGATTTTATTACTGGCAAGGCTGTCCGGAATATCGGCGCAGAAGCTACCCGGCAGGCCTTTGAAAAATTTTTAGTTATTGAAAAAGGGTATGATAAAACAGATATCAGGGTGGATGAACCCATCACGGTTCAGTTCAAAGGAGAAGACTATGATTCTTCCATCGACCTGATTGTTTTTTGCAAGGAAAAAGCCATGATGGCAATCACCTGCGTGGCAGGTTCCATCGGATCATATGAAAGAGAAATTCTGGCAGGTGCCCGCCTGATATACCAATACCAGATCCCTTTTGCGGTTTCAACAGATGCCGTCAATGCAGTGATTCTGGATACACTCACAGGAAAAACCATTGGCAGCAGTCTTGAAGACATTCCTTCAAAAAGCCGGGCAAAGACATTTTTCAAAACGCTGGAATTCAGGGCACTGGATGAAAACAGAAAGGAGCGGGAAATGATTATTTACCGCTCCTTTAATCTTGAGAAGGTCAATATTTAATTAAATCGAACAGGTGCTAGGATAATGCTTTGTCGCAGTGTCTGCAGACCTTTGCTCTCTGCTTGATAATCTCTGCACAATACGGGCACTCCCGGGTATAATGTCTTGCATGAAGCTTTTCAACTGCCTTTTCAACCTCCTGCTGGAGTATCGGAGTCGGAAATTTGTGGTTGATCAGATGTTCAGTTGCCTCACTTTCGCCAATATCGCCCACCATTTCAATGGCTTTCAAACGGGCCTTGGGCGGAATCTTCGGATCAAGGCTGATTTTTAAAATCTCATCCCAGTCTTTTGACAGATAATAATCCGTTAAAATTGAAAATGTCTGTTTTATCAGTTCTTTTCTGGCTTCTTCACGAATAAGGGTTTCATCATCAAGCACTCCCCCTGTGGCGCCCATGGGACTGAAAACCGGCATATATTCAAAATTCTTCTGTCCGGGCTCAATAAAACAGCGATAGGAGGCCTGGGTTTCCATTGTCTCCTGCATATGGTCCCAGCCTTTTTTATAGCTGGGACATTCATCATTGAAGCATACAAATAAATAGGGTGTACCCCACCCCAGCCCGTCACTGAAATTAATCGGCGGGACTTCCCATAATGTCATCTGGGCATTACAGTCCGGACAATGGGGTTTTTCCAGTTTAATATATTTTTCAAGCAGTTCTTCTTTTGTTTCGAACGCCATTGATTTATCTCCTTTTCGGTGGTCATTTAAATTTTCATGACCCCAAAAATAAGCATACAGCTTGATTTGTCAAACTGTATGCTTTTATCGGCAGCAGATATCTGTGCCGGATCATAATTTATTTAATGCTATTCGATTACAGCCAGAACAGCTCCTCTGGCAGCAGAATCACCGCTTGAAAAATTAATGGCTGCCACAACACCATCCACAGGAGATGGAAGCGCATTTTCCATTTTCATGGCTTCAATAACAACAACAGTATCTCCTTTTTTTACGGCATCCCCCACTTTTTTCTCATATTTAATGATCATTCCGGGCATGGGCGCTGTCAAAGGAGTCCCGGTGGCGCTTGCTGCAGGAGCAGCTTTGGGTGCAGCAACCTTTGGTGCGGCCTTGGGGGCAGCTTTTGGGGCCGGTGCTGGCGCTGCTGCGGGTGCGGGTTGAACAGGAGCCGGTGCAGGTGCAGCATATGAGATAACAGGGGCGCCTCCCACTTCATCAACCCCCACTTCAAAATACTCACCTTCAACAAATACATTAAAGGTACGGGCATATTCACTTTTTTCCGGTGCATTTTCAAGTTTTGATTTTTCAACCAACTCACCCTTCTTGGCTTTTTCAATCATTGCCTTTTGTTTGGCAACATCTTCAAGTGTGATGGGCTTCAGGCTGTCCGGCATCTTTTCTTTACCATATTTTTGCATCAGATATTTTTTACCGGTAACAGGGAACATCGCATACAGGATAAGATCTTCATCATCCACAGCCAGATCACCAATGGCCGCTTTTGCATCTTCAAGTTCAGGCTTGAGCACTTCAGCAGGACGGCAGGAAATGGGTTCTTCTCCTCTTTCATACCCTTTAAGTGCTTTTTTCTGTACTTCAGGATCAATGGGAGTCGATGTCTTTCCATACAGACCATAGCACAGATCCCTTACCTGGGCTGTTACCATTTTGTAGCGTTCATCCGGTGTATCAAACAATACATTGTTCACCGTCTGGGTACCGACAATCTGGCTGGTCGGAGTCACCAATGGCACATTGCCCAGTTCCCGTCTGACTCTGGGCAGTTGTCTGTAGACTTCATCAATCTTGTCAATGGCATCCATTTCACGAAGCTGGTTCACGAGATTGGACAGCATGCCGCCGGGGGTCTGATGCAAAAGAACATTGATATCAATCATGGAAACTTTGGTGTCATCCAGAAGATGTTTGTATTTGGGCATGACATCTCTTTCCAGAATCTCGTTAATCTCAGCAAGGGCTTTAATATCAAACCCGGTATCCCTGCTGGTGCCGAGCAAAGACATGACAAAGGGCTCCAGTGCGGCATGGGAGGTTCTGTAGGCATAGGGTGTCACGCAGGTGTCAATGATGTCAACGCCGGCTTCTATGGCTTTGAGATGAACCATGGGAGACATGCCGGAGGTAAAATGACTGTGAAGATGGATCAGCGGCTTTACCGTCTCTTTCAATGCCTTGACCAGCTCATAGGCATCATAGGGAGACAACAGGCCTGCCATGTCTTTAATACAGATGGAGTCAGCGCCCATGGCTTCCAGATCTTTTGCTTTTTTCAGATAATAATCAAGGTTATAAACATCTCCGCCAAGACGGGGTTCAGTCAATGTATAGCACATACATCCCTGGAAATGACATCCGCATTCCTTGATCACCGGAACAACGGTTTCAAAATTACGATAATCATTCAAGGCATCAAAGGTTCTGAAAATCTCCATACCGTTTTCAGCGGTTTTTTTGACAAAGGCCTTAGCCAGATCATCTGCATAATTTCTGTAGCCCACCAGATTCTGTCCGCGAAGCAGCATGGAAAACGGTGTTTTTTTCATATAGCGTTTCAGTGTCCGCAGTCTTTGCCAGGGATCTTCACCCAGAAAACGGTGCATGGTATCAAAGGTTGCACCTCCCCATACTTCTGCGGCCCAGAAACCGATTTCATCCATCCGCTCAGCGATCGGGATCATGTCTTCTGTTCTTCCCCGGGTCGCAAAAAGGGACTGGTGACCGTCACGCAGGGAAATATCCTCGACCAGAAGCGGATTATCCGCTTTTGGCCGGTCTTTATCGTAGTTCATCTCAACCATTTTAAGTTTAGTGTGATCTGTCATTAATTTTCTCCTGGATATATAATTTAATCTAGTCTTAATTCTATGTTATTTAAACGCCCGCCACTGCATCATGGAATTGGCCTGCATCTGTGTCTGTCGGCCGGACATGCCCCAGATATTGAGCGGCATTGCCGGCACCTGCGGCAACAATGTTTGCGCCTGAGCAGGTTCGGTCGCAGACGGTGCATATCCTGCCTGTCCGGTTGTGCTCAGGTGGGCATAAACAGCAGCAATGGCTGCGGCTAATTTTTTTTTGTCTGTTTTCATCTTTATATTTCCTATACAGGTATGTTTCCGTGTTTTTTAGCCGGTCTTAATTCTCTTTTGGTCTTCATGGCTTCCAAGGCATCAATCAGGCGAGGACGGGTTTGGGACGGCTGGATAATTGCATCCACATATCCTCTTGCAGCAGCACAATACGGATTGGAAAATTTTTCGTTATACTCTGCAATCTTTTCTTCGCGTTTGGCTGCAGGATTACTGGCAGCATCAATTTCTTTTTTATGGATGATATTGGCTGCCCCTTCAGCACCCATGACAGCAATTTCTGCAGTGGGCCATGCAAATGCCATATCAGCGCCCAGATGTCTTGAACACATGGCAATATAAGATCCACCGTAATCTTTACGGGTAATCAAAAGCAGTTTTGGCACAGTGGCTTCAGAATAACACCACAGCAGCTTGGCACCATGACGGATGATTCCGCCCCATTCCTGGTTGCTGCCCGGAAGATATCCGGGAACATCTGCAATAGTCAGAATCGGAATATTAAAGGCATCGCAGAACCGGATAAACCGGGTGGCCTTATCCGAAGCATCAATATCCAGGCACCCTGCCATATGCTTTGGCTGGTTGGCGATAATGCCGATGGTGTTTCCGTTCAGCCTTGCAAAACAGACCACGATGTTTTTTGCAAAATACTGATGCGGCTCAAAATACTCGCCATCATCAACAATGGATGCAATGACCTTTTTAATATCATAGGCAGTGTTCGGATTGTCCGGGATAATGGTATCCAGATCATCATCTGTTCTGTTGGGATCGTCAGCAGGCGCCACATATGGCGGATCTTCCATATTGTTGGATGGCAGATAGGATAAAAGTGTTCTGATCTGCAAAATGGCATCTTCATCTGAATCACAGGCAAACTGCGCTACGCCTGATTTTTCATTATGCGTCATGGCACCGCCAAGCTCCTCAAAGGTGATTTCTTCACCGGTAACCGCCTTGATTACATTCGGTCCGGTGATAAACATATAGCTGGATTCTTTTACCATGAAAATAAAATCGGTCATGGCAGGTGAATACACCGCCCCTCCTGCTGTGGGTCCCATAATTGCCGTAAGCTGTGGAATCACTCCTGAAGCGGCTGAATTTCGAAAAAAGATTTCACCATAGCCGGATAACGCATCAATGCCTTCCTGAATCCGTGCGCCACCGGAATCGTTCATGCCAATAATGGGCGCACCAGACTTGATAGCCATATCCATCACCTTGCAGATCTTTTTGGCCTGCATTTCCCCCAAAGAACCGGCTCTGGCGGTAAAGTCCTGAGCATAGGCAAATACAATCCTGCCGTCAACCTTGCCATGCCCTGTTACCACGCCGTCTGCCGGGATCTCGATATCTTCCATTCCGAAATTGGTGCATCTGTGGGTAACAAACATATCCAGTTCCCTGAATGTTCCTTCATCAAACAGGATATTCAGTCTTTGTCTGGCATTCAGTGTTCCGGCTTCCTGTCTTTTTGCAAGGGCTTTTTCTCCGCCCATTTCCATAATTTTGTTCTGCTTTTGTTTCAGTTCCTGAATTTTGTCTAATGAGACTCCCATAGCACAAACCCTTCCTTAAATATTAAAAAATAACTTTAATTTGTCATACTAAAAATATCATTTTATAAAATCTTGCCATACCGATTTACCATACTTGATTTATTGCATAATCATATCTAATCAAAAACTGTAGTGAACTACAATTTTGCTAAATATGTCAATACCTAATCTTTATTTTACATTTTATTACAGGTGTGAAACCTGCGGATACGTTCTGTATCTAACCCGTTTTTCTTATGTTAACTATTTATAATAACAGGATATTTTAGATGATTCCGTTCAATTTACAGCATCCCTGACGATGCGTCAAGACAAAACAGGCTCATGAATAACGCAGGTAAAAATTTTAAATCAGATCCTTAGCCTCATCCGCACATACGTTGGCTCTGAATAAAAAAAACCTTTAATATTGATTTTGATAAAAATTGACGCTAATGTAAAAAAAATAACATTCACATCCAAGGCACAGGCACAAACATGGACGATTCATATCAGCATAGCATTCTTGTTATTGATGATAACCAGAGTACTCGAGAAATTTTCAACAATCTCCTGATTGAGCCCCATGTCAAAATGGCGTTTTCAGTCTCGGGAGAAGCGGCTCTGGAACTGATTAAAACCCGGGACCAACCGTTTTCCTTTATTATCGCAGAGCAGGATATCGCCGGCATGAAAGGCATGCAATGCCTTGAACATATCAAAGACATCTGCCCGCATACTATTCTCTGCCTGATGGCTGCCCACGCAGATGTCGATGCAATCACCGCTGTTGTCAATAAAGGGATCATCCATCATTATTTAACAAAGCCCATAGACCCGGACGAACTTTTAGATGCCATCAAGCTGAGCATAGGCAAGTTTGAAATTCTCATGGAAAATGAAAAACTGCTCCGGCTTGCCAAACAACAAAATACAAAATTATACGATCTGAGTTGCGAGTTTATGGAAACCGTAAAATCTCACAATAAAACGATCCTTGCACTTGACAGGGAAATCGAACAGCTCCAGAAAGAAATCCAGCATATCTTAAGCCAGCCTTCAGTCAACCCGGATATTTTGTCACCGCAGATCACCGCACACATGCTGCTGAATGACGGAAACCCGGACCCTGAAAAGATTTATGATCTGTTTTCTGAAACCATCCGGACACTCCATGGCCAGTTCACTGAAACTGCACACAGAAACGGCTTTGAAATGCCCCGAACAGACAACGGGAAAAGATGATACCGCATGACTGCTAAAAGAAAACCCAAAGTCATTGTCCTGGAAAACGATAGAACCATATCCAATCATGTTCAGACGATTCTTGCCAAAGAAGGATGGGATGTGATCTGTAAGACCGTATCAAAAGAAGCCCTGGACTGCCTTGCCACACATAAAACATCTCTGGTCACACTGTTTATCAGCAATTTTAAACTGCCGAAAATGGAAGGAGATGATATCCTGTCACAGGTAAAATCCATTTCACCTTTTACCCAGCGCATATTGATGGTGCCCGGGGATAAATCCCAGATACTGATAAATGCAATTAACAAGGCAGATATCCATGCCTGTATTATCACTCCTTTCAAAGATGAGGTTCTGATCCATCAGGCAAAAAGCTGTTATAAGCAATTCAAGCATACGATGAAAAAAGAACAGCTTAAACGCATCATCAACCATCAGAACAAGCAGATGTTAAATATTGCCCAGAAACTGAAAAAAAAAGGCAAAAACTATCAGGCACTGATTGAAGAAAAAAATGCTCAAAAGAGCATGCTCACGTCAAAAAAGAGAGCCCTGCAGAACCAGGCGCTTTTAAATGCAGATATCAATCTTGAGACACTCCTGGATCATAAAAACATAACAGGCAGTCCCAGAACATATTACAAGGAATTTGTAAATCTTTGTGACGGCATAAAAACATTATTTGACCAGTTAACCACCCGATATGACATCCCCCCTGTGAATCTGGATCTTGAAAATCTGATTGATCCTGCAGGTTCTGCAAAAGAAACAGAACAGGTGCAAATTATCTCCCATATCCTGAAAACGGCCTTCAGCAATGCGGTTGGGATACCGTCAACAACACCCCAGGCACCGGAGGAATTTGAAAGCGCAGAGGATATAAAAAATAAACATGTTCTGGATGAATATTTTAAAATTACTGTTTCAGACTCTAAAACCCGGGCCTTTATTAAAAAACTTAAACCCACGGATGGTCTCAGCCCGGCTGTTACCGTATCTGATATCCTGGATCTGCTTTTACAGAAAAAAATTGCCTATGGCTTGCTGGAGGACGCAAAAATTGAAATCTGGCTGGCAAAATCTGGTGAAGAGAAAATATGTATCGCACAGGGTGAAGAGGCTGTCCCGGGAGAAGACGGGGTGATACAGTTTCATTTCCAGACCGATTATACAAATGCGGGGAAAATCAACGAAGACGGCACCATTGATTTCCGGAACCGGGGGGATATCCCCTACACAACCGAAGGCGTGCTTCTTGCCGAAAAAAAACCGGCAAAACAGGGCAATCCCGGCATCACTGTTTCCGGAACTTCCATTCCGATAGATGAAGTAGTTGATCCGGTCTTTTCCGCAGGAACAGGAGCCCGGATGTCTGAAGACGAAAACTGCATATATGCGACTATCAGCGGCCAGCCCCACCTTGATAAACTGGGCACCATTTCCGTCAACCCGGAACTTGTCATCCCAAAAGATGTTGACTATGAAACCGGCAATATTGATTTTAAGGGCAATATTACGGTCAAGGGAATGATAAAAGAAGGATTTACAGTCAAAGGCATCAACCTGACTGTCCAGGAAATTGAGGGCGGGACCATCGATCTTTCCGGAGATCTGAATGTTTCCAGCGGCATTACCGATTCAACCATTTTTGTCCAGGGCAATACCCAGGCAAAATTTATTAATCATTCAAATATTATGGGGTATGGAGATCTGACCGTAACCAAGGAAATCATAGATTCCAAAATCATTTTAAGCGGCAAATGCATTAACCCCACAGGTCACATTATTTCCAGCCAGGTCACGGCAAAGCTGGGCATCGAAGCAGGCGACATCGGAACCTTTTCTTCCATCCCCGTCAAATTGAAAGTGGGTGTGGACGACCATATGGAAATTCTGGACAAACAGATTGATGAAGACTTAAAAATCTTTGTTGCCAAAGTGAAAACTTTAAAAGATGAAATCAAAAAACTGGAAGAACAGGACCGTGCCCTCTACGAGCAGATATCGGAAAAAGCACAGGTTCAGGATCGATCCCAGGTGGAAATAACCCGGATCAAAAAATCCATACCGGAGCTTGAAAAATCAAATAACCTTGTTCAGGTTCAGCAATTAACAAACAAAATGAAAAAACTTCAGGACTCTGCACAGACAGCAGAAAAGGAACTGAACCGAATTTTTAAAACCCAGGATCAGATTGCAAAGGATATCGAATCCTGCAAAAAGCAGATAAAACAATTGGAGGAAAAAAACAAAACGCTGGTCCTGGATAAAAAAGCATTGAAAGAATTTTCCATGAAAACCCCACCGAATCCTTTTGTTTCTGTCAGTAAAACCATTACACAGGATACGCTGATCAAAGGCGCTCATTCTTCCAAATTTTTAAAAGAAGAACTGAAACACTGCAAAATCATTGAACTGGCCCAGGAAGAAAACGGCATTATCCTCCATGAAATTAAAATCATCGATTTTTAAATGGATTCGGCAAGATCCATATAGTATTTCCCTTCATCCATTCTTTTCCGTTTGATACACCCGTTGGCATAAATCAGACATTTATTTTTCAATACAACCCGGGTTTTTTGAATCTGGTCCTGGGTCAAGCTGCCCGACTCGATAAGCGCCACCAGGGACTGAATCCTGACTTTATCCTGGGAATGAAGGCCGGACAACTGATCCGTGTGCCCGCCGGTTTTGATGACATACGGCTTATCAATCAAAAAAACAGGAATCGAACTGCTGATTCGAAGCCATAAATCATAATCCTCACACACTGAAAACGATTCATTAAAATAGCCTTTGATATCAAACAGTGCTTTTCGCATCATGACCGCAGACGGACTGACCAGGCACAGATTCAAGGATGGCTCGAATATCATGCCTGACGGTTTTTTGTGCCTTGCCTTCGGGTTCACCCTTTTTTTGTTCCTGATCCATATTTCCTCGGTCTGGCAGATCATGGCCTCAGGATGGGCATTAAAAAAATCCACCTGGCAGGATATCTTCTGTTTTTCCCAGGCATCATCCGAATCCAGAAGAGCCAAAAGTTCTCCACGACTTTTTTTTATACCTGCATTTCTTGCAGCGCTGACCCCTTTATTTTCCTGTCTTAAGACCATCAGTTGATCACCGTAGTCCGCCAGAAGCTGTTGGGTATGATCGGTTGATCCGTCATCAATGACAATCAGTTCAATGGGAGAATAATCCTGACAGAGAACTGAATCTATCGCTGTTTTCAGTATCCATGCCCGATTATATGTAGGCAGGATGACGCTCACAAGAGGCGTTTTTTTCAATTAATCTTTATCCTTCCCTGTTTTTGTCTGAACACCGGACAAATTTTTAAAATCTTTTTCAAAATCTGATATCATATCCGGCATCATATCATGATTCAACAGATATTCTTACCAGTTTTTCCTGTTTTCCCCTTGCAATTTTTTATGAAATACAAAAGAATGGACCTGTGTTCACTGAAATAACACACATCCTTGACATTCACATAAAAACCCGGACAAATCCGCAAAGATGAATAAAGATTGTCATCTTTTCAATGAGGGAGATATGGCAAAAAATAAACCGTCCGAACCCCGGACAAAAAACCGGATCAGGCATCTGATTGATACACAATGGTGCAAGGGATGCGGCATCTGCATCCATTTTTGCCCTGAAAAGGTGCTTGAATTTGACGAACAGGGCAAAGCAAAAGCAGTCCGACCTGAAGACTGTATCGCATGCAGACTGTGTGAACTCAGATGCCCGGATTTAGCCATACAGATCATAATGGATAAGGAAGACAATCATGACCACCCATAACAATATCCGTTTTATCCAGGGAAACGAGGCCTGCGTTGAAGGCGCAATCTATGCAGGAATCAATTTTTTTGCAGGATATCCCATCACACCTTCAACAGAGATTGCCGAACATCTGGCATCGCGTCTGCCGCAGCAAGGCGGCAAATTTATCCAGATGGAGGACGAGATCGCCTCCATGGGTGCCATCATCGGCGCATCACTCACCGGCAATAAAGTCATGACTGCCACATCCGGCCCGGGATTTTCATTAAAACAGGAAGCACTGGGATATGCCTGTATGGCTGAGATTCCCTGCGTTATTGCCAATGTCCAGCGCGGTGGTCCCTCCACAGGGAATCCCACCCACGTCAGCCAGGGTGACATAAACCAGGCCCGATGGGGAACCCATGGGGATCATGCCATCATTGCCATGACCGCATCCAGTCACCAGGATGTCTTTAATATTACGGTGGATGCATTCAATATGGCCGAAACCTATCGGACTCCGGTGATCATTCTTCTGGACGAAGTCATCGGACACATGCGTGAAAAACTGGTTATCCCTGACCCCGGAGTGATCCCGGTGGTGAAAAGACTTCAAACCTCAGTTCCCAAAGACGTGGATTATCACCCGTATCTACCCAGAGAAGACGGCCGGTTGCCCATGAGCGATTTTGGTGGAGAGCACCGGTATAATGTTACCGGACTTTTTCATGACATGTGGGGATTTCCCAGCAATGACCCGAAAATTGTCCGGGGACTGTTACGGCATCTGGTGGATAAAATTGAAAACAATGTCAGTGATATTACCCGATATAAAGAATACTGGCTGGACAATGCAGAATATGTTCTTGTCTCCTATGGTGCTGCTGCAAGATCCTCCATTCATCTGGCAAGAAACAGACAAGCCCGGGGAGTCAAACTGGGTGTTCTGGAACTTCAGACCATCTGGCCCTTTCCTGCGGAACTGGTACGAGAAAAATGCGCTGGCGCAAAAGCTGTCATGGTGGTTGAAATGAATATGGGTCAACTGGTCGCCCAGGTAAAAAGCGCTGTTGATACCCCTGACAAGGTTTTTCTCTGCAACAGAATCGATGGCGAACTGATTTCACCCACAGATATTAAAACCGCATTACGAATGATTCAGGGAAAAGGGGTCTGACCATGAAACAAAAAGAATTCAATTTTAAAGACTATATCCGGAACCGCTATTTTCCCCATATATGGTGTCCCGGATGCGGCCACGGAATTGTGCTGGGAGCGTTGCTCAGAGCGGTCCATGAACTGGGCCTTGAAAAAAATGAAATTGTCGTGACATCAGGCATCGGCTGTTCATCCAGGATTTCAGGATATGTGGATTTTCACACACTGCATACCATTCATGGGCGGGCTCTTGCCTTTGCCACCGGTGTCAAGCTTTCCAAACCCTCGTTAAAAGCCATTGTTCCCATGGGGGACGGTGACGCCCTTGCCATTGGCGGCAATCATTTTATCCATGCTGCCAGAAGAAATATTGATATCACCGCCATTGTCATGAACAACCGGATATACGGCATGACCGGCGGCCAGTTTTCTCCGTTATCCGGCAGCGGAAAAAAAGCCACAACCGCACCCTATCTGACCATTGACAGAGCTTTTGATATTGTTGATCTGGCAAAAAGTGCCGGTGCGACCTTTGTCGCCCGATCCACGGTTTTCCACGCCACCGAATCCAAGGACATCATTAAAAAAGCCATTACGCACAAAGGGTTTTCCGTTGTGGAAATTCTCACCCAGTGTCCGACCTATTACGGCCGGAAAAATAAAGAAGGCGATGCCATACAGATGATGGAAGGATTTAACACCCATACTGCAAAAATCGGGTCCAAAAAACTGGAAAACAACCCGAATCTGATTCAGCGGGGTATTTTTGTTGAAGATAAAACTGTTCCGGAATATTGTGAGGCCTACGATCAGATTATCGCAACAGCCATGAAAGAAAGTCTATAACAGGAAAGGAAATATATAAATGGAACGATCCAGACTGATTTTTTCAGGGTCCGGCGGACAGGGCGTCATTACCGCGGCAATTATTCTTGCCAAAGCCGCAGCACTCTTTGAAAATAAACATGCTGTTCAGTCCCAGAGCTATGGCGCAGCCGCAAGGGGAGGCAGCACCCGAAGTGATGTGATTATAGATGATAACCAGATTTTTTTCCCCAAAGTGACCCAGGCCAATATATTGATCAGCCTGACCCAGGAAAGCTATAATACGTTTTCCTCTCTCATACGGCCCGGCGGTCTGCTGCTGGTGGACTCAAAATATGTGACAGTTGAAAAAAAAGTAGCTGCAAAACATATTTCCCTTCCCATGTTTGACACGGTGCAGCAAAAAATCGGGAATCCTCTGGTATTCAACATCTGCATGCTGGGGGCAGTCATTGGCCTTTCAGATCTGATCCGGCCCGAATCCATTATAAACGTCCTGGAAAAATCCGTGCCTGCTGATTTTCTGGATATCAACAGAACCGCCCTGGATCTGGGCGTGTCCATGGGAATAAAAAACCGGAATTAATTATTCTGCGGGAAAAGATCTTCCAGGTTCAGGCCTTTAACTTTTTTCAGGCAGTCTTCAAGGGCTTTTTGTTCATTATCCCCCAAACCCTGATGCTCCGGTTTTGCCACAATATTCACCAGATTGGGCACTGCAATAAAATCACCGGCCAGCGTGCCCTGAATTTTCTGATGCACATCAATATAAATCATTCTTCCGTTCCGGATCAGATTATACCGGGTCACCTTTGTTAGAATATCCTTTTGGTGCAGATCCATAATCAACCGTCTCCTTTTGGGCTGTCCATTTTTTTTAGGAATTTACAATCAATCGCTGGATTTGAAAAGGTTTATTTAAACCAAAGGTTGTCGTTTATTACAAAACTGTATCAGGTCATATAAAATTTTTGCAGGTCAATTATATATTGACTATTAATAAGCAAACGTTCATTATACAAGCCTTTAAACAGATACTTGGGAGAAGAAGGCACGGGCCATGGCGCAAATTCAAAAAGATTCTGCTTCGCTTGTAGCAGACTGGGAAACACTTCGCCGGATTTTTATCCGCCCTGAAGATGACAACAGCAAAAAAGTCCTGGTTAAATACATGGAACAGATCCTGTTCGGTCTCCATGATTTTTTGAACAAGCATGTCGGTGTCACCGAAGAAATAAGTCTGATCAAGCTTGCCGAAGAATACACAGATACAAAAATAAATAAGAATCCGCAAAAAAAACTGGCAAATGTCATCAAGGACATCATTGATGAAATTGCCCCCAGGGCTGTTAACGTTGCCTCCCCCTATTTCATAGGACATATGACATCAGCCATCCCTTTTTTCATGGTCCATCTGAAAGCCATCACTGCAGCGCTGAATCAGAACGTTATCAAAATTGAAACATCAAAGGTTTTATCAGTGCTTGAAAAACAGATTCTGGCCAAAATGCACCGGATGATCTTCAATTTTGATGAGACGTTTTATCTTGAACATGTGCAAAATACTGAAACCTGTCTGGGAGTTTTTACCACCGGTGGAACCACTGCAAACCTGACCGCTCTCTGGGTTGCCAGAAATAAACTGTTTGCTCCGAAAGATGATTTTAAAAGTATTGAAACCGACGGATTTTATCAGGCCATGAAAGCCCATGACCTTGAACGGGTCGTAATCCTTATATCAAAAAGAGGCCATTTCTCATTTAGAAAAGCCGGTGGTGTTCTCGGGTTTGGAAACCAGAATGTGATCCCCATTGATGTGGATGAAACCAGAAGCATTGATCTGGTAAAACTCAAGAAAAAAATCAAAGAATTTGGTGCAGATAAAAAAACAAAAATTGCCGCTATTGTCGGAATAGCCGGTGCCACAGAAACCGGAATTATAGATCCGTTGCCGCAACTTGCAGATATCTGCCAGAAACATGGCATTCATTTCCATGTGGATGCGGCCTGGGGAGGCCCGGTTCTTCTGTCAGAAAAATACAGTCATCTTCTCAAGGGGATTGAGCGGGCGGATTCAGTCAGTATTGACTGCCACAAGCAGTTTTATATGCCCATGACAGCCGGAATGGTTTATTTTAAAGACCCCAAGGCTCTTGATCAGATTGTGTACCATTCCAGTTATGTAAATCGCCGGGGCAGTGTTGATCTTGGCATAAAAACACTTGAGGGCTCCCGGGAAGCCAATTCTCTTATTCTGGACAGTTCACTTAAAATAATGGGTTCCAGAGGATATGCCCTGATGATTGAATACGGGATAGAAACCGCCCGACAATTTTCAGAAATTATTGAAAAACGGCCCCTTTTCCAGTTGCTCACCAAGCCTCAACTCAATATTGTCACTTACAGAATGATCCCTGAAAACATAAGAGAACAGCTTAAAACCGCCGATGAAATTGAACGCCGACGGCTGGATGCCATCCTGGATGACATCAATACCCGGATTCAACGGACCCAGAGAGAGGCTGGAAAAAGCTTTGTATCCAGAACACAACTGAAAATAAACACCACGGATGATTATGATACAGTAGTGCTTCGGTGCGTTATTATGAACCCGATGACAAATGTGTCCATTTTAAATGAAATCCTGGATGAACAGGAATCTATCCTGAAAAATATTTTACCTGCAACACCCTTCCAGTAAACGCATATCGTTATCATCCGGAAAATATCTGTTTTTTTATGGCACAGGAATTGCATTTTTTTTAGTAAAGTGCCGATAATAGAATCAAAGATTCAATACGGTTTGAATTTAATTTAAACAGAATCTGACAGATAGAAAGGATCAATCATGGAAAATAGCGAAAAACCATTTGAGGTATCAAAAAGTTTTGGACTGGGTGTTCTTCTCAAGCTGACCAAAAAGAGCTCCAGCGGAATAGAAATTTTCAGCAATGGAGAAAAATTCACATCCAATGTAACACTGGGGACCCTTACGGATGCTGTGAATGCAACAATTAAGACCCATAATATAAAATTGAAGATCAAATAACACAAACATCCGGTCTGCAACCTGCAAAGGCAGGTTCAAAAAAAGGCGGCGTTGCCTGCAATATAAAAAAACAAAAGAATAAAATGAAAAAAAATATCTGTCTGTTTATTCTGTTTTCCCTGTTTTTCTTTCACCAGTCTTGCCCGGCAGAGGAAAAGAAGACGGAATCCGTTATACATGTGGGTATTTTTTCCTTTGAACCCGTTCATTTTATAGATAAAAATAATAAGGCAAAAGGGCTTTTTCCGTCGCTGATCAGCGAAATTGCATCCCGGGAAAACTGGAAAATAAACTATATTCCAGCAAGTTTTTCCCAATGTCTTGATACTCTTGAATCCGGCAGAATAGATTTGATGCCCACCATTGCTTTTTCACCGGAACGGGCCCATAAAATGTCATTCAGCAAAGAGTCTGTGGTGGACATATGGGGGCAGGTATTCAGCCGGCCCGATGGAGAAATTCAGAGTGTACTGGATTTAAAAAATCAGCCCATCGGACTGAGACATGCAAAAAAATACGAACTGATCGGAACTTCCATCCATTTCTCACCGTTTTCTGTCTATTTTGCCACAAAAAAAGGGAATAATCTGGACCTTCTTAACACCATTGACACCTATCTGGCAGAATGGAAAAAGGACACATCCTCTGCATACTACCACCAGCTTTCTGTATGGTTAGGCGGCAGTTTTGAACACCAGATGATTCCCGGGTGGCTGATAGTCTCTTTTCTCATCACTGTTGGAGTGGCCATATTGCTTGTTTTTTTCAACCGGATGCTCAAATCCCAGGTGATAAAAAAGACAAACGACCTTAAAAACAGTGAAAAACATTACAGGGAACTGGTTGAAAATGCAGGCACCATTATTCTTCGATGGGATACAGACGGCAGAATCATCTTTGTTAACCAGTTCGGCCTGAATCTTTTCGGACATCCCCATGATGAAATCATCGGGACAGACATTCTGGATTTTATTTCCCCGAAAACACAATTCACCCGAAACAATTTAATGAAAATGGTGGAAAATATCTGTATTACACCGGAAAAATTTTCTCTGGTTGAAACAGAACACCTGATTGACAGAACAAAAAAAATCCATATCCAGTGGTGCAATAAACCCATTACCGACAATGACGGGAACTTAAAGGAAATTCTCAGTGTGGGGACCGATATCACCCAGAGAAAACATCTGGAAAAGCATCTGATGAACGCCCAGAAAATGGAAGCCATTGGAACACTGGCCGGGGGCATTGCCCATGATTTTAACAATATCCTCACTGTCATCATGGGCAATACCGAGCTTGCATATGTGAATCAGAAAAATGCCCGGGAAATTGCAGGAAATCTGGATAAAATTCTGGGTGCCACCCATCGGGCAAAGGAATTGACCGGTCAGATCCTGGCTTTCAGCAGGGAATCCAACCCGGAAAAAAAACCGGTCAACCTGTCTGATATTACCACAGAAGTTTTAAACATGATTCGCTCCACCCTTCCCTCCACCATCAAGATAAACTCAACCGTTTCCAGCAAAAAATCGATTCTGGCAAATCCTATCCAGATTCATCAGGTCATTTTAAACCTGTGCACCAATGCATTCCATGCCATGGAAGAAACCGGCGGGGAACTGGCTGTCAATATCCAGGAAATATCGTTTGATTCAGATATCTTATATCCGGATGGTATCCATATCCCTGCAGGTGACTATCTTATCCTGCAGATATCTGATACCGGACCGGGAATTGCCCCTGAAATCATAACCAAAATTTTCGAACCGTATTTTACAACCAAGGAAAAAGGCAAAGGCACTGGCATGGGCCTGGCCGTTGTACACGGAATTATTCAGGACCATAAGGGGTATATACGGGTAAAAAGCGAACAGAATAAAGGCACGGACTTTTTAATTTACCTGCCTATTGCAATGGGGATGAATATTCCGGAACCTGTTGTCCCTGCGAAAAAAATACAGGGCGGTACTGAAAAAATTTTAATTGTTGATGATGAAAAATCAATTGTTGAAGCAATGGCCGCCATTGTCGGCAATATCGGATATATCCCGTCCAAATTCACAAGCAGCCTGATGGCCCTTGAAGAAATCAGAAAAAATCCTGATTTTTATGATCTGGTCATCACGGACATGACCATGCCCGACATGACCGGCCTGCAATTGTCCCGTGAAATTCTTGCCATCCGTCCGGATATCCCCATTATCATCTGCACAGGGTACACTGACCTGATCACAAAAGAAAAAGCCATTTCCATCGGTGCATCTGAATATCTGCAAAAACCCATTTTAAGAAATGATCTGCTTGGGTGCATTCGCAAGGTTCTGGACCAAACTGTCTCAACATAATAGTATTATTCAGGATATCCGGTAATCTGCCTGATATGAGAATACATTGGTTTTAGCGCTTCATACATTCTGGAATAAACCCTTTCATATAATTCCCTGTAAATTTTCACATGGGTATTGTCCGGATGGAAGATTTTTTCAACATGAACCATATTTTCAACAGCCTCACTGATATCCGGATACCATCCCAACCCTCTGGCAACCAGAATAGCAGCACCCAGACCGGATGTCTCATGGGTCTGACCTTTTATCATGGGAAGATTTAAAATATCTGCAGCAATTTTACAGATCTCGTCACTCTGGGATGCGCCCCCGGAAACAGCCGCTTTGACCATCTTCACCCGGGTTTTTTTCTGTATTTTTTCAATTCCGTTTTTCAGGGCAAACCCAAGGCCCTCTATTACAGCCCGGTATATATGATCTTTTGTGTGAACATCGCCAAATCCAATCATGGCCCCTTTGGCTTCCGGCTGATCCAGTCCTCCGCCCCAATAAGGCTGAACCACGAGCCCCATGGCACCGGGCCGGGTCCGCTCAAGGCACTGGTTTAAAATTTCTTCCGTGGGCACGCCCATTTGTCTGGCCTTTTCCACCTCTGAATGGGCAAATTCATTTTTAAACCAGGTGATCATCCAGAACCCTCTGAAAATTTCGATCTCCGGATTATAGCACCCTGGAACAGGCGCAGGATAAGCTGGCAGATAACTGACAGGTTCCATGTATTTTTCAGATAAAGTCTGGACCGTTGCAATCGTGCCGAAACTCAAACTTGCCATGGATGCGGATATAACACCGGCCCCAAGTGTTTCACACCCCTTATCCGACCCGCAGGCAAAGACAGGAATCCCTTTTTGAAGACCGGTCTGTTCTGCTGCCCGGGGCGTCACAAGCCCCAGAACTTCGCCTGCCGGCATCAGATCCGGCAGTTTATCCGCCTCAACCGGAAACAATCGCCGGGAAAGTCTGAATCTGCCGGCCCATTTCTGGTTTTTATAGTCAAAAGGAATATGTCCGATCTGGGAGGCCACAGAGTCTGAAAATATTCCGGTCAGCCGGTAGTTTAAAAATCCGGACAATTGGAGATATTTATAGGTTTTCGCCCATATTCCCGGTTGATTCTGCATGATCCAGTTACATTTCCCCTGAATCTGAATATCTCCTATTTTTTTTCTGACACCCAGAAGCGCCAGGCCTGCCCCGGAAATACCACGCTGGCCCCAGACAGGCTGAGCCTGCCGTTGATCCATCCAGACAATGGCCGGCCGAAGCACCTTGCCTTTTTTATCCACATTCACCATGGTATTTCGCTGGGTCGTAATTCCCATCCCTTTGACAGATGCGAAATAGTGCGGAACAGACTGGTTTAATTTTTTGCAGGCTGCTGCCAGAGAATCCCAATACAGTTCAGGCTCCTGTTCAGCCCACCCTGAATGGGGCCGGAAACACGGCGCATATTCAACCTGAACTCTTGAGAGCAGTTCTCCTTCAGAAGAAAAAAGCATGGCGCGAAGGCTCTGGGTGCCGCAGTCTATGGCAAGAATTGTTTTGTTCTCCAAATCACAGTCCTTTTCAGTTAACTAAAAAATTTCTGACACAATGATGGCGTTTCAAAATAATTAATGATATACATTTAAAAATTCACTTATCCTGATAATTAAATTAATACATAATTGATTTAACGATATCAAATGAAAACATTCATGCAATTGATCGATAGATTCATTTTACCGGCAACCCTTGCCCAGCAGGACGGCATTAGATACTGGCAGGAAAAAGTGCTGCTGACTTTGTTGTTTGCAACTGCCATACTCGGAACGATCACTTATATTCCCAGCATGCTGCTTGCCATCAAAGAAGGGCTGTGGGTTGTCGCTGCAATTGATACCATCATGTATTTTTTACTTCTCTTCCTGTTTTTCAGACGAAATATTCCCTATGATATCCGGGCTGCAGTGATCCCTGTAATTTCTTTTGTTCTTGGACTGGTTCTGATTACGACACTGGGTCCTTTTGGTGCAGGGCCGGTATGGCTGTTTTTTTTCCCCATCATCACCGGTGTGCTTCTGGGATACCGGGCCGCTTCTTTTGCCCTGATCCTGAATTTTGGCACAATTATCGGTCTGGGCATCATTATTCATTTTAAAATCACCGACCTTATGGAACCCTTCAACTTCAATCCCTGGCTGATCGCATCTGAAAATGCCCTGGAAAAATGGGTTATCATCAGCCTGAATTTCATGCTTCTGAATGTTGTGGCCACACTGTCTGTCACAACCATCTTGAAAGGGCTGCAAAAATCAATGAGCGACCTTGCGGCCTCGGAAAAAAAATACCGCCATATATTTGAAAACATCCAGGATGTATATTTTGAAACCCGTCTGGATGGCACTATTGTTGAAATCAGTCCTTCAATAGAAAGTATTTCCCAGTACACAGCCGATGATTTAAAAAAACGCTCCCTTATCGATATTTATGACAGCCTGGAGCAGCGCGAAATATTAATAGAGCAATTATCCACCAAAGGCTTTCTCAAAGACTTTGAAGTGCATCTGAGGGATAAGGACAAAAAAGTCCGTCCCTGCTCTGTAAACGCACGGGTCATAACCGATGATAATAATATCCCCATTGGATCTGTAGGTATTTTGCGGGATCTGTCCTTTCAAAAAGCCATGGAAAAAGAAAAGAAACAACTGGAAGAACAACTGCTCCGGGCACAGAAAATGGAAGCATTAGGGCTTCTGGCAGGCGGTGTTGCCCATGATTTGAATAATATTCTGTCCGGGATTGTCACCTATCCGGAGCTTTTATCCATGGATCTTGACGAAAACGACCCGATAAAAAAAGGGCTGGATGTCATTCACTCTTCAGGTCTTCGGGCGGCTGAAATCGTTCAGGACCTGCTCACGCTTTCCCGGCGGGGCGTTATTGCAAGAGAAGTTCTGGATTTAAATAATCTGGTATTAAATTTTCTGCACACCCCTGAATACAAAAAAATTCTTTCTTTTCATCCCAATGTGAATGTCAAAACAGAAATTCATGCGGATACCCCCTTTTTAAAAGGTTCTTCCATTCACCTTCAAAAAACCCTGATGAATCTGATATCCAATGCGGCAGAAGCACAGATCGGCAGTGGACAGATTATCATCCGTACACTGAACAGGCATTTGAGCAAGCCTGTAAAAGGATACGACCGGGTGGAAACCGGAAATTATATTGTCCTGAGTGTCGAAGACCAGGGGACCGGCATTTCTCCTGAAGATTTAAGCCATATTTTCGAACCGTTTTTCACCAAAAAGGTCATGGGAAGAAGCGGTACCGGGCTTGGCATGGCCGTTGTCTGGGGAACGGTTCAGGACCATGAAGGATATATCGACATTATTTCAACACCCGGCAAAGGCACGGTCTTTGATTTATATTTCCCGATCTGTGCTGATGAGGCCATCACACCGGCGCAAAAACTTTTCCCGGCTGATTATATGGGAAATAACGAGAAAATCCTGATTGTAGATGATCAGCCCGAACAAAGACAGATTGCAGGCGCCACACTTAAAAAATTAGGCTATCAGGCCACTGCCGTGGCAAGCGGAGAAGCTGCGGTTGAATATCTGAAAGACCATGAAGTGGATCTGATCATCCTGGACATGATCATGGATCCCGGGATGAACGGCCTGGAAACCTTCCGGGAAATCATAAAATTCAAACCCGGACAGAAAGCCATTATTGCCAGCGGATACTCAAAAACCCAACAGGTCAATGATGTGATGCAACTGGGCGCAGGCGGATATATCAAGAAACCCTATACCATTGAAAAAATAGGCATTGCCGTAAAAACCGAACTTGCCGGGAAGCCCTGATCAAAACTTGCTGTGACCATGTTTCAAGGTAATCTTTTCAAACATCACCACAATGCCGGCACACAGTCCATACACAATATCAATGTTGGCATTATTTTCTGCAGAGGAATCAAAAAACAGATTCAGATCTGAGTCCATGCCGTCATCCGGTTTCCAATAGCACACCAGCATGGGAACCCTGGGCAGCGGATATAAAACCAGTGAAATATCAGATTCATAATGATTTTCCACCTCTTTGCCATTAAAAAGCCCGATCAGATCCTCAAACAGTGGCGTATAAGTATCTGCAATTTTCTTGAGCGCTTTTTCTGAACGCTGAACAAACAGACCGTTTTTTTCGCGGCCGCCTTTGAGTTCTCTGAAAGGCACCCATTCACCGGTCAGCGGGATGCCTTTGCAGTAAAGCACATACTGCAGAACAGGTCCTGCAATCCAGGGATTGATATGAATATCAGAATACATCTGCCCTTTTGCATCAATTGAAAAAGGTTTTCCTAATATCCGGATGGTCAGTCGGCCTTTTTCATACACACCGCCCACTCTTGACGCTGCTGCTTCAAGATCACAGGTCTCAATTTCTTTCTTCAGATCCGCAACCAGAATATCCCGAAACTCTTCGCTGGTCATTTTCTGTTTCTGTTTGTCCTGATATTTTTCAAGAACCTCCGGACTTAAAGACGGACACAGATGTAATGATTTTTCGCCAAGAAATACTTTTGAAGCAAAGGCAAGACAGGTTGCTTCATTACATTTTCTGCAATTGGATTTATCCAGAAGTTTAAATACTTCCATGGCATTGGCAAATGAAGACATATATTTACTCCTTTTATAGCTCGATGCGTTGTATGAAACCCTTGATACCATATATTTTTTTTAAACACAAACCAGCCAGCTGCACCCGCCTGATTAAAACGCATAGAAATACTATATATCCTTGAGGTTACAAAAGAACCTTTACAAAAACTGCCCGGGTCTTATATTATCAGGCAATCAAACAACCTTAAAACATAATATGGAGCAGACCATTGGAACAGATAATTGTGCTGGCAACCACCAACAAAGGAAAAACAAGGGAAATTCAGAAACTGCTGGAAAACACGTCTGTAGAAATCAAAAATCTGTCTGATTTCGGCCCTATCCCGGAAATCATAGAAGACGGGGCAACCTTTGATGACAATGCATATAAAAAAGCATCCCTTACGGCAAGATTCCTGGGATATCCAGCCATGGCTGATGATTCAGGACTGTGCGTGGATGCGCTGGAGGGTGCACCAGGCGTATATTCTGCAAGATATGCCGGAGAAAATGCCACAGACCAGGATAATGTTGAAAAACTGCTCAAGGACATGGAGGGCCAGGAAAACAGAAGTGCCGGTTTCAAATGTGTGATATCCATTGCAGTTCCCACCGGTGCTGCGCTGACCTATGAAGGAGAATGCCGCGGTGTCCTGACCACTGAGCCTCAAGGCGATAACGGATTTGGATATGATCCGCTTTTTTTCTATCCTGAACTCAACAAAACCTTTGCCCAGCTCACAGTCGAAGAAAAAGGAAAAGTCAGTCACCGGGGACGTGCATTAAAGCAGGTGGCTGATGAAATGAATAAAATCATTGAATGGCTGGAAATTACCATGCCCCGGTTTGAACGGTCCGCATGCAAAGGAGAATGATCATGTCCTTTGCTGATTTTAAAACCCTGGTGGAAAAAAACAGGTCCTGCAGAAGGTTTGATAATCATCACAAACTGGATGAATCCATACTCAAACAGCTGGTGGATCTTGCCAGACAAACGGCATCTGCAGCTAATCGTCAGCCTTTAAAATATATCATCTGCTGTGATGACAGCAAAAATGAAGAGATTTTTTCGTGCCTCGGGTGGGCCGCCTACCTGGCAGACTGGAAAGGCCCTGAAAAAGATGAACGCCCATCCGGCTATATTGTCATTCTGGGCGACCATTCCATTACAGACAATTTCTGGTGCGACCATGGCATTGCCGCCCAGACCATTCTTCTGGGCGCAAGAGCCGCAGGTCTTGCCGGCTGTATTTTCGGGGCCATCAATATCCCAAAGCTTAAAAAATTTCTGGACATCAAAGACCCGATGGAAATCAAGCTGGTCCTGGCCATTGGCAAACCTGTGGAACAGCAGCGGATAGAAGCGCTCAAAGAAGACGGGGACATCCGATACTACAGGGATGAAAACCAGGTTCACCATGTTCCTAAAAGAAAACTGGATGATATCATTATCAGGTCCTGGTAGACGCAGCCTCCGGGTAAAAAAATCATGGAAAAAAGAAACCAAATTCTGCTGGTCAACCCGGCCTGCCTGGACGAACGAATCTCCGGAGAAGATGCCAGAATCGTTCCCATCGGCCTGTACTATATTGCAGCCCAACTGCTGGACAAGGGATTTGGGACTGCCATCCTTAATCTGGCAGACCTTGGGGACAAAAACCCGATAGATCAGTTTACCCGGGTCATTACAGAACAAAAACCGGATATCATCGGCTTTTCCATCACCAATCCCAACCGCTGGAATGCCATTGACTGTGCAAAAGCGGCCAGAAAAATAGTGCCGGACACCCATATTGTCTTTGGCGGTCCCGGCGCTACATTTCTTGCAGACCACCTGTTCAAGGCCTGTCCTGAACTGGATATCATTGTCAAAGGCGAGGGGGAAATTTCTTTTACCGCACTGGTCAATGCCATTGAAAACCAGACCCGCAAAGACGCCATTCCAGGATTGATTTTCAGAAAAGGCCAGACCCTTTTTCAAACCCCAAAAAAGAATATGACCCTGGACCTTGTCCAGGATCTGGATACCCTGGTTCATCCGTCCACCTATTTTACCTTTCAGCACCTGGCCATGTCCCGAGGATGCCCGGGCAAATGCACCTTCTGCGGGTCTCCCAGATTCTGGGACCACAACACCGTACGGTTTCATTCCCCCCAATGGTTTGTCCGGGAAATCCAGAGCCTTTTTGAAAAAGGTGTCACCCATTTTTATATCTCCGATGACACCTTTACCATGGACAAAAACAGGGTGCTGGCCGTGTGTGATCTGCTGATCCAAAAAAAACTGCCCATCACCTGGAACGCCATCTCCCGGGTGGATTATATTGATGAAGATATCGTATATACCATGAGAAAGGCCGGATGCATCCAGATCAGTTTCGGGGTGGAATCCGGATCACCACAGATCCGAAAAACCCTGGGCAAACCCATGGATCAGCAAAAAATCATTGCGGCATTTTCCCTTGCCGCATCCCATGGCATACTCCCCCGGGCGTATTTTATATACGGATCACCCGGAGAAACACAAAAAACCATACGAGAAAGCATGACACTCCTGAAGGCCATCAAGCCTTTGAGCGCCATTTTCTATATGCTGGTCATCTTCCCGGGAACCCATCTGTATGCGAAAATGGTTCAAAAAAACCAGATCACCGATGATATCTGGCACAAAAAAATTGAAGACCTGCCCTGGTTTGAGGTGGATGATCTCCTGGATTTTAAAACTGTCAAAGCCTTTGGGGATCAGTTAAGAACACAATTTTACAGCTGCCTTGAAGATTTTGCCAGAACCCTGGAACTTGTGGATAAAAAAGATCTGTATCCATTTCATGCAGATTTTTTATCCCGGCTGGCCATGACATTTTCCCACGGGGAATATTCAAACCATCCCCTGATCAAAACCCCGGATGACACGGCTGCATGCTTATATGAAAAAGCACTTTCCTATGCACAGAATGCAAGGGCGATACTGGGCCTTGCCATGCTTTTTCAGAAGAAAAAACAGTTTGATGCCGCCATTGCGCATCTTCAAAAAGGACTTGCCCTGTGGCCGAAAAATCCGGATTTAAATATCTGCATGGGGGTCTGCCTGATGAATAAACAGCAGTTTGCCGCTGCCCTGTCCTGTTTTGAAAAATGGCATTCTGCCCATGGCATCAACTATGGCATAGACCCGTATATCCATATCTGCAAACACCATTTAGAAGGGAAATACTATGAACGATAAAACAGATTACCGGCTTGAAAATATCCGAAAAAAAGAAATGACCCTTCGCGCGGTTCGACATGAAATCCTTACCAGTGAATCAGAAAAAGCCCTGAACCTGATTCTCGATGCCACAGCGCCTGTTTCTTTAGTGCAGTCATTTCCGGACCAGGACCTGTATTATCTGCTCCACAAAATCGGCGGGGATGATTTTGTGCCGGTATTATCCATGGCCCGGTCTGACCAGTGGGAATACATTCTGGATGTGGAAGTCTGGAACAATGACCGCCTGGATATTGAAGGCATGACCAAAACCTTTGATCTGCTCTTCCAGGCAGATCCTCAACGGATGCTCAGATGGATTATCAAGGAAAAACCCGACTATTTTGAATTTTACCTGTCAAAGAATATGGATATCTTTATCCGGGAACACGATGATATCCCGCCGGAAGATTTTGATGATTATATCACTTTTGATGACAAATTTTATTTCAGATTCCCGGACAAACCCAAGATAGATGAAGATGAGATGCCTGTTCCAGAAGACAGCGCACCGGCCTGGGAGCTGATTGAAAAAATGCTGGATGCCCTTGCCCGCATGGATCTGTCTGTTTTCCATGGACTGCTGCTGGAAACCATTGCACTTTTAGGTGCAGAAGCTGAAGAAGAGCAGTTCCGCCTGAAAAATATCCGCCTGGCTGAAAAAGGATTTTTACCCACCCATGAAGCCATTGGTATTTATCAGCCCACAAAACTGTCTGCCATCAGAAAACGGCCCGTGATCCTTGAGAAAAATATCATCCAATTTGATCCGGACATCCCTTTGCCTCCCCAGTTCTTCTCCCAGTTTGTAAAAGGGGATAACCTGCTGGTCAAAGCGCTTGCATTATTTACCCCCGAGGCCACCCTTACCCTTGAAACGGAAATGGCCGCCTTGATCAACAAAGTTATTTCTGCCGATAAAATCAAGCTGCGGGCCAAAGAAGACCTGGAAAAAGCCATTAAAAAAACCTGTGCCTGCCTGAACCTGGGACTTGAAGCCATCTGTGAAACCGACCCGACACCTCAAAAGGCAAAAAATATCATTAATGAGTATTTTCTGGAAGACATCTTCAGGAGCGGATCACGGGCAGCCATCCAGTTGACCGCCCGGGCGGTCAACTGGTTTAAAACCAGTTTTATGAACAAAAGCCATCTGCCTTTAAGTTTTCTGGGAGAACATTTCCTGGGCACTGTGGGCGGGCTTTTCCTTGATCGCCCCCTGTATTTTGACAATTATGCCAGTGGTGAACTGTACAGAAATTTCCAGTCTCTTTCAGACATCAAAGACACCTCAGAAAGCCTTGATCAGATCATTGCTCTGGATCATTTTTTAATCCATCTTGCCCCGGATATTTCCTCGTTTAAAGAAGGCATCCTCACCTATAAAACCCTGATTCTGACCCTGTGGGCCAAAAATCGTCTAAACCTTGAACCCACGCTGGAACCGATACCTGTAAAAATATTCAAGGATTTTTTCATTGCCCTGTTTTCAAAAACACCGGAGAATGCCCCAGGCCAGATCCAGATCAATGATCTGATCTTCTGGGCCTCTGAAATTTTAAAAACAGAAGATACAGATATACCCGAACCCTTAAAAATTGTTTTTTCAAACCTGATCAAAGCACTTGAAGATGAATACAGCCGGGTAAACCCAAGGGATATTGATCCCAAATTTATCCCGCATTTTCTGCTCAAATGATCCACAACCAAGGAGATAGTAAATGTCAGACACTACCAAACAACACAAAGTTCTTGTTCTTTTGGGAAGCCCCCGAAAAAACGGCAACAGTGCTGCACTGGCAAAACAGATTGCAGCCGGCGCCGAGTCTGCAGGTGCGGCAGTGGAATCCATTTTCATCCAGGACATGAACATAAAAGCCTGCCAGGCGTGCTGGGGCTGTCAAAAGCCGGACAGCAAAGGCTGCGTGATAAAAGATGATATGCAGGAGCTCTTTGCCAAACTGATTGAAGCAGATTCCTGGGTCATTGCCACGCCTGTGCATTGGTTCAACATGTCAACGCAAACCAAGCTCTGGCTGGACAGATGCTTTGCCCTGGCCAAATATGGAGACAACCCCTTCAAAAAGAAAATTGCCATTGCCATTTCTTATGGAGATGCGGACCCGTATGCATCAGGCGCTGTGAATGCCATTCGAAGCTTTCAGGATTCCTTTAAATACGTGGGCGCAAAAATCATCGGCATGGTGTATGGCAGCGCCCTTGAAAAAGGAGATATGGAGAAAAACGAGGCCGTCCTGATTGCGGCCGAAAAGCTGGGGAAAAAACTGGCAGGATAATAAAACCTGACGGTAAAAAAACGATATGACATGTTCAGAGAAATCAGAATAAAAAACAGACAGCTAACTGAAAAAGACTGCCATGAGATTTTAAACACGGCAGAATACGGAACCCTTGCCACAATGGGGGATGATGGATATCCCTATGCTGTTCCGGTTAATTTTATTTACCACAATGGAAACATTTATTTTCACTGTGCAGTCACCGGCCATATGTTGGAAAATATCCACCATTGCCCCAATGTGTCATTCAATGTCGTAAAAGATGTTTTTGCAGTTCCAATACTGTCTGAGTCAAAATTTAAAAGATTTGACACAAATTATAACAGTGTCACTGTGTTTGGAACGGCAGTTGAAGTTTTCGCAGAAGAAAAACAGGAGGGATTGCAGGTTTTTTTAAAAAAATTCTTAAGCGAAGACGCTTATCAGATTCATCAGGAAGCCGGGATGAACTATATTGAAAAATCACTGAAACGCACAAAATTGATTAAAATAGAAATCCTCCATATGACCGGCAAAAGGGGTAATATGTAAATAAATCAAAAATGTTTAGGGCATAGTAGTGGTTCCGGCTGCCTCATTAAGGCCACATGTATATTCTTTTCTTCCACTGAGTGTGGTGCCGTCCAGTGTTCCCTGTGCATGATACACCCGGGCAGAGACGACAGTTGTTGCTCCGTCTGGAGGCTCTGCACTGGTTCCTGTAATAACGGCGGATACACCAGGAGACAAAATATATACAGGGGACCTTGGGTTTCCCAAATTATCCATTGTTCCGACAACGCCCACAGTCCCATCATTAAAATAATTCACATTGTCACCGCTGAGCATTGCCGTAGTAACGCTGTCCACAAGGTTTCGGGCATCAATCAAGGCGGTTGTATCCAAGGCTTTTTTTCGTAAAGGAATATAATTGACAATGGCTATGGTTGCTAAAATTCCTATCATGACACCGACGACGATGATCTCGATCAAGGTGAATCCCTTTGTTCCCTTTAACGGATGTATGATGGCTTTTCTTGATAATATCATCATGTGACTATTCCTTTCCAATCGCATCATTTTTATTTTTGTTTGCCGGAAGTTTGATTATATTTATATTCAACCCAGGCTTTGTTTTTATAAATGGTTAAATTTTTTGAGTCTGGATATTGAATATTGCTGAATCCGATGACGCCGTTAGGGGTTTTCCATATATAGAGATTGCCGGCATTAAGAGACAGTAAAAATTTTTCATCTTCATTGAGTGCTTTTTCAACAACTGTATATTCCTGGGGTATTTCTTGCGTTTTCTCTATCTGCAACGGTTTTAAGGGCTTGTGGATATAAGACAAGACTATATTTGACCGGGTACTTACATCTTTGTTCATATCTGTTTTCCGTTTAGTATCCGGATCGGCCGAAGATCTGGTATTTTTTTCAGCTGTTTTGACTGCCGCAATTTTCTGTGGCAAATGAAGTTCACCCTTTTTTATGGCTTGCAGCCTCATATCCGGTCCCATTGCATATTCCCATGCTCCGCCAGTCTGGCGTTTTAAAAAGAAGGTGTTGTTATTGGTTTCATAATTCCAGTTCAGGGTTGTAATAAAAGACTTTTCAGGTATGAACTCAGGATGAAGCTGCATAAGATCTTTGGGGTATTGGCCTTTTAATTGGTGATATTTATTGATTCTTGATGCCATATCAAGCAATCCTGCCGAGTGGTCTTTTTGTGCAATTTCCATGATCTGCACAAATTTTTGTCTGTTATGCTGAGCAAGCGCTTTGGTTTGACGATTTTTCTGATATGCAAAGAGACCTCCGCCCAAAATCATGATAATGATTAAAATCACAGCTATTTTTTTTAATGTCATACGGCCTCCGTGTTTTAGATAATTTACAAAATAGCAAAAAACATACCAGGAGTCTATAGCCTTGTTTTAAGGCATGTTCACTATTCAAAATCCGAATTATTCACACGTTTATTATAAAAAATGTTTGCAGGGTGACAATTTTTGTAATTATTCTAATTTTTGTACACTAAACTTTGACGATTTTTTTTTCATACTGTATACTTGGTTCATCTTTTGAATTTCATTCAGCTTTTTATTATTTCCTGATCCGGTGCCATGGTCCAGAAATCAGCGTATTTTGTTTTTGCAGAACAAAACATAACAACCCGAATATTATAAAGGATCGGCCATGAAAGATCAAACTTCGCAGGTTTTTTTACAGCGGGCAAGGGTCATTACCCTGATTCGCAGACTCACTTTTTTCTGCCTGGTCATAGCACTTGCATACTCTCTTGCGGCGGTGGTTTATTCCACCAAAGTCATATACAAGGTCAAGCTCAACTATGCAGTGATTTTAGAGCAGTTCGGCGGCACACGCCAGGCTGTCACCAGCGTAGGCTGGCATTACCGGCTGCCATTTTTCACCCGCCTTGAAAAAGAGGTTCCCCTGATGAATCAGAACCTTTCCCTGGGCGGCAGTTCAGCACCCATTAAAATCATATCAAAAGAAAATGTAGCTTTATGGACATCCGCACTGATGACTTTCAAAATTACAGATCTTAAACGGTGGGGCATTGAAAATCTTTCGCCGGAAATCCTTTTACAGGGCGATTTTGACGGTATTGTGAAAGACACCCTTCAGGGCCAGGAGGTCAACAAGCTGATCAGTGAACGGGAAGTGATCAAAGAGATCATCTTTCAGGCCTTGAAAAAACGGCCCATTAACACAGACGGCCCCACCATTGAGAAAAAATACGGCATTGAAGTGGTCAGCTTTGTCATTAACGAAACGCGCTTCGGGGACAAGCTTGTGGAAGCCACTGAAGAAAAAAAACGCCGCCAGCTTATTGCAGAAGCAGACAATTATGCCGCTGATCAGGAAGCAGACCGTATCCGCAAATTATACAAGGCCTATCTGGAAGGTATCCGATCCCTTCAAAACGCATTGGGATATGCAGGTGGGCACGGTGTAAATCCGGCACTTTTAGACTTTTTATCCCAGCAGAAATGGGCCACAGCATATGAAAAAAATCAAGGTGACCAGAAAACATTCGTGCTGCACGGCATGGGCCGGGAACCTGCAATCACGCTTCCGGATTTTAAAGATCCAAAAGATAATCCAAAACCACGGCAGTCAGACCTGACACCCTGATCTATCTGCAGTGGCGTGCTCAGCCTTTTTTGGGAGAAAAACCGATGACCAGAAGAACCACCAGGGAAAAAACATATATACGGCTTCCCGAAGATGCTATTAAAAAAATCGAAGGTCTTGTGGACAGCTGGAGTTATGACACCAAAGTCTTTGTCCGCTCCCGGCTGAACCAGTATTCTCCGCCGCACCCTGTCCTGCTGTTTGCCAAAAGAGTCCTGTTCGTTCTGTTCTTCCTCAGACTCCCCCGAAAAAAAATGAATGTGCTCAATAACCCTGAGATTCTCAGAGACTGGAAAAAACGATTTCTGTATTCCGGAGAAACAAATCCGGGAGCCTCCTGGAACAAAATCATTGAAAAGGAACTGACAGGCCCGGAATACCGTTACATGACTGCGGTTCTGGACAAGGTCCTTACTGACCTGCATGTCCCGTATGAATTTGCCAGAATGTTTGATAAAATCTACCGGGCCCATATCCGAAAAGAGCATATTGAAGATCCGGATGTGCCCAAAGCCCCTATCATGCTGGTTGAAGGAACCTCCGGCAGTGGGAAAAGCGCCACAGTCAGGGAAGCTCTGGAAAAAGTGGTATTCAGAAATGAAGTCATTCCCATGGTGGACCTCAGCCAAAAAAAAGAAGAAATTCTGGCCTCCCACAGTCTGTTCACCAGCCTGGAGGATGTGGATCCTGAATTTGCCATGGAAATGGCAAAAATCAGGAAACAGCATTTTTACAGCCGTCTGGCCAATATTCCCATTCTCCGAATCATTTTCAGAAAACGGATCATGAGCAATCTGACCATTTTTGAGGAACGAGGCATCAAGGTGGATTCTTCGGTTATCACACCCAATGATTACCAGACTGCCCTGTCCGGCGAACCTGGAAATTATTTCAAGCGGGCCATGGGCCTTCCCAGGGTCACCAGCATTCGCCACATTGAAGGAGCCCATTCCGCCTTTGGAAAATCCCAGAGCAGCCCGGGCAGCAGCGGTGCGGAAAAACAGCAGCGGACGCTGATTGACACAGCCAATATTGTTCTGGATGAAATCATTGAAGGCCGGCGGGATTGTTTTCTGATTGCCACCAGTGATCAGACCCACAGATTTGATTCTGCCATCTACCGGCGGTTTGTTGAAAAAGGATGTATTATCGACATCTCCAGATACTGGATGAATGCCCAGAACCTTAAAACCATCATCTATCTTGAAATTCGACGGCATCAGATTCCCACCCGGTACACACAGGATTCTGAAGACCTGGATAAAGCAGCCAAAATCATCTACACCATTTTTGCAGAACGCAGCCTGAAAATAACTCCTGCCTACGTAAGAAAACTGATTGAATCCATTATTAATATCCGGGGAGATTTTATCCTGAAATTTCTGGATAACAGCATATTGATCCGTTCGGCCTTCCAGCTTGTGGCAAAAAATGTCTACGGCGAACTTTACAACAAGGTGGTGGACCGGATGGACCGCAAAGTAAACTGGGATGAGTATGTGGGTGACATCAAGGATAAGTTCTCAGAAATGGCCAACAACTGCTTCAGTTATGGCATCAGTGAAGACAAAGGCGTGGTTCTGACAGGGCCTCCGGGCAGCGGCAAAACCTTTCTGGTTCGAACCTGGCTTTCCTCTAATCTCAAAGTACATGATATTGCAACAAGTCCATCTGCACTCCAGGATCCCTCCAGTCCGGTTCACGGGGCGGTCTCCAATCTTGAAAAAGTGTATGACATTGCCAAGATGATTGCCCCCACCATCATCTTTTTTGATGAGGGAGACGCGCTTGCCCCGCGGCGCAGCCCTACCGGCGGACAGGCATCTGATGCTTTGACCAATAAATTCCTGAATATCATTGACGGTGAAATTCCTTTAAACAAAGTGTTCACTGTGCTGACCACCAACCGGCTGGATATTCTGGACCCTGCCCTGATCCGTTCAAAACGGCTGAAAACATTAGAAATAAGTGGGCATATGCGGCAAAAGGATATTCTGGACATCATACGAAAACAACTTGAATCCATTGCCCATCCCCGGAAAGTCACGGTTGAAAAAATTATTGAAACTGCCCAGGGAATCTGCAATACACCAGCGGATTACACCTCTTTTACAGAAAAAGCCATTGCCCTGTGCAGTACGGAATTTAAAGTGCTGCTGAAGCTGCGCAAGCTCAAGGATTCCACCCGGCAGGAAAAATATGATTTCATCAAATTGAATTTCAAAACCATCATCGGTATTCTGGATGCGGTTAAAGCACCGCCCCTGATTAAATCAAACATTAAAAATGATCTGAAAAATTTCATTGAGCACTATGGACAGATTTTAAGCAAAGTGGATCATATTGTAAGTGAAGCTGACTATCCTCTGGTGGATGCCCATCTTGAATCTGCCCGACGGGAAATTTCCCAGAGTCCTGTACGAAAAGGGTCTATCCAGCTCAATGAATTCCTTGAAACTGAACTGAGCAAAGAACCCCAGATAGGGTTTATTATCGGAGTAGGGGCCAATGATATGACCGGCATGCTGTTGCCCATTGCCACAAGCCTTACGGCAAGAATCAGCGCAAGTCCTATTATTGTAACCGGAGCAGTTTCTTCTGCATCAGCACCCGCGGCAGAACTCGACATGGCGGTTCAAATGACCCGCCAGTCTGCCCAGGAAGCACTGACCATGGTCAAAAACTATCTTCAGGAACTGTGCCCGGACTTCAGTATTCCCTGGATATTTGGCGATTTTTTAAAGCCCTATTCACTGCATCATCAACTCTTATCTGCATCCTATAATGTCGGCGGGCCCTCTGCCGGCTATGCGCTTGCCCTGAACACGCTGTCTGCACTTTTGCGCCTGCCGCTGTGCATTGATTTCGGTATTACCGGTGCACCCTGGACCAAGGGCGTGAGAAAAGATGAGGTGGGCGGCTCTGTCATTATTGGCGGACACAGAAAAAAAACAGAAAAAGTGCTGCTGTATTTACGGCGGATGTTCATGCCGCTTCAGAATTACCGGGACCTGGAACCGGAATTTTTGATGGGCTACTGGCAAAGAAACAAGGACGTGATAGCCGTGACCCATTTTGCCGACCTGATGCCTGAAGTCCTGTTTCTGGATGAAGCCCATGATAAACAGCGGGAAAGACTGATTTCCATGCGCATCCAGGTAAAAAGAGAAAAATACTATGCCTCGGAAATCACACCTGAGTTAAAAGAAGACGTCATTGAAACCAAAATTCAGATGCGGGCCAGGGCTGAAAACGAAATTTTAAAACGGCTCAATGCCATTCACCGCTACCTTAATGACCCGGCTAAAAAGAAATATATTTCCCATGAAAAAATATTTAATACTTACATGTAACCCCGGTTTAATATCGTGTCCCGGCTTTTGCAGGTGAAATACCATCTGCATTATCGTCCCGGCTTTCCCTGCCCGGGTTTATAGAACACGGTTTCATACTGTCTGCCTTCAGGTGTCACAAAGGCGTTGTTGAGCATATCCCCGACAAAGCGCATGACATCTTTCAACGAATACGTATTATCGATGGTGCTTAAACTGAGTGCAAGTTCCGTGATTGCCATGTTGAAATATGACAGCAGATAAGGGTCCACCGGTTTTATGGTGCCTTTATGTATCGCCCGTTTAATTTCCTGGTGAAGATCGGCCATCATTTCTTTATAAAGGTACAGCAGCCGGTCCTTTGACCACTGATCACCGATGATGGCGCCACTCCGGAGCTGATTTAAAATTTCTCCCATATTCGGATAATGCGAATAAAAAATACCAAACATGATGGCAGACCTTTTTGCCGGATCTTTTTCATCTTTCAATGATTCCCGGATCTCGGATTTGAAATTTTTCATCACATATTCAATGACCTCCACAAACAGTTGTCTTTTATCCTTGAAATACCGGTAAAATGTCGGGGTGGAAATCCCGACAGTATCTGCGATATCCTTGATACTGGTCAAAGCGTATCCTCTGTTCTGATACAGTTCAAGGCTGGCCTGCAGAATTTTGTATTTTGTTGCATCTCTTTTTTTACAGGTACCTGCTGATGCATGGGTTTTGCCTGTGCCGGCAGGTTTCATCTGTGAAAGGGTTGAGCCCAGCCGGGCCTTGATATATGCCAGCGGGACTCTGGTACCTTTGAATATGTTCCGGTAATCCTGCTTGATCCGGAAAATGGCTTCCAGTCGTTTGAGATGAGACACACCATAACGGGCAGTGGTCAACCCGGTTTTTTCAGGGCTGTGCAGCAGACCACAATTCATATAATGATGAATCGTGGAACGGGGAATTCCCGATCGTTTTTCCAGTTCGCCGATTTTCATGTCTCTCCTCGAAAAAAACATTGTTAATTTTTTCTTACAAAGCTATACTTGATAACATAAAATTTTAAAAAAAAATTATCAATCCCTGTTTAAGCATGAATACGCATGTTCAAAAAATAAACGATGTTCATTGAAATCAAGATTTTTATGTATTACAAATAGTTATATGTATTTATCCGGTTTTTTAATTTTTTAGTTTGTATTTGACAAAATTTTTTTTCTTTTTTATAGTAACCCCGTTTTCACCAGTTACACCATAAAATTTATACGGAATAATTTTTTTAACGCTGGATTTGCTGCAGTTTTTTTAACGAATCGGATCAGGAGAATGTATTCTATGGATATGAAGCGGGATTATTACGAGGATGTCCGGATTTTTACGTCAGGCGCTGTTATTTTCTGGACAGGTATTCTACTTTTGCTGCTTGCCATCTTTCCCTTTGTGGCAAAAAACTACTATGTCTACGTAGTAAATTTTATGGCCATCAATGTGATTGTGGTCGTAGGGCTCAATATTCTGGTCGGGTATACCGGCCAGATTTCCATGGGACATGCCGGTTTTTTCGCCATCGGTGCCTACGGAACCATCGTCCTGATGACCCAGGCGCATTTCCCCTTTTTACTGGCATTGCCCAGTGCCGGACTGATTGCGGCATTTATCGGTTTTTTGCTTGGCCTGCCGGCTTTGCGCCTGGAGGGGCCTTACCTGGCCATTGCAACCCTGGGATTCGGCATTACCACCACCCAGATTATCGGTAAAATTCAAATGTTTGGCGAGCGCCAGGGCCTGCATGCCCCGGACCTGATCATAGGGGGATGGCACATTAAAACAGACAAAGATTTTTATTTTCTTTTAATCCCCATCACCATTGCCATGGTGATTATCGCTCGTAACATTATCAAAACAAAAGTGGGCCGGGCATTTATTTCCATCCGCGATGCGGATATCGCCGCATCCACCATCGGGGTCAATCTTACCTATTATAAAACGCTGGCTTTTGCAGTCAGTGCATTCTATGCTGCTGTGGGCGGAGGCCTCTATGCCTTTGTGCTGAGATTCATTGAGCCGGAACTTTTCAGCATGTTCATGTCCGTTACCTTTCTGACCATGGTGGTTGTCGGTGGCCTGGGATCCATTATGGGATCTGTGGCTGGCGCATGTCTTCTTGGTTTTCTGGACTTACAGCTTAGAAATATTCTTGAAATCCCATATTTCGGTGACTGGATCAGGATGTTGTCCGAGTCGTATTTCACGCTCACTGGTGCCTCTAATATCCAGTTAATCGTATTTGGACTCATATTAATTGTCATCATGCTGTTCGAGCCTTTGGGTATTTTCGGCATGTGGATACGGTCCAAAAAATATTGGTTGGCATGGCCGTTTTAAAATATAAGTATGATTTTAAAATAAAATGATTGCGTAACAGAGGAACTCAAGAGGATTATAATGGTCGAATTCTTACAGATGGTGCTTAGCGGTATTGCAGTTGGAAGTTCTTACGCCCTGATGGGTCTGGGTATGGTTTTAATATACAAGGCATCAGAGGTGCCCAATTTTGTTCAAGGAGAAATGGCGCTTCTGCCGGTTTTCATATCCTTTATGTTATTGACCAGCTATAACGTTCCATACTATATCGCCTTTCCAGCCACCCTGATTTTTGCCTTTTTACTGGGATGCTTTCTGGAATTTGGCATTCTTCGGCGCGCAAAAGAGCCCAATGTTCTGGGGTTGATTATTATCACCATTGGAATGGAAATGATACTTCTGGGGTTTGTTTCATGGAAATTCGGCGCAGACCAGCGTGCCATGCCTTTCCCGATCTCCAGCTATGACAGTATTATTATTGGCGATATTTTCATCAGCACCCTGGATATGCTCACCCTGGTGGTTGCCCTGGTGATTATGCTGAGCATGTTTCTGTTTTTCCGGTTTTCCAAAACCGGCGTGGCCATGAAAGCCACCCAGATGAACGAAAATGCCGCAGCCCTTATGGGCATTAAAACAAAACAGATCCGCATGGTTGCCTGGGGCATTTCATCCATGGTCGGCTGTGTTGCAGGATTACTCATGGCTCCGATACTGGTTGAGCCTTATATGATGTGGGATCCTATGCTCAAAGGCTTTTCCGGTGCAGTTGTCGGCGGCATGACCTCTCTGCCCGGAGCTGTTTTCGGTGCGTACATCGTGGGCATAGTAGAACATCTTTTCGGCGGTTATGTGTCTCTTGAGTTCAAATCCGTTGTGGCATTCGTGATTATTGTTATCGTGCTTTGCATTAAGCCCAGCGGGCTTTTTGCCAGACATTACGTGAAAAAGGTATAACAGCTTTACTGAATTAAAGTTTTGGGTTCTTAGTCTTTTATTTTATAAGGAGGGAAAGCATGAAAAAGTATCTGGTGTATATTTTGACTGTTATGACCATGGTGGTTTTTGGACTGGCACTTAATGCAACAGCTGAAGAGGGGGTGACTGACACTGAAATCCATATCGGTCAATGGGGCCCCCAGACCGGGCCTGCTGCTCCCTGGGGTGCAGTTGCCAGGGGAACGGATGCCTATTTTAAAATGATCAATGCCGACGGCGGTATTCACGGCCGAAAATTAATCCATCATTATTTTGACGATGCTTACAATCCAGCAAAAACCAAAGCGGGCGTAAAACAGCTCCAGGAGGATACCGGCATGTTTGCCTGGGTTTCAGGTGTGGGCACAGCTCCCGGACTTGCGGTAAAAGATTATCTTATGGAAAGAAAAATTCTCTGGGTTGGTCCTTCTGCCGGATCAAGGCACTGGCTTGAACCTGCGAACAAATATCTGTTCAATACTTACCCGCTTTATCTGGGCGATGCGGAACTTCTCACCAAATATGCGGTAGAAACCCTGAAACTGAAAAAAATTGCGGTGGTTTATCAGAATGATGACTACGGCAAACAGGGACTGGAAGGCTGCGAAGCAGAACTGAAAAAACAGGGATTGGAACTGGCCATCGGCCTGCCGATGAATGTTGCTGACGTGGATATGAAACCGCACATCATGAAACTGAAAAATTCAGACGCCCAGGCCGTATTGTTATTTGTCGGCCCGGGCCATGTGGCCCGCCTGCAGGGTACGGGTAAAGCCATGCAGTTTGAACCCCAGTGGATGACCTCTACCACATGCGGTGACCATCCCCTGATGATGGCCATTACCAAAGGGCTTTATGCCGGAACAATTTCTGCTGCCTTTGGTTTGATGGACCCCACAAATATCGGAGACATCGCTGACTTCAACAAGCCGACACTGCCGGCAATGGTAAAGTTCTATAATGACGGCTACAAAAAATTTGCAGCAAAAGAAGAACGTTGGGGTTCAACTTTTGCAGCTGGCATGGGCTATGTAGAACCGCTTATTGAGGCATTGAAACGTGTGGGCCGTGATGTTACCCGTGAAAAGGTAGTGGCTGAACTGGAAAAAATTCAAAATTTCAAAAGCGCCATGGGTACAGTCAGTTATACAGCCTTTGATGCCAATGATCCGCTGTGCAGAATCGGACAGCAGGAAGTTTTTCTTGTGCGCGCGGAACCTGATGGAACCAGCACTATATTAACAAACTGGTATAAAACCACATATATTCCATCTGGACACTAAGGAAAAACGTGATTCAACCGGAGGTTGAAAACAGGCTTTCAACCTCCATTCATTTTTTCATTAAGCAAGTTTAGGACAATCAGCAAATGGCATTTTTCGAAGTTAAAGATCTGTCAATACTTTTTGGCGGGCTAAAAGCCCTGGATAATATATCCTTTAAGGTTAAAAAAGGCGAGGTGTATTCCATTATCGGCCCCAACGGGGCCGGGAAAACCACTCTTTTTAACTGCATTAACGGAATTTACAAGGCCACCAGCGGACAGATTCTGTTCAAAGACAAAACGATTACCGGTAAAAAGCCCCACCAGGTGGCCCAAGCAGGTATTGCCCGAACATTTCAGAATATTGAGCTTTTCGATAATCTGAACACCATGGAAAACATCATGCTGGGACGCCATCTTTACATGAAAACCGGTCTTTTCAGAGGCGGATTTTTATGGGGGAAAAATTCCTTTGCAGGGAAAGAGGAAGCGGTGCACAGGAAAAAGGTTGAAGAAATCATTGACCTTCTGGATCTGCAGTCCAGCCGGGAAAAACTTGTGGGGGGGTTGCCTTACGGTATCCGAAAGCAGGTGGAACTGGCCCGTGCACTTGCAGTGGAACCGGAGCTGCTGCTGCTGGATGAACCCTGTGCAGGCATGAACTCAGAAGAAAAGCAGGACATGATCTTCTGGGTCAAAGATATCCAGGATGAGCTTGGGATAACCATCCTGCTCATCGAGCATGACATGAATATGGTCATGGATATTTCCGACAGAATTCTGGCGATCAATTTTGGCCAGACCATAACTGAGGGCGATCCTGAATCAGTTCGGAAACATCCGGAAGTTTTAAAAGCATACTTGGGAGAAGATGACGGTGAGTGCACTGCTTGAGATAAAAAATATTGAGACCTACTATGATCTGATTTATGCCATCCGGGGAGCTTCTTTGAGTGTGGAAGAAGGAAGCATCACCGCCATTCTGGGTAACAATGGCGCTGGAAAATCAACTATCCTGAAAACAGTCATGGGCCTTATTGATAATCAGCCCGACAAAGGGACCATTGAGTTCATGGGAGAACGCATTGACGGCATGGACACGGACAAGATTGTGCGCAAGGGGATCACGCTTGTGCCTGAGGGCCGTGAAGTCTTTGAGGAACTCACTATACGTGAAAATTTAATGATGGGGGCGTATACCCGTACGGACAAAAAAAATATTGATGATGACTTTGACCGGGTATTCAATTATTTCCCTATTTTAAAAGAGCGGATCAACCAGTGGGCAGGCACCATGTCCGGAGGAGAGCAGCAGATGCTGGCCATCGGCCGGGCCCTGATGAGCCGCCCGAAGCTTTTGTTTCTGGATGAGCCGTCTCTTGGCCTTTCTCCATTGCTGGTAAAGGAAATTTTTGAAATCATCCGGACCATAAACAGCGAAGGCGTGACCATTCTGCTGGTGGAACAGAATGCAAAAATGGCCCTGGGAGTTTCTAAAACCGGCCTGATCCTTGAAAGCGGCCGTTTTGTGATGAAAGGCAACTCCTGTGACCTTCTGGAAGATAAAGACGTTCAGGAATTTTACCTGGGGGTCAAATCTGAAACTTCAGCCAAAGGATACCAGCGCTGGAAACGGAAAAAAGCCTGGCGGTAAAATTTAAATCCCATACAACCCAACTATTTTAATAGGTTTAACACATGTCTGAAAACAATGATTATTCTGTACCGAGCAAGTTTAAAGCAGCTGCCGCCCATTGGGGAGACCGTGTGGCCATGCGTAAAAAAGAATTCGGCCTCTGGCATGATATTACCTGGCGCCAGTATGACCGGAATGTCACTCTGGTGGCTTACGGCCTGATAGCTCTTGGGCTTAAAAAAGGTGAATGTGCTGCAGTTATAGGGGACAACTGCCCTGAATGGGTTTTTTCAGACCTGGGAATTCAGTGCTGCGGTGCTGCAACAGCAGGTGTGTATGCGACCAATGCCTGGCAGCAGGTGGAGTATGTCATTACCAACTCAGATTCCAGATTCTTTTTTGTGGAAAATGAGGAACAGCTGGATAAATGGCTGCATTTCCGGAATAATGCCCCTTTGCTTGAAAAGGTGATTGTCTGGGATACCGAAGGTCTGCGGGATTTTAATGATCCCATGGTCATGAGCTTTGATAAGCTTCTTGAGCTGGGTGAACAGGAAGAAAAGAAAAACCCGGGGGCTGTGGAAAAAAGAATAAAAGACATTTCCCCTGAAGATACCTCGGTTCTGATTTACACTTCCGGAACCACAGGGCCGCCAAAAGGGGCGATGCTGTCTCACAAAAACTGCGTCTGGATGGGAAAGGCCATCACATCAAACAACCCCATGTATGACAATGACGAGATTATGTCATTTCTACCGCTATGCCATATTTTTGAGCAGCTTTTTACCATTTTGTCCCATTTTGATGTGGGCCATGTGGTCAATTTTATAGAAAGCATGGATACGATCACGGACAACATGGTAGAGATCTCACCCACAGTGGGGCATGCAGTCCCCCGTATCTGGGAAAAATACTACTCCACCATCATGATCAAAATGGCAGATGCCACCTGGTTTAAACGCTGGGCTTTTAATATCGCTTTAAAGATCGGACAGAAAAGGGCTGACCTGACCATGAATTTCAAGCCGGTACCGGCCCTGCTGGAGCTGAAGTACAAACTGGCACACTTTCTGGTTTTCCGCAAACTGAAAAAAAGACTGGGGTTTGAACGCATGCGGGTCGCCTACTCCGGCGCAGCACCCATCGCCCCTGAAATCCTCCATTTTTTCCATTCCATCGGCATGGACCTGATGGAAGGGTATGGTCAGACAGAAGGAACAGGTGTCACCACTACTGCCATCGCAGGAGAAGTCAAATTCGGCACTGTGGGCACCCCGCTGAAAGGGGTTCAAATCAAAATAGCAGATGACGGTGAAATCCTGGTGAAATCCCCGGGAGTTTTTAAGGGATATTTCAAGAATCCTGAATCAACGGCGGAAACCATTGTGGATGGCTGGTTGCACTCCGGAGATGTGGGTGAAATCGACGCCGACGGTTATTTGAAAATTACGGATCGCAAAAAAGATATTATTGTGACAGCCGGTGGAAAGAACATCACCCCCCAGTATATCGAAAACAAGCTTAAATCCAGTCTTTACATCAATGATGCAGTGGTTATCGGGGACAAACGAAAATTTTTAAGCGCCTTGATTATTCTGGATGAAGATACAGTGGTTAAATATGCCCAGGACAACAAGATTCAGTTTTCAACATACAGAGACCTGACTGAACATGAACAGATCAAAGAACTGATCAATAATGAGATCAAGCTTGTAAACGAAACCCTGTCCCAGGTTGAGAAAGTCAAAAAATTTACCATTCTGCCTAAAAAACTGTATGAAGAGGATGGAGAGGTCACACCCACCATGAAAGTAAAACGCACATCCATCCATAAAGCATTTGGAGACCTGATAGAAGCCATGTATTGATGAAAAAACACAGCTTAAGGACAAAGCCTGTTGCAAGACAGCTTAATCCTTTGCAAATAAAGACAAAGACTCAAGCAACGGCCGGTCCTGTGTTTCCATGACAGTGACAATATGCTGGTTCATTCTTTTTTTCAGTTCACCGAAAATTTTGCGGCCCTTGTCAAATGTTTTAGCAAAGCCAAGTGCCTCTTCCATGAGCTCACTGCTGTCCTTGCACGCTTTTTCAATCACTGCATATTTTGCAAGCTCCGGTGCAGTTACCGGCCTTCCGCTCAGTGCCATGCTGTTAAACAGCGGATGGGGAATGGCCCGTTGAAGCCATAAAAACATGGACGGTAAAAACGGGATGTTCAAATCCACTTCCGGGAAACAAAAATATCCTTTGTCCGAACGCATGAACCGAAAATCACAGGCCCCGCATATGATAGATCCATTGCCATAGGCATGACCGTTAATGGCAGCGATAACCGGAATAGGCATTAACAGGATCTGCTTAAAGACATCCTGCATGCCGAACAAAAAATTTTTCACAGAATCGGTATCGTTTTCACGAAGGCGGTCCTCAAGCCAGTCCACATGAACGCCCATTGAAAAAAATTTGGCATCATCTGATGTAAGAATCATGGAGGTGACAGACTCATCTGCAAGCACTTGCTCAAATATAATGAGCATTTCCTGGGCAAAGGTCATATCCATACGATTCTTGTTATTGACCATTCTCACCAGCGCTGTATTATCGATTTTTTCCCATTCAATTTTAGCCATGTCTTCTCCTGTTTTATGTTTTATGTGACAGATGGCGATATAAAACACTCTCCTGCTTTTTGTCAAGCTGTCTGAATCATCCTGGGCCGCGTCCAAAAAACAGGGTCTGGATTTTGGGTTCCGTCTTGACTTGATTACCGTGGACCTGTTATCTGAAAGAAGAAAATCAAAAATTCGACCCGGAAGAAAACACATCCAAACTTTAAAGTATACATCTTACACCTGAAATAATTTTATGAATAGGGGAGAAAACCATGCAGGAGCCACATGTCCTGAGCGCTGAAACTGTTTTACAAAATCATGCAACCATTGCCGGGCAGGGATTATCAGCTGCCGAGGCCAAACAGCGGCTCCATACGCACGGGCCCAACGAACTTGTTGAAAAGGGCAGAAAAAACGCCTGGGGCATTCTGCTGGCCCAGGTAAAAGAGGTGATGATCCTGATTCTGCTGGCCGCCGTGATCATTTCAGCGGCCTTACAGGAATATATTGATGCCATTGTTATTTTCATCATTGTCGTGCTGAACACCCTTCTCGGATTCTGGCAGGAATTCAAAGCTGAAAATGCAATGGCAGCACTTAAAAAAATGACCGTACCCAACGTGAGGGTGCTGCGTGACCGCAAAGAGCAGCAGATCTCTGCAAAAGATCTGGTTCCGGGGGATATTCTGTTGATAGAATCCGGAAATGTCGTGCCTGCCGATGCCCGTCTGATAGAAGCTTTAAACCTCAAGGTGCAGGAAGCGACCCTGACTGGTGAATCAGAATCAGTGGATAAACATTCCCGCACGCTGGACCAGGGGGAGCATGCCCTGGCTGACCGGAAAAACATGATCTATATGGGGACGGTGATCACCTATGGGCGCGGGCAGGCCGTTGTCACAAGCACCGGGATGCAAACGGAACTGGGGAAAATCGCCACACTTCTGCATGGTGTGGAAGATGAACAAACCCCTTTGCAGCGTCGATTGAGCAAACTGGGCAAATCCCTGGCCCTGGCTGCCGTGGTGTTTATTTTTGTGGTGGCCGGGTTAATGTATCTGCAGGGTGCCGGATGGAAAATAATGTTTATGACTGCCATCAGCATGGCCGTGGCCGCCATTCCCGAAGGTCTGCCCGCTGTGGTCACCATTGCCCTGGCGCTTGGCGCACAGCAGATGCTCAAGAAAAAAGCACTGATCCGGCAGCTTGCCGCTGTGGAAACCTTGGGCAGCGTGACAGTGATCTGTTCGGATAAAACAGGCACCTTAACCCAGAACAAAATGACCGTGACCGAAGTGGTGCTGCAGGATCGCAGGGTTACTCCTGCCCAGGCTGTTGGCGAACACAAGGAGGATATCGATCTTTCTTTACTGCTGCTGGCAGGCACGCTGTGCAACGATGCAATCATAGACGAAAGCGCCCGCCAGAATATTTTAGGAGATCCCACAGAAGGTGCGCTGGTGATTGCCGCCCGTGAGGCAGGACTGATTCAGACCGATCTTAAAACCGTGTTACCGCGGGTACGGGAACTGCCCTTTGACTCGGAGCGCAAACGCATGTCCACGGTTCATGCCATGCCCGCTTCTTCCGAAAAGATGTCTTCCTATCCCATTTGTGCTTTGTCCGGACAGGACGGGCATACCGGCCATCTCCTGCTGACCAAGGGCGCTGCGGACGGATTGATCGATGTCTGCGGCCGCATCCTGATCAACGGTAAAATTTCGCCGCTTGATGATACACAAAAAAATGCAATTCTGGCTGAAAATACCGTCATGGCTAAAAACGGCATCCGGGTGCTTGGGCTGGCATATCGGTTCATGGATGCCGATGAACTGGACCAGCCGGAACAGTATGAACTAAACCTTATTTTTCTGGGTCTGGCCGGAATGATCGATCCGGTGCGTCCGGAAGCAATCGAGGCGGTGCGGCTTTGTAAACAGGCCGGAATCCGCCCGGTGATGATTACCGGAGACCACCCGTTCACTGCTGTGGCCATTGCCGGACAATTGGGCATTACGGACACAGACACATTCCTGACCGGTCAGGATCTGGAAAAAATGACCGAGGAAGAGCGCAATCTGCGTATTCCGCAAATTTCGGTTTTTGCCCGGGTCTCGCCAAGTCATAAGATGATTATCATTGATGTACTGCAAAAACAGCATGAGATCGTTTCCATGACCGGTGACGGCGTAAACGATGCGCCAGCTCTGAAATCAGCCGATATCGGTGTGGCAATGGGAATTACCGGTACCGATGTCAGCAAAGAAGCTTCGGACATGGTGCTTCTGGACGATAATTTTGCCACCATTGTTGCAGCGGTTAAAGAGGGGCGCCGTATCTATGATAATATTCGAAAATTTGTAAAATATATTCTCACGGGAAACACAGGCGAAATCGTTGTAATGCTCACAGGACCGATACTCGGGATGCCGCTGCCTTTGCTTCCGATTCAGATTTTATGGATCAACCTGGTGACCGATGGCATCCCTGCCATCGCCCTTGGATATGAAGAAGCTGAACAGAAAATTATGGATCGCCCGCCAATTGATCCAGAAGAGGGAATCTTTGCCCGGGGCTTAGGATGGCAGATTATCGTGATGGGCTTGATTATGGGCCTGATTTCAGTGGGTGCGGGATACGTGTTCTGGGGTAATGGAACAGGGTCGCAGGCCTGGCAGACCATGGTTTTCACCATGCTGACATTCTGCCAGATGGCCTATGCGCTGTGCGTTCGCAAACAGCATGAATCGTTGTTTTCCTGTTCCTGGTTCAGCAATTCCATGCTTTTAATCGCGATAGGTGTTACGTTGATCCTGCAATTGATTATCATCTATGTTCCTTTTTTCAACCTGGTTTTCCGCACTTCCCCTTTGCGATGGGAAGAGCTTGCGGTGTGTACTGCCGGAGCTGTGACAATCATACTTATAACCGAGGTTAAAAAGGGGTTCCTGCGCAAAAAACAGGATTTTATCACGGCCTGAACAGCGGTGTCCGGTCAAATATGACCATTGTTCACATTCGACCCTTTCACCGCTCATGTTTATGCTGTCAAAGACTACAAAAACATTGATAATTTTCAGGCCGTGGCAATATTTAAATTCAACCCAAAAACAGGAGAGACGTAAAATGAAAAAATCAATGTATTGTTCTATAGTATTGGCCATTGTGGCCGCTATGATATTCATCTCCACCCCGGTTTTTGCATTCTCGATGGATGACCGTATCGAATCATCTGCAAAAAAGACCCATGTGTTCAAAACCTACCTTAAGGACGACAATATTAAAATGAAATCCAAAAACGGAATTGTCACCCTGACGGGTACGGTACAGGATGCATCCCATAGATCATTGGCCGGTGAAACCGTTGCGGGCCTGCCGGGTGTCAAAAGAGTAAACAACAAGCTGGAAGAAAAAAAGGAAAACCGTTCTGATGAAAAATCAGATGCATGGCTCATCACCAAAGTGAAAACCACACTTTTATTTCATAGAAATGTCAGCGGTTTTGCAACAGAAGTTTTTGCTGACAACGGGACTGTTACTTTACGCGGAGAAGCTTCCAGTGCGGCTCAAAGAGACCTCACAGGTGAATATGTCATGGATGTTGACGGTGTAAAATATGTCAATAATAATATAACCGTTAAGTAAGCCTGGTCTCATATTCCTTATTTTTTATGTAATACCGCTCTGAGAAATAAACCAGAGGGGTTATCAGGACACGCATTTATCGAATTTTATTTGAAGGACTGTCAAAAACAAAAAGCAAAAAAACCATATATGACCCAAAGATCGCATATGATCATTTAGAATCCAGTTAGATGGTTTTATCAAACATCTCTGCTTTTTCCTGTGACAGGCTCAAATCCTTCAGGCTGAAAATGATCATTCGGCAGGCCTGGGTAAACAGCCGATTCACCAGGAAAAGCGTGGACAGGTCAATCTGCTGAAAAGAATCATCTGGTGCGGCGTTAACGGTTTTATCGATAAATTGATTGTCTGCCAGTTCAATCTGCTGGAAGGCGTGCATCAGGGATTCAAACTGGGTGTCCGGGTTTTTGGCAACCAGATTTTCAATTTCATGATACAAAAAAAGCAGTCGTTTTCTGAATCGTTCATACTGTATGTTCAAATACTGGGTGTCTGAAAACCTGAACTCATCCAGATTGGTGCGAATGCTTTTAAAATTCTTGGCAGCGTTCAATATGTTTCTGGATGCGACAATGGCCCGCTCCAATTCCTGTGTGACATCGACATCCAGCTTGTTTTTCTGAATACCTGAATAAAACGAGATAATATCGGCGTGTAGCAGCTTAATATGGGTGTACAGTTCTTCTATGGTCAGTTTTTTCTTTCTGTTTTTTTCAAACGGCAACGGCTCATCAAACACCAGTTTTTCATCGATGGACAATATCCGGAGCGTATACAGCTGACACTCCTGAAGCAGGTGACGGATCTCATTTTTCATAGCCAGACCTGCAGCATCCACTTCTTCTGTCGGGGTATTGGCAAGATGGACGCTTAAGATTTCTCTGTATTCCGGGTAAAATTTTATCAACAATGCTGTGAGCATCGAGACAAACGGCAGAAAAATCAGCACCCCGGTGACATTGAAAAGTGTGTGTAAAAGGGCCAGGCCCACCGGCCCGTTCGTTGAGATATCTACAAACAACTCAACAGTTGCCACCAGTATGGGCAGGGTTGAAAATGCGATGACGCCGGTGACCACATTAAAGACCAAATGACTTGCTGCCACACGTTTTTTCGGAGGAGAGCTGCCGATCGCCCCCAGCAGGACCGTAATGGTGGTGCCGATATTGGCCCCGATCACCATGGCTGCTGCCATGTCAAACCCCATCAGCCCGCTGTTCAATGCGGTCAGGGCAACAGCAATGGTTGCGGCACTGGCCTGCATCACAGCCGTCATCAGTGTTCCAATGACCAGATACATCCAGGGTTCCATGTTCTGAAGCCGCTGGGGATCAAAATGCTGGGAAAATGCCTCCACACTTGTTTTCATATAATCCAGGCCCAGAAACAAAAACCCGAACCCGATCAGGAGCCGATTGATATGATACAGGTGACTTGTGGGCTTTAAAAAAATAAGTCCGATCCCGCCTGCACCGATAAACGGCAGTGCAAAAGTTTCAATTTTAATTTTAAATCCCAGGGTTGCCACAATCCATGCGGTCAGGGTTGTACCGATGTTGGACCCCAGAATAACCCCGATGGCGTTTTCCATATTCATGATACCGGCCCCCACAAAGGCCAGAACCATCAGCGATACTGCAGAGCTGCTCTGCAGAAGGGCAGTGACAGCTGCTCCGTTTAAAATTGCCTTGACCCGGGTGTTGGTGTACTGACGGATGATTTTTCGAAATGTCCGCCCTCCCAGATCCTTGATTGAATTCTCCAAAAGCTGCATGGCAAACAGAAAAATACCCAGACCCGCCAACAGTTTCCAATAATCAAATCCGCCCATAGTGCTCCTATTATAGATATCCACCGTGTTTGTGTCCGGCCAATGTGCAGCTCACAACAGGCTTTTAGTATCAGGTTGAATGAATTTGAGTCAAGCAAGAAATCAAGAGTTGAAAAACCCGATCAATCTATGTTTTCATAATGTGTGTTTTCATGTTACATGTTTGACTATCTGCTTAAAAGTCTTTATACTCGTGCAATCATTCAACCCAAGATTCATTCAACCCAGGACGCATTCAAAAAAGGGGATATCATGAATATTTTATTAAAAAAATGTGGTAAAAAGGAATGCGCATGACAGATATCAGATCCATCGGAACGAAAACAAAATTCTGTTCCGTTATCGGCAACCCCGTATCCCACAGCCTTTCTCCGGCCATCCATAATGCCGGATATGCAGCGCTCGGCCTTGATTTTGTCTATGTGGCAAACCGGGTTGAGGATGTGAAAAGCACGCTGGCAGGAATGAGAGCGCTTGAAAACTTCAGGGGAATGAGCATCACCATTCCCCACAAGATAGAAGCCATTCAATATGTGGATTCCATATCTGACGTGGATCTTGCCATCGGATCCATCAATTCGGTGGTCAATGAAAACGGAAAGCTGGAAGGATTTAATACCGACGGTCCCGGCGCCTTAAAAGCCCTGGAAGATGCCGGCGTGGACCTGAACCAGAAAAGTGTGCTCATGATAGGGGCTGGCGGCGCATCAAGGGCCATTGCCTTTACACTGGCCTGGCATCCTGGAATCAAAGATGTCACCTTGCTGGACATTGACCAGAACATGCTGGACGCTTTGGGCAATGATTTAAAAGCAAGATCCCGGGCAACCATTTATACCCGCACAATGAATGACGAAACGCTTGCTGCGGCCATGCAGACCGCAGATATTATTGTTCACTGCACACCGGTGGGCATGCATCCTAAAGAAAATGCATCCCTGATTGCGCAGGAACTGTTCAGAAAAGGCCAGGTGGTTTTTGATATTGTGTATACCCCCCTTGAAACAAAACTGCTCAAAGATGCAAAATCCTGCGGCCTGAAAACCGTGTCCGGTGTTGAAATGTTCATCCACCAGGCAGCGCTGCAGTTTGAACGGTTCACAGGACAAAAAGCCCCTGTCCAGACCCTGAGGGATGTTGTCATGGAGCATTTGACAAAATGAATATCATACTGATCGGATACCGGGGAACAGGGAAAAGTGTTGTGGGTGAAATTGTCGCAAAAAAACTGGGCATGACCTGTATCGGAATGGACAGCAATATTGTCAAAGCTGCCGATATGTCCATCCCGCAGATTGTGCAGACATCGGGATGGACAAAATTCCGGGATCTGGAAACCCTGGAAACCTTGAAAATTCAGCACATGGATAATGTCGTGGTGGATACCGGCGGAGGCGTGATTGAACGGGAGGAAAACCGGGACATTTTAAAAAAGAGCGGGCGGGTTTTCTGGCTGACAGCATCTGTTGGTACCATTGTTGACCGTATTCAGGATGACACGCAAAGGCCGGCGCTGGTTGACGGCAAGACCTTTACCGAAGAAGTGGCCCAGGTGCTTGAATCCAGAATTTCAAAGTACAAGGCTGCCTGTGAATTTGAGATCAACACCGATATACTCACCCCTGAACAGATTGCAGATCAGATTATCGACACCCTAAAATCACACTGATCATTCATTGCCCCGCCATGACTATTTTCTGGGTAATGCTCAAAGGATCCAGCTGCTCATCTGAGAGCCCCGCTTCATCAATGGCTCTGGGCATGCCGTACACCACGCAGCTCCGGGCGGTCTGGGTGATACACACACATCCTGTTTTTTTCATTTGGGCCACCCCGTTTTTGCCGTCTTCACCCATGCCGGTTAACACAACCGCAAGAATCTTTCCATTATACGATCTGGCAATGGACTCAAAAAGAATGTCGGCTGACGGACGTACCCCGTTCACCGGAGGATTCTGGTTCAGATAGATCTGACGCCTGCCTTGAAAATCGGGAGCTGAAACCGTCATATGCTCACCGCCGGGAGCCAGATATACATTTGAAGGCAGGATTTCATCCCCGTGACTGGCCTGGAAAATATTGAGTTCTGATTTTTCATTCAGACTTTTTGCAAAATACCGGGTCATGTCCCTGGGAATATGCTGGACCAGAAGGATCGGCACTTTTAAATTGCCCGGCAGAATGGAAAAAATCTGGGTCAGTATTTCAGGGCCGCCGGTTGAGGATGCAATGGCAATAATATCAAACCGTCCCACAGGAACCTTTGGCAGAACGCGTTTTTTCTTAAGGGGTTTTCCCTCTTTTTTCTCAGGCATGAAAAACTTGTTTTTATACGCTGTATCCGGCCGGGTTGAAAATCTTTTCCGGGTTCTTAAAAGCCCGATAACGGTTAGCAGGTGCAGCCTGAATTCCTTATACCCCCGGCCATGAATCTGTTCCGGCACTTCAGCGCATTCATAGGCCCCCATTTCAAGGGCCTGAACCAGAACATCAGAATCATGATCATCCGGATCATAGGTAACAATAATCGTATGTTCGGCATTTGCGTTTCGGATGGCGTCAATGATTTTTATCCCGCCCATATCCGGACTGAGCGTTAAAAGAACCAGACCGGAATCCGTATTGTTCAGCTTGGCCATGAGCATGGCGTTTGATCTGGCAATATGAGGGGTATTGAGCCCTTTGATCGAACTGCACAGTTCCTTGAACAGATGAACTGTTTCCGGATTGTCCTGGGCAATGATAATATCCAGCTTATCCGATGTGTCCCGTCCGGTTTCTATAATATACCTGCCTGCTTTAATTTAAGCTCAACCACTGCTGAGTTAAACGGTTTTATAATATAGGCCTGAACCCCCAGACACATGGTCTGAATGATAATTTCCCTTGCAGTCACTGTTGTTGCCATAATAAACGGGATGGCTTTGAATACGTCATGTCCCCGCACAGCCCTGAGCAGTTCCAGTCCGGACATTTTCGGCATTTCCATATCTGATATGATCAGATCAAAGGGCAGCTGGTCTGTTTTTTTAAACCCGTCCTCCAGCGTATCCCAGGCCTGCTGGCCATCCACAGCCTGGGTAATATCCGAAAATCCCAGACCGGCCAGAATCTTTTTCATGGCAGAACGGATGGACGCCTTATCATCAACAATCAGTATTTTCATGAGTGTTTCAGCGCCGCTCCTTTTTTGCAACTGTTTTCTGTTCGATCGCCTTTGCCAGTTTTTTCTGATCCAGCACCTGTACCATCATGTCCTTGACAAACAATTTACCCAGAACCAGTTCAGAGCAGGCCGCATCCTTTGACAGATCTTCATCGGTCTGGATTGTATCAATAATCCGGGAGGCCAGCACCCCGACTTTTGATGAAATATTTTTGGGAAAAATGGCAAAAACCTGATCTGCGGATAAATCACAGGGAACAGCCGGTACAAACTCTTCCAGAGAAAAAAGCAGGACTGCCTGACGGTTATATTCCACATATTTTAATTTATCGGTAAAATGAATATCCCCGGGCCGGATGGGTTCAAGGCGGGAAACACTTTTAAGCTCCAGGGCAAAATATTCTTTATCTGCATTGCAAAAAATGATCAGATCCTTTACTTCTCCCTTTTTCTCGGCTTTTTTGAGTTCTTTTTGATCCTGTTTTAATCGGGCCTGTTTAATGGAATCAAATTTTAAATCCGCAACAGATGCAATCCCAGGGACATCCAGGATCATGATCACATCCCCATCCCCGAGAATGGTGGCCCCGGCAAAGCATTTCAGATGTCTGATGCATTCATTCAAAGGTTCAACAACCACCTCTTCAATATCATAGATTTCATCCACACACAGGCCGAATACATTTGCCCCGAGTTTCAGCAGAATGACATAGGTGGGATCCCAGACATTCTCCCGCCGGTCATTTTTTTGACTCCGCTGATCGGTTTGCTGTTCAGGGGGGGATGCCTGACGGCGGTCAGCAATGGCTTTTCTTTTTTCTTCCAGTGATTCTTCTTTGCCTGGCGGCTGGACATAGGTTTTGAGCCCGAGAATATTTCGAAGTCTCAAGATCGGAATCAGCTGTTCCCTGAGTCTGAGCACTTCATACCCGGCAACATTTCCCACCTGTTCATGAATTTTTCCAGGCTCAAGATAAATGGCCTCCTTGATATTGGCCTGGGGAATGGCAAATTTTGACTCCCCTGTTCTGACAATCAGCGACGGGACAATGGCAAGGGTCAGCGGGATAATCAGATGAACCGTTGTTCCCTGCCCCTGGACAGAATCAATTTCAATTACCCCCCTTAGCCGGCTGATATTGGTTTTTACCACATCCATACCCACACCGCGGCCGGAGATATCTGTGATTTCCTGGGAGGTTGAAAAACCGGGAAGAAAAATCAAATCCACTTTTTGTTTATCAGTCAGTTTATCAATCTGGTCTTCGGCAATCAGCCCATTTTCAAAGGCCTTTGACAGCACCAGTTGCGGATCAATCCCGGCGCCGTCATCTGAAATAATGATATGGACATGCCCGCCCTGATGAAAAGCCTTGATCCGGATGGTTCCGGTTTCAAGTTTTCCCATGCGCAGCCGTTCTTTGGGAGTTTCTATGCCATGGTCGATACAATTGCGGATCAGGTGCGTCACCGGATTGGCCAGTTTTTCCAGAACATTTCTGTCCACCTCGACATCTGCGCCTTCCAGAACAAAATCCACTTTCTTGGACATGCGCCGGGCAATATCCCGGACCACCCGTTTATACTTGCCCAGAAGATCAATCACCGGCTGCATCCGCATCCGCATGATGGCTTCCTGAATATCCGTGGTTACCATGTCCAGGCTCTGCATCATGTGTACAGCACGGGTATTATCCTTTACAGTACTTTCCATAAAAGACCGCAACTGGTTTCTGGAAAGCACAAGCTCCCCTGCCCGGTTCATCAGCTTGGAAATCAGATCCACATTGATCCTCAAGGTCTGTGCGGTCTGGAAAGCACCGGTGGCTGACTGAACCGGTGAGTTTTCTGAACTCTCATAGGGTGCAATAAACGTGGTGGGTTCCTTTGCCCTGGGAAGGAGTTGCCTTCCGCCGGACACCAGCTTGGATGCAGCGCCTTTGAGCAGGATCGTCTCACAGTCTGTGAACTGTTTATCCACAAGTGTCATCTGGGACACGTGAATTTCAAGAACCTGGGATAACAGTGGCAGATCCAGGATGGTACTGATGACACAATAAAAACCGTCTTTTTCCTGTGTTTGCTGAGCATCTGTAAGGCTGGAATATAAAATATCTCCGATACTTTTAATATCATCGATCATGGCATCTGCATTTTTTTTTCTCAGATCAAGATCGGTTTTAAACCGGATAAAAACAGCATAAATAAATTTCTGGCTGTCCAGGGCATTTTCAAGTCGTTTTTTATCCAGCAAAAAAGTCTGTCCTTTAAAATACAGACTTTCGCCAACAGGATTTACCGGTTCATATTCTATTTTTTCCTCAGACGGCTCAGCAACCGGCGCTTTCTTTTTTGTTCCGGTTTTTTTAATATCTGTATCTTTGTCCAGCAGCACCTGCTCCAGCGCGGCTTTCTCTTTTTCATAGTCGCAGGTCTTGTCCGTGCCGATCAGATCTGCCATGAGTTTCATTTTGTCAAACCCGGAAAGCAGCGCATCCACAATACTGGAATTGATAACCAGTTTTTTCTCCCTGACCTGCATCAGCACATTTTCCATAACGTGGCTCAGGTCGGAAAGTACTTTAAAATCAATAAACCCGGCGCCGCCCTTGATACTGTGAATAGAGCGAAACGCATGATTGATCAGATCATCATCCACATCTGCGCCTTTTTCCTCCATGGCCAGAAGATCCGGTTCCAGACTGGCAAGATCATCTTTTATTTCTGCAATAAATTCTGATGACATTGCATCCAGCGAAACATGTCCACTGTCGTCACTCATAATTCTCCTTGCGCCGATGGCTGGCCTGATAGCGTTTTAGATAATATTTTTCCGGCATCCAGTATCACTAAAATATCTCCGGAAAAATTAATGATCTTTTCCATATATTCCTTGATCCCCGAATCAATATTTGCCGGAATATCGTCTGAAACTTCTTTGTCCATAGTGATCACATCGCCGATCCGATCAACAATAAACCCGACATCCTTATGCTTGAAAAGAATAATATGACTGTCCTTGTTAAATGTTCTTTTTTCCAGCCCCAGCAGAACACCAATATCAAAAACCACCAGAATCTGCCCCCGCAGGTTGATCAGGCCCAGGACAAATTCCGGAGACTTGGCCACCGGTGTAATTTTTATATAAGGAACAATTTCTCTGATATCGAGAATATTGATCCCTGCCATGTTGTCGGCCAGCTTAAAGGTGACATACCGGGACATGTTTGTGGTATTTGAAAGGTCCATGCATCAAATCCTGAATTGTCTGGTCAATGTTTTAAGCTTGGCTGCTTCCCGGGCCAGAAGCTCAGCTTTGTCCTTTTGCGCGGTGGCCCCTTCCAGAATATTATTCACCATCTGTGACAACTGCCCGGAATTGTCAGACACGGTTTTTGTGCGCTTTGATGAAAGTGTCACTTCCTTTGCAATGGCCTTGACCGCCATGGCGGTCTGATCAAGATTTTCCGACACTTTTTCTTCCAGGTCTGCAACATGTTTGATGCTCTGATCCACTTCCTGGGCTTTTTCTGCCGCAAGATTAATATTTTTTGCCACGGCATCGGCAGATTCTGCAGATTCTGCGACATTCCGGGTCACCTCGTTGGTGGTTGCTGTCTGCTCTTCCACTGAGGATGCGATGGCTGCCATGATCATATCCACTTCAGTAATCACTTTTGTAATGGCTTCAATCGCCTGGATTGCCTGGTCTGTATTTTCCTGCATGCCTTCTATTTTTTTCCGGATATCCAGAGTGGCACCTGCTGTCTGTCTGGCCAGCGCCTTGACCTCATTGGCCACCACGGCAAAGCCTCTGCCTGCTTCTCCGGCACCGGCAGCTTCAATGGCCGCATTCAGCGCCAGAAGATTTGTTTTGCCTGCAATCCCGTTAATCAGATCAATGACATCTCCAATCTGTGCTGCGGCCCTGCCCAGTTTATTGACCACCTCATAGGTCTTTGATGTTTCCTGAGAGGCACTGCTGGTAATGGCAGCACACCGGGAAGCGCTTTTGGTGATTTCGCTCTGGCTGGCATACATCTGTTCCATGGCCGTAGCCACCGTGGTAACAGAAACAGACATCTGCTCAGCCGCTGCCGCAACAGAACCGATATTGGCTGATACCCTTGAAATATTGACATTGGAGGTCTGAATTTCAGCAGAAACTGCCACAGAATTCTGATTCACCTCACTGATCTGGGCACTGACTTCTTCTGCGGTCTGGGCAATGGATGAAATATTTTCAGCGATTTCAACTGCAGCCGCAGATGACTGGGCTGCCATTTCATTTCCCCGGCCGGCATAGGTATCAATCTGACTTGAAATCTGGCGAACCTGATCTGAAAAACCGGCAACAGCATCACTGGTCTCTCGAATTTCCCGCCAGGTGATATTCAGCCGCCTCACCATCCTGGAAAAAATCAGCCATACCAGGAAAACAACCAGAACAACCCCCAGCCCGCCGACAAGAATACTGAGATTGCGTGTTCTGTCCATGGATTTGAGCCCGTCTGAATTATCCACCCACACGGCAATGCCGCCAATGACCTTCTGTGAGCTGTCATGACATTCATAACAGGCCCTTTCATTCAGGCTGGGCATCAATGAGCCGTAATATATTTTATCCTGAACCTTTTTTTTGATCAGATGGCCGCTTTGTCCGGTTTCAAGCATCTTCTGGTTCTGGACAATATTATCCGAATGCCCCAGATAACTGTCAAAAGACTGACCAATGGTTTCCGGGTTTGTCGCAAAACTGATAATGGACTGGTCATCGTAAACAAAGACTTCTATCCCGGGCAATATCTCGTGCAGATGCCCGAACTGCTCTTGAACACCGTCATTATCTCCGGTGGAAAGCGCATAGGTCATCCCGCCGACGATGGATGCTGAAATCTCCCTGCACCGCTGCTCCAGATTTGTTTCCTGCATTGTTTTCTGGGAAAAATATCCAATACAGATCACCACAACAAGAATACATAAGATAACAATAGATATGGCTGTGGCAGATCTGATCCAGCCATGCTTTTTATAATACGTGATCAAGTCCATCCATTCCCCCATAAAAGATTGTAAACCCAAGGTGTTTGATATATAAAAACTGATATGAACTTGACTTTGAACACCAACATCTGTATCAACGCCCTGTCTTTCAAGCCGGAAATCATTATCTGGCATGCTAAAATACCAGAAATCATCAAATCAATTTGTCGTAAAAATACCTACCATAATTCCAGACCGATGGTAAACCAAATATTTCAAAAACATGATTTTGATCCAGCCTTTTTAAATTCAGAAGAAATAAAGACTGTAAACGGATTTAAAGCATTGAAAAAACAAACCGAGTGGTTCTGCGGCAGATACCTCATAAAAGAGTTGCTCCACACTGTTTTTTTCAAGGAGACCCCCCTGTCCGGAATCACCATTTCTCATCTTGAGCAGGGAGCACCCATTGTTGAAAACATGCCGGATATCCCCATTTCCATTTCCCACAGTTATGACTGCACAACCACAGCCTGTTCAGCAGATAAAACCCTGACCTTTGGCATTGATACTGAAAAAATTGCCGATAAGCCCGATGCCTGGTTTTTAAAAACCGCCTTTACCCAAAATGAGATTGAACATCTGGATGACACGGCTGATCATATATTTAAAAACTGGACCATCAAGGAAGCCTATCTGAAATATATCAAAAAAGGCTTTAACGAAAGCCTGCAAAAAGTGGAAGTGATCCACAACACCATCTATCATCATGGCAGAAAAATGGATCTGGATGTGTCATCACAGTTTTTGGACGGATATGTCATCTCACTTGTGTCTGACAAACAGCATATCAAATGATTGCTGTATAAATATTGCACTAATACTTTTAATATGTTATTTATATTGCATGAGTAAAACTAAAAAAATAAAATCCGCCCTGCCGAAAGTGGTCGGTGACCGTATTAAAACACTGGGGGAAAATCTCATGATCGCCAGAAAGCGCCGGGGTTACAGCCAGGAGCACCTGGCCCAGCTGGTGCTGGTGGACCGGAATACCATCAGACGACTGGAAAAAGGGGATGCCGGTGTGTCCATTGCTGTTCTTGCCACTACCCTGTGGGTGCTTCAGATGGATGATGCCTTGGCCTTGGTTGCGCGACCGGATCAGGACCGGCTGGGACTTTCACTTTCCCGGGATGCAATAAAACAACGAATTCACATGAAACCTGAAAAAGACGACCATGACTTCTGAGCAAAAAGCCATTGTTTATATTTTTCTTCCAAAAGACGGTTATGTCCCGGCAGGCACACTTGAGCATTTCCCCTTGGAAAAGCGAAGTGTTTTTCAATACGGGAAAAAATACCTGAACCGACCCAATGCACTTCCCATGGATCCTGTAAAAATCCCCCTGAGAGATTTAATTTTTGAAACATCCATGGGCCAGCCAGTTTTTAATATTTTCAGAGATGCCGCTCCGGACAGATGGGGCAGGCACATTCTTTCCATTGCAGCCGGAACAAAGGCCCAGGCCATGACAGAATTTGATATCTTAACTGCCCTGGGGCCGGAAAACAGAGTCGGCGCACTGGCTTTTGGCCCTGACCCTTATTCCGGCCCCAGAGCCAATGCGACATGGTATCAAAAGAATCCTTTTGAAAAACCAGCAGTCAGCCTGAAAGACATCGCCAGATATGCCCGCCGTGCTGACCAGATAGATGATGATGATATGGATGATGTCAAAAAAGACCTGGCTGAAGATGACCTGTTCAAATTTTTTGTTCCAAGCCTGAGCCCGGCAGGCGGTGCCCGGCCCAAAGCAATCATCCGACATGATAATCAGGACTGGATTGCCAAATTTCCCAAACGCGGCGATATCTGGAATGAACCCTTAATTGAACATGCCTGCATGACCCTTGCCAATACATGCGGGATCACTGTTCCTGAAACCCAAATCATCAAAGAAGAGGCCATCGACATACTGTTGATCAAACGGTTCGACAAAGACAAGTTTGGCAATCCATTGCATATGGCATCCGGATTCACCATTGCTGACCTTTTCGAAGACCAGCCGTGGGGCAGCTATCAGGATCTTGCCAATGCAGCACGGCGGTATGGGGCTGCCAGTGTCGGGGAACAGCTGTTCAAAAGAATGATCTTTAATATCTGTTGTGCAAATACCGATGATCACCCCCGGAATCATGCGTTTTTCATCCATAGAGAAAAAATAGACCTGACCCCTGCATACGATATTGTTCCCTGCCGCTACCGGTTTAAAGAATATAATCTGGCTTTAAATATCGGAACCCATGGAAGACAGGCCACACTTGAAAATGCATTGAGCAATACCGGCCCGTTCGGGCTGTCAAAACAAGAAGGCATGCACATCATTTTGAAGATCCGGAACACATTTAATTGCTGGCCAGACCATTTTAAAAAGGCAGGCGTCTCCACCAAAGACATGGAAGAACTGCAGCTTCGATTTTCTCACTCCGGCACTGAACTCAAAATTTGAAATCAATCTTTCAATATCATATTTTTGAGCCAGCTTGATTCGTTCTTCAGTTGGCAAGGATGTAATATGTTTTCTCCAACCAGGGCACCATCCTGTATGCCATCGCCATATTTTCCCTAAAAATGATTATTCTTGATTCTCTGGTCAGCTGATTCTTGATTGCCAGTACCAGGGTTTTCTATGCATGTGGGCAATTGCCCGAATTATAATCTTCATGGTATAAATTTTCAAAATTGATCAATTTTGCACGTTCATCTTTAACCGCTTGCCTCCGATCCTTGACTTCATCCAGCCATAGCTTTCTGATTTCATCATTTTCACAATCTATGCTGGCCATGATTAATTGTGCAAATTCAATCCGTTCGTTTGGCGGCATTTTCAAGGCTTCATCCAATAAATTTTGTGTCATGATTTTTGTCCTCAACGGTTTATTTATGAATAAAATGATACCTGATAATTCTCTGCGAGTCAAAAAATTATATGCAACCATAGCCAACGAGAAATAAATGGTTCCGTTTCCAATATTTCAAAAATAACTGCAAATTTCTATTGGTGCACCGGAAGGATTTTTCTTGCTGTAAACTCTGAACAGGGATAATTTTTCTTGATTTCCACTCACAGAGAAATTCAATTTTCTGTATTGGTACCTTGAAAGGAATAGATATTGTGAGTGTGTGGGAGCCTTTCAGGCGAGCTCACACGCACTCATAATTCTATTCCCTGGTAT
>JAHJLV010000078.1 GCA_018821535.1 Pseudomonadota bacterium | reverse complement strand
TTTAATTGGCATTTCAGATTAACTACAACGAAAATTAGTGAAAAACTTGAACAGATAAAATAAAACCCGCCCTGTCTACCACCAGGTAGAGCGGTAGACAGGCAGGTAGATTGGAAAAATCCCCGCGGGTTTGGTAGCTATGAGATAACCTGAATTTCGCACTTTTTTAAATAACCCAAAACATCCTTTGATATTATTCTAAAGACCACCTTTTTGTTTTAGGATCAGGTGCCCCACTTGTGGTAATAGCATTTATAAGTTGCAATTCAAAGAGAAAATGGTTCTAATATCTCTATGATTAGCTTGTGCGAATGCATCCCTATGGGACAAGAATATAGTGGTAGAAAAAGCCAATTTGTTTTCGATTGCATATAATTCTCGCATTCTAACTTGGCCAAACCCGCCTTCGGCGGGTTTAATTATTGTAATAATAAATCTACCAATAAAACTCAGATCCTTGTACCTGCCCGCCACACAAATAGCGACGAGGCAGGCGGGGAGGATCAATAAAAAAGTTTAAAATCAAGTAAAATGTAATTACACAAACATATGATTACAAGAACTTTTGGGAGAATACGACGAAAGATATTTATTCAGTTGGTCTGATAGAAGAAAATCAATAAAATTATAAATCCTCTACAAGGATTGTGATTTGTGGTGTTAAATATTCATCTACAAAAATTAAACCTCTACGAGGTTGTCAAAAACTAAATTACACTTAATGCGATTTGTTTGCCTTGGAGAGTGTCCCTGAGCGTAAGTCAGGAATTAAAACCCGCTTGGAAAAATCCCCGCGGGTTTATGGTAGCTATGAGATATGAGTTGTTATTTCAGTAACATCGTTTTAATTACACTTTCAAACTTACCGGCATTAAGCCGTATAAAATAAATTCCGCTCGCTAAATGATATTTTGAAGTTTCAAAATTAACTTCGTAAGAACCAGCAGATTTATACTCGTTCATTAAGTTTGCAATTTCTCTTCCAAGAATATCATAGACCTTCAAAGTGACGAATGCGGAGTGCGGAATGCTGAATTTTATTGTTGTACTTGGATTAAATGGATTGGGATAGTTTTGATACAACTTGTATTCAGTTGGGATTATCTCTCCAGTGACATTTGTAGTTAATGAGTAATTTCTTTTTCCCGGAGTCAAAATATTAAGCGCCTTTGGATTTGCAGGATCGTCACCGGTAAATTCTTTCGAAGGATCTACAATCCAACCGCCTCTGCCCGGATAAATGTCGTGTGGAGTAGGATCGATTCCATCGTCATTATTAAATATTCCGATTCCACTATTTGCAAATATTGCACCATCATCATCACCAATCCCAACAAAAGGATTTGTGAAATTCACACCGTTTGCAGTTATCCCAAATGAAGTTGGCGTTACGGTTGAACTTTCTGCTATAAAATCGACTCCAATATCATCATCATATGAATCAGTTTTTCCGGGATGGAGTAATGCAATGCTATGGTTCAATTCAGGAAGGTTAAAAGCAATATCGGAATTCAATATCAAGTTCCTATTCCCTATATAGAGTATCAAGGTACTGTCCGAAGCATCGAGATCGTCATCTTGAAAGTGATAATCATTAAGTGGTTTTTTTTCTGTAACTATCAATACATAAGTTCCTCTGGGAACATTAGCTAATTGAGATATGGACCCGAAGACAATAGAACCTTCATTAGGATTTAGTGGATTCCTTTTTGTTTTGGTTGTATTGATTGTTAATCTCCATCCGCGAAGATCGACACCCCCCGACTTTGTAACAAGAAGTTCAATCCACGAGCCTTCAATTGGTTTAAATCCAATACTCGGATATCTTGTGCCATTATCGCTGCACCAATATTCATTGATAATTACATCGTTCGCTTTAATTGCGATAACTGAAGTATCCGGTTCAAATATCGCTTCAAGGTTTGTTGTGCTTGAAATTGTTCTAGTAAAAGTAGCTTTACTCGATAATGTTGTATCTGTCCATTTTACAAATCTATAACCAACAGAGGGCGTCGCTGAAATAGTAACTTTGAAACCTTTAAAATACTCTCCGCTCCAACTCCCCACCGGGACCAACAAATTATTTACCCAAATTCTTCCCCTCGCAGGATTTGGAGTTTTGACGTTGATGGATTTCATACCACTGAATCCGAACTGATCGCGGATATATTTTTTCATGCTATCAATTTTCACAGTGATATTCACTCGAATTGTATCTAAATTTTGCATCCACCGTTGATATGAACTTCCCCATGCTCTTGTTTCGAATTCTATATCGCTATTGAGATGCAGCTTTAATGAATCAAGAACACGGATTACATTTATCGGTTGGAATTCGGTATTCAGCAAGTCAGTGAATCGTGCTATAAATTTATTTTTAAAGGTCTCATTCGTCATTAATCTCCGCAAAACGATTGTTGCGGGTACTTTATATGGAGCATCGCTGTAATATAAGTCAGTCCTAACTGTATCTCTTAGTGCCCATGCAAGTGAGTTCCATAAACTGTGTGAATATGTTCTGAAAGCACGATCCACATCCCACAGAATGCAATTCCATTTTCCGCCTTTTCGATCTCTTACCCAATAAATGTTATGATGAGGCCAGTCTTCGTTACCAGCATATATTTCATAGATTTGATAATCGATAAAGTTATCAATATCCAATCTCTGTTCAACAGGGATTTTTACAGAACAAAAGTACCCTCAAAAAAACACACTAATGATCCGCCTGTCCAGCTAATCAACATTGTATATTGGACCAAATATCGACAGAACAATCTGTAACTCCTTATAAAAAAACAAGTTAACCAGACCAATCAAACAAATGCCCCATTAGAACTATACCTGATCAACTTTTATTCATAAGATTTATACATTTAGAATGAGGGTTTCAAATATGAAAATGAGGGTTTTTATAATAAGTTATATATTCATCTGATTATTAAAGAACACCGTTTTTATTGAAATTATCACGATATTTATTTCTTGCATATAATTATAACATATTGTATATTGTGTATCATAATATATAAAGAACCCTCATTTATGGATAAAAATTTCTTTATCAAACCAACTCATATAAAACAAAAGCAATATGAGGTACTTCGTGCTTCATTTGTGGATAACTTATCTGATCAGCAATCAGCTGAAAAATTCGGCTATGCATACTATACATTTAA
>JAHJLV010000072.1 GCA_018821535.1 Pseudomonadota bacterium | reverse complement strand
AACATAAACCCTTGGACAAAATTAAGCATTGAATACGCAAGTCAGCGGAGCTACTTGGATGATTTATTTCAAGTATATCCAACAATTCCGGACGGAATACGCGAACCAAGCGGCGAGCTTTGGAAAGGCGTAGAAAAGGCGTTTGAAAAGCGGGACAATGTTACGCTTATGAAAAATCTTTTGAAACTAGATTTGTTTCCAATTAAAGATTCCTATGTTGCCTACCTAAAACGAGATAAAACTGCATTAGAACGAAACCCTGCAACTTCTGCCCGACTTTCTGGACGCTTGTATGAAATGGGACTTGATAAGATTTTTGCTCGTTGTTCTGAACCAAAGGAAACAAATCGCCAAATTGGTCCGCTTTTTAAACGCTGGCTTAACAAGAAAGCGTTAGGAATTCAACCGGTAAAACTTGATGAATTTTTGAAAGCAAAAGGGAACGCTGTCTTGGACGCCAGTGATGCTGAAATGATGGCTTTTGCGCGTGAACATCTGAATTACAAACACAACAAAGGTTTAGATTTTATTGGTCGTTTCAACGGAAAGTATGTTATCGGTGAGGCAAAATTTCTAACCGATTTTGGCGGACACCAAAACGCACAGTTCAACGACGCTATTGCGACCGTAAAAGCAAAAGGCGTAAAAGCGATAACTGTCGCAATTCTTGACGGCGTTCTTTATATTGAGGGTAAGAATAAAATGTATAAGGATATTATAGGCAAGCTCAAAAAAGAAAATATTATGAGTGCGCTTGTTTTGCGCGAATTTCTCTATCAAATATAGATGTTATGTTTATCACTTATGACAATAAAAAACATGAGAAAGATATTCTCGAAAAAACTTCGAGAGCAGAACTGAAAACTGTATCAGGTAAAGGAGCAAAAAATAAGCTCATTTACGCCGATAATCTTTCCACACTAAAAACTCTGCTCGATGATTATTCGGGTAAAGTTGGTTTAGTTTATATTGACCCCCCATTTGCAACCAACGGACATTTTAAAATCAGCGAGGATCGCGCAAACACAATCAGTAGTAGTAATGGAGACGCAATCGCGTATAGCGATACTCTTATTGGAGCAGACTTTCTAGAATTTTTGCGCGAACGACTGATTTTTTTGCGCGAGCTTTTATCGGAACGTGGGTCAATCTATCTCCATATTGATTATAAAATCGGACATTATGTAAAGCTCATAATGGACGAGGTTTTTGGAATAAAAAATTTTAGAAATGATATTACGCGAATTAAATGCAATCCCAAAAATTTTCAACGGAAGGCATACGGAAATACTAAAGATTTAATTCTCTTTTATTCCAAAGCGGAAAATCCCGCATGGAATGATCCTAAAGCTCCTTATTCTGATGACGATATAGAGCGTTTATTCAAAAAAACTGATAAAGACAGTAGAAAGTATACGACCATCCCTCTCCATGCCCCTGGCGAAACTGCAAATGGCAATACTGGCAAAGAATGGCGTGGAATAACTCCGCCGAAAGGAAGACACTGGCGGAGCGACCCCGCCATTTTGGAGGAATGGGATAAACAAGGGCTTATCGAGTGGTCATCAAATGGTGTGCCGAGAAAAAAGATTTTTGTTGATGAGAGAGATGGAAAAAAAATGCAGGATATTTGGGAATTCAAAGACCCTCAATATCCAGATTATCCTACGGAGAAAAATCTTGACTTGCTGAAGTTTATAGTAGGAGCTTCCTCAAATGAGGGCGATCTAGTCCTTGATTGTTTTTGCGGTTCAGGAACTACACTTGTTGCGGCACAAGAATTAAATCGTAATTGGATTGGAATTGATAAATCAGAGACAGCAATAAAAGTTGCAAAAAAGAAATTAGATAGTATTCCAGCCAGTTTATTTTCAAAAGTTGAATACGAATTTTTGAAAGGATAGATAGGAAAAATGGTTTTAGCATAATTTATGATTAACAAACATCTTGATAAAATTGATCTTAACGATTTGGAGCAGTTGCGAAGCAATGCTGTTTTGGAAGGTAAAACGATTGAATATAAAAAATTATTGCCGACCAATTCCGACGCAGACAGAAAAGAATTTTTAGCCGATATTTCGTCTTTTTCTAACGCTTCTGGTGGGGATTTGATTTTTGGCATTTTGGAAGAAAACGGAAGTCCGAAAAGTATTGACGGCGTGGAAGCAGACAATGTTGATGAGGAAATCAGAAAATATGAAAACATTATCCGAGACGGAATTGAGCCGAGAATTGTTTTTGCGACACGAACCATCAATGTTTCTGGCAAAAAGAATGTTTTTATTTTCAGAATAAATAAAAGTTGGGCGGGACCACATCGCGTAATTTATAAAGGACACGACAAATTTTATTCAAGAAATTCCGCCAGAAAATACGCACTGGATACAAACGAATTAAAAAATGCTTTTAACCTTTCTCAAACGCTAACCGAGCAAATAAGTAAATTCAAAATAGAAAGAATTACCCAACTTGTTTCTGATAATTTGCCACTTCCATTTTATGAGGGCGGTAAAATCGTTTTACACCTTATACCGTTAGAATCTTTTAGCCCGAATTACAGTATTGATTTGAACCCGATAATTAACGAACCTGCAAAATTAAAGCCGATATACGCTTCCGGCTGGAACTATCGAATCAATCTTGAGGGCGTTTTGTCTTATGCTGGCGGTGGAAACGATAAATCTCATTCTTACATTCAGTTATACCGAAATGGAATTATTGAAGCCATTGAAGGTTTGATATTAAGTTCAGACCGAGAGAAAAAAATTATTCCGAGTTTGACTTATGAATTGGAATTATTGAAATCATTGGCGGAATTTTTGAATTTAGCAAAAGAGTTTGGCGTTAATATGCCGATTGTTATTTTTCTAACACTAATCGGGGTTAAAGATTGGGAAATGGGCGTTGATAGAATGAAATTTTGGCATAATGATTATTACAAAATTGACAGGGATATTTTACAATTACCCGAAACGATTATAGAATCATACGATATAGAACCAAAAGATATTTTACGCCCGATGTTTGACCTTATTTGGAATGCTTGCGGTTTCAAGCGATCATATAATTTTGACGAAGCTGGGAATTGGACGGCTAAATAATCTTTGGCGGCGCGTCAGCTTTGTTGGCACGAAATTCGGCGGCGGCGGAAAAGCGAGGGCGGGCAAAAATTCCTTCCCCCTAACCCTCTTCCTTTTTGCCCGCCCGAGCTTAAAAGTTTTTCAAAATTCAGCGTTCGGATTTTCGCTAAAAAAAGTTCGGATTTCGTTCAGCGTTCGGAGCCAAATTGTATGTTGCGAGTTTATTGCCTCGGCGCTTCGCGCCTCGGCAGGCAGATTGTATAGTATTT
>JAHJLV010000043.1 GCA_018821535.1 Pseudomonadota bacterium | reverse complement strand
TCTGCATAACTAACAGCAGCGATAAGCACAATCAATATTATTCCGGAAATTAGTTTTTTCATGTTCACGTCGGCAATATCTGTTTTGGATGTTTTTATTTTAAAATTTTTCATTGTCTTTCCTTGAGCCGTTCTGAATTCTTTGCCTTTCCATCTGTTGTATTTCCAATTTGGCTTTTTGGATCAATGAGATATGGAGGTAATTGAGATAAACTGTATTAATAGTGGCTTTCTGGGTGATTTCGTTGCCATCCTTGATTTGCCATTTTTTGGCACCATAAGAGGTGTTCTGATATTCACCATATTTATTGGAAATCATAGAAACGATCTCTGAAATCAATTGAGAGTTTTTAATCTGTTGATTCGGCCATCTGATCTGAACGGTATGAAGCTGTTTTGATGTTGATGTGAAGAATAGATCAACTTTGGCAAAATGCCCTAACAAATTGGTATTGTAATAAAAGTGATCAGCCTCCATATACTTTCTGACTTGTGGATGGAATCCTTTGTTGACGGTTATGATCCCATGTTTGTGAAGTGGAAGATCATGGCTCTGAGCAATGTTAATAGCTTCATTAACGGTTGTTCCAAAAGGCCATACATCAAACTGGAATGAGCTTGCGTTTTTTTCTGGTTTCTGGCTGTACTGTACCTTGCTCACTTTGTCTTTTGGGATACCGACAGAACCACCAAATTTTGAATACATGAAAAAATTGTCCTGCTCCCAAACACGATCGGCTTCAATCACCTTACCGTCTTTCAGAAACAAAGTATCGGATAAACAAAGGCCGGCTTGGGTTATAATAAATATGACAAGAGGAACAACTTTCAAGCTTTTCAACATTAGCATTCTCTCATTTTTTAATATTTGAAGCGTACAACACAGGTATCAAAAAGCCGTTTTTAAAACAAGTTTAAAAGCCGATCGATAGTCCGTGGTGCTGACCCCTCATAGTGATTATTCACACTCAGTGTCACTTTAACTTCTCTTGCCAGTAAATCATGGATCATCATTTTCAGCTTGTGCAGTTCACCGTCTTTGGGATCAACAATGGCATTCCATTCACCATCAGTCTGGTGTTCAATGCCTTTTCTGTCAGGGCCATGCAAGCGAATAACAGTATGGCGTTTGATGTATTCCTGAAACCGTCCGTAAATCTCAAAGATAGGCGGCATCCAGTATCCTTGAAGGAATACATGTGAAAGTTTCATGGAGTCAAGAAATTCAAAGTATGGTTTATTCAGATAATTCTGATTCCGGATCTCAATGCAGTAGTGGAATTTAGGAGGTAAATTTTTACAAAAAGTTTCAAGCTGATTCTGAAAAGTTATTTGGTCAGACATCTTCTGTTTGTTTAGATATTCAAACTGGAATATCAGGGAATTGATCTGCTTTGACATTGGTTCCAAGAGCTTCAAAAAGTCATCCATCAGATCATTTGACAGGAAATGAGGATTACCCTCCAACGGCCCTTTACCATGTTTGTGCGTCAGTGTAATGGCATTTAGAACTTTAATGCTGAATCGAAAATCCTTGGGAACTGATGTGACATATTCAGAAACGACTTCAGGGTTTGGCATCACGATCTTATCACCAAATAAAGCCCAAAACCATTGATCAACTTCGACGATACTAAACTGCTTGGAGTATTCGGAAAGATAATTCTTGCCTACATCATCAGAATAAATAAGCCCTTTCCATGAGTCATATTTCCAACTGCACGTTCCTATCCTGATATTTTTGGGCAAACGCTTCATTTTTTTACTTCTGGTCCTCATTTGGGTATGCAAAAACTATGTGCCTCTTATTGATAAAAATAGTTTTATGCTTTACTGGATTATCCATTTTACCATCATAAAAAGTTGCGTCAAATACAACCAGGAACGGTTCATTGTTGTTGACAACAAGATCACTCAAACGATCGTGCCCTGGTTCTCTAAGGATATTAACCTGTCCATTTACCATAGAACCATCCGTCATTTTAATTCTTACGATGCGGGACTCGATTTCTTTTTTAAGGGCTTTTGAACTCATAGATATCTCCTTTCTGAAATAGGTTTCTAATTTCATACGACAGGTAAGGAAGGATTTCAATCGGTGACAACATTCATTTATGTTCAGGTATCATTGATAATCAGACGGGTTTTAATTCTCGAGATAGGATAATGATACTTGAGTACGGCAGAAAGACTTTAGCCAGAAGTCAACTCTTTGTTTTTATTATAGATAGCCTGATCTTCAAAAATGCCATTAAAATTTGAACAGATACCATTGATACTTTGGGCACTATTTTGCTATTTCGACGAAGGTAATAATATTTGAACTGGCTCAGTAACATTTGATAATGATATCGTTTCTGCGGTAAAAAAATCTTAAAAGATGTGAGGGGCGGGATGTAATTCTGAGTCTATTATCCCACCCCTCACAGAAAAAAGCGTTACAACAGCAGCTCAGCACCTTTGCCCGCAATGTCGATTAGCTTAGAAAAAAGATCAGCTATATTGTTTATTTTTTCTGCAATCTTTTTCAGGTCATCTGATTTCTCAGAAGCAGTTTTAACGACTGATTTTAGTTTTTTTGAAATCGATTCTATTTCTGTAACTCTTTTTTCAAGTTCACTGTAAATTAATTCATCCTCTAAATCGTCAAGGAAGATAAATGCATCCTCAAGTTCTTTTTTTGCTGGATGATCAGCGATTCCTTTCATGATTTGAATTTCTTTTTTAATATTTCTGATTTTTTTTAAAACAGCGAATTTTTCAGTATTAGCCATTGTCTTATCCTCTAATTATATTGATTGCTTTTCAATTTTATTTTTAAGATCTTTTGCCGCTTCAACCTCATCAACCAACGTCTCAATAATTTCAATGGTATCTCTTAAATCCATTTTTTTGTCTATTTTTGTCATCAGGACCGTATGGGCCTCACGGAGGCTTATCGCAGCTTTTTTTGATTTGTCGACAAACATTAATATAGATTCAATGATTTTTAGTTTTTCCGAAACCCATATTGATGTGGACAGAGGTTGTTTATATCCAGCCATTTCATACCATGTCTGCAAATCATCTCTTTCGGCCTGTAAAATTTCTAGGCTGTTTGGACCGGCATAAGTTTCTAAAAAGGTAATTATAGAATTGGTGATTTCCTCAATCACTGGATCAGCTTCTTGGACAGCTGTTTTAATAGCAGCATGTTGTTTGTTCCTAATGTATATAGAAGCGGTTCCTTTCACAATGGCAGCTACCGTACCACCAAATAGTGTGATTGAAGATTTTGTGATTTGGTTGTATTCCTTTATTGAACGATCCAACTGAGAACCAAATTTTTCTACACTTGCTTGCGTTTCGCTTGTGTAGATATCTGATGATAACTTATCAAGAATACCGGAATAAGAGCGTAGTATCTTGCATGCGTTATCAGCCCTTTCCCCCAATGCTATCAGCCGTTTTTGTTTTTCAATGCCTTTTTCAATTAAACCAAAAGCATTTTCCCCATCGACTGCGCTTGATGCATTGGTGAGTTGATTGTAGAGGCTGAGATCCGCATGAGCTTTCATTACAGTCCCAGGATATTCACTATATGTGTTTGATGCCGCTGAGAATTTTTTGATCTCTCTGATTTGAGAGTCAGTCAGAAGTTCAACACACCCGGTCAAACAAAAAGTTAAGAGAACCAAGAGAACCAAGCATTTCAATCTATTTTCTGATACAATTTTAATCATTTTTTTTCCTCTTAATAAAGAATTAATAAAAATGGTCTCTGTTCTGTTCCATGTCGAGACCAAAACATGGTGCTTTCGCACTAATTCCGCCTAACTAAGTCTTTTTGAAGACAGGGATTTTCCAGGCTTTTAGACCGTAGTCTTTTGCCCAGAGTTGGGTCCCGTCCTTGGTATAGCGCCAAGCACGGAAAATAAATCCAACAATCCGACGGTTTTTAGATTTGTGTTTCATAATCTAAAATCCTTATCGAGGAATTTTTATTGACAAATTGGTCTCAGAGTGTAAAAAATGAGAATATAGTTTGTATAATCATTATTTTACACAATGGGCAGCAAACCATTTTCAATTAAATTATTGAAAATTATTTTCGATACAATCCAGTCCTCAAGCCGGATAATATTGATGCTGCAAAAATAAAAAAGAGCATTCCCCAATGCTCTTTTTTATTTTAATAATATGCTAAGGGCTTTAGCCCTAGAGCATACGTTAGCTGGATTTGCCTGAAAAAGGTCAGCCAAGTCCCTGACACCATAACCATTTCTGATAGAAGCTTTGAAAGGCTCTTCCGGCATTAATAATGCCCCTGCAAATCTAAAAGCCTGCCATTCTGGGTTCATGTAAATAGGGACATCTTCTTGGCGATACAGGCACAAAGAAGCGTGCTGTTCATCATTAATAGACTTCAAAACAGCACGTTTCTTTCTAAATTCAGGAATATGAACCATCGCATGATACCCCTCATGGGCTATGGTCGACCTGGCAAAATATTTATCGCTTTTTCTTGGTCGATCCATAAGTTCGGCTGATATTATGCACTCTTTACGTTCCGAGTCAGTAACACCATAAATTCCAGAGGGTAATTCCCTATAGTCAACTTTAACGCCACAAAGATCTTCGAGGTCAAACTCAAAAAACTTTTCAACATCAAAAGCTGTGTTTCCTGCTAATACTTCAGGTTGATACCGTTCAATCAATTGTAGGGCCAGAAAATCAATGTCTGCACCTTTTCTTGGATCGGCTGCAAGTACTCTTCGTGACAAAAATTCTACCTCCCGCTTTTTTGTTTTTCAAGAAACTTCATTAATTCATCAAACTCATCTTCTGTTAAATCTTCATCGGCTCGCAATAAAGCTTCAGACAATTTGGGCATTGCCATCAATTTTTCAGACAATTTTTTTGCCTGAGGCATACTCCTTCTCATCTTTGCTGCCAAGTTTATAAGAGTTCCATCAACGATACCCAAACATTCTTCAATTTTTAAAACAATATCTAATTTTGGAGCTCTTTTCCTTCCATTTTCAATATCAGACAAATATCCAATGGATTTGCCGACATATTCGCCAAGTTTTCTTAAAGTGACTCTCTTTTCTTTTCTGACACTTTTCATCATTTGGCCAAAATTATTCATTTCCCCCCACCTTTCCTTTAATTTTAATCATCATACTAATACTCCCAAAATTCGAGTATTCCATATTTCATAATTATACCTATAAAAACAGCATTGTCAATATAATTTCACAAAAAAAGGCGTAAAAATTATTTTGATGGATAGTCTGATCAATTTTTAACGAAAAATGGCTTTGATTTGCATCGGTATCTTTCACTTCATGCCCTGTGGATTATGTCTATTTATGTAGCGAGTTTTTTTTGTTGCGAGTTTTACCCCGCCTGACCCAGCAGGACCCCGCCCTTAATTTAAAAAATAATACCCTGCCGCTTTTTGCCCATGCATGAGACTCAAAAAGAGGAAGGCCTTTAAATGTGAAGGTTTGGACGGCGGTGGTAGGCTCTATCAGCAACCGGTATTAGATTGATGTCCATTATTACGGTGCCGTGCTATAATTGTAAATATGAACGAGTGATTGGATAGCTGAAATCAAAAAAACACGGTAAAAATTATGTTGCCAGTTTTTTTACGAATTTTTCAAATTCGTTATAACTTACTGATTTATAAGGCGATACTTACTTACACGAGGGGTGTTCGGATGTTCTGTAAATTCAAAGGGTTAAGATCACTCGCAACATAAGTCTATCATCTGTCGCCGATAGCTCTGCTCATAAAGGCGTTTGGTTCTTTTTTCAGTACTCAGGTCACCCTCAATTCGGAGGGCGAGCTTTAGTGTTAAAAATGCTCTTGAGTAACAGAAGAGCTATATCTATGGGAGGTCTTCCTGCTTTTTGGGATTTGGATTTCCAATACAATTTAAGACCCTTTCTGTGCCATCGTATTACAGTCTCCGGTTGCACAACGATCAATACATTTTTCCAGCCATTCCACAATCGGGAGAGAATAACCCCAAAAAAGCGGTTTCTTTTACGGATTTTAGGGCGACGGACCGATTGCTTCATGATAGCAAGTTGCTGCCGAAGGGCAAGGTTTTCAATTATAAGTCGAAAATTCAATTTGTATATCAGAATACTGATTAAAAATGTGAAAAATATTGTTTCCATAATGCTTGAGGCTCTATCAGGCACTACATGGATTGTCAATAATTTCAGCTAAGACGGATTAATGCGAAGGACAGGGTCTGCAAGGGTGTTTTTATCAACGTTATGGGGAAGAAGTTTCTCAAAATCAGTTTTCTGCCACCCCGTATTTATCTGACAATTGAAATTCCCAGTCTGACAATTTCATCTTTATCTTTGTAATGAAGAAGATTTTCTGCATATCCATTAAAATATTGAAGATGCAGATAAAAACTGAACTCATTTTCAAATGTATGCAGAGGATAACTTAAGTCCGCCTGAAACGACGATCCTTTATCCGCCCACCGGGTGTTGGTATCCAGCACAAAGCCATCGATATCTCCGGCAGTAATCTGAACATTAAAATATCCCCTGTATAAATCCAGATCTTCGTTGGTTCCATTGTTGTTATTAAAATAGGTCCATATTCTTGGGGCAATTTTGAGAAAGCTGGTATTGCCGGTGGAGAAGCCCATGATGGGTTCTATATAAAGGAAATTGGTGCTGCGGGAATCTTCCTCGTCTTTCCCGTTGGATTCATGCTTATATCCGCTTTGAAGACCAAAGGCTTTTATCCAGGGGATACCCAAATTAATTTTGGGTATCAGATAAAATAACTCAGGCTTATAACTGGTATCGTCAAAGGGGGCAGAGTCAGAGTTCAGGTCCCAGAAAGAGGTCTGTGTATATGCAGCATGAATACCGTTCAAAAAATGTGCGGTGCCGCCATTTTTTTTGGGATAATTAAAAATTTTATATTTTAGACTGATCTGGAATTTGCTTTTTTGGAGCCCCGGATCCACCCCGGCTAAGAAATACATGGGTTCGTAAGGGGACAGATACTTTACAAGCGGGTGAACAGTGGCCTGTTTTTCACCTATTGCGATTTGCTCTATTCTGTCTTTGATCGGCATTTCTTTCACTGCCATCAATACAGGGCCTGCATTGAATGCCTCCAGATAAAGGCGGATATATCCATCCATTGTTTGGGGTACTAAAAACTGGTATTCCCGCTTCATATACCCGTTTGCGGGAATCGTAAGCCCTGCATCAGTATTCAGGTCCGTGGGCATGGCTTCGATCACAATGCGTTTTTCATTTTTTTCAATTGTTACCATGATCCGGTTATCGATACCCGTATTCATTGCCTTATTATCCGGATTTTGAAAAAACAGGATAAAGCGGGCCATCTGTCCGGCCAGGACCTCAGCCTGGGGCGGGACAATGAATACTTTCATATCCTGTGCCAGCGCAGGCTGAACCATGAAAAAAGAAAAAAGACTTAGAATAACAATCAGGAAGGGTTGTTTTAATACGGTGGCCATTTGGGGATTTCCTTTTTCTAATTTTCCAGTACTGCGTTTGAAATAGACTCCTGCTGTTTGATTCTGAACATCAAGGCGTATAATACCGGCACAATAACCAGTGTCAGCAGCGTACCAAAGGTCAGACCGGAAATAATGGTAATGCTCATGCCGATATAGAAAGGGTCAGTCAAAAGGGGAAGCATTCCCAGAATCGTCGTGACAGTAGCCATCAGCACCGGCCTTAACCGGCTGACAGAAGAATCAAGGATTGCCAGAAACGGATTTTTTCCCTCTTTAATTTCAAAATCGATCTGATCCAGAAGAACCACGGCATTTTTAATCAGCATGCCGGACAAACCGATAAACCCAAGAAGGCACATAAATCCAAACGGTTCTCCTGAAATCAAGAGTCCTGTCGTGACCCCGATAATGGATAGCGGAAGGCAAAGAAAAATAATAAGGGTTTGCCGAATAGCATTAAAAAGTGTCAGAACAACAAAGACCATGGCCAGGAAAAAAAGCGGTATCATTTTAAACAAAGATGTCTGGGCATCCCCGGAAGACTCATATTCTCCGCCCCATTCAAAGGTATATCCCGATGGCAGTTTTACAGCCTCTATTTTGGGTTTCAATCGGTTGAACAAAACGCTGGCATTGCCCTGACTCGGATTACACTGGACCGTAAGGCTTTGTTTTCTGTTTTTTCGGTGAATAATGGGATCTTCCCAGACAGGCTCAACTTTTGAAACAATCTGTTCCAATGGGACGCCTGACCCGGTAACAGGACTGAATACCACAATATTGTCCATCTGGTCCACTGAATTTCGTTCATCTTCAGGGGCTTTGATCTGCATGGGAATAAGGGTGTCGTTCTCCCTGAAAAGCCCGATGGTTTTACCGGTAAAATTTATTGCAAGAGCCTCAGCAATCAATGGTCTTGTGATACCCAGCCGTCTTGCTTTTGCTTCTTTGACAATGGGTCTTAATACCATTGTTTTTTGACGAAAATTATCTTTGATTTCTGTTGCGATCGGGTCTTGATTCATGATGATCCTTGTCTGCAGGGAAAGCGCCCTGAGAACATTCGCATCCGGTCCGATGAAACGGGCCTCTATTTTAGCGCCACCGCTCGGCCCCAGAGCAAATTTTGTCAGTACAATATCTGCATCAGAAAAATTTTGGGTCAGATATTGCCTGATTTTTGGCAGCATATCATCAATCATCTGGTAGTTTTTCACTTCAACCAGGATCTGACCATAAGCCGGATTGGGCATTTGGGGTTCATAGGTCATGAGAAATCGCAGGGCACCCTGTCCGATGAAGGCAGTGGTGGCGTTCACCTGATTCAAAGAAGAAAGATAAGTATCTATTTTTTGGATATCCTTTTGAGTCTGACTGATGTGGGTGCCTTCAGGCCGCGTATAATCTATCATGAACTGCGGACGTCTGGAATTGGGGAAAAATGAGTTTTCAACAAAAGAAAATCCCAAAAAAGCGATCAAAAGAAAAAGGATTAAAAAACCAACCACAAAAAATCTATGGTTCAGGCAGGTTTTTAAAAAATGACGGTACTTCGTATAAAAAGAACCGCCATAAGGATCTTTACTGTGGCTGTTTTTGGGGTCTGGTAAAAAATTCATACAGAACAATGGGGTAAGGGTGATGGCCAGGACCCAGCTTAACCCAAGAGATATGGCCATGACATAAAACAGACTGCCTAAAAATTCACCGGTTGAATCTTTTGATGTGCCAATTGCAGCAAACGCAAGTATGGCCACAAGGGTGGCACCAAAAAGCGGCCAGGCCGTCTGCTTTACAGTTTCTATGGCAGCAGGCAGTCTTGACATGCCCTTCCGGGTTTTTACCAGAATCCCGTCAGTGACAACAATGGCATTGTCCACCAGCATTCCAAGGGCGAGGATTAACGCACCAAGGGATATCAATTGAAAACTGATGCCTAGTATCTTCATGAAAATAAATGTCCCCAATATCGTCAGCAAAAGGATGACACCCATAAGCAGACCGCTGGAAAGCCCCATGGTGAGGCAAAGAACAATAATGACAATGATAATAGCTTCAATAAGGTTAAAGATAAAGGCATTCACAGATTCGGAAACCGTGTCGGACTGGAAAGCAATGTAGCCGATTTCCATCCCGACTGGCATTTGGGTCTCCAGATCCTGAAGCTTTTTTTTGACCCCTTTTCCCATTTCAACCACATTGCCGTCAGCAACGGTGGAAATTCCCAGGCCGATTGCAGGGTGACCGTTATACTGCATTAACCATGATGCCGGATCCTGAAAACCCCGAGTGATGGTTACAATATCCTTTAGATAAATTACAGAGGTGTCATGATCACTTTTAATGAGCAGCTCTCCCAGGTCTTCCACCTTTAGAAGGCTGCCTGTGGGACTCAGGCGGATATAATCATTTTCGATGCGGACTGATCCGGCATCCACGATCTGATTCTGGTGAGTAAGGGTGGATAGAATCTCATCAACAGTGATCCCCAGCTGGGACATTCTTGAACGGGAAATTTCTATGGAAATCACTTCTGACTGCTCTCCCCATAGCTCAATACTTGCAACATTTTCGACAAGCAGCAGTTCCCGTTTTAAAAGATCTGCATAATCTTTAAGCTCTTTATATGAAAATCCGTTTCCATAAATGGCAAAAAACACCCCGTATTCATCACCAAAATCATCATTTACCTGGCTGGGGCCCGCGCCGGGAGGAAGTTTTGCCTGGGCATCAGACACTTTTCTTCTCAGCTCATCCCATACCTGAGGGATCGTCGAGGAATTGTATTGATCTTTCAGATCTGCATATACGATGGAAAGCCCTGGTCTTGAGATGGAACGGACTTCTTTTATCTGGGAGAGTTTCTGAACGGACTGCTCTATTCGGTCTGTCACTTCCTGCTCCACTTCTTTGGCAGATGCTCCGGGGTACGGGGTCATTATCAGGGCGGTCTTGATGGTAAACGTGGGAAATTCAAGCCTGCCCATATTGGTATATGCCAAAATTCCACCAGCTATAATGATCAATGTAAGAACATATGAAACCAGTTTTTTGCTCAATGCAACCTGGGTGATTTTCATTTTTAATTTCCCTGGGAATGGTTTAACAGGCAGACTTTCTGATCCTGGATCAGAAATCTGGCTCCGGCAGTGACAATGCGATCTCCGGGCTGCAGTTCTGCGGTAGCAAAAACCACGTCTTTTTTTACCCGGCCGGCTTTAATCAAAACCTTTGACACCTTGAGGGTCTGGGGGTCAATCTTCCATACACCGGCGCGGCCGTTGCTGTCGGAAAAAACGGCTGTGGAGGGCAATAAAAATTCCCAATTCTGCATATTTTCCCGGGGGTATTCAATGATTAAAGATGCTGCCATGCCGGACTGGATATCAATACCATCCGGTTTGTCCAGGGACACGATTAAAGGGAAACTCTGATTGGCCGTATCGGTTTTAAGGCCCAGTTCTTTTATGGTCGCAGGAAAGACCATATCTGGATAGGCCTCAAGGGTGCAGGAAATTTTTGTAAACACAGACCGTTTGAGCATTATCTGTTCAGGAATTGCAGTTTTAACATCCACGCTTTTAAAATCAAGCAAAGAAACAATGGGTTGATCTGTGCCAATGGTTTCATATTTTTCCACAAACCTGTTATTCACAATTCCGTCAAACGGCGCTTTTAAAACAGTGTCTTTCAGAGCATATTCACCTGCTGAAAGACTTGCTTTTAATTGCTTAATTCTTGCTTTTGCAGCATGAATGTCTTCTGTCCGTGCGCCTTTTTTTGCTTTTTCAAGTGTCTGAAACGCCGTGTCATAGGCAGCCTTGCTGTTTGTAAAATCCGCCACAGCCTGTTCATGCTGGGCATTGGTAATAAACTGGCTGCGGACAAGTTGATCAAAGCGGTTCAATTGTTTTTGATTTTTCACAAAGGTGGCGTAGCTGGCCTTTACCTGTGCTTCAAAGGCGACAATGTCTTCTTTCCTTGCTCCATTTTCCATGGCTTCTAAATCGGCTATGGCCTCTTCTAAAGATGCCTGCAGCCGGAGAACGGTCAGCTTGAAATCCCTGGGGTCTATACGAGCAATACTTTCTCCCTTTCTTACTTTTTGTCCGGTGAGCACATGAATTTCACTTAGAACACCACTGACACGGAATGCAAGCCTGGTTTCTCCTGCTGACTGGACCAGGCCAGGGAAAACCCTGGTTTCAAGGCCGGAACTTTTTTCTATGATCATTGATTTGACCGGCCGTGCCTGGTTAGAGGTAATTGTCATGCTTTCTGACGGGGTCCGGAGCCAGACGATTAATCCCACTGTCAAAAAAATCAGCCCGAAAAAGGATGAAACAGCAAGAATTTTCCGCCTGGACAATCGTTGTTTCAACATGAATCATTCCTCCTGTAAAGGGTTCCACACAGAGTATGAAATCCAGCCAAAAATTTTAAAGGCTGCCGCAAGATTTTCACCAAGCGCACTTTTGACAAAGTGGAGTTGAGTCTGATCCCAGAAAAGGCAGATGCAAAGATCCGTCGTCTGGATCTGGTTTTCAAAAATCTGTATGTTCGATGGTATGCCAGGGCCTGTTTCCGGAAGGCTCTTGAGCATATCAATGACCTGTTGTCTGTTGGATTCGGAAAATGATCTCACCTGGATCAACTCAATCGATTTCACGGTCTTTCTCCCTTTGTGTGGTTTTAACCATAGCCTTACAAAGAGTGTGCCAGAATTAAAATAGCAAAAAAATAAGGTAGTTACTAAAATGCCATCGGACAAACTATCAAATTTGGAAGTTTATCCTTTCATATTTGATAGTTTGTCCGATGTCTGTTATATTTAACAGAAAAATCTTTGTGCAACTATGGAGGGATGCATCAATGATCAATGAAAATGAGTTTTTCAGACAGGCAACTTTTCACTTGTTCAGCAGTCTGGACATCGAAATCGCCTTACAACGCCTTTTTAAATATATCAAAGCATATCTGCCTGCAGATGGCATTGTTCTTGGACTGTATGAACCGCAAGTCAATACAGGAAGGGTGCTGGCATCCATTTTCCCGGAAGATCTAAAAAAGCCGCCCGGAACCATTACGTTTCCGCCCCAATTATGGGACTGGTTTTCAAAAAAATGGAAAGAAGTGCCTGAAATACTTTGTATCAATGATATTGACACAGAGCCTCCGGAAATGAAAAAGGCCATTACCCTGATCTGGCCCCAAAATGCATCCCATCTTTTTATGGATCTTGAACTGGAAAACAAGCGTCTTGGAACCTTCACCATTTTTGTAAAAGGAAAATATCAATATAATGATTCCCATGCCAAATTGATTTCCCTGATCCATGATCCTATGACGTCGGCGATCAGTAATGTACTTAAACACCTGGAGATCCTTCGTCTTCGAGACCTGCTGGAAGATGATAATGAATACCTGAGTCGAAGGCTCCTGGAAATGACAGGCGACACCATTATTGGTGCAGACTTTGGACTGTCCAGTGTTATTGAGATGGTCAGAAAGGTCGCTCCCATGAACAGCCCGGTCCTGTTAATGGGGGAAACCGGAGTGGGCAAAGAGGTCATTGCCAACGCCATTCACAATGCGTCCGGAAGGAAAGGCCGTCCCATGATAAAAGTCAACTGTGGTGCCATTCCGGAAAGCCTTATTGACAGTGAGCTATTCGGGCATGAAAAAGGCGCTTTTACAGGAGCGATTTCCCTAAAAAGAGGGCTTTTTGAAAGAGCGGACACGGGCACCATCTTTCTGGACGAAGTCGGGGAACTGCCCTTGAGTGCCCAAGTACGGCTTTTAAGAGTCCTCCAGGAAAAAGAGATCGAACGGGTGGGTGGAACAAAGACTTTTTCTATTGATGTCAGAATTATCAGCGCCACCCATAGAAATCTTGAACAAATGGTGGAAAATGGAAAATTCCGGGAAGATCTCTGGTATCGAATCAATGTCTTTCCCATCATCATTCCACCGCTTAGACAACGGCCCGAAGACGTTCCAGCGTTGGTGACACATTTTATTGAAAAAAAATCCAAGGAATTGAAAATCAGAACGCCCTGGACTTTTTCATCCGAATACATAAAACAGCTTCAACATCATACTTGGCCCGGGAATGTCAGGGAGCTTGAAAATCTTATCGAGCGAGCGTTGATCACAGGGGAGCCCCAGAATTTGTTGTATGTCAAAAACAGAGAACATCTCCCCTGTCTTTCAGAAGAACCTGCCAAAAACAGTCTGGATCAGATTGTCCGTAATCACATCAACAGGGTACTGAAAGAAACCTGTGGGAAGATAGAAGGACCGGGTGGTGCAGCAGAATGGCTGGATATGCATCCGTCCACTCTCAGGGCGAAAATGAAAAAATTAAAAATTTTTTTTGGCAGATCCCGTATTAGCTAAAGACTATTTTGATATTGAAACTTTAAGTTAAGCGTTGACTTCTTTTTCCAGTGGTGATGAGAATTTAGAATCGACCAATGACACATTGTATTCAAAATCAATAGTCCAATATTTCTAATTTTTATGGATTTTTCAATTAGGAATTGGGAGAAGACTATGTCTATAATTCCTGAGATTTTATTCAACTCTATTAAATACAAAATATTGATTCTATAGATCAAACCGAATCTTAACTTTATGTTAAAAGTTAAGATTCGGAGAAATAGCCAAAACTCTTTATCCATAGGCCGTTTCAAGAATTAATAGCAAAAAAGAAAATCCATTCCTATTTTAAATCTTAAGTTTATATGTTAAAACACAAGAAACTTAAGATTAGAGGATATTTCCAAAATATGGAAAAAGGACAGAATTTCAACCACCCGGAAAAAGGTTCGCGTATTGAAGTTGAACCAATCAGAGAAGAAAAAGACATTAAGGCAATTTCACAATTGCTTTCTGGAAAGCCCAGAGATTTACTTCTTTTTTCTATGGGCATTAATAATGGAATTCGTGCTGGTGATTTACTAAAAATCAAAGTTGGCGATATCCGATATTTGAAACCTGGCCAGGTGCATCAAATTATCGAATCGAAAACAAAGAAAAAAAACGTCGTGCTGGTCAATAAGTCTGTACGGAAAGCCTTGGATAATTATTTATCTCAAGGCGAACATAAAGAAGATCACCACTTCCTTTTTCAAAGCCGTAAAGGTGACAATTTTTCACTCTCTGTTCAGTCTGTCCACGCACTGATTAAAAAATGGACTGCGGCAATTAATCTTAAAGGGAATTATGGAACCCACACCTTACGAAAGACCTGGGGGTATCAGCAAAGAGTTAAATATGGTGTTGGCTTTGATGTAATTGCCAAACGGTATAATCATAGTGACCCAAAAACCACAATGGTTTATCTGGGTATTAATGATAAGGAAGTCCACAGCATATTAATGAATGAAATCGGGTAAGAATCCTGCAGCAGTTCGGGGTCAGATCCCGTATGGATGCCACAAAGATACCAAGCTGGACCCGCCTATCTCCCGTTCGGGGTTGATCTGGAACACCATCAATCAATACGACACTATATATAGATATTTAAGGTTGACAAGTCACAACATGTCTGTGAAAATATCAAAAATAGAGGTATATAAGGCTATATAGAAAAGAACCCTTGAATGTCAGCAGGGATATTGTTAAAAAGAAAATACATTTTTACTTTAACTTTAAAAAAAGGAGAACATAAAAAATTGTCAATCGCCAGAAAGAACAAAACCCGTATTGAATGCGCTAACATTAAATACGGGCTTCATAAAAAAATGTAGTCTGACCGCTACTTTCTTTTTTATGACAGGCAAAACTTTAAAAGTCAACAGTTCAAAGGACTTTTTCAGCCTGAAATCTTTCCAGTAAAATTAAATTTCTTTATAATAAGGATAGTCACATGACACTCCTAATATGGCTGCGCCAGCTTACGCTCTTGATAATAGCTCTTATTGAACTACTCAAGAAATTCAGCTACGCTAAAGCCTAAAAACATCAAAGCCTTGGCGACCCTGCCAAGGCTTTGAGCAAAAAAATGGCGGGGAATTAGGGGTAACCTCAACATCCCGACATCTATTTTTTGTCATCAACAACTGGCGTGTACCCCATCTAATTTTTATGGTTTTTGACATACTCTTGTAAGCTTTCCCGGGTGAGCATCCAGTTGCGTTTGATCTTAAAAGCTGGGATCGTTCCCCGCCGAGCCAAAATACTTAAGTAATCCTGAGAATAAGGGGATAGTTTAGCCGCTTCAGCCAGGGTAATAAAATGGATTTTGACTTCGGGTATGGCCTCCAAATATAGATAGATGGTTCGCTCCAGAGCCCGGCCGACAAAAAAAATAAAATCATCAGGTTTGCCTGAATGACCTTTGTCCAGGGTCGTGTAATAACGCTTGCGATCATTTTTTAAAATGATCGCCGGGAAATAGCCGTGCTTCATCAGGATCAGATTCATCAGCAACCGCGAGGTCCGACCGTTGCCATCTACAAATGGATGAATCCCCACCAGGTCCAGATGGGCCAAAGCCGCTTGTTCCACTGGATGGGTCTTGCTTTGTGTTAGCCTTTTTTTTGCGAATTCACACATGGCATCCGGCACCAGAAGCGGGTCCGGTGGCACATGGGTGGCCCCAGTGATTCTGACCTGAATATCCCGGTAACAGCCGACATATTTGTCATCGATTTCTTTTAATACTATGCTGTGAATTTCACGAATGTTTCTTTCCGTAATCATGGCCTGAGAGTTTGCCAGCTCTTCTACAAAGACAATGGCCTTCTTGTGATTGATGGCTTCTAAGTGTTCTTTCAGGCTTTTACTCCCGATTGTCAGACCTTCTTCCAGAACTATTTTGGTTTCTCTAAGGGTTAGGGTATTGCCTTCGATAGCATTGGAGTTATAGGTCCATTCGAGCATGAATTGTTTTTGCAGGCGTGATAGCACTACCGACGGCAGTGGTCGGAACTTGTCAATCAATCGCTTGCCCTCATCGATTCTGGCCAGTAATTTTTGAATACGATCGGATTTCATAATTTTTATAGTATCCGATCATGATGATCACGTCAAGGCAAACATGATCGGATAAGAAAATATTATATGCAAACGATCATTAAATCTTGGGTTGAGATTGATTTTATTTCCCACACTCTAATCATTTTTTGTTAGACATAAAGGACATTATGTCCAACAAAAAGTCTTGCAATATTTTGATCCCTTAAGTAAGGTTAAATGCAAATTTAAGGTCACAAATTGTGACCTTAAAAAAATCTGAAACCAGGTGGATGAAAAAATGAATCAAGATCTTGTATCCGGATCATCAAAAAAAGTTTCTGTTTTTAAAGCACTCCAACAGATCCCGGAAGAATTGTTGTGGAAAGCCAATTTTAATTCTAACAATTCTATTGAAACATATGACAAAGCCATTCATTCTTTTTTAACCTTTATCGGGATCTCTTCTCCCGAAGAATTAAGGCAAATTAATCATGGCCATGTGATCGCGTTCAAAAAATTTCTCCAGGATCAGGGGAACAGTCCACGAACAATTAATAACCGGTTGTCTGCGATTTCTTCTTTGTTTAATCATTTGATCGATAAACAGGTGGTTAAAATTAATGTGGCACAGGGCATTCGACGCATGCGGGTCAACTCCGACCGGGTTGAAGCAAAAGTATTGGCTCCGGAAGAAGTCCGGAAGATACTGGATATACCGGACCAGTTCAAGCTTCAGGGTATAAGGGACAAGGCCATCCTTAGCACGCTGTTTTTTACCGGCTGCAGAGTGTCTGAAGTCTGCAGCCTTAAAGTTAAAGATTTTTACCAGGAGCAAGGATTTTATGTTTTAGACTTCTGGGTTAAAGGCGGCAAACGAAATCGCCTGGCCATTCATAATGAGCTGCAGATTGCGCTAAGAGAATATTTGAGAATGGCCAGCCATGAAAACGATAAGGATAGTTTTTTATTTTTACCGGTTAAGCCTGCTCCAGGGGCAACGGATAAAAACAGGAAACTGAGCCGGAAGACTGTTGACTATCTGTTTAAAAAGTATGCAAAGCTGGCGGTGCTTGATGGCGTGACGCCACACTCTGCCCGGGCAACTTTCATCACCCAGGCCCTGGAGAACAACTGCCCCATTGAAGCGGTACAAAAAACCGTGGGGCATTCTCAGATTAAAACCACCCAGATGTATGACAAACGCACTGCCAAGTATCGGGAAAGTGCGAGTTTTGCGGTTAGGTATTAAACCGTTCTATATAATAAGGTAGAAAAATAAAGTTTGCTTTTTCGCTTAAAACGACCTCATTTCCACTACCCCAAATGAAATAATATTTTTATTCCAGTTTTCTGTAAAAAATGGAATTTCTATTGGGTGAAATCGCAGCTATGTTTTCATTGGCCCATACAGGGATTTTTGCAAGCTGTTATACTCCTTGTCCCTTAATGATACAGCTTGAATGCTTGAATCTTTGAAAAGTTATGAATAGTTGCAAGTATGCATAACTTTTGGGTTTGAAAAAGAATGATGTGGTTTTTAGGCCGGACTTATAGAGTCAACACCATATCATAATGGATTTCGTTTAAGATTTCGGGTAGAAAATTCGGTTGCCCGGCGGTCTCATAGAGGCCACAGACAAAGGATTCCCTCATACGGCGTCTTGCCCATTTTTCAGTTTTGATAGTTATATTTCAATTGCCTATTTACTTTATTTAAATTAAATTTTCTTTACTCCGTTATAAATTGTTGCTATTGCATGATTAAATACCGAGCCATAACACAGCCTCTGTCGTACATTATTAAAATCTTAATGATCTTCGGTAAAATTTTCGAATTTTAAATGGAATGCGGACAACCAGCAACCATGTAAGGAGAAATTAAATGGCAGATCCAAGAGCATTCATTAGTTTTGATTTTGATCATGACGAAACTGAGAAGAACCTGTTTGTAGGCCAATCAAAAAGTTCAAAGACCCCATTTTCCATTGAGGATTGGTCATCTAAATCATCATTACCTCAATCGCAATGGGAAGCACTCATCAAAGGGAAAATCAATAAATGTAATCTACTTATTGTTCTAAGTGGGCAAAAGATGGCCAGTGCTACTGGAGTATCAAAGGAAATTACAATGGCAAAAGACCAAGATGTTCCTGTTTTTGGAGTTTATGTAGATGGAGCAAATTCGTCAAGCAATTTACCTAAGGGGCTTGCTCGAAACAGAACAATTTCATGGAATTGGAACAACATTGCAAATGCAATAGATCAAATGATGAGCGAAGGCAAAAACAAATAAGGTACACTCATGAAAAAGGCATTGGTAGTAGGAATAAATAATTATTCATTATCTCCTCTTCGAGGATGTATTAATGATGCCTCCGGTCTTGCAAGCATTATTGAAACTCATGGTGATGGCTCACCGAATTTTGATGTAAGGCTTGAAACTGATGTAAAAACCAAATCTGAACTAAAAACGATGATAGCTGAGCTGTTTTCAGGTAATAGTGGCACTGTATTATTATATTTTTCAGGTCATGGTTTTTTAAATGAATTGGGTGGGTATTTAGTTACGCCAGATCATAAAGCATATGATGAAGGCATTTCAATGGATGAAGTATTAATACTGGCAAACCGGTCAAAATCTAAAGATAAAATCATTATACTTGATTGTTGCCATTCAGGTTTTTTTGGCTCACCAACTATAGGGCGTGGAGCCTCTCAATTAGATGAAGGTGTCTCAATTTTAACCGCAAGTAGAGATGATGAACCTTCAATGGAGATAAATGGACATGGAGTCTTTACTAACCTCTTATTAGATGCATTACAAGGTGGTGCAGCAGATTTAAGGGGACATATTTCTCCAGGCGGTGTTTATGCGTATATTGACCAGGCTTTAGGGGCTTGGGAACAAAGACCTGTTTTCAAAACAAACGTTACACGGTTCACATCTTTACGAACAATAACCCCACAAGTGCCTTTAGAAACATTGCGAAAAATTGTGCAATATTTCCAGGAGCCTCAGCAAGAATTCAGATTAGATCCTTCCTATGAGGATACGAATTCAAAAATAGTGAAACATACTGTCATCGAACCATATGCAAAAGATGAGAATGTTGCAATTTTTAAGATTTTACAAAAATTACAAAGTGTGGGATTGGTTGTGCCAGTTGATTCTGAATATATGTATTTTGCAGCAATGGAATCAAAGGCATGCAAGCTAACAGCATTAGGCTACCATTATTGGCGATTAGTAAAAGATAAGAGAATATGAGCGCAAATGCGAAAGCATTGCGTAACAACCGGCTACAACGCGATTATCATTTTTTCGACTCAAGGATAATTATCCCTTTGCGGATTATTCAGAGGCCGGTATTGTTATGCATACTATAAAAATTGTCCAGGGGAATATCACTCAAGCCTCAGTAGATGCAATTGTCAATGCAGCTAATTCCCAAATGCTTGGGGGTGGTGGAGTGGATGGAGCTATTCATAGAGCAGCCGGTCCAAAATTGTTGGAAGCATGTAAAAAAGTGTTAGCAAAAAACGAAATCCGGTGTCCGACCGGGGAAGCAAGAATCACTGAGGCTGGGAATCTAAAAGCAAAATATGTCATTCATACGGTGGGACCCAGATACCGCATTGACAAAAATCCTAAGAAACTTCTCACCTCAGCATATCAGAACAGTCTGGATCTGGCTATTTCCCATGGGTGTGAATCAATTGCATTTCCTGCAATTTCATGCGGGGTCTATGGTTATCCTCCACAAGAGGCTGCCATAATTTCTATTTCAGTATGCAAAAAGCCGAAGTATGAATCATTAATGAAATATTTTTACCTATTCAGTGAAGAAATGACAGCTATTTGGATAGCAGCGCTCAAACACTCATAATTAGAAATAAATCAAACTTACTGTTTGCTTTTGTGTCGATATTAACTGTTCACATCAAATAACGCTTAAGGATTGTAGTCAAGATTAATTATCCAAAGGTGGAATATTCGGCGGTCGGATTTGTCATGGATACCAAAATAATACATCACCGGAAATCTGGATTATAATTGATGCCAACCATGCAAGAATCATTGACTTTTGAGATTCGAAAAAAAGCCGCTATGTTGTGGTTTGAATGATTTTAAATGAAACGTGAACTGACAGAGAAGTATAGGTGAACTTATCTTTTTGGATGATAAGTTTATTTAAAGTAATACCGCTTGAATTAAACTCCTATTTATGTAAAAGGATCTTTATCGAAAATGAGGAATTGTTGATTTTTAAAAGATTTTCTGAAACTCAAAATTAAGGTGTTTAGAATGTGAACATTTATTTAGAAGTTTATGGAGATGTGAATGATTCTTGCGGACAATGAAACTTGCGTTGATCTGTTGAACAACGAAGCGATCGCCACAACGATAATCGGATTGTTGCGTGAGCGACCAGATAGTCCTATCACAATCGGTGTTCATGGGGACTGGGGGGCAGGAAAGTCTAGCATTCTTGAAATGATCGACGCTGGCTTTGAAACGAAAGAGAAAGTCCTTTGTCTCAAGTTCAATGGTTGGCGGTTTCAGGGGTTCGAGGATGCTAAGATCGCCCTAATTGAAGGCATTGTTACCGGTCTTATCGAAAAACGACCAGCACTGACGAAGGCAGCTGGTGCGGTCAAAAATGTCTTCAAACATATAAATTGGCTGAAGGTCGCAAAAAATGCTGGTGGTTTGGCCATGACAGCATTTACTGGTATACCGACACCAGAACTAATAAATACCACAGTTGGATCGTTAGAAAGTTTACTCTCCAATCCTGAAAAAATAGCCAATAAAGAAACCCTCTCTGCGGCGATTGATGGCGTAAAGTTAGCGCTGAATCCAACTGAAAGCAAAAATGTGTCAGTGGAGATTGAAGAATTTCGGAAGGCGTTTGATAAGCTACTTGAGGAAGCTGGTGTTGAGCAACTTGTTGTTCTGATAGATGACCTTGATAGGTGTTTGCCCGATACAGCGATCGAAACACTTGAAGCGATACGTCTCTTTGTATTCACAGCTCGTACAGCGTTTGTCGTGGCTGCCGACGAGGCAATGATCGAGTATGCAGTGCGGAAACACTTTCCCGATTTGCCAGAGACTACAGGGCCACGAGATTACGCAAGGAACTATTTGGAAAAACTGATCCAGGTACCATTTCGAATTCCAGCGTTAGGGGAAACAGAAACGCGAATCTACGTGACTCTTTTGCTGGCTGGAGCTGAGGTTGGAGAATCTGACGATGGATACGCAAAACTTATAAAAGCAGCAAAACTGAAATTGAAGCGCCCGTGGGAGAGCATACCACTCGATGCGGCAACCATCAACAAGGCTTTGGGAGAAAATGCTACCAAGGCACATAATGCCCTTATGCTCAGTGATCAAATTGGTCCTATTCTCGCTAGTGGAGCGATGGGGAATCCACGCCAAATAAAACGCTTTCTAAATACGCTTTTATTACGAAAGAAAACCGCTGAAGCGAGGGGCTTTGGAGAAGAAATCAAATTGCCGGTGCTTGCGAAACTGATGCTTGCCGAGCGATTTTTGCCAAGCCTATTTGATCAGATCGCAACCATTGCCGTGACGCATCCACAAGGTCGTTGCGTTGACTTAGTCGAGTTGGAGAAGATCGGTAGCGAGACTGATAACTTCTGTCAGCCAAAATCAGAGAAAAAAACAAAAACAGCTAAAGTGGAAACGTCTAAGACCACAGATGTGTCTCCGATAACTACAGAAACCGCCTTTCTTTCGGAATGGAAGGCGTCACAGTCCATTTTAACTTGGGCTCAAGTTCAGCCACCATTAGGAGAAATTGATTTCCGTCCCTATTTGTTTGTAACAAAAGATAAGAAGGATTATTTCGGGCCAGCGTCAATTTTGGGGCATCTTGCCGCGGTTGCCGAAAAGCTGTTTGGACCAAAGTTTTCCGTACAAGCCTTGGATTCGGAATTAAAACAATTGGCACAGCCCGAGGCAGAAAAAATATTTGAGGCAATACGAACTAAGATCATGAGTGGCGATGACTTCGATACTCAACCTGCCGGAATTGATGGAATGGTCGTGTTGGTAAAGGCGCAGCCAAGCCTGCAAAACAGGTTACTCGATTTTCTTGATGCATTACCATGTGAGAGATGTGGTGCATGGGTTGTGGGAGGATGGAAGGGGGTACTCAAGGACCCTGATTCAATCACCCGCTTTGATCGGCTGGTCGATGGTTGGTCAAAGGTCACAAACAACAGGATGTTGCAATTGGCGGCAGGGGGTGTAATCAAGACCCCGAAGGGAGGCCGATAATGGGAACGTCATCTGCATACGGAGGGCCTGGCGGAGTCACGCCCTTGGTCCCATCATGGCTCGAACCCGATGATGTGGGAGAGAAATCACCTCTTGCTGCTCCTGATAGCGAGCCGAGTGATACTCCATCGGCACCAGAACCCGAAGTCCCAACCCCACCCAATAGGCCAGAAATACCTGCACTGGGAGACTCCCAAAGATTCACCGGTTCGCGTAATAATTTTACTCGTTTTGCTCATTCTGGCGGCACTGATCGCGCAAGTTTGGGGCGCGCAGTCTCGGGTTATGTGTCTACCTCTTCGGGGGGGGCACGACAAGCTGCTCAACGCATGGGAGCATCACGGGGGGCCGGAACTCGGCTATTAAATTTTCTGACTACTGCACAATCTCAAGGTGCCACAGCAGCTTTACGAGCATTAAATCTGGAAGGGCTATCGGGGCGCCCAATCGATGAAGTCTTTCTCGGCTTGGCTGACTACATTTGCCCTAATGTAGGGACAGTTGACGAAGGCATTGCTCGTGAAGCATTCATAGAGACGATCATTGAGCTAACAACGCTTGGAGTGACCGATCTGGACGCACTCACACCCGACCAAATGCAAACGGTATTTGAGCTTTATGCCACTCATGCTATTGAAGCACGGTTATGCAATGATATAGGCACCAAAGTTATCACCGCACCGGCGGACGCGCAAACGGCAATTATAGTCCAGAATCAATTACATGATTTCATTCGCAATGCAGTGAGTGATGCACTAACGGTCTCCAGAATTGAGACTCCGGTATTGACACAGGATCTTGTTCTCTCGTTTGTCGATAAAGTATATGAGCGGGCTTTCGAAATTCTTGAGGCACTTGGTGACACGGAGGCAGACCAATGAATAGACATCTTATAGCAGGCCAATTCAACCCAGATGATCGGCTTGAGATTCCCAACTCCGTTGACGAACAAGTCACGCGACTTGACCTTATTTCGGGCAACCGATATCTCCAATATGGAATTGGTGAAGCGCTGACAAATCTTAACAGTCGTGGTATTTTCCCTTCGGAAATAGGCCTTGACCTACTCATCCTTGCTGCCCATGTACATGCAGCGGATACACGTATTTCACGGACTACACAATCGCAAGATTCATGGACTCGTGAAATTAGACTGGTTGTACCCGTTAGTGATACTGATCGATGGTCTGCCGCCACAAACACTCTAAAAAAGATATTGGATTTTTTAACCGGTGATCAATGGATTGTGGGATTCCGACAACGGCCTGAACGGTTTGCCAATATCGCCTCCTCACGAGGCATGCTGTTCCCCCCCCCATTTAACGAGATTAGTCTGTTTTCAGGTGGGCTGGACAGCTTGATAGGTGCAATTAATCTCCTTCAAGACGGTCGCATTCCGCTCCTAATTAGCCACGCAGGTGAAGGAGCTACTAGCGATGCACAAGGCTCACTCTTTGGTAAGTTGAAACAACATTATAGCGGGTCATTATTTGATCGTCTGCGGGTTTGGATGGCATTTCCGAAGGGACTGGTAAAAGGTGTCAATTCTGAAAACACAACCCGAGGACGCTCGTTTCTGTTCTTCGCAATAGGTGCTTTTGCTGGTTCCGGTCTTGGCTCGAATTTTGTTTTGCGTGTACCTGAAAATGGTCTCATCGCCCTCAACGTACCTTTAGACCCTTTGCGCCTTGGCTCAAATAGTACGAGAACGACCCACCCATTCTATATGTCGGGGTGGAATGATTTGCTATACGAGATTGGCATTGATGGTCGCGTCGAGAACCAATACTGGGACAAGACCAAAGGCGAGATGGTCGATCAATGTAAAAATGGGTTTTTATTAAAGAAGCTTGTTGCGGACTCTCTGTCGTGCTCATCCCCCACCAAAGGTAGGTGGAAAGGTCACGGCATAGAGCACTGTGGTTACTGTCTTCCATGTTTGATCCGTCGCGCTGCACTTGACGCGGCTTGGGGGCCAGGTAGCGACTCGACTGTCTATACAGTCTCTGATCTTCGAGCTCAACCGCTGAATACGAACGAGTCAATCGGCAAACAGGTTCGGTCGTTCCAAGTTGCGATTGAGCGTTTGCGCAGGAAACCGGATTTAGCGAGGTTACTAATTCACAAGCCTGGGCCACTCACCAACGAAACTTTGAAGCTCAAACAATTGGCCGATGTATATATGCGTGGCCTTAACGAAGTTGCACATCTAATCCGTGGTGTCACGACAAGATCGTGCTGATTCTGGAACATATATTATATGAACACAACAAATGGCATGGTAGATTTTCATTGCCATCTTGACTTGTACCCCGATCATCAGGCGGCTGTTCTTGAGGCTGACGAAGCTGGTGTCTACACGCTTGCCGTTACAACAACACCAAAAGCATGGGTACGTAATCACAAATTGGCTAAGAAGACACACCATGTGCGCGCTGCAATTGGTCTGCATCCTCAACTTGTCGCCGAACGCTCAGGTGAAATTTCTCTTTGGGAAACCCACCTTGCCGAAACACGGTATGTCGGTGAGGTGGGATTAGATGCAGGGCCACGTTTCTATAAATCTTTTGATTTACAAAAACAAATATTTGAACGCGTATTGCGCTGCTGTGCCGTTGCTGGCGGTAAAATCATCTCAGTGCATAGTGTTCGGGCTGCCAAGGTGGTTTTAGATCACATAGAAGCATATCTACCTCCCAGTCGCGGAAAGGTAGTTCTCCATTGGTTTACCGGCACTAAAACAGAAGCGAAACGCGCAATAGATATGGGTTGTTACTTTTCGATCAATGCGGCGATGCTTAATAATGCTCGCCATGCATCGATGGTTACTGCTATTCCTTTCGATAGGCTTCTAACAGAGACAGATGGTCCATTCACGAGGACTGCTGACCGACCTTCAAAGCCCGCTGACGTAGCTTTAGTCATTGAGGCATTGGGAGAGTTGAAAAGCCTTCCTACTACAACAATTTTAGAGAGGGTTCGGAAAAATCTGCACAATTTGTTATCATAATGCCGGCTCTATCTAATTCCCGAGAATGAATGTAACTATTGTAGATTATTTTATCTTGCAATATTCGCCATTATAGCTGTATGTATCTAATTACATGATATTTTCAATTAAAAAGGAGATTCAGAAATGGTACGAAATAAAAAGAAAACATCAACTAAAATTGCATCTCTGGCTTCTAAAACCCTTCAAGATAAAAACGCTTCAGCAACTGCCAAAAAATTGGCGGCATCAGCTTTAGCGCAAACACAAACTAATAAGCAAACTGGCAAAGAAATGGAAACATTTGCTTCAAAGATTTTAAAAAGCAATAAATACAGTGATGAAACGAAAACACTCGCAGCTACAGTTTTAGCCCAGTCCAATAAAGAACGTTAGCACAACATTTTTAATCAGAATGAAATATCTATCCGCCATTATATTTTTTGTTTCCATAATATTTAACACCAATCCGGCTAAAAGTTTCACAGACGAGATAACTCTCTTTGACTCATCATCTCAAGCAGTAGCATATATTGCCGAAGAGTTAACAATTTATTTATGGTCTGGCAACCCCGTTGCCTATCTTGAAGAGGATAATGCAGGCGGATTTCATGTTTATGGATATAATGGCAAACATCTTGGATGGTTAGTGCAGAATGTAGTTTGGAACCATAATGGCAAAGCTGTCGGAGCACTAAGAGAAGGCTTTAAAGATCCACCAAATTCTGAACCATTTAAGAGCTTTAAGCAGTTTAAACCGTTTAAAGCTTTTAAGGAGTTTGCCCCATTTCGACCAATTTTTACAAAGTCATGGTCCGATACTCCATTTAAATTGTTCCTTTTAAGGGGTGCCTCTGTTTAGGTGGTATCGAACCAATCATTACAGAGGACCACAAGGCGTTCCGCTCCCTTGTTCCCTCCTGTCAGTCGGCAACCACTGAATTCAACCGTTGACGGTGATAAAATAATATGAACAAGATTGCAGATAAATATTGGTACCACAAAATAAGTAAAGCTAACTCACTTCCACTTAGGTGCCCCTTTGCTACAGTTGAACGATGTCCTCGATATTATCAAAGCCTTTCTTTACTATCAGAAACAGGCACAACGAAGATCGATGCAGGAAAAGACTCAAAATTGCTCAAAAAATGGGAAAAATCAGAGCTGTGGCCCCAAATCAGAGAGCATGAAACGTCAGTTATCCATTCAGGAGAAAGATTATCGCAAATAAATAACTTCTGCCCGGAAGTTACATATGACAGGTATGGCCTGTTTTGTATAGATTTGGGAACATATGCAGATGAAATAGATCAGAAAATTGCGCACGAGAGATTATCGTCGTCTGGGGCAAGTCCAGACAATCCGAATTGGCTGTGGTCCTACTTTTCTGAAGGGCATTATAGTGAATGTCCTTTGTATTCAGTGATTTCCCAAAATAGTCTGGGAAATGGAAAACAACAAAATTCAATAAAAGAACCATTGTGGAGAGAGCGCTTATCGAAAATTCTTGTTGGAATCGTTGTTGCGTTAGCCGCTGCTTTGTTTAAATTTTGGTTCTCGTAAAAATTCAATCACCAACAATACCTTGCTATCCGAGCAAGCCACGTTCATCTTTATTCATTGACAAGTTTCATATAGTGTCTTTTCCCTCGTTAACCTTTTTATCAATTTGAATGGCGTTTTTCTTAAAGTTGTGACTAATTATCCCTGTCTTGAGTATTCATGCGCCGAAATTGTCATGGATATCAAAAGAATACATCATCAGAAACTGGGGATCAGGATTGATGCCAATCAGTTGTAACCTTGAATATATTTATGGCATTTGCTTTGTTGCTGAAGGTAAGATTTTTCTTTATGAAATTGAATTGTAACCCCCTGGCCGGTTAAATCATCCACTATATTTTGAAGGTTTTTAAGATTCCGGGCCAGGGCGATCCATGAAATGTCAAACAAGGTTATAGAGTATCGTTTACACGGCGTTAATAAATTAATTATCGACCTTTTTTTACATGAAGGAATGCGTATCTTCGGATTTTGGGTAGTTGTTAAAAAAGGTATAGGTTTTTTGACATTGAAGTGACTCATTGACTTTTTTTGTATTCATCTGTATTTTTATAGAATACAGAAGGAGGGATTCATGAAACCAACAACAGTGCGCATAGACGAAAACATGATAGGACGACTTGATAGTCTGGCAAAAACTCAGGATCGGCCCCGATCTTACTTAATCAACCAGGCGTTAAAACAATACGTTGAGTATGAAGAATGGTTTTGCCAGGAGGTTAAGGCCGGATTAAAAGAAGTTGAACAGGGCGAAATTGCAACAGACAGTGAGATAAAAGCCGCTTTTAAAAAGTGGGGGGTAGATGCAAGTTAAATGGACCCGAAAAGCACTTTTAAATCTGAACGAAGCAATAGATTATATTTCGACCGATAAGCCCATGACGGCAGCAGAGGTTGGAACGAAGATATGGAATGCTGCAAAAATGCTGGCCGATCACCCAGGAATCGGCAGACCGGGAAGGGTTGCCGGTACACGCGAACTTGTTATTTCAGGTCTGCCTTTTATTTTGCCGTATGCTGAGAGAAATGGTGCTATTTTTATTTTAAGAGTCCTGCACACGGCAATGAGATGGCCGGAGAGGTTCAAGGATTAATTTCTTTCCATAATTGTAACGGCTTCCTGGCCCGATTTCAAAGCACAATGTTCTCAACATATCCGGTTGGTAAACAACATTTTTAACATCCCCAAGGGGGTTTAACTTGGGGGATTACTTTTTGGCATAATTGTTTTTGTATTTTTCCAGATATTTGAATCCAGAAAATGAAAAAAGAAGGGAATGAATTTATTCAGGAAATGGTAATTTCCTCAGACATCATAAGTTCATTATCGTCAGCACTTATCATCTTCTGGCAATGATGGCACACCATATTCAATTTCTGGACATTTCCTTTAAAAAGGAATCTATTACAATGAGGGCAGCGATATGTTTTTATATTCGGACTGCTTTGGTAAAGCGGGATTTTTAGTTCTTCAATATTTAGAGTGTCCATTCATTTTCTCCATGTATATTTAACGGAAATAAATCATTCTGAACAAAATGAAAATAAGCATGGATATTTATTATTCAATCATCTTTTTAATTTCTAATTATGGTTATCTGTAGCGGCCTGATTTCATAATCGGCCCGGCTTGCACTCATAGCAAGATCCCGGCTCAAATTAATTGATTCTATCCGTGGACTCTGGCCCACATTAATTACACCTGAGCTCACATTAAATGCCTCTGGCCAAAATTAAATGCCTCCGGAACCAAATTAAGTGATTCTATAAAATCGCTAACTAAATTCATCTGGAATCATGATACCCCTTCAACTCTATCTCCAATAAAAGTTACAGCAAGCCTTTTAAATTTGACTTCGGGTTATCCCATATAATTTAATTTTAAATCTGGAATTGAAAAATTTGCCTATACCAAATATGGTATTATGGCAAAATTAAAAAAGCCCGGACTTGTAGATGAAGCGATCGGTAATTTGTTGAATTTGACTCCTGACTGATCATACCATCATTGCTCTCTATTTTAAAAAACGGTTTATTACTATTAAAATGTCATTCCAAAGTAAAACTCTATAACATTTTGATACCTTTAATTTCATTCACAACACGGCGAACGTCACCTAAGCATCATCTGCCTTTTGGATTTTTATTAGCACAATCGCAACCATTCTTCTTTTTCTCATCAGTAATTCTCTCAAGAATCAATGATTTCCCATTTTCGTTGTAGTCGTTCCTAATATCATCAACAGTATATTCAAAGCAGTAACAAATAAGTTCTTTCATTTTATATTCCTTCACTAATTAAAATTGATTCTTCGACATACAAGGTGGAAATCATCAGCATACATTTCAACAATTGATCGCCTTCATTATAGGATTTTTGTGTACACGACTCATTTCCGTGGCCCTGAATTGTGCAACCTTACCAAAATATGAATCATACTCCGCCAATGCCGAAGGTTGCAACATGAATTTGCCATTTGGCATTTCACTCAAAATTCCTTTTTCTATTACACTTTCAATGCCTTCATTCTCTTTATCAATTTTTACACCAGCAATTTCAAAGTCGATAATAACATCAGCAATGGCGTCTTTTTCAATTAATGACAACTGTTTAAATGCCTGGTGGAACTCAACGGTTCCCGTTGGCACCTCTCCGAACAACGATTTTACCACAAAGATCTCTTGTGGAACTCCTTCATGGATTAACTGAGGGTAATTTATAAAGCCGAACCGATAATAATAGATAGGCAAACCTATAAGCGCACAGCCTTTGCCGTTCATAGACTTCAATATATTTAATCCATTATTTACCATTGTCGTGCCTATTCGACATCCTTGAAATTCTGGCAATACAGATACTGGGCCAAGGCCGTACCAGTTTGTTGTACCATCGGAAATTGTGACGGGGGAAAATGCAATGTGCCCGACCACCTGCCCATCAATTTCAGTCACAAGTGATATCGTCAGAGCGTCAGCGGCACGCAGATCACTAATGATAAAATGATCAATTTGTTGACTGATCGGCTTATCCTTAAACGCCATCTTTGTTACTTCAGTAATCGTTTCAATGTCTGATGGTTTTTCATGTCTGATAATCATATTCTTATTCTATGACATTAAAACCGTCTTTCAATGGATAGCCTAACAAATTTTATATTTTGCAAGTATGGCTTTTTGGTCAGTTGAGATAGCCGTACAATTTCTCGAATAAGCATAGTAAAAATAATTATCACTCTAAAAATGTATAATATTTATCTGCATAAAAAGACGAGCATTGTGTCTATGAAAAAACGCTATTTACCTGAAAAACCCCATGAGCACTGGCGTTTCTATTGTGCCTATGAGAAAGTAAGTCAAGAAAAAACAACTCTCCTATAGTCAGAAATAGTTTTTTCGAACTTACGGTCTCCCAAATATCTTCCTATATAACAACTGTGTCCCACAAAACCTTATTTCACTTTTTGATCGACCATGTTTTATAAATGGCAAATTCAAGGCTTTTCAGTATTCCTTAGTCGCCTATCTGAGCGCTCTATCCCTGGCGATTGCTTTCACCAGAGAATGGGCTATTATAAATTATAGAAATAGAGGGGGGCTAATCGGGGGATTGAACTATTATCCTTAAGGATTGTTACAACAATAGTTGAGCTCTCTCCCTCCTCTATAAGACCGTTCATTTCCCCAACAAGGTTTCATGCGGTGCATATAGAGCTGATAAAGTCTGCTAATTGTCTTTTACATGGTTCCTCCAGGGTTGATATTTTTTACCATTTTTAAAAACACCCAGGCTTATTATTGCCAATTTTCTACAGGTCATATTCCTTGCGTTATATTCAGGATACCCTTTTTCCTTGATCAGATATTCATAGTAATCATTGATAGGATTATTCCCGCGAGTGGCAGCCAATACCCCAGACTTGTAAACACTTTTCATCATTCTACAATAACGGGGATTTTTCTTGCCGTAACTTTTCCCTCCGCTCATCTTTTCATGTTTAATCAGGCCAACATAACTTAAATAATGCCCTTTTTCAGGAAATCGATGGGGTGTTACAACCCGGGCAACTATTTTTACCGCATTAATATAACCGATACCTGGGATACTCGTTTGGTGCTTTATTTCAGGGTGTTTTCGAGATAGTTTTTTAAATTCTTTTTCATAACCTTTCTTTTCGGTTTTATAGGCTTCGATCTGTCTATCTAAACAATCCAGTACAAATTGTTCATCGTTTGAGCTCAACTTAACTTCATCTTCATAACCGGTTTTCCCACAAACTCTTAACAAGGAATATCGTTGGTTTTGTAACCGTACACCGGCTTTAATCAGATCCTCGTATCCGCTTACAAGTCTTCGAAGATAGATAAACTTATCAGTTGAGTGATATACCTCTTTCATAAGTCCGGCTTTCAACAGTCGAACCAGCTTGGTAGCATCAATTTTATCAGTTTTGGGTCCTTCGCTTAGAAGACGATTACGATATGGGTCACAAATATAAATCCTGTCAACATGGTCTTTCAATTCGGTATATAGCCATTGAGAAGTATTTGTTTCTTCAAGTGCTAAAATTTTCGTCCCATTCAAACGTAGTAAATAAAACTTTAATTCGGCAATGTCAGCGGGAACATCAAAGGCCTGAATACGGTTTAATTTTTTTGTCATACGAGCGATCGCCATGTTTGTAGCAGCCCAATCTATTGCAATATAATGGTCATAAATGGTATTTTTCATCTGGTCTCCTTTTTTGTTAATGTCTTTGTTTCGTCACTAAAACAATTAACACTTTTGAGGTGTCGCCTCAAAGGAGACCAACTTTCTCATTTTATCGGGGGATTGGAGATTGACCAATCCCCTTCGATTTTACCGATAAATATTTTCAATCCAATGCATGGCCTCAGTGTCACTGACCTTGCCAAGATAACGCTGGGTGGTGGACAGGTTAGAATGACGAAGAATAATTTTTGATACAATTTCAATGGGGACTCCGGATCTGCTGGCATAGGTGGCAGCATGTCGTCTCAAATCATGTGGTTTTACATCAATACCGATTTTCAATCCGGCATTCTTAACAATCTCCCTGGCGCGGGTATATCCTAAGGGGAAAACACGTTCATTATTTTGGATATTTTCACCCGCAATATACTCACGCAGCCGATCCGCAACTTTTTTCGGAATAAAAACAACTTCAGAGGCACGACCACTTTTAGGATTTGGCAAATGAAGTTTTCGATCCTGAACATCACGCGGCTTCAATTTTAGGACTTCACCGATCCTCATTCCACCCCTTGCCATCAATTCAAGCATAAGCCTGTTTCTGGGATTATCCGTTTTGAAAATGAATTCATCGACGGCATCTCGTTCCAGAATTTTCCAGGGTGGTAATTTGCCTGCTCTGAAGGTTTTGGCCAGCACTGCAGACTCACAAGGATTGGATAGATCGGGGATTACAGTATTTTTGACAAAATTGAATAGACTTTTTAGAAGGGAGTATTTGAGTTTCTTGGTTGATGGTTTCAGGCCGTCAGTGATTCTGACCAGAAATTCCATTATTTCATCCGGTGTTACCTCTGATACATCCCGCTTGCCAAACTCTTTTTGGAAAACAGCCAGGAAGTACCGGTAATTTTGGATGGTGTTTTTTTTGAATTGAGCTTTTGATACGCCAGAAAATTTTTAATTGCCTGTGACATTTTCATAATGTTGCCCTCCTTTAAAAAAATATTGTAATCTTCCTGAAAATTCAGGATAAAGACAGTATACAAATTTTTGGGGTGAAAGGCTGGGACTTTTTTAAGAATAGCTCGGAAAAAGGCTATATCCGGGGTATGGGCACTTGTTCAGTTATTGGTGAGGGGCATCGACCTTCAAATAGAGTTTTTAGATACCATCATTGTGGGGTTTTTGTTTTTAAGGATTTTGACTTATTTTTATTAAAAATTATTGGGAGTATGAAAAAACGCACTTCTACCTCCAGTTATTTTTTGATGCGTCTATGTTCAGCATTTCCCAGAATGTGTATGGCTGAGACGGATGACTGCCAAAGCAACAGCGTTTTTAAGGAAATCCCGGCGTCCATGGGATGCCACTTCCCGAAAATTCGTATTATCTTTATCTGACATGAATTTTCTCCTGATATGTTTTCGAATAAGGCGTCCCTGAAGTTCAGGAACGCCTAAATTCGTTTGTTATCGCCACATGGATCAAGGCGTCGTTCCTTTTCCGATCTTTATTGTACCGGACATACTTTTTATGTGCTCACTTCCCGAAACGGCATGCCCCAGTTCATACAAATCCGAGGCTGAACCGAAATGGTCATAGAACATCACCACGTCACCCCATGGAGCATAATACGCCAGGGTCCCTTTCTGTGCATCTGCCAAAGGAGTTGATTCGGTGCCCAGCTTTTTAGGAGGATAGAAAATCTTTTCGTTGTTACTATAATCTTCTACTTTGATGCTTAACGGCAGTTGAGCATACAGTTCCCTGGCAGCCGTACTGTTATTGAGTTTGAAAATGGTCGTTCGACCTTCGGCCTTTGCGACAACTTTTATCACCATGTTTTTTTGGTCCACGGAAGTATTTTTTTCTTGTTTTTCAATAATGGCGCTTCCTGACATCTTTTCGATCTCTTGAGCTCCGGTTAAGTTGATACCCAAACGATGCATTTCATCGCCTGCATAAAAATCTTTGTAGAGCATGAACACATCACCCCAGGGCGCATAATAACTCAGCTCTCCTTTTTTCCCGTCATGGTATGCCTCTTGTGCAGTCACATTCAGCTTTTCGGGAGGATAGAACATCCACTGGGCATCACGAAAATTGGTCAGCTCCAGATTGAGAGGCAGTTGATCGTAAAATTCCTTTGCAGCAACGGTGTCATACAGTCGGAAGGTCGCAGTATGCCCTTTGGATGTAATTTTTACCTGCCTGTCTGACAAGGTCAGCGCATGGACCTGGGAGATGACAACTGTCCCCATAATCAATCCGGTAAAAAGAACAATTAAAACCCGATTCATTATATTTCTCCAATTTACTTGACGGCCAACTTGAGAATTTTGGCAATCCTGTCCTGGGGATACATTTCGTCCATCCCCCAGAGTTTTGCATTGCCAAATGCATTTTCGGCAATGGGATCAACAGTATCCTCAGCAAGGCCAGCTTGTGCAAATGTAACCGGAGCCCCGATGGATGTGAACCACTCAGTCAGCTTTGAAATGCCTTCATCACTGTCGGCACTGTTAAAGATTTTTTTTGCAAAACGCTCAAACCGTTCCGGGCACCGGTCTTTTATTTCCATCATCCATGCAGGCAGGACCACTGCAAGACCGGCACCATGAGGGACATTGTAGAGCGCACCCATGGCATGTTCAATCATGTGGGTATCATAGGAATTACCCTCAACACCGACAAAGGTATTTCCATTTAATGCCATGGTTGCGGTCCAGGCAAATTCGCCCCGTGCATAATAATCATCCGGGTTGGTCATCAGTCTGTTGGTGGTACGCATGACCGTCTCCAGAATGTTTTCGATCAGAGCTGCGGTGTAATCCGGCAAAAAGCTTGCTGTAAAATAGAGATCAAGGCAGTGGGAAAAAATATCGACGGCTGAATAAGCCAGATACTCCGGTGTGACAGAGGCCATAAGGTCGGGATTAATGACGGATACTTTTGGAAAAAGAAGTGGAGATCCGATAGGATATTTTTGCTGGGTTTCACTATTGGTCAAAACGCCGTAAGGATTCATTTCACTGCCTGTGGCTGCCAGCGTCATTACCGAAAAAACAGGAAGTGCATCCTGGACTTCGGCTTTACCAATAAAAAAGTCCCAGACATTGCCATCATATTTTGCACCTGCGGCAACAGCCTTGGCAGAGTCTAAGACAGATCCCCCGCCAACAGCAAGAATTCCTTTCAGATTATTTGTTTTGACGACTTTCACTGCGTCACGCACACGACTGATTAACGGATTGCTGATAACACCACCGACTGCTTCGTGAACGATACCCTGCTCTTCAAGAGACACCGTGATACGACCGAACAGCCCATCCTTTTTGATCCGGTCCGATCCGTAGAGGATAAGTATACTGTTCACGCCGAACTCTTTTACATACTGACCGATGTTATTTTCTTTGTTTTTGCCAAATTCAATTCTTGTGGGGTTATAAAAAGTAAAATCTTTCATGATCTCTCCTTGTAATTATTTTAGTGCAGTGGTGAAAAATGCAGTCAGTTTATCAAACGGAATCATGCCCGTTCTGTCGTATAGATCAATGTGCCTGGCATTCGGAACGATATAAAGTTCCTTGGGCTCGGCAGCCATTTCATAAGCATCTTCAGTAAAATATCTTGAGTGGGCTTTCTCGCCCATGATGAACAGAATCGGCCTTGGAGAAATGGTTTTAATGTAATTCATCAGGGGAAAATTCATGAATGCCATATTGCTTGTTGCCGTGAACGGACCGTGTGATCTTGGGTGATGACCACGCTTCATGGCGTAATATTCCCAGAACTCGCTTGAAATAGGATCTAACCCTTCCGGAATCGAATCCGCGGGTTCACTGGGGAATCCTTGGGGCAGCAATGGGCTGCCATTCTCAAAATCCTTCCAGCGCTGCTCTCCAAGCTGGTCAAGGGTTTTGCTGCGCTGATCATCAGCCATCCCGTCTTTCCATCCTTTACGTATGACGCGGCTCATATCGTACATGCTGACAGTGGCAAGGGCTTTGATGCGGTGGTCGACCTGGGCTGCAGTAACGGAAAATCCACCGCTGCCGCAGATACCGATGACACCGATTTTATTCGGGTCCACAAAGGGGCGTGTTCCTAAAAAATCCACGCCTGCACAAAAATCTTCAACAAAAATGTCCGGAGAAGACAGGTGTCTGGGTTCACCGCTGCTTTCCCCGTTGTATGATTCATCAAAAGCCATGGCGATAAAGCCCCGTTCTGCCATGGTCTGGGCATAGATGCCGGCCCCCTGCTCTTTAACCCCGCCATAGGGGGTGCCGACCAGAATGGCGGCATATTTTTGGGATTGATCCATATTTTTAGGCCGGTACAGGTCTGCGGATATGGTGAGGCCATATCTGTTCGGATATGATACTTTTTTGTGGATTACCTTATCGCTTTTGGCAAAGGTTTTGTCCCACTCCCGGGCATCTGAGGCCAGAGAAATGCAGGTAAAGGACAAAAGCATAAGTAAAACGACTGCGATTGTAAAAAAGCAAGGGCTTAATTTTGATATTCTTTTCATGTTAATACCTTCCATTAATCGGTTATTTATTGATTTGAAATTAACTGCCGTATTGTTCATCGCTGACATGCTCCATCCAGCTCACATTATTACCGTCAAGTGATTCCTGAACGGCAATATGGGTCATTGCGGTATTGGGAGCTGCACCGTGCCAGTGTTTTTCACCCGGCGGAAACCAAACTATATCTCCAGGGTGAATCTTTTCAATCGTTCCACCTTCCCGCTGGACCCTCCCGCATCCGGCTGTAACAATCAATGTTTGTCCCAGCGGATGGGTATGCCAGGCTGTCCGGGCACCAGGCTCAAATGTGACGCCGGCCCCTGTTGTACGGGCTGGATCTTCTGCCTTAAGAAATATAGGGTCAATGCGCACCGTGCCGGTAAACCAGTCCGCCGGACCAGAGATTGACGCCTGTGTTCCGTTCCGTTTAATTTCCATTTTGTTTATCCTTTCTTTCATCATTGTTTTGATCGCTCATTGGCCTTTGAACTGTTTTGAATATACAGTAAACGATGAAAGAGCAGATAGCCTGATAGTTTCTAATAATTGTCTGATAGTCCAAAACATTAACTCAATCATTGAATTCAAGGTGGAAAATCTGTAGAAACAAACCACTGACATTGACCATAAGACCCTGATGTTAAACAGAATCCGGTGTTTTATATGATCAAAAAGATTTTGGTTGCAGAACGTCTGACCAAATCAATCTGAGGTGAGATTGCCTAATAATGCACCATTTATGACGAATTTATTGTGGGTGAAAGGTAACCATGTTAATATTCTTAGAAATAAGGAACAAGGAGATTTGCTATGGATGAAAATAATGCGAGTCTGGGAGAGATGCCTGAAAATTTGGCCATTGCATCTAAAACGCTGGCAAAGAGCATTGCCAGATGGACTGGAAACGAAAACCAGGTGAACACACAAATACCTGGTCTACAGCTGAACCGCTGGCCAGTGCCAACAGAACCGACCAGCTACACACATGCGTCAAGTATATGCCTTATCGCTCAGGGGGCTAAGCGGGTGCTGTTAGGAGAGGAAACATATGTGTATGATGCATCTCGATTTCTAATTTCATCTGTAGATTTGCCGGTTGTCGCAAACATCCTTGAAGCAAGCGAAAAAAAGCCCTATCTGGGTTTGGTATTGGAACTGGATTTGCAGGAGATTTTCCAGTTGATCGTTGATAGTGGCCTTCCCCTCAACCGTTCCCGTCAAGCACGAAAGGGGATGGCTGTAGGACAGCTTACTTTACCCCTGCTTGGTGCCTTTCAGCGTTTGATGGATTTACTTGGGGAAGATGAAAATATTACAATTCTTGCCCCACTTATTAAGCGGGAAATTTTTTTCCGTCTGCTTACAACGGATCAAGGGCCGCGCCTTCAACAGATAACCGCTTCAGGGAGCCACAGCCATCAGATTTCACAGGCGATAGACTGGCTGAAAAATAATTATACCAGTCCCCTTCGTGTAAAAGAACTGGCTGCCGACGCCGGGATGAGCAAATCTGCATTTCATAACCATTTTAAAGTAATGACCTCAATGACACCTCTGCAATTCCAGAAACGGTTGCGCTTAAACGAAGCCAGGCGCTTGATGCTTACAGAAAACCTGGATGCTCTGACGGTTACATATGAAGTTGGCTATGAAAGCCCCTCGCAGTTCAGCCGTGAATACAGCCGGCTGTTCGGGGCTCCACCGTTGAGGGATATTAATCGTTTGCGTCAGACCGCCTGAAGCATAGTAAAGGCTAATTCTTCTCTCCCCATTTCTTTGCACTGCGGTCGACTTTTTTACGCACGATCGGCCAGGTGTCTCCGACGTTGAACATGGATTCCGGCAGGGCTTCAAGCATTTTTTCATACAAAGACAAGGGGACTGTGAAAGTCAGTTCATCTGTTTTCAGATATTTTCTGGCCGAAGGATCAAACCCGCCGAGTACGGCTTTTTCTTTTCCCTGTTCCTTGTAAAAAAGCGGCCAGCCAATAATATTGGTACATCCGGCTCCGAACGGAGATGCCACACTATCCACATCGCCTGTGGTAAACATGGTCTGGGTGAAGAGGCCGGTCAACACTTCCGGGCGGGCAAAAAAGATGACAAATTCAGGTTTCTGACCCTCTGAAAAATGAGATAACGGTTTAAAAATACAATATTTCCCCGGTGCTTTACGGGGATCTACCTTGTCAAGAAAAGTCCTCATGGCTTCCGGCGACGGCAGGTACCGCTCACCATGAATGGGGGTTCCTTCAAATCCCGTGGTCACATAATGCTCAATGAATCTAAGATTGGGTTTCATCATGGAGCAGTAAAAGACCCCGCCTGGACATCCATACTCTTCTGATGAAATAAAAGCTGCACACTTCTTTTTCCTGGCCAGCCAGATATTGCCGATAACGCAGGAAAAGGTTTTCATGACTTCCTGCATGTCCACCTGGCCCTGGTCTTCCATTTCCCTGGATATGGGGACGCCGGTTTTGGGACCAAAGGCTTTTTCCGGTTTGGTGTCATCGTAATAAACACCGAAGGGCTCTCCGTCCAGACCCAGGTGCTCCAGAAAGACGTTTGTTCTTTCAAGGATTGATTGAAAACTCATTTTTCCTCCTTTAAGTTGTGTATACAACTATTTTATCATATTTTTACTTTTATCTATCTGTTCCCCTTATCAAGATTCGATATGATGTGTGACAGGGCTGATTGGCAGGCCAATTGTTCCTCTTCGGTCATACCGCGCTGCGCGTCTTTTAAAATGTTTTTGGCGATGCTGGAGCACTTCTCTATCGTTTCCATAACTTTAGGTGTCGGCGCAACAAGCTTTTGTCGGCTGTCTTTGGGGTTTTTGACGCGTACAATCCAATCGCGCCTTTCAAGCCCATCCAGCAAGCGACTCACACTGGATTTTTCAAGACAAAGCTGCTCACCAAGTTGTTTTTGAGTGATAGCCCCCCCGTTCACTAAAACAAGAATGGTCCCCCATTGTTCAGCGGTCATGTCGATATTCGCCGCTTGAAATTGTGCTGCAAGCGTATTGTTTAACAGTCTGCTGGCCAATCCGGTTAAATATCCCAAAGATTTATTGTGATCATAATTAAATACCATAATTGGTTGTATACACAACTAATTGTTTTGAGTCAAGTTATTTTAAATCCCTGGCCCAAATACGTCATCTTCCTTTATGAAAAAATATATGTTTCCTAATTATGAAAATATTGCCCAAATTTTTAACCGAAGTTAGCAAAAATTCGTTACGTAATAGGGTGTTCAATCTGTCTATCTATATGGGGTTTCGTCTGAAAATAAACGGTGTGCACTGGTATTTTAAAGACTCAGTCAAGACAAGATTCGAGAACCCCAATATGTGGTATATGAATATTTTTTAGTTTTGAAATTTTTATTCCACTATATGAGCCTTAACCGCAGTTACAAGCCAATTTTGCAGTGTAATTTTTATAATATATAAAAAACACGGCTACCTGATTTCTGCTTTGATTTTTTGGTTCAGAAAACGACCGTTTTCTGAACTATGATCAGTTTTTAATTCTGGATGGGAAATCAAAGCTTTTAACGCCCAGAAACGCAGTAAAGAAATCAAAGTTTCAAAACCTTTGAACAGGATTGACTTTCTGAACTTTATAGATGCGTTTAATCTGGTTCCAGAGGCAAATAAATTGGGCCAGGATTCACGATTCACGGATAGAATCAATTAATTTGAGCCGAGACTTGGCGATGATTGCAAGCTAGTCCGATTATGAAATCAGGCCGCGACACCTATTCTGTTTCAATCCAATTCTCTAATCGTAGACCTTCGACTCTCTCAAACTCACGCACATTGTTAGAAACCAAGATTAATGATTCACTTCTTGCATGACCAGCAATGTGCAAATCATTAACTCCTATAGGAGTACCTTTTTTTTCTAAATTTGCTCTAATATCACCATAGTGCGAAGCAGCGTTATTGTCGTATGACAAGACATCTAAGCGTGATATAAAATCCTCAACTTTTCGTAAGTTGTGAGAAACCATAGAGCTTTTTTCAACACCATGCAATAATTCTGCTAACGTGATTGAACTAATACACATCTGTCCTGCATGGGCGTTAAAAACATCTAACACTTCGATTGGACGACGCTTAATCACATAGATAACGATATTGGTATCCAACATATATTTTAGCATTAAAAGGATTCCCTTTCAGATTGTTCTTGTGACGCGCGTTCCTTCATAAAATCATCAGAAACTCCGTCCGTAGAAAGAAAAAAACTATCCCATGTATTTTCTACTGGTGAAAGCACACGGTCTTTACCAATAATACGCACAACAACCTTTTTCACACTTTCAGGGAACCGGCTGTCAACAGGCAACCTGACCGCTTGGGTTCTATTGTTTTTAAAGACAGTTCCAACCTCCATAATGTACCCCCTATTAAATTTGCTATACACACAGAGTATATAGCAAGGCTATGTATTTAGCAAGGGTATATAGCATTTTTTATTATTTTTCCCCTTACGTTCCTTTGTTTTCTTTCACCCTCCGGCAGCACGGCCGGTTTTAAATCCACTGTTTTTGTTTTAATAGTTTTAAGAGGACTCCAAAGAATATTGAAAGGACCCGGTTATAATGCCAAACACTGAAAGCCACATGTAACAGCCAAATACAAAGGGCGTGTAAATCCGTCAAACGGATCCACTCGCCCTAAAATTTATCCAAATTTGATAGCAAAAAGCAAACTGCCTGGCCGGGATCTGGGCAACACTCCATAGTCCCATAAAATTTTTGCTATCGTTTTTTTAATCCGGATCGCGTTGCCAGCAACAAAAATGCTATCAATTTTTTATTAAACATTGATAGCAGCCGACCCTAAAAAAAAGGCGGGGATAAACCCCGCCGATATGCTTCGTTGTCCTCCGGTGCTCGGGTTGCTCCTCAGCATTGCCCTATCCCCCATTGGACAAAATAATTTTATCAATAAAAAGGACGATTCACAAGCAATTTATATGATTTTTTCACCTTATTTCGCACTATACAAGCTCAGAGAATTTGCGTTGCTGAGCATCAGAACAAGGGCTAAATCCTACAAACCGACCATTTCTTATTTTTAATTCGTCAAACCGTCCCATTGTATCACGATAATATACCCTCCGCGGGCCGATAGGAACAGTCCTGTTTACATGGCCGACTACTTCATAGGCATTATTCGTTATTGACTTGCCCTGATCCATATCAATAAGAAGAATAAAAAGATCGGTAATAAGCCCTATTTTAATTGTGGATCGCATTAGTTATCGTCCGTATCCTTCGAGTGAACCCCTATCTTGTATTCCCTTAACATCTTTCGCATTATTAATATTTCTTCTTCCGGGGCTGTTGTCCCTTCCGGCGATCCTATTTCCTTCAATATTTCTAACAAATGTTCCGTCGTATAACCCTTGTATTCTTTTGGTAAGATCATTGTTTGACCCCTTTTCTTTGTTCAGTCTTTGTATCAATAAACCTGCTTCTGTCCGGGTGAGTTTTTTTGACAATTTTTCTAAGTCAATATCGCCCTTTTGATCAGATAAGGCCTTTTCTAATTTATCAGCGGTTTTTTGATCAACCTTAAACCGTTTATCGCCCATAAGCCCTACGATATTATCAACCTTAAGATTTTGTGCAGCCAGGGCTTGAGAAAATGCTTTTACACTCCCGCCGGTTGTAAAAATATCATCAACAAGAACGGCCTGTTTACCTTCAATTTCTTTTCCCAGGGGTTTTTCAGGGACAAATTTTCTTTCAAAAAACACCCGCTCAGTACGAGACACATTTTTGACTTCTTTATTATGGGTTAAGTTAAAATAATCATCCCCCTGGATCACCTTAATTTTTCCCTCAAAGGCTTTAGCCAGTTTCCTGCCAAAAATTTTAGGAATAACATTCATACTTGATGTGCTTGGCATTGTAATCAAAACTTTATTTGCCAAATTCCCCAACATTCCTTTCAATTTTTCAGTTTTTTTCAAGGACCATAGAGAATCAACAATCCTTCCGGCGGCTTCCTTGTCTCCGGTCTTGCCTTTAAGCCAATCGTCAGAATTAATCACATTTTTATCTATTTGAGCTTTGCCAACAAGATTGTTCTGGCTGTCTGGCAAACTTCCCATATCATTAACCCGACTTTTTCGCTCACCGATTAAATCAATCTCAACTGTATCAGGAAGGGCTTTGTATTCATATTTTTCCCCCCATTTGCCCAGATCAATCACCGGATTCCCAGAATGATTCCCGCTATGAGCGATTCCCCCCTCATCCATCATTTGAAAGGATGATTTTATCGGTTTATCGTCCGTAAACTCAATGATATTCACAACCGTTGCATTTCGGCCAACAGCAATGGTCTTTTTCGTTTTTTCATCAACCCAGACATTTTCTTTTTGGTAAAACCTGACGCCATCAATAAATTCATCAACCGGTATTCTTTTTTCAAGAGAATATCGATTTTGAGAATCGAGATTAGAAACGCTCAAAACCTTGGCGTCTAATTTATCAGCTCTTTCTTTAACCGCTTCCCTTTGCATTTCTAATACTCCTGTTGCAGAATATCTGTCATAATTGCTTTAACCTGCTTATAGATACCCGGTGCTTTGCTCGCACTTTTTCCGGCCACGTTTAATCTTTTAATGTCCCATTCAATGAGCCAGTCTATTATTTTAGCAGAAGGGTTTTTAATCATATCTAAATCAATATGAAGCCATGGTTTATTGTTTTTTACAGCAAGCTTTTTCGTTAATAATGAGCCTCCGGATAATTTGCCAAATGTAAAAATAACCGTACCATCTGATTCAATTACATTTTGCTCAGTTCTTTTAGGGTAGCCCCCTCTGGCCATCACTTGAAATTGATTATATTTTTCCGGAACAAGTCCTTTTTCTGACTTTCTCCCCTGGGGCAGCCAACCACCATAAGGAAAACGACAAAATATTGCAGCGTCAACCCCTGCGATATCAGCCCCGGTCTGCCCTCCAGATACAATTTTTTCTAACATACTCCCCCCTACCCGTTAAAATAATCAACTTCTTTAACACCCTTTTTTGTCCGGGCTGATTCAACATAATTTTTTAACAACTCATATATATTAGCTTCTTTTGGGACACCCATAAGCCTTGGGAACCCGATTGTTTTATCCGAGGCAACAATTTGTATATTCTGCAGCCCTAAAAGACGAAATAAAAAAGGTTCGTATATGGATAGATCCTTGATTCTATAAAGCTCTATCCCCTTTTGAAATTTGTTTAAAATGCCTTCTCGAAAATGCAATCTTTCATCGGTCAGTTTAATTTCAATACAAAGAATATTTATATATTGATGAATTATTCCCCACACCCGCCGCACAATAAGCAAAGAAAAGAAAGCCAGCAAATAAAACTGTTCCCCTGTTATTTTAGAGAAAAACTCCGGCAAACCAATCTCAGGAACCTTAACAAAATTCTCTGGAAGATAACGAGAACAATACAACAATAAACCCGCTGCAATCAGCGTCTTTATTAATTTAAAAATATTTGAGCTGACATTCCACAATGACGGTCTGCCCTGCCATAGTTCTCTTTCATTCATAAATCACCTGCCCTGCCCTTGAGATTCTTTTCCAGCTTGACCCGAACGTAAGTTTTCGGACTTAATATTGATATTGTGTTTATTGATCGCTTCTAAAATTTTATCTTTAAATCCATCCGTACCATTAAAAACCAAACCGCTGTCTTTTTTATCAGATAAAAATCGTAAAGCATCGGTTAACCCTTTTTCGTCAGAAAAATCCCCGAAGAAAGAAACAGCTTTTCCTTTATCTCTCACTTGCACCTTGCCAAAGGTATATATCAATTCACCCTTACGGCTTATAGTATGAAAACCCGGGGTAATCGCACTTGGTTTTTTAATACCGAAAAAATTATTTTTAACTATGCGGGTGCGTGTACCAATGGGCCTGGATCTCAATAAATCAAGAACATCACGCCTCCCGTTCATAGCTTCATCACGCAGAAAACTGTTCCAGCCCAGGGGCTTTGTTTCTTTAATGATTTGTTTTTTCTGCTCCTGGAAATCATTGAAAATTTCTTCTAATCTGGTTTTCATATTTGCCTGGTATCGCTGCAAAACTGTTCGTCTTTCCCGACGGGCAATAAACAGATCTTTTTTAAGATCGGCTTTGCTGTCCTTGTACCATTGCTTTAATGAGAAAATTCTCATGCTATGCAGTTTATAAAGAGCGGTCATTTTTTCATATCTTTCTTGTTTTTTCATTTTTTCTTTAACTTCAAACTCTTTATATATAGTAGCACTTTCCTTGGCTTCTTCAGGTTTAGCATCGTATTTCAAAACAGGTTTTGGAAGGTTCTTTAAGTCTGGTTTTTCAAACTCACCAAAGATGGATTCTAACGCTTTTTTTGATAAGCCACGATCAACTGCGCTGGCTTTCATGAATAGCTTATTGTCAATATCTGATATTACAAAACCAGCTCCCCGCTGTTTTATATACAAATTAAATCTGGCAAGTTCAAAATGTACTTCTTGCCAGGTCTTTGCTTTATTTACGCCGTTCATAATTTCAGGTGATAATATGGATACCCATTCTTGAAATGATTGACGGCCATCATATAGACGTTTTGTTTTATTGGTTTTCTGCCCTACCCTATTATCTTGCTGCAGCCCGAAAATCTTTTCAAGTTTTTCACAGGTTTTATCTAATTTTTCAAAATCTTTATATGGTGTTTTGGTTCTTTTTGTTTTTGGACACACCTTGTTTACACCCACATGAATATGAAAATTTGCCGTATCATTATGGGCCGTGATTAAAGCCTGGTGGTATTCGTAACCCAGGGCTTTTAATTGCATCCTTACCGCCCTTTCAATTTCATCACGGTTTAATTTTTCCCCTTCTCTGAGGCTGAGGACAAAATGATAAGTTTTGTCAGCTTTAGATTTTGCCAGGTTTTGAAGGGCATTTATTTCTTTTAGGTTTAAATCAAAATCATCAAAAGAACAGTTTAAGAAAAAACTTTCTTCAACCCGTTCAGGTTTGCCGCAAAGGTACGTTGCCAGCCCGTTAAATGGTCTTGATAATTTACGTTTTAAAACCTCGGCAATCATATTTTTTTTACAAGGTCCTCTATTTTGATGATGTTCATATCAAGTGCTCGCAATAAGGTTTTTAACTCTGGTTTATTGTTTTTAAGGTATTCTTTTGATTCTGGTGTTACACCGATATCTGTTTGTTTTGGGGACAGCCAGGCTTTAACAAGACCGCCCAATCGCCCGATCTCTGCCCTGAGTTGTGCAAGTTCAAAAAGCACCTGGCTGTCAAAGGTGCTTTTAATTCTTTTCTCAAGGCCGACCTCTCTTAAATATGTGCTTGGCGACATAGAACATTTACCGGATAGTTTTTCTATTTTGGCCCATTCTTCCGGTGAAAACCTGATCGTTTGCCGTTTTATTCTTTTCCGTTTTTCCGACTTTTTCTTTGGTTCGGTATTGGGCATTTTATCCTTTTTGCTTTTCCCCGGCTTTTTGCCGGGCTGGGACGTTGAGCTTTAGCGAATAAGTTTTAAATTAACTTGGTTAATTTTGTGACGGTCAGACCGTCACATACCCTGTAGTTTCTTATAATGACAATAAATCGTTTTTAGGAGAAAAACAACCCGTTTTTAAAAAAAAATACGTTTTTTTAAGGCGGAATCCCTTATATTTTAAGGGGCAAGCCCCTTAAATCT
>JAHJLV010000042.1 GCA_018821535.1 Pseudomonadota bacterium | reverse complement strand
TAATTACAAATATGTTTTCACTGGACTGCTTTAAGTTTCAATTTTGTAACTACAGAATTGACAGGAATTTCTGCTTGTCCTGTTTGAACAGATGGTTAAAATAAAATTATAAAAGTTTTATATTCCAGTTCCAAAGCCCGGGTCTGTCTTTGAGTTTGATTGTATTGGGGATATTTTCATGCATATCCATAAAAAGTGAATACCCGGCGTTTTCAAGTGCAGCCTTCTGGGAGGATAAATCCAGAGGCCAGTTGGGGAAAATATAATAATTGTTATTGTGCTTGGAAGCCCAGGAAACTTCTCCCATAGGGCTTGTAAAAGCCTGGTTCAGTTTAAGGTCGCTGGAAATAATTCTTGAAATGCCCAGTGGCCAGTTTGCAAAGATGACAATCCCCAAGGGCAGGGGACTGTTTTTGCCAAGCAGCATAACCGTGTCTTGATCCAGTTCCGGGCTGACAATCACCCCTGACACACCGCGGTTTTTTAATACCTGGATGGTCATGCTGTTTGTAATATTGCAGAATGGGCCCGCCCAGATATTCAGTTGCTCAGGCGTTTTGAACAATGACAGTTGCCACAGGCTGTTTATAATAAAGTTTTTTGCCCCTTTTTTGATGGCTTTGGCAATATAGTCTGAACATATGTTCTCTTCATCCGGAAATACAAGAGGATCCAGAAAAAGCCAGTCCTGTCTGGATGAAGGGGCGCAATATCTTTGGCTGGATATCCATACCGCCCTTTCCAGGGAGCGGGGGCCTGATTTCTGGATGAATTTGCCCCGTGAAAGGGTTAAATTTATCATTCTGGACGATGGTTTTTTTGCTTTGTGAAAAATTTCAGGGCTGCCGGTTTTGATGACCGGTCGAACAGGCGGAGTCTGTGTTTTTTCCAATTCATTTTCAAGCACTTGAATTTGCACCATAAGTTCAGGTGCCCGGCGATCGATAATATGAACCGGGGTTCCTTTTTTTATTCTGAACGCTGATTTTTTATCTAAAAAAAATTTTCCTTTTTTGGGGATCGCCCGGGTGACTTTCTGGATAGAGTGAAATTTATCATCTTCAAACCCGATTCTTAACAGATCCTGGGGCAGCAATGCTTCTCTTGTGATAAAAAAGGGGGCAGCAGGATTCTGGATGCGTCCGGTAAAAAGACCGGATGCGGTTTCGGAAAGATGGTCAAGCGGACTGATGATGCGTTGGCTCAATAAATTGTAATGTGTAGATTCTCTTCCCATTGCATAATCAAGATAGGACTGGGCTGTTTTTTTGTTTTCAGGGTCGTCCCGCAATGTTTTGTAGGCTTTTACCGTGTAATATACATAATGCGGGCTTTTTTTGCGGCCTTCAATCTTCCAGGTGGTGATTTGAGGGATCTGTTTTAAAACTTTAACCAGCACATCCCATGAAAAATCCGTGCATGAAAAATGCCTTTTTTTCACACCTTTCTGGTCATATACCCTTCGGCAGGGCTGAACACATCTGCCCCGAAGAGCGCTTTTCCCGCCAAACCAGGAACTCCAGTAGCACCTTCCTGAAACACTGTAGCACAGGGCGCCGTGAATAAACGCCTCAAGCTCGATCCCTTCGGGTAATGAACCTGCCATTTCTTTGATTTCATCAATGGTAAATTCTCTTGGAATGACAACTTTATCAAATCCCATTTGTTTGGCCGTTGTCAATCCTGAAGGGAAGCTGCAGTTGCCCAGTGTCGACAAATGAAACTGTTTTTTAAAACCCGCCTGCCGGGCCAGCGGAATGATGCCCGGATCCTGTATGATCAGACCATCAAAATCAACAAACGTACAGAGTTTGTTGAGAATATTAATTATTTTTTCCTGCTCTGATTCTTTGATGATGGAATTTAAAGCGATATAAACTTCAATGTTTTTTGATTTTGCAAGCGCAGTGAGCTTTGCAAGTTCTTCAATGCTGAAATTTTGTGCTTCCATACGGGCGGAAAATATTTTCAAACCGCAGTAAATGGCATCCGCACCTGCGGCAATCGCTGCTAAAAAACAGGTTGTATCTCCGGCTGGCGCAAGAATTTTTGGAATATTCAATGGATATATATCCTTATTTGATTAAATTAAGTGTGCAGTATTGCAATTTTGTTAAAATTTGTCAAAATAATGAAGCGTTGGATTAAAATCAGGATGGACAAAAAGTAAGGGTGGTGAGGATGATGGAAATTAGACAGCTGACTGATCGAATCATCAGCCGGGTAAATATCAATCTGGAACTGTTTGATTTTAATTCAGAAACATTTGTAATGAATGCGCTTGACTCACAAAAAATGCTCAACTCTTTTGCATTTTACGGAATTACGTCCCTTCATCCGATTTATTTTTCGTTTACAGATTCAAATATTGCAGGCAGTTATTTTCTGGGGCAGTGTCATGTCGGCAGATCTGCGGTCTATAAAAGTGATGTCAGAGGAGATGAGCTTAAACGCAAAGGGGATGATATCATCAGTTTTAAAAACGTTCCGCTGGTTAAAGATGAAACCATCACTATTCGAGACAGCCTTTTGTATAAAACACTGGTGCACAGCAATTCCCATAACCCCAAAAGCCCTGAAGAGTTTGGAATTAAAAGTACAATTTCAGCGCATTATGCCAATATCCACGGAACAACACTTCAGGGATGTTTTATAGGACCTTTTGCCACCGTGGATTTGATGAATCTTTTATCCTGCATTGTCGGTGAATTTTCATATGTACAGGCAGGAGAATTGTTCCATCAGAAAATTGCCCCCGGAACTGTCTGGATTAAGCAGAATAAATTTGAATTTAAGTATAAATTTAAAGAAGAAATTCTGGAAAATTATATTGGAATTAATTCTTTGCAGCAGCCTGTCGGCATTTTATATGATTTCACAAAAGAGCGTGAGCTGATTCATGAGAGATCGTTTCAAAATCTGACAACTAAACTGATAGAGTCTCCTTCCACGTCAGCGGTGAATCCGTATGCTGTTGTAATCGGCAATGTTCACATCGGTGAAAATGTTCTGGTTTCACAACGGGCATTTTTAGACAATGCAGTGATGGGAGATGGGTCAAATGCCCAGGAAAATACGTTTATCATTCATTCAACATTGGATGGACTGAATATTACCGCCCATGGCGCAAAAATAATTTATTCAAGGATCGGAATTAAAACCTTTCTGGGATTTAACTGTTTTTTGAATGGTAAACAGGATGCACCAATTGAAATCGGGCAGGATTGCATTGTCATGCCTCATACGATTATTGACAGCGAATTACCCATAAAAATACCTGCCAGTCATTTAATCTGGGGGTTTATCGGGAGTGTTGAAGACATTAAAACCAATACGATTCCCATCACTGATTTTGAACAGATAGAGGATATCTTTGTTCTGGGCAATCTTGAATTTTCAGGTAATGGGTCTTTGTTTGTGGACGCATTTAAAAAACGGATTGATAAAGTTCTGCTTTCAAATGGCGCCTTGTATAAAAAAGGAAAAAACAGGGGACATGCCCAGGATGATCAGAATATTTCCTATAATATGATTCAACCGTATCGAACAGGTCCCCGTAAAGGATTATATCCTTCAATAAAAATCGAACCCTGATTTTTTTTAAATATTGTTTTTTAATCTGATTTTAATCACAAGGGTATGATACAAAATAAAGAATGAATACCATCCAATTTCTAAAACCAGGGGATACCATCGGTGTCTGCGCACCTTCAGCATGTTTTGATATTGACACATTCAAGGACGGGGTACAGGTATTACAAGACCTTGGGTTCAATATTAAAATACCGGAACAGATTTTTCAAAGAAAACGATATCTGGCCGGTGATGATATCATCCGTGCCCGGGTGATCATGCAGTTGTTTGCAGATCCTGAAGTTGACGCCATTATCTCGGCCAGGGGCGGATTCGGCGCTTTGCGGATTCTGGATTACATGGACTGGTCCCTGATGGCAGGCTGTCCCAAACCCTTTATCGGTTTTTCTGATACCACAGCCTTGTTGCTGGCCATGATAGATCGTTGTGACATGCCGGTGATTCACGGGCCGAATTTAATCAGTCTGGCCTGCGCCCAAAATGAAACCATTGATTCTTTTTACCAGACATTGACCGGAGACGACTGTCTCAAAATAAGACTTAAAGAAGAGGTGATCTGCCCCGGAAATGCCACAGGCATTCTGAAAGGCGGAAATCTTTCAACTATTTCCCACCTTGTCGGAACAGGGTTTCAGCCGGATTTTAATCAGTGTATTTTTTTTATGGAAGATATTCATGAACCGGCATATAAAATAGACCGGATGCTGATGCAGATGAAAATGGCAGGGCTTTTTGACGGGATAACCGGTGTTGTGACCGGATCTTTCACCGCGTGTGAGAATGAAACATACATCCCCCAGATTTTAACGGAAATATTTCAGGATTTTAATATCCCTGTTCTGGGTGGTCTGGATGCAGGCCATGGAAGCATAAATCTGTCTCTGGTGATGGGGACCATGGTCCAGGTTAGCAGTGAGGATCTGATGTTGAGCAAGGGCATATCGCAATGAGTGAAGCCTTACTGCTGGAGATGATGGAAAAAGCAGTTTCCAGGGGGGTTTTCCCCGGTGCTGTGCTTTTATGTTCAAAGGGTGACGATATTGTGTTTAACGCATCCTTTGGCATGGCAAATATATTTGAAAATGAACAAATGCAGACAACCCATATTTTTGATCTGGCCTCTTTAACCAAACCCTTTGCCACCACTTTAGCGATATCCAAGCTGATTGAACAAAAAAAAACAGGACTTCACCGGGAACTGGGTTCAATCCTAAAACCGTTTTCTCAGACCTCAAAAGCAAAAATTACAGTGGATATGCTGTTGCGGCATACATCAGGGCTTCCAGCTTACAGGGAATATTATAAAAAGATGGATACAGAAAAAAAAATATCCAGAGAATATCTTCGTCAGCTGCTGGTGGATCAGAATCTGGAAAATCCCATCAATTCCTGTCAGGTATACAGTGATCCGGGGTTTATGATTTTATCCTGGATCATAGAAGAAGTATCCGGTCAAAGGCTTGATGATTTTGTTCGTGAAAATATTTTCATCCCCCTTGGAATAGACCATCTTTTTTTTGTGGATCTGCATTCGGCCACACCCGGATCTGACTTTTCTGAAAAAAAATTTGCTGCAACTCAAATCTGCCCCTGGCGGGGTAAGCTGCTGGTGGGAGAGGTGGATGATGAAAATGCCTGGGCAGCCGGTGGAATAGAAGGGCATGCCGGATTGTTTGGCGATGCTTTTTCTGTTTTTGTTTTATGCTGTGAATTGTTAAAAATCCTTCAGGGCAGGCGGTCAAAGGTACTGAACCCGTTTGTTTTGCAAAAATTGCTTAAAAAAGATCCGAAGAATCAGTATGATATGGTGGCCGGATTTGATACCCCTTCAAAACAAAATTCTTCTGCCGGACAATTTTTTTCAAGGGGCTCCATCGGTCATCTGGGGTTCACCGGGACTTCCTTCTGGATTGACCCTGAAACTGCGTTATCTGTAATTTTGCTTACCAACAGGGTTCACCCGTTACGATCAAATGAAGGGATCAAGCAATTTCGCCCAGTACTGCATGATTTAATTTATTCTATCTATGCATAAATATTTGGCTGTCAGCTGTTTTAAACTTGTAAAAAACTGCTAAGTTTGTTAGCAAATAACGTTTAATAAAATCTTTTTAGCTTTAGTATGCAAACTATAAATTAAATTCTTAAAAGAGGTAAAATGAACTTTATAACAGATTCTTTGCTTGGCGCATTCTCCAATGACTTGGCTATTGATCTTGGTACTGCAAATACGCTTGTTTATGTGAAAGGAAAAGGTATTGTACTGAGTGAACCTTCAGTTGTCGCAGTAAGAACTGATAAAAGGTCAAAAAGCAGAGTACTTGCAGTCGGGATCGAAGCAAAACGAATGCTGGGAAGAACGCCGGGAAACATTGTCGCCATACGGCCGATGCGGGACGGTGTTATTGCTGATTTCGAAGTCACAGAAGCCATGTTAAAGCATTTTATCCGTAAAGTTCATAACAACAGAAGAGCACTGGTTCGGCCAAGAATTGTCATTGCAGTTCCTTCGGGAATCACCCAGGTGGAAAAAAGAGCGGTCAGAGAATCCGCAGAATCCGCAGGTGCCCGGGAGGTTTTTCTGATTGAAGAACCCATGGCGGCAGCCATTGGTGCAGGACTTCCGATTACTGAACCCACCTGTAATATGGTGGTTGATATTGGCGGTGGAACAACTGAAGTGGCTGTTATTTCTCTTGCCGGAGTCGTATATACCCGATCGTTGAGAGTTGCCGGAGACAAAATGGATGCTGCCATCAGTCAGCATATCAAGCGTAAATACAATCTGCTTATTGGTGAAAGAACTGCTGAGATTATTAAGACAACCATTGGCAATGCCTATCCAGATCTGGATAATCTGGAAACCATTGAAGTCAAAGGTCGTGATCTGGTCTCGGGTATTCCCAAGATACTGGCCATAGATTCCGAGGAAGTTCGGGTGGCTATTTCCGAACAGATTGATGCCATTGTTGAAACGGTTCGCATTGCTCTGGAACAGACACCCCCTGAACTTGCCGCAGACATTGTTGATTCCGGAATTGTTTTGACCGGCGGTGGAGCCCTGTTGAAAAATCTGGATAAACTGCTTAAGGAAAAAACCGGGCTTCCTATTGTTGTCACTGATGATCCTTTGGCTACAGTCGCACTGGGCTGTGGGAAAGTTCTTGATAATATAGAAATTTTAAAAGAAGTTGTCATAAATTGATTTTATGTTTTCAAGAAACCTGCTTATTTTTGTTGGCGTTGCTCTTTTTATCGCTCTGACATTTACCGCTATAACTATGAGCAGTCGGGAATCTCTACCCACAGGCGGTATGGAACGTATCTCCATATTCTTTATTGCGCCTGTGCAGCAATCTGTCACTGCTGTGATCAGATTTACTCAGAACATCTGGTACACGTATTTTATGACGGTTACAGCTGTTCAGGAAAATATTGAACTCAAACAGCAGATCAGTGAGACTCAGGAAATTAAAAACAGGTATGAAGAGCTTGAACTTGAAAACTTACGTCTTAAAAAATTTGTAAATTTCACCAGTCAGGTCCCGGGTTCCTATGTGGCTGCGCAGATCATCGCAAGGGATCCTTCTCCCTGGTTCAAAACACTGATGATCGACAAGGGGTTGAAAGATGGACTTTCAGAAGGCAGTCCTGTTGTGGTATCAGAGGGGATTGTCGGGCAGATTATTAATGTGAGCAATAATTCATCAAGGGTTTTATTAATTATAGATCAAAATTCTGCAGTTGATGCTTTGGTTCAGAATTCACGCGTTCGCGGAATTGTAAAAGGGAATAATGATGACAATTGTTCCTTTGTTTATACTTTAAGGAAAGATCAGGTGAATGAAGGTGAGATCATTATATCCTCCGGATTGGACAAGGTTTTCCCAAAAGGGCTTAAAATCGGCAGAATTTTAAATGTTACCAAGGTTCATTCCAAACTTTTTCAGGATATAACCATAGAGACCTTTGTGGATTTTGATAAAATTGAAGAAGTCCTGGTGTTTAAAAAATTTTAAATGTTTTTTTTAAGGCAGTTCAATAGTGAAGGTATTTTTTTTTATTCTGGTTACGTTTCTTTTACTGATTGTTCAAACAGTCATTTTTCCTTCTTTCCGGATTTTTACTCAATGTTTTGATCTTTTAATTATTGAGGTTCTTTTTTTAAGTCTGATTTCCAGTCACCATTCGGTTCTGATATCGGTAGTTTTAATTGGTATTATAATGGACAGTATTTCAGGTGCTGTTTTTTTTCATTATATCTTTTCTTATGTCTGGATTTATATGATCGTCCATCTGGTCAAACAGCTTTTTTTCAAACAAAGCTTTTTTTTCCTTTTGCTTATCAGCGCTGTTTCCATATTGATTCAGCAAAGTTTTGTATTGTTTTCCATCTTCGTTAAACAGGATATGGAAATCCTTTCTTCCTTTAATTTTATAACTGCACTGCACCAGTTGTTCTGGGGACTTGTTTTTATTCCTCTCGGGGTCTGGCTGCTTCAGGTTTTATTACAGATCTGGGAAAACATGACAGAACATCTTCAAAAGAAAATTTCAAAAAACATCGAGTGGTATCTTGACTGAATTCAGTAAAAACCCGGACAGGGAATGGATCAAGCAACGTCTTATCGGGGCAAGCGTCTGCATCCTGTTCGTGTTTATTGTCTTGTTTTTGCGGCTTGTTTATCTTCAGATCATAAAAGGAGAGGAATTCAGGCTTTTATCAGAAAAAAACGCGGTTCGTCTGAAAAGCATTCAATCCTCAAGGGGTCTGATTTTTGACCGAAATCACCAGCTTCTGGTGGATAATCGCCCTTCTTTTAATTTAAAAATCATACTTGAAGATGCGGGAAATGTGAATCAGACATTGGTAAGATTATCAAATTTAACCCAAATCCCTTTTGAGGAGCTTAAAGCACAAATCAACGATGCCGGGAAAGGGGCATTTTATAAATCAATTACCTTGAAAAACAATATTACCCGGGACCAGCTTGCCATTGTTGAGGCTCATAAATTTGATCTTCCCGGAATTCATATTGATATTGAACCCACCCGTCACTATATATACGAAAAAATGGCAGCCCATCTTCTTGGATATCTGGGTCAGATTAACAGCGCAGAACTTAACAGCGGAAAGTATGAGAATGTGAGGACCGGTGACGCCATCGGCAGATATGGAATTGAAAAAAGCTTTCAAAAATATCTGCAGGGCAAAAGAGGCGGAAGACAAATTGAGGTGGATGCCAACGGGCGCACAATTAAAGTTTTAAAAACAGTTCCTCCTGTGGCCGGTATGGACCTGTATATTACCATTGATCTGGAATTGCAGAGGATGGCTGAAAAATTACTCGAAAATAAAGATGGTGCAGTTGTTGCCATTGACCCTGCTAATGGGGATGTGCTTGTCATGGCCAGCAATCCAAGTTTTAATCAAAACGATTTTATCGGTGGCATCAGCAGTAAAAAATGGGATCTGCTGATGAATGATCCTGGCAAGCCCATGAATAATAAAACAATTCAGGCAGAATATCCGCCGGCATCCACCTATAAAATTATCACAGCCATTGCGGCTCTGGAAGAAAACCATATCGATAAAAATACCCGAATATTTTGTCCGGGGTTTTTTAAATACGGCAATCGGGTGTATCGGTGCTGGAATAAACATGGCCATGGAGAAATGGATATGGTTGACAGTCTGTCTCAATCCTGTGACGTTTTTTATTATCAGGCAGGAGAAAGAACAGGCGTGGACAAACTGGCAGAATATGCAATAAAATGCGGGCTGGGCAAAAAAACCGGGATTAGTCTTGAAAATGAAAAGAGGGGACTGATACCGACTTCAGACTGGAAGCTTAAACGGTTCAAAGAGCCCTGGCAGGGTGGAGAAACCCTTTCCGTGGCAATAGGGCAGGGGTATAATCTGGTAACGCCTTTGCAAATGGCAGTTTTTATTGCAGCTGTCGGTAACGGCGGAACCTTATATAAACCCAGAATCGTTACAGATATTAAAGATTCTCAGGGCAATATCATTGAAAATATACCGCCTGAAATTAACGGTCATCTTCCGGTCAAGGATGAAACCCTGAAAATGGTCAAAAAAGGGTTGCTGGATGTTGTACATGACCAACGGGGCACTGCCAGAAGAGTAAAGATAAAAGACATTGAAATGGCTGGAAAAACCGGAACAGCCCAGGTATTCAGCATGAAAGCCAATGATGATACAAAAACTGAAGATCTTGCCTATAACCTGCGGGATCATGCATGGTTTGTTTCTTATGCGCCAGCCACGCAACCTTCCATTGCAGTGTGTGTCATCATTGAACATGGCGAACACGGTTCCAGCACAGCAGCCCCTATCGCTGCCCAGCTTACAGAGTTTTATCTTAATCATCGTTTACCACAGGAAAAATCAGGGGATCAATGATGTTTGACCGAAGACTTATTGAAAATTTTGACTGGGGCTTTGTGATTCTGGTTTTTTTAATCTCTTCCGTGGGGCTTGTTATTTTATACAGTGCATTGACTGCCAGCGGACAGTCTGTTGACGGGTTGCCGGTTCTGTTTAAACGTCAGCTCATATGGATGGTTTCCGGATTTGCAATTATGATGATTTCTTTGATTGTTGATTTTAAAGATCTGGATAAGCTCCATCTGTTTATCTATATTATCTGTATTGGTCTGCTTATCTGTGTTCTGTTGTTCGGTCATCTTGGCGGTGGTTCCAGACGATGGCTCATGCTTGGTTTTGTCAGGATTCAACCTTCGGAATTAATGAAAATCGCCTTGATCATCAGCTTGTCATCCGTGTACACCAATTCTTTATCCAGTGATGGACTGAATTTCAGAAAACTGTTCAAGCCCATAATCTTATGCCTTATCCCCTTTTTTCTAATTGTTATCCAGCCGGATCTGGGAACAGGGCTTCTGCTTTTGCTCATTGCAGGAACGATTACCATCTTTATCAAGGTTGAACGTCATGTGCTGATATCTTTGGCACTTGCAGGGCTTTCCACAGTACCGCTGGTCTGGTTGTTTGCATTAAAAGAATATCAGAAATTCCGGATTTTAACATTTTTAAATCCGGACCGGGACCCGCTGGGGGCAGGATATCATATTATTCAATCAAAAATTGCCATTGGATCAGGAATGCTGACAGGGAAAGGATTTTTAAAAGGCACTCAGAATGCACTGTCATTTCTTCCCGAACAGCATACGGATTTTATTGTTTCTGTACTTGCAGAAGAATGGGGGCTTGTCGGATGCAGCATTTTGTTGATTTTATATTTGTTTTTGCTGTTCTGGGGGCTTAACATTTCATACAATTGCCGCAATATGTTTGGCTCTATTCTGGCATTCGGTATTACTGCCATGATTTTCTGGCAGATTTTCATCAATTTTGGCATGGTGATGGGGCTTATTCCTGTTGTGGGAGTTCCTTTGCCCATGGTTTCTTATGGTGGATCATCGGTTGTGACCAATATGGTGGGATTTGGAGTTTTGCTCAATATCAGCATGCGTAATTTTTCATCCAATTAAATATATCCGCTGTTAACTATCTTTTCCTTGCAGTTTTTCTGGTTTTCTTGTAGGTAATTTTTATTTATTTTTTAAATAAATTTCATTCAAAAAATGATGGGGTTTGATATGGGTATCTATGAGCGAAAACAACGGGAAAGAGAACAAAGAAAAAGTGAAATTCTCGATGCTGCCAGAAAAGTTTTTTCAGAAAAAGGGCTTCATACAGCCACAATGGAAAAAATTGCTTCTGAAGCCGAATTAAGCCCCGGAACCTTGTATTTATATTTCAAAAACAAGGAAGAACTGCATACTTCATTGTCTATTGAAATTTTGAAACGTCTAGTGAAAGAAGTCCACAAGGTTGTTAAACTCGATATTTCCGTGGAGGAAAAAATTGAAAAATTCATGGATGTCTTTATTGAAATCTATGATTATGATTCCAATATACTGATCAATCTGTTCCATCTCCAGTCCGGAGAAACACTCATGAATCTTTCAGACGATGTGCTTAAAGAAATTAAAAAATACTCCACCCAGTCTCATCGTGCAATTGTTGATGTGATCCGCCAGGGAATTGAGCAGGGGATTTTTATAGATGAACATCCTGTTGCCCTTGCAGATATTCTTTGGGCATCCTATGCCGGAATTGTTCTTTGGGTGGATTCCAAACGATTGCTGAATAACAAAAAAGATTTTGTAAAATCGACCTTGAGAACGGCATTCAGCATTATTGGCAAAGGCATAAAAAAAGTCTGATTTTTATTTGCAGAGGCGATGAATTGTCTGCGCATGCCACTGCCCTCTGCCTGAGAATGTGGGAATTTTTTTTTCTGTCAGAACGTCTGCTATGACTGCAAAGGTGTGTCCTTCTTTGCGCATGTTTTTTATGAGCTCAAGAATATCCTTTTTTGTAAAATTATTCCCGACAATGTAATCGGCAGAAGGCGGATAATCTTCATCTTCGGAGTGTTTTGAGAAGCCGGATAAGTCTTTGGAAAAAAGGGTGTTCAAATTATCAAAAAATTGACAGACAGCTTCTGTCTGTTTGAGCCTGGCCTGTGTCATCACATCGTTATTGTGAACCAGTTTTTTAAAATCGATTAAAATCTGAGTTGAATTGTCTGCAATCTTTGGCAGATAATCCAGAAGGGCAGCAAGCAATACATTTGAATTTTCAGGAGAATCGATTCTTCTGTCAAGGATCTGTCTTCTGTCTTCTTTGGGGTAATAATGGCCATCCAGATTACGTCTTGGATCAGAACTGTCTTTTTTATGAGAACTTCGAAGATTACGTAAAAAATCATTCACAATACACCTCCTGTATCATCGTAAAATGATTAAAACTGAATTGCAGACATCGAAATGAAAAAATAGCCTTTATAGATTGAATGTGATTTAGATTATATTAAGCTATTTTCAATTTTCAAGTCAAGCAAAGTGATATAAAAAAGACTGAATAATAGTATCAGGTTCGGTATCAGCCGTATTCCATGAACAATAATATGGAATACGGCTGGAGCGTGGATTATTCTTTTTCAAATTCGTCCTTTGATGCGCCGCAGATCGGACAACACCAGTCATCGGGCAGATCGCTGAAACTTGTTCCGGGATCAATGCCGTTGTCCGGGTCGCCTTCAGCAGGATCATAGACATAACCACAGGGTCCGCATACGTATTTGTCCATTTTTTATCTCCTTTTTAAAAGTTGCAGGATTATATTAATATGTTTCTTCAGAATTCAGATCGTTTTCAGTAATCGGGTGTTTAAAAAAATTATAAGACCAGGCCTGATACATAATCACAAGAGGGATAAATACCAGCACCACGCCAAGCATGATCTTCAGTGTCAGCGGACTTGAAGATGCATTATACGCCGTTAATGAAAAGGCTTTGTCCAGACTGGAAGGAAACAGTGCGGGAAATAATCCGATAATCCCAAAAAAAGTTGCACCCACAATCGTTAATGCTGATGCAAACCATGCTTTAAAATATGATTGTCCGGCAATAAAAAACCGCATTGACAGCAAAGCTGCCACGGTAATTATAATTTCAATGAAAAGAACAGGGGTTTTAAAAAAGTTTGTATATAAATCCGTATAAAAATAGCTTGCCACAAGAAAAATAACGGCAACCGGTACAAGGACCAGCCATATCTTTTGAGAAACGGCAATGGTTCTTTTTTGCAAATCGCCTGTGGTTTTTATATTCAGCCAGTTGGCCCCGTGCTGCATGAACAACAATACAAATAAAAGCCCGCCTAAAAGGCCATAAGGATTCAGCAGTTTCAAGGTGTTGCCGTGATAAAGTCCTTGTCCATCAAACGGAATTCCCTGGAAAATATTGGCAAAAGCCACTCCGAAAAGAAGCGCTGGCAAAAAACTGCCCAGAAAAATAAAAATGTCCCAAAATTTTTTCCAGGAATTGTTTATGATTTTACCTCGGAATTCAAAGGCTACCCCTCGAAAGATCAGGGCGAATAAAATAAGCATCAAGGGTGTATACAGGGTGGAGAACATGGTTGCATATACCTGGGGAAATGCAGCAAAGGTCACGCCGCCCGCAGTTATAAGCCAGACTTCATTTCCATCCCATAAAGGACCGATGGAATTGATCATGATGCGTTTGTCAGTATCGGATTTTCCTAAAAAAGGATATAAAGTCCCCACTCCGAAATCAAACCCGTCTGTCATAAAAAAGACCGCCCATAAAAGGCCCCATAAGAAAAACCAAGCTATTTGAAGTTCCATGTTTAAAGCTCCTGTAATTATATAGTTGAGCCTGCAGGCCCTTGTTTGACATGTTTGGCCATAAGATAAAAACCAATGGCTCCCAACAGACCGTAAACAGCAATAAATCCGATCAGGGAAATCAATACCTGTATGCCCTCAATGGGTGATGCGGCCTGAGCGGTTCTTAATACGCCATATACAATCCAGGGCTGTCTGCCGACTTCTGCAACCACCCATCCCATTTCCATAGCGATATAGGGCAAAGGAATCGCAAGTACCATTAATTTCAAATATGATGGACTTTCTAAAAGTTTATTTCTTCGGGTCAAGCCATATAAACTTAAGAGGATAAGAACGGTTCCGATCCCGACCATTAGCCTGAAACCTATGAAAACAGGAAGAACAGGAGGCCTTTCATCTTTTGGGATATCTTTGAGTCCGACAACTGTTGCATTAAAATCATGGAACCCGAGAAAGCTTAAAATGCCTGGGATAGAGCCGATTTCAATAGAATTTCTTTCATTTTTTTCATCCGGGATTGCAAAAAGAACAATGGGCGCCCGTGTTTGGGTTTCCCAGTGCGCTTCCATGGCTGCAAGCTTGGCAGGTTGGTTTTTAGCGGCATTGACACCATGCAGATCTCCTATGATGGCAACAAAAATGGAACAGATAACACCAAAAACCAATGCAATTTTAAAGGACCGGGTAAAAACTTCAACATGCTGTTTTTTTAATAAATGATAAGCAGATATTCCCATAATAACAAATGAGGCTAAAAGAAGACCCGAGGGCAGGGTATGAAAAATTTGCAGAATTCCGTGATAGTTGAAAAGCACGGCAAAAAAATCCGTGAGTTCGGCACGACCGTTCCGGATAGTGTATCCGACAGGGTGCTGCATGAATCCATTGGCAGTTAAAATCCATACGCCGGATAGATTACTGGCAAAAGCGATCACCCACATAACGCCTGCATGGGCTTTTGCAGATAAGCGTTTCCATCCGAAAATCCAGATGCCGATAAACGTGGATTCCAGAAAAAAAGCAACAGATGCTTCAATCGCCAGAAGCGAACCAAAAACATCTCCTACAAATTCTGAATACCTTGACCAGTTGGTTCCAAACTGAAATTCAAGGGTAATCCCCGTTACCACACCCAGGGCAAAATTAATTAAAAACAATTTGCCCCAGAATTTGGTCATCTGCAGATAGATTTTATCCCCTGTTCTGGCATACTTTGTTTCCATGTAGGCGATAATGATGGTTATTCCGAGGGTCAACGGTACAAAAAGAAAATGAAACATGGTTGCTGCGGCAAATTGCAGCCTGGATAAAAAGACCGGGTCCATAAATTCCTCCAAATGTATTAATATTATATTAAATAGAGCAAATTGTTTGCCGTTTATGGAATATATGATAAATTTTTATATCTTGTTGACAGATAATTTACCTTAAATGATTTTATATATCATATCAAGATTCTTTTATGTTGTTTTCTTTAATTTCAAATACATTTAAAATCGTGTATGATACAAAATATTCATCAATATTTATAAAGGGCAGAGAATGAAAAAAGAAAATATATTGGTCATTATCCTTATTTGCATATGTGCGGGCGGTATTTTTCTGTATATGAATTCACGACAGGATCAGCCTTCTGCTGCATCTTTTTCCGCAAATTCCATAGACAACAGCCTGAACAGTTTAATTGACTGGAAAAGTTTTGATCAGGGGTTAACTCTGGCAAAAGATCAGAGCAAACCTGTGTTTTTGTATTTTTATGCAGACTGGTGTACGTTTTGTACCAAATTAAAAAAAACAACCTTTAAAGACAAGGCTGTACTGGCCTATCTGATGCAGAATTTTATCAGCATCAAAGTTGATACAGAAAAGGACAGACAACTGGCAGCTGACTGGCAGGTTACGGGCCTGCCAACGCTGTGGTTTCTGGATTCTGAAGGGCAAAAATTAAATGCCATACCCGGATATGTGGATGAAAAAAATTTTTTACTGGTTTTAAAATATCATTTTACCAGAGCATATGAAAATCAGACGTTTCAGGAATTTGTTAAAATTCAGTAATTGAACTTTTAAGCATAGAGGGCCATATGACATCCGGAATTTCACGAAGGGCTTTTTTAAAGACATCTGCTGTCACAGCAGGATCGCTGGTTGCATCCGGCACATTGATTTCAAAAAATTCAGAACTTAAAGCAGCTCAACCAGCGTCGGAGGAACCTTTGGTTACCCTGATTGATATCAGCAAATGCATTGGTTGTGAAGCGTGTGTGGAAGCCTGCAGGGAAGTCAATGCGGATCAGTTTCCTGATCCTGAAAAGCCGTTTCCTAAAATGTATCCGACTTCAACCGTTCCTGTCGAAGACTGGTCTGACAAAACAGATGTCACTGACCGGTTGACCCCGTATAACTGGCTTTTTATTCAGCAGGCCCAGGTCATGCTGGATGGCGACAATGTGGAATTAAATATTCCCAGGCGCTGCATGCATTGTGAAAATCCGCCATGTGTAAAATTATGCCCATGGGGGGCGTTAAAACAGGAGACCAACGGGCTTTCAAGGATTGATCCGGACCTGTGTCTGGGTGGAGCCAAATGTAAAACAGTATGTCCCTGGGAGATTCCCCAGCGCCAGACAGGTGTCGGACTGTACCTTGATATTTTACCGGCATTTGCAGGAAACGGCGTGATGTACAAATGCAACCGGTGTTATCAGCGCCTGGAAAAAGGACAGGTTCCGGCATGTATTGAGGTGTGCCCTGAAAATGTCCAGATCATTGGTCCCAGAACACAAATCCTGGAGCAGGCCCATGCCCTTGCAAAAGAGATGAACGGATATATTTACGGTGAAACTGAAAATGGAGGAACCCATACCATCTATGTATCTCCGGTTCCGTTTGATCAGTTGAATCAAGGCATTGATACTGGCAAGGGAAAACCCCATTTTCAAAAAGTGAAAAATATGATGGCAGATGGAACACTGCTGGCAAAGGCGATGATAATAGCGCCTTTTGCAGGATTGTTTGCAGCCTTTGGAAAATATTATCTGGCATCACGGGAGGATAAAAAATGAAGATTTTGAACAATGCCGGGCATAAGATCTTTCTGGTGATTTTATTTTTTATGACGCTGTCCGGTTTTTCACAGATGCCGATTTTCAAGCGGTACTATATTGCAGATATCCCGGGTCTTGGGTGGCTTGCCCAGTTTTATGTCACACATATGATTCATTATATTTTTGCAGGGCTTTTGATCGGTTTTGCAGCATATATGGTTCTTGATTCTGTATTCAATAAAACCGGTTTTAAAAAGATTTCCAGAACAGGGTACATTAAAATATGGATTATTGCAGGACTTATGATTACCGGGCTGGTTCTGGTTGTTAAAAATCTTTCCGGAATTTATATGGGACATTCAATGATTATTTTTCTGGATATCAGTCATCTGTTTTTGTGCGTATTGTTTTTAATGGTCAGCTTGTATTCATTGATTTTCAAAAAGCCGTGGCAGGCTGACTGATTTTTAAAGAACAGTATTCAAGAATTCCAGGTTGAATAGGGGTGCTCAATGAGATTGGAATTATAATATCGAGCGTCCTGACTGACTTCTTTTCCGATCCAGTCCGGTTTTTCAAATTTTTGATCCACAGATTCCAGTTCTATTTCTGCAATTATCAGGCCCTGATTTTTGCCTGTAAACTGATCGATTTCCCAGACAAAACCCTTGTAATCAATTTTATATCTTTTTTTTTCCACCTGGTTTTTCTGACAAAAAAGCGTCAGCATCTGTTTTGCATCTTCAATGGGTAACGGATATTCATATTCGTTGCGGCTGTTGTTGATCGTCGGCCCCTTGATGGTGATAAATGCCTTGTCCCCGGACAGTCGTATTCTTACAATGATTTCTTTTCTGTTGACGATATATCCCTGACAGATGGATTCAGGTTTGCCAAGCAGGGCCTGGGGCAGGTAATTGAGCAGAAATTTTTTTTCGATTTCAACAGCCATAGGGTTGGAACAAACTAAAGCACACCGATTTTTTTTAATTTTTCAACCATGATTTCTTTGTTGAAGGGTTTGACAATATAACCGTTACATTTTCCGGCACAGGCTTTCACAGTTCCGACATCAGAGTGGGAGGTCACCATTAAGATTTTTGCTTTTTCATCTTCATCCAGACCGCGGTCTTCTTCAAGCTTTCTGATGGCGTCAAGGACCTGGGTACCGCTGATATCCGGCATGGAAACATCCAGAGTAATAAGATTATAAAGTTTCCAGTCTTCTAATGCTTTCATGACGGCACTGACAGCAGCCTTGCCATTTGTTACGCCTTCGCACTGACCGAAATTCGAAATAATCTGCATCATTTTTTTTCTGCTGACAATTTCGTCATCAACCACAAGCATTTTCATGCAGCTATTTTCCTTATATGAAAGTGATTTTCAATAATTTTTTTACGAATTTTAAGTCATAGTATCTTTTTTAGATTAAAAAGAAAATATGTTTTTGAATAATTTTGAAGTGGTTTTTGAAAATTATGCAGCCGCATTCTTGATTAGTTAAACCAATTATGTTAGGCGCATTTAGACATCTATATTAAAAAAATAACTGATCAAATTTTACAGGAGAAGTGTATGATCAAAATCGGTATTATCGGGGGCTCCGGGCTGGATGATCCGGATATTTTAAAAAATGTGGAAAAACATAAAATAACCACACCTTACGGAGATCCATCCTCAACCCTCCATTCCGGAAAAATCAGTGGTATTGAAACAGTTCTTCTTGCCCGTCACGGCAGAAGACATCAGTACAGCCCCAGTCAGGTCAATAACCGGGCCAATATCAGTGCATTCCAGACACTTGGGGTGACCCATATCATTGCCACCACCGCATGCGGCAGTTTAAGACAGGAAATTGACCGGGGACATCTGGTGATTCTGGATCAATTCATTGATTTTACCCGGTTCAGAAAAAACACCTTTGCGGATTCGTTTCACGAAGGGCCGGTTCATACAGCAATGGCCCACCCGTTTAATGCACAGTTGCGTGATCTGCTTTTTCAGCAGGCAAGGGCTCTGGATCTTGCGGTTCATGACAAAGGATGTGTGGTCACCATCGAAGGTCCCAGATTTTCAACCGTGGCCGAGTCAAACATGTTCCGGCTGTGGGGGGCAGATGTGATTAACATGTCAACTGCACCTGAAGCCATGCTTGCAAATGAAGCAGGTATTCCATATGCCGCAGTTGCCATGTCAACGGATTATGACTGCTGGAAAGAAGATGAACAACCCGTGACCTGGGATGAAATTCTTCAAGTTTTCAACCATAATGCAGATAATGTCAAAAAACTTCTGGTTCAGACGATTCCCAGAATTAAACCGTGATTTTTTAAAATTATAAAAAGGATTGATAAAGATGGATTTAAAAAACACAATTCGAAGTATTCCGGACTGGCCCATCAAAGGGGTGATTTTCAGGGATTTAACAACGCTGATGCAGGATTCGGCGGCATTTGCGGCTTCCTGTGATATTCTGTATGACAGATATAAAAATATGGATATTGACAAGATTGTCGGGATTGATGCAAGAGGCTTTGTTTTCGGAGCAGTGCTGGCGTATAAACTGGGTATTGGATTTGTTCCGGTCAGAAAAAAAGGCAAGCTTCCGTTTAAAACCATTCAGGAAACCTACAGCCTGGAATATGGAACTGATACCCTCGAAATTCATGAAGACGCAGTTCAAAAAAACGAGAAAGTGGTGGTGGTGGATGATCTGATTGCCACGGGAGGCACTGTCGGCGCAACAGTCAAACTTTTGAAAAAACTTGGCGCAGTGGTGGTGGAATGTGCCTTTATTGTTGAACTTCCGGATTTAAAGGGTAGAAAACAGATCCCGGACTGCAGGGTTTTTTCCATTACCGAGTTTGAAGGGGACTGATCACGGCACAACCTTAAACAAAGGGAATCTTTATTTTGCTCAATATTTATAAAAGTAACAGAATGGAAACGTTGATCGACCATCTGGTTTCTGTTCTGCAGCAGGTTCCCGACAGCCCCATGAGCCCTGAATGCATCGGTATTCAGTCCAGAGGCATGAAACAATGGGTCAGCCTTGAAGTGGCAAAAAAAACCGGCATCTGCTCAAACATGCAGTTTGTTTATCCCCGGCAGATGGTGGATCAGCTTTTGTCATATGCTGGTTTTTCAACAGATCATACGCACTTGTTAAATGAAGATATCCTTTACTGGTCAATTCTTAAACAAAGTCTGTCTGAAAATCTTTCCACAGGGCCTGACCCGTTTCAGGACTATATTCAAGGCAATCATGGCAAAGAGAAAAAACAGCATCAGCTGGCTTTAAAAATTTCAAGAATTTTCGATGACTATCAGATTTACAGACCGGATATGCTTGCCTCCTGGCACACTGAACCCCAAAAAAATCTGCTTGCGGACACTGATGTGCAATGGCAGAAACGTTTATGGAATCGTATTACAGGCAAAAACTTCCAGGATTGTCTGGCATTTAAAACCACACGTTTCCTAACAGATTTTGAAAATCTTGAACTGCAGCAGGATCATTTTCCACAAAGAATTTTTCTTTTCGGGATTTCCAGTTTTCCGCCGGTTTTTCTGCAGATGTTTGAAAAGATATCTCATATTATTGATGTTCACATCTTTTTTTTAGTTCCGTCCAATCAGTTTTTTTATGATTTAAAATCTAAAAAGCAACTGGATAAACTGTCCTTAAAACAGATGACAGAACCTGCCACTGAATCTTTGTATTATGAAACCTCCAATCCTTTATTGTCCGGCCTTGGCACCTTGAATCGCAGTTTTTTAAATTTTCTGGAAAATTTTGACTATCATGAACCGGCCGGAGATCTTTTCTGTGATCCTTTAGAAGATTCTGAATCCATGCTGACACAGATTCAGTCTGATATCCTGAATCTTGTTCATCGCCGGAACGGATCTGCCAATGTACCTGTAAACATACCCGGAATTGATCATTCAATCTCCATACATGCCTGTCATTCCGCCATGCGGGAAACCCAGGTTTTAAAAGATATTCTGATAAATGCATTCAAACAGGACCCGGATTTATGCCCCCATGATATCATTGTGATGATGCCGGATATTGAATCCTATGCCCCCTTTATCGAAGCTGTTTTTTCATCTGAACACACCCTGGGATTTTCCATCAGTGATCGCAAAAAACATTCTGAGTCCCAAACCCTGACCGCATTTCTGAAAATACTGGCCCTGAAAACAACCCGTCTTGAAAAAACACAGGTTCTGGATCTTTTGCTCTGTCCGCCTGTGACGAAAAAATTCAATATCAGCGTGGAAGATCTTTTGGTGATCCAGAAAATGACAGAGGATGCCCGCATTCTCTGGGGAAAAGATGCAAATCACCGCAAGGAGCTGGGGCTGCCTGCAATTGATCAGAACACCTGGCACTTTGGTTTTGCCCGCCTGTTCATGGGAATGGCCATGCCTGAAGAATATGATGCGCTGGTGAAAAATGTTCTGCCATGTGCCTCAGTCGAAGGGCTTGATTATGAGATACTGGGAAAATTTGCCAGTTTTGCTCAGACCCTGTTTTGCACACTGGAAGGGTTTGCAAAGGATAAACCCGTATCCGGGTGGTGTCAGGAATTCAAACAGATGATCGATGGCCTGATTGAACAGGATTCCCGGAACCATGAAGACATTCTTTTTCTTCTGGGTATCCTGGAAGAGATGAAAACCCATTCTCAGGCAGCGGGTCTGACCCATCCTGTATCCTTTGATGTGATATCGGCAACCCTTGAAAACAAGCTGGGTCAGAACATATCCCATGGCAATTTTCTTTCCGGAAATATCAGTTTTTGCAATTTAATGCCCATGCGCAGCATCCCCTATAAAATTGTGGCCTTAATGGGCATGGATGAAAAATCATTTCCCAGAAAACAGACCAGCGCCGGATTTGATCTGATCAGAAAATACCCAAGATTCGGAGATAAAAGCGAACGGGATGAAGATCGCCAGCTGTTTCTTGAAACCCTGCTGTCTGCCAGAAATCAATTGATTATCACCTATACCGGGATGAGCATCAAGGACAATTCACAGGTTCCCTGTTCCAGTGTGGTCAGTGAATTCTGTGATACCCTGGATCACAGTTTTATCTTTGAAGACAATTACAGCTATCATGTTTTTCATCCGCTTCATCCCTTTGATGAAACCTATTTTCTGCCAGACACAACTGTACCTTCATATTCCGGGCATCAGTATAAAATCGCACTGGCCTTGCAAAAGAAAAACAACCCGCAGGTCTTGTTTGCAGATATGGGGCAATCGGCAACCCAAAAGGCCGGAGTCCAGATTCACAAGAGTGTTGAAGAAACCGTTGAGATTACACTGGACAGCATGATCCGGTTTTTTAAAAATCCTGTCCAGGAATATATGAAACAGACCCTTGATATTCAATTTGCCGTTGTGGATGAATTATCCCAGGACAGGGAAGCATTCACGGTATCCGGGCTGGATCAATATGCCATGGGGAATGACATGCTCAACCGGTATTCATCAAAAAACGCTTCGGACCTGTATTCAGTGTTAAAGGCACAGGGCACACTGCCTCTGGGAGAAAAAGCAAGACTGGAATATGCCAGAATTTTATCCATGGCCCAGCCGTTGATGGATGTTAAAGCTGCGGTTTTATCCAAAAGCCCTCTGCCGTCCCTGCCCGCACAGATCACCATAGGCACGGTGACGGTTTCATCAGTTCTGGATAATATCTATTGCGATGGCGTATATTTTTCAGATTTTGGTAAACTGAACAGCAAGCGCCTGCTGCCCGAATGGATCAGGCATCTTTTTTTAAACCTTACAGCGCCGGATGATTATCCGTGTACAACGTTTTTAGCCGGACAAGACCCGGATAAAAAGGCACAGGCCGCTGTGCTTTGTTTTCTGCCCGTAAAAGACAATGCCCGGGATTATTTTTTCATGCTGCTGGATATGTATAAAAAAGGTCTTCAATCCCCGCTTTATTTTTTTGTGGAAACTGCATGGCAGATTGCTAAAGCCCTTGAGAAAGATAATTTTACCGTGACATTGGAAAATAGGTCTGCGGTGTATAAAAAAGCCATGGCCACCTGGCATGGTTCTGATTTTTTCCCGGGAGAATCCAGGAATCGATATCTGGCCCGCTGCATGGAGGCTTGCGATCCTTTCAGGAATATGGATGCATTTTATTCTTCAGATATTGTTCAAAATGCGGTCCGGATTTATCAACCCATGCTTGACCATATGGAGCGGATATCATGAAAGCCCTTGATCCATATGCCATTGATCTTGAAAAGACAACCTTGATTGAGGCCAGTGCCGGAACCGGCAAGACTTATACCATTACCACCTTATACTGCCGGTTGGTGGCAAAGGGGTTTTCTGTGGAGTCCATTCTGGTGGTGACCTTTACCGAAGCTGCTGCGGCAGAATTAAAGCTTCGAATCCGAAAACGCTTATCCTCTGCCCTGAAACGCATTGAAGAATATGTCCTGTGCCCTGATACCAATCACCCACCAGATGATGAGCTTGTTTTATTCTTATGTCAGGATAAGGATATCAAAATAATTTCAAAGCGGTTTGCGCTTGCCATTTCCAGTTTTGATCAGGCTTCCATTTTAACCATTCATTCGTTCTGTCTGAAAATTTTAAAAGAAAATGCATTTGAAAGCCGGTATCTGTTTGACATGAAATTGATGCCGGACCGGTCTGTCTTTTTTAATCAGGTAAGTTATGATTTTTTTATGTCCCGCATGAATCATCTTGATCCGTTGATGCTGAAATTTTTTGACAGACGAAACATCACACCGGACAGTTTTATCACATCCTTTTCCCCGGTGGTTTCAAGAAAAAAAATAATAATCAAACCCGAAGCCATACCCTTTAATCATTTTTTTGATGAATACCGACAGGTTGTGGCTCAGATTAAAACCCTCATAGACACCCAGAGCACTGAAATTTGTGATCTGTTTGCAACCTGCGAGGGCATAAACAAAAGAACCTATTCAAAAAAAAATGTACCCAACTGGCTTGAAGCGGCCCGCATAAAATTTGAGGCCCAGGAAACTGATGCGTTTTTTGATATGAATGAAAAAGGGGATTCGCTTTACAAATTTACAGTTACCCGAATAGAGTCGGCACAAAGCATTGTCCCGCCCCATACCATGTTTGAATTATGTGAAAGGCTTTTATATCTCAGTAGAAATTTTGAAGATAATCTGATTGCGTTGAAACAGGAATTTTTGACTTTTTTCAATGCATCCCTGGAAAAAATAAAAATTGAGCAGGGCATCTGTTTTTTTGATGATCTGGTGAATGATCTGTTTGAGGCATTGAAAAATGACACCCAGCACCCGCTTTATACGGCCGTCAGAAGCGTTTATAAAGCCTGTCTCATTGATGAATTCCAGGATACGGACACAACCCAGTATGATATTTTTTCACGGCTGTTTGCGTCTGAAAAAACCCCCTTTTTTATGATCGGAGATCCCAAACAGGCGATCTATGCATTTCGCGGGGGAGATATTTTTGCCTATCTTGCCGCTTCAAAGGACAGTGCCCAGCAGTTTACACTCCTAAAAAACTACCGGTCTGCGCCGCTTCTGATCCAGGGCATCAATCAGATTTTTTCTTTGTCTGACAATCCATTCCTGTTTGATCCCATTGTTTTTTCACCGGTGTCCACTCCCCAATCTGCTGTCAACCGCCTGGTTTCAAACGGCCAGGCAATTGCGCCGCTGCAGTTTGAATTTGTCAGACGGGATCATGAAAATACTGGAACAGACGGGTATATTCCTTTGCAAACCGCACAGGGTCTTATTCCTGACATCACAGCAAGAAAGATTGCCGCTCTTTTGGGTTCAGACCAGCGCCTGGTGCAGGCGGATAACCCTTGTGGCTGGAAAATCACACCCGAAGACATTGCTGTGCTTGTACGTACAAACAAGCAGGCCCAGCAGATATATGAAGCACTTTTAAAATATGAAATTCCTGCATATATATCCAAATCCGGGTCTGTGTACGAATCCCCACAGGCTATGGATTTGCTGGATATACTGACCGCAGTGTATCACCCGGAAGATAAAGGCTATTTAAAAGCTGCCCTGTGTTCAGGTGTTTATAATTTTACCGCAGGACAATTGAGTGAGCTGGATTTAAATGAATCCATGTTTTATGCATGGCAGGAACGGTTTGCCTGTTATCATACCCTCTGGGAAGAAAAGGGATTTGTCAGAATGATCATGGAAGTATTGCATTCAGACCGCTCTTTTTTAATATCCGGCACCGCAATCCATGAGCGTAAATTGACCAATTTTTATCATCTTGTTGAACTGATTTCCAATGTCTGCATCAAACAGGAACTGTCTCCCTTTTATCTGATGAAATGGTATGTCCGGCAGTTGAACGCACAGTTCAGGGATGACCACGAATCTGCGGACGAGCTGCGGCTGGAAACAGATAAAAAAGCTGTGGGTATAATAACGGTTCACAAAAGCAAGGGGCTGGAATTTCCGATTGTTTATCTGCCCTATATGTGGGAAGGACAAAAATCAAAAACCCAGGACAATATTATTTTCCATGATCCTGAAAACCACTATGGTCTGACCCTTGATCTGGGGTCAACAGACAGTGAAAGCGCCATCCGTTATTTTGAGACAGAAACACAGGCGGAAAACAGAAGACTGCTGTATGTGGCCCTGACCCGGGCATCTGCAATGTGCAGCATTATCTGGTGTCCGGTAAAAAATATTCAGATGTCTGCCCTTGCCCGGATGCTGCATCCCGATGGCTGCAGCGAAGATGAATCAATGATTTGCGACATTGAGGATTTAAAATCACGGTGCCCTGAAAGCATATCCTGTCATTTTTCTGAAGATGCGGTTTTTGAGCCCAAAATCGGCATACAGGATCAGCTTTTACCGGCTTTGACAGAACCTGAGCCGGTTATCCGCAATATGAATGCCCAATGGAGGATTTCCAGTTTTTCCGGGCTGACAAAATCTTCACATCCAGAGATAGGGATTTCCCTTTCCGAAAATACCCAATCAGACGCTGGCTTGAAAATTACCCTTGCAGATTTTCCCAAAGGCCCGAGGGCAGGGGACTTGTTTCATGCAATATTTGAAACCATGGATTTTACAAAGCCTGCAGATAAGAATCAAGCCGACATACAGGCTGTGTTTGACACCTTTGGATACACTGACCCCCACCTGCTGCAAACCGGTGTGGCAGCCATCAATCAGGTGTTGGAGACACAACTGGTTTCAAATGAAACCAGTTTTTGTTTAAATCAGATTCAAATCCATGAACGGCTCACTGAAATGGAATTTGTTTTCAACGTCAGATCATTTAACATCTCATGGATTAAAACAGCACTGGAATTATCGCATCCGGAATGGGGGGAACCTGGGTATACTGATGCGCTTTCCCAGCTGAACCTGTCTGATTTCACCGGATTTTTAAAAGGCTTTATTGATCTTGTCATCTGTCATAACGGCAAATGGTATATTCTGGATTATAAGTCCAATTATCTGGGGAATACCTATGATATGTATGCCAAAGACCGTCTTTTTGAAGCCATGGGTGAGCATCATTATATTTTACAGTATCATATCTATCTTGCAGCCCTGGACCAGTATCTTAAACTGCGCTTGAAAAATTATGACTATGACACTCATTTCGGCGGGATTTTTTATTTGTTTATCAGAGGGATGCATCCTGAGTATGCTTCAAAATACGGGGTGTTTTTTGATCGGCCCCCGCAAAAGGCCATACAGATCTGGTCTGATAATTTGTTTTGACATAATTTGTCCTAACGATTGAACTTGAACGCCGGATTTGATAAACTGCGCTGAAAAAATGCAGGCTGCTTTTGTCCGCACTGACTTATCTTTTTATAAAAGGAACAGATATGGACTTTGACGCTAAATATGAAACCGGTGTACTCTGGCAGGATTTTCAGCATAAACAGCTCATAGACCTGTTTACGCAGGTCAAAGAAGCCAGAGCCAGCAACAAAGATCAGAATTTATACCGGTATACAGTGGCATTTCTTGCCATGTATGTGAATCATCATTTTAAGCTTGAAGAAAAATACATGGAACAATACAAATACCCCGGTCGAAAGCTGCATACAAAGGAACACCAGGATTTTGTTCATGAGCTTAAAGAATTCAGAATGGATAACAAGGATTACAGCCCCCAGGCAGGAGATGATCTTTTGATGCGAATGGGAGAATGGATATTAAGCCATATCCTGGAGGATGATCAAAAACTTGGCAAACATATTTTAAACTGGGAAAAAACTTCTGGCAAATCCTGATCAGCCCAAACAGAATTTGCCACAGGAAAATAAAAAATATCAAAACATAAATTCATTAATAATACAGGTGGAGAAAAAAATGGATCTGGAAAAATACAAACACGTCATATCAGATGCGATCAAGGCTGAAATTGAAGCCAAAATTTTTTATCAGGATGTGGCAAAAGGTATCAAAAAACCGCTTCTTCAGGAATTGTTCGAAAAATTTGCCAAAGAAGAGGAAAAGCATGAGAAAATTTTAACAGCTGTTTTAAACAAAGAAAAAATTCAAACCGGTGTTTTTAATTTTGACAAGGATTTTAAGGTTTCAGAAACCATTGAAATGCCGCAAGTCTCACCGGATATGGATTTAAAATCCGCCATTGGCATTGCCATGAAAAATGAAGAGCTGGCCATGAAAAAATATACAGCGCTTGCACAAAATTGTGAAGACCCGGAATTAAAAGCTGTTTTTTCAGATCTTGCCTCCATGGAACGGGATCATAAATTCAAGATGGAACAAAATTTCGTGGATGTGGCCTATCCTGAGGTCTGGTAATCTTTTTAAAAAGGAATCATGTGAGCAATCAAGCAAATACAAATCATGTGACAGCACAGACCCTGATCTGGGCTGTTGTGATGTCGTTAACCATTGGATTTATCGGAGGAGCTGTTTTTACTTCATTCAGACTGACCTCCCAGAACGCCGTGTCAAAAAACAATACCCCGTCAATGGATTCCAAGTCTCCGGCACAAAACGAAGAAGCCGCCCGTATTGCTTCCCAGGTGTTTAAGCTGGAACAATTGCTTAAGGAAAACCCGGATGATGCAAATTCCTGGAAAGCCCTGGGACATCTGTTTTTTGATTCGGATCAACCTGAAAATGCGATACAGGCCTATACTAAATATTTAAGTTTTGATCCGGACAATGTCGGGGTGATTACAGATCTTGGAACCATGTACCGAAGAAACAAACAGCCTGAAAAAGCGGTCGAAGCCTATGACAGAGCAATCGCAATTGATCCTAAGTTTGAAAATGCAAGATTCAATAAAGGCGTTGTCCTGCTTCACGATCTTGAAAATGTTGAAGCAGGCATAAAAGCCTGGGAAGAATTGCTGGTTCTGAATCCATTGGCCATGGCACCCAACGGGGAATCCCTGGATGCGATTGTTCAGCGCATGAAAAATAAAAAATAAGTGTTTGGGTTCACACAGAAAAAACAATGCCATACCCCTCTGATTGAAATAGAGGGGTATGGCATTAAAATTATCAGAAAAAACATCCGGCACATCTATTTTAAGCTGGATCCCCGGACAAAAACCATGATTGTTTCCGCTCCGAAGCAGATCGGGACGGATCAGCTCAATCAGGTGATTTTATCCAAAACGCAATGGGTGTTAAAACAGGTTTCAAAACCATCTGAATCCAAAATCAACATAAAGGAGGATGTGTCTTTTGACAAACCGGTTCTGTTTCTGGGTAGAAAATATCCTGTCAGAATATTTTATCAAACCGGTCATCCTTTTATTGAAAAAACCGAACAGTATCTTGCGGTTTACATTCACCCGGATGCAAGGATCTCCGATATCCAGGATCTGCTCGATACCTGGTATAGAAAAGAACTTAAAAGATTAATTGTGCCCATCATTGAAAAATGGCAGCCTGTTTTGAATGTGCAGATCAAAGAGTTTAACGTAAAAAAAATGAAAACCCGATGGGGCAGCTGTAACATCAAGGCGTGCAGAATCTGGCTTAATTTTTATTTGATAAAACTGGATCACAGACTTTTAGAATATGTGGTGGTTCACGAAATGGCGCATCTGCTGGAAAAAGGTCACAATGCCCGGTTCAAAAATCTGATGACGCAATTTATTCCCCAATGGCCTGAATATAAAAAACAATTGAATCAGTATATGCTTTAATCTACCCGAATTTTCTTCTGGACTTGGGTTTTGAATCGTGTGATAAAAATGAATACGATTTATTTTTTCTTACAGCTTCATCGCATAAACAATTCAGCCAGGGAGAAAAATATGGGAAAATTATTACGGATCAACACAAAAGAGAAAACCTTTGGTTTTAACGATGTTCCGGACACCTATGCGGGTCTGGGCGGACGGGCGCTGACTTCCAAAATGATTCTGGATGAGGTTCCAGCCACCTGCCACCCTTTGGGAAAATTCAATAAGCTTGTTTTTGCTCCGGGTATTTTGTCCGGATCTCCTGCTGCAGATTCCGGTCGCCTGTCAGCTGGTTCAAAATCACCGCTGACCGGCGGGATCAAGGAAAGCAATGCCGGAGGTCTTGTTTCCCAGAAACTGGCCCGCCTGGGCATCAGTGCCCTGGTTCTTGAAGACAAGCCTGCATCAGACGGGTACAGCCTGATTGTGATCAACACGGATGGCATTAAAATTCTTCCTGCAGACGATCTTGTGGGAAAAGGCAATTATGCGGTCATGGAGCAGTTGTGGAAAACCTATGGCAGGAATGTCGGGGTATTGAGTATTGGCCAGGCCGGAGAACAATGCCTGAAAGGTGCCAGCATCAACCAGGCAGACATGAATGGAAAACCGGGTCGGGCCCACGGCAGAGGCGGTCTGGGTGCGGTCATGGGGTCAAAGAAAATCAAGGCCATTGTTGTGGACGACAACGGGGCACAGCGGGTACACATCCAAGACCCGGAAGCCTTTAAAACTGCAAACAAACGATGGGTGGAAATGCTCAAGGCCCATGCCGTTACCGGAGCAGGACTGCCCGCATTTGGAACGGCGGTTTTGGTGAATCTGATCAACGAGGCCGGAGCTCTTCCCACCAAAAATTTTAGAACCGGCAGGTTTGATCATGCCCAGGATATCAGCGGTGAAACCATGGCAGATCTCATTGAAAAGCGCGGTGGCATAACCACTGAAGCCTGTCATCCCGGTTGCGTGATCAAATGTTCCAATGTCTATCATGACAAGGCTGGCAAATATCTGACCGCAGGCTTTGAATATGAGACCATCTGGGCATTTGGTGCCAATACAATGATTAAAACACTGGATGACATTGCCATGATGGATCGCCTGTGTGATGATTTTGGTCTGGATACCATTGAAATGGGCGCCACCATAGGCGTGGCCATGGAAGGCGGCATGATTCCCTGGGGCGATGCCAAAGCAGCCATTGACCTTTTGTCCAAAGTCGGGGCCTATGCGCCTGAAGGAAAAATCATCGGCAATGGTGCCGCGTTTACCGGAGAAGCCCTGGGGGTTGACCGGGTGCCGGTGGTCAAGCGGCAGGCCCTTCCGGCCTATGATCCCAGATCCTGTAAAGGCGTTGGCGTGACTTTTGCCACCACACCCATGGGCGCGGACCATACAGCAGGATACGGTGTCACTGCCAATATCCTCAGTGTCGGCGGTACGGTTGATCCCCTTGGAAAAGAAGGCAATATTGAGTTGTCCCAGGGGCTTCAGATTGCTACAGCAGCAATTGATGCGGCAGGTCTGTGTCTTTTTGTCGCCTTTGCTGTTCTGGACAATGAAGACGGCCTGCCCACCATTGTTCAGATGATCAATGCCCAGCACGGGCTGTCCCTTACCCCGGATGATGTCATTGCGCTGGGAAAATCCATCCTGAACAATGAACTGGAATTTAACCGCAGGGCAGGGTTCACCAAAGTGGATGATCAGCTGCCGGAAATGTTTCTGGAATCTTTTCCGCCGCACAATACCACCTGGGATTTTACAACCGATGAACTGGCAAGGACTCTGAGTTTCTAATTGTATATCATCTTCCGGGCTTTGTATCTGCTTTGATAGCTGCACTGCCCGGAAGTCACCCTCAAAATACAACGGTTAAAACCCCAATGCCCACCATTACCTTTAATGCGTTTTCATTTCTGCAAAAAAAACTGCAAAAAAAAAATATTGCGTACAGCAATGTTCGTGTCAGGATCTCAGATGATACATCAATACGGGATCTGATCTCTCAGATGCAGCTTACACCCGCTGATGTGGAAGTGGTGATGCTGAACGGAAAAGTGGCAGGATTTGATACCGTGCTCCAGGACAATGACCGGGTGGCATTTGTTCCGCCGGGCACGCCAGGCCCTTACCGGGTGCTGCTCGGATTCAAGAACGCAACACTCAGATAAGATCCATAATTTCAAAGCTGTTGGTCCACAACTGGGTAATCCATAATTGATTGCGCAGCAGACTTCCCCGGTTTAGAAGGATCTTGATACATTCAGATGACTGCATTGCCGCCACCATCAGGGCGCAATAGGAGATGTTGCCGGTCTGTGTTTCCACGCCTTCAGATTGATCCCGGCCATTTTCCCCATAAATCAGTTCATATCCCCTGTCTTGAGGAAAAATCGTGGTCACCTGGCCTGCCACACCGGCAATGGCACCGGAAACAATGGGAACGCCTGCCACTCTGGCTGCATCCTGGACCTTAAATCGCAAGGAAATAGAGTCAAGACAGTCCATCACCACATCCGCGTCTTTAATCCGTTCATACAGGTTGGACTCATCCAGGATTTCAACTTTGGCAGTGACTTTGATCCGGGAATTAATGGCCTGGACACGTGACTGTGCTGCAAGGGCTTTGGGATGTCCAACCAGATGTTCCTGACAGAAAAGCTGGCGGTTCAGATTGCTGGATTCAAACCGGTCTTTGTCCACCAGCACCAGATGCCCCACACCAGTTCTGGCCAGCATTTCGCAGACACCGCAGCCCAGTCCCCCAAGCCCCAGTATCGCAACTGTTGCTGCCGCAAGTGTGTCCTGGTTTTCTAAAGACAAGGTATCGCGGTTTCGGTCATACCGATGATTGAAAACTGAAGATGTCATGGGTTATCCACCTCCCACAGGCGGAAAAAGCCCAAGGCGATCTCCGTGTTTCAACGGATAGCTGCTGTCCTGTTTTCGGCCATTGATAAAAATCAGTTTCACCAGATCATCCGGAATACCTATATCTTTGATCAGGGTATCCACCCGGGTGTTTTCTTCAATTAAAAATGCATGGGCATTTTCCGGCATATACGGTGCCAGGGTAACAAAAAATTTAAGCTCCACTGTTATCATTGTAAGATTACCCGGTGGTTTATGTTTGATTCCCATTGTATGAAAAATTATTTAAAATATTGTGATCAAAATTCAGAAGCGTGTAAAGTAATTTTTTAGATAAAGATAAATCAATAATTGAAAAAATAAGGGAAACCCCTAAGAAATTTTTTATCAACATTGTGAAATATTTGTACTATTTCTTGATCCTTCCGTTAAGGGTTTTTTCATATGAAAAATTATTTCTTGCAATAATTATATATTTTCTTTTCATTAAAAAAATACCGAAACATACATAAACATAAGAAAAAACCTTAATGCTGCTTAGAAAATCAACCATGCTGAACGGCATTCATTTTCTTTCAGGGATTTCCTGGACCATATTTTGCTTCTTTCGTAAATTGGGAAATTAAAGAAAAATTTAACCTGTTTGAAGAATTGCTTAATAAAGGAAACCTATTATGAAAAAATTTTTGTTTTTTGAACTGTTTATTCTTTTTACAATTATTGGATTTCTTGTCGGCGATTCTTTTGCAGGAGAGGTTTCTGTTTTTGGTCCAAAACAATATCTGCGGACATCAGGCTCTCCAAATAATTATTCTGATAATTTTTTGGCAGTTTCCGGCCAGGGGAAACTGGTTGTGAAGAATGGAGTCTGGAACGGAACAAAACGAATAATTGATGCTGTAAGCAGTGCATCTGTTTATGTCAATGGAGAACTGATTTTTGGCCCTGGTGATTTTAACAAAAATACCTATCTTCTGGAACAAAACATTCCTTTAAACACTGACAATTCAATATCTGTTGAACTGGCAAGCTCACCGGAAAGCTATATAACAATTGAAATAATTCAAGATATTGCACCACCGGATGTTTCTTTAAATGCAGTGCCATCTTCGCTCTTTTTTGGTCAGTCCTCATTATTAACCTGGGCATCAAATACCGCCGAAACCTGTATGATAGAACCAGGCATTGGCGAGGTGGCTCTGAATGGTTCAGTAGCAGTTTTTCCTTCGAAAACTACAACTTATACAATTACCGCAACAGGATTGGGGGGGTCAACTACAGCTCATATTTCAGTTATAGTGAAAAATTCACCACCAATTGCAAATAGCCAATCGATTTCTACAAACGAAGATAATGAGTTGTCAATAACCCTGGGCGGTTCAGATATTGATAATGATCCATTAACCTATGAAATTCTCAACAGTCCTTCTTCAGGCTCTTTGAGTGGAACTTCACCCAATTTAATATATACACCTGATGAAAACTTTAATGGTGAGGATTCATTCACCTTCAAAGTTAATGACGGCCAAATAGATTCCGAACCAGCAACGATCTCCATTATAGTTAATCCAATCAATGATCCCCCGGCAGCTAATGCAGGGTCTGATCAGCAAGTTACCAGAACATCAACGGTTGTGCTGGATGGCACTGGTTCTAATGATATTGATGGAGACACCTTGTCCTATCAATGGTCGTTCGTCTCAAAACCGGCTGGAAGCATTGCTGCTTTTTCTGATCCTTCTTCTGTTAATCCGTTTTTTGTAGCTGATATTAGCGGAAGGTATGAGCTTGAACTCATTGTAAATGACGGCACCGAAAATAGCGCGCCAGACACTGTATCGATAACCGTATCCCCGCGTATGCTCACAGTTCCTTCAGTGACAAATTTTTCTCAATCCGATGCTGAATCTGCCATCACAGCAACCGGACTTGTGGTCGGGACAATTACAACAGCCAATAGTGATAGTGTGCCACTTAATGCCGTGATCAGCCAGTCTCCAGAAGGTGGGGTGCTTATAACGGAAGGGTCAACCATTAATTTAACCGTTTCAATAGGACCAGTTAGCTTAAAACCACAAGTTAATCTAACAGCATCACCGGCCATGATTAACCAGGGAGAACTATCAACCCTAACATGGAGTTCCACAAATGGTGACACAGCCTTTATAGAGCCTGGCATTGGTAGCGTTGCGGTTGAAGGCTCTGTCGTTGTTGCACCCGATTTTACTACAACGTATACGATAACAGTTACGGGTACAGATGGATCTACCAGCAAAAGTGTTGTCGTTTCAGTAATAGGAAAGCCGGAAACTCAACCAGCAGGTTCTTTTGGTGAGCAATATAATGATTTGATTCCAGGAGATGCAACAGTGGGATCATATGATTCGAATCGCTTTGCAATGATTACTGGTCACGTTCAAGATATTTTAGACAATCCAATAATGGATGTGAATATTACTATCTTTAATCACCCGGAATATGGCACTGCCAAGACAAACGAACAAGGTCAATTTACCATTCCTGTAGACGGTGGTGGCGTCATTAAACTCATCTATCAAAAAGAAGGTTATATAACTTCGCACCGCCAGTTAAGTGTTCCCTGGAATGATTTTGCTATCGCAGAAACAATCCAGATGATTACTGAAGACCCCGTTTCAACCACTCTTACTTTTGATGGCAATCCTGATACTATTGTTACCCACCAAAGCACCCCGGTCACAGACGAATCCGGCACACGTTCCTGCTCTATGGTTTTTCAAGGGGACAACCAGGCTTTTTTGGTAGATGAAAATGGCAACGATGTTCAAGAACTAACCACCATTACAACACGTGCAACAGAATATACCACACCTGAATCAATGCCCGCTTTCCTGCCACCGACTTCAGCCTTTACCTATTGTGTAGAACTCACAGTAGATGGTACTCAAAGGGTTCGATTTACTAAGCCTGTCATCACCTGGGTGGATAATTTCCTTGGCTTTGAAGTAGGAGAAATTGTTCCTGTTGGCTATTATGATCGGGATAAAGGTGTCTGGATAGGAACTCAGAACGGGGCCGTTGTAAGATTACTTGATACAGATAATGATGGTATAGTTGACGCCCTTGATGCCACTGGAGATAATGTCCCTGATGACCTTAACGGTAACGGTTCATTCCGTGACGAGGTGACCGGTCTTGATGATAGTACGAGATATCAACCCGGTGCTACTTTCTGGCGTGTAGCGCTGTCCCATTTTAGTCCAAGAGATATGAATTGGCCGTGGGGCCCTCCTATCGGAGCTGTGGAACCAAATTCTCAAAAAATATTTTCCATTGATAATAAAAAATGTGAAGACTGCAAAACCAATTCAGGTTCTTATGTAGAAAATAGAAGCCGAATTATGAATGAAGATATTCCGATTACAGGAACAGACATGACGCTTCATTATTCTTCTAATAGAGTGAAGGATTATAAAACCCTTATTGATGTACCTGTCAGTGGCAGTTCAGTTCCTTCAAATTTAAAACATATTATAGTTAAATGTGAAATAGCTGGTGTTATAACAGAAAGGATTTTAGATCCCTTACCAAATCAAAAAGCAACTTTTATATGGGATGGCATGGATCTTAACGGTAATGAAGTAAAAACTCCAATGTTAGCCAATATAAGTATCGGGTTTGTGTATAATTCTGTTTACTATACTTCTTCATCAAATTTTCAAATAGCATGGGCTCAAACAGGAGGTTCTCCTACTAATGTTGTAGGCAGGCAGAAAACTATATTTTGGCAAAGGAATTCAAAAAAAGTAGAATTTGCAAAAGGGGGGCCTTCAGATCATGGAGATGTTGCTCAAGGATGGACAATTTCTGCCCAACATCAAATATACACAGGAGATTTTTCGACTCTCTATAAAGGAGACGGTGGCAAGGTAAAAAACAAAGCTTACTTAATTAACACGGTGGCTATGCCTATAAATAGTATATGGACGCCTGATGGTTTTCATATTGATCCACAGGGCAATCTCTATATTGCTAATAATCATATTGGTAATGTGCTAAAAGTAGATACCAGTGGTACTGTTACAGATTTTGCAGGAAAATATATGAGGCCAGGGTATAGTGGCGATGGCGGGCCGGCGATACAAGCGCAGCTAAATTATCCAAGTGAAATTACTTCTGACCAACAGGGCAATATATATATTGCTGACCCATACAATCATTCGAGACAGAGGCCTTCTCGGATACGTAAAGTTGATACTAATGGCATTATAACTACCATAGCAGGGGGTGGAACTACTAGTGAAGATGGTGTGCCTGCAAACGAAGCAATTCTCTCAAGGTCTTTTGGTATTGCTTGCGATCAACAAGGCAATCTTTATCTTTCAGAAGCTGACCGAGGTCGTATCCGGAAGGTAGATACCAATGGTATTATAACCACAGTTAAAACTGGGTTTTCGAGTCCATTTGGTCTAAATGTGGACCAGCAGGGCAATCTTTTTATCTGTGACATAGGCGTGAATCGTATATACAAGATGGATACCAGCGGCATCGTGACTGTTGTGGCCGGAACTGGTTCGCAAGGTTATAGTGGGGATGGAGGAAAGGCAACGGAGGCAAGACTTTATCACCCATTTCGAGCAGTATCTGATTCTTATGGCAATCTATATTTTAGTTCTAGGAATAACTGTATACGCAAAATAGATACTAATGGCATTATAACTACCATAGCCGGAACTGGAACACAAGGTTATGGTGGGGATGGATATCCAGCAGTAAATGCTCTTTTATCTGTACCGTTTGATCTTGATATTGATCCGCAGGGAGATCTCTATATCCTAGATTCTGGCAACAGTCGTATTCGCAAAATCGAGAATTCTTTATCAAATTTTATTATACCTGGTTTTTCTGAAAGTATTCCCATCGCTGATCAAAACGGTCTTGCTTATATAATGAGCCCTGCTGGGAAACATCAAAAGACTATTGATCTTGATACTGGGACAGTTTTATTTGCTTTTGATTATCAGGCGTTTGGGGATAAAGAATACCTGATTTCCATTACTGATCAGCTTGGAAATATAACCACCATCAATAGAGATCTTGACGGTAAACCTACTTCGATTACTTCGCCTGATGAAATAGTGACAATGTTATCCGTTGATTCTAATCATCATCTTAAAAGTATTACCAATCCTGACGCTGGGGAATATAATTTTTTATATACAACAGGAGGGCTGCTAACAAGAAAAATTGAGCCTAATTTAAATACGTATAATTATGTTTATAATGCAAACGGCAGGATCACTGAAACATATGATGAAAACGGCGGACAATGGCTGTTTGGTCGTTTGACTGATGAAAATAGTACTATTTTCAGCGCGGTCACAACAGGTGAAGGGAATACCACAACATACAAAGATGATTATTCTTCGTCAGGAGAATATATATCTGAAATCACAGATCCCGCAGGTGATAAAACTTATTTCACACAATCTGAAGATGGATTAAGTGCTCAAAAAGAATTATCCTGCGGAACAACGTATGATTTTAAATATGGTGTTGATCCTGAATATAAATATGACTTTTTGAGAGAAATAATTGAATCGACACCTTCTGGGAATAGTGTAAAAGTCTTTCTGTAAATTCATTTTCCAGCAAACCAGCAGGATTTTTATTCCTGGGGTTGAAAATGCTGGGTCAAAACTTAAAGTTCCTTTTTATTTAAACCACCACGTAAAAACAAAAGGAGCAAAAGTATG
>JAHJLV010000041.1 GCA_018821535.1 Pseudomonadota bacterium | reverse complement strand
TGCTCCTTTTGTTTTTACGTGGTGGTTTAAATAAAAAGGAACTTTAAGTTTTGACCCAGCATTTTCAACCCCAGGAATAAAAATCCTGTTGGTTTGCTGGAAAATGAATTTACAGAAAGACTTTTACACTATTCCTGAATGTCACTGATTTCTTTTGTCAGCTGTGAAATCATGGCCTGTTTTTCCTGGCGCAATGCTTCAATATCTGCCATGGCAGCCTTTCCCATTTCAGATTCTTTCACCAGCCGTTCAAGATTGATATACCCGACTTTTCCCTGTGTAAATACCGAAGAATCACAGCCAGATACTATAACCAGGGTGAATACCGATAAAATTGCTGCAACTGTTTTTTTTGTAAACATTATAAATCCTTTCTGTATGATTTTTTTTAATTGGATAAAAGTGTCTGAAGTTCTGCTTTTTTGCGGGCCAGATCCGTCCATGGATTATACACATATTTGGGATCTTTTTTCTCAACCCACAAATTATACTGTCTTTCAGCTCTGCCGCTGTTGATATCATTTTCAAGGGTCTGAATTCTGTATTCAAGCTGCAGGATTTTCTTTTGTTCATCCGATACATACCCCGATGACGCCTTTGCCAGTTCATCGAGCTGATCCTGTGCTGCCTGATCCTGCACGGCTTGATCCATATCCCCATCCTGATTGAAATCCGCTGTTTGGCCGGTGCTGGAAACAGATGTGCGGCTCTGCAAAACAGATGAAGGGTTGCCCATTGCCTCAGGATTCATTGATCCGGTTCCTGATGACCCGGCATTAAATCCGCCCGCCCTGAAAGATGTATGATTTGCTGTGCCAAAGTCTGTTTGATTTTCCCGGGCAGAATAAGGGGACTGAGCAGAATTCCGGGTCTGAGAAAAACCAGTGCTCTGGTTCGGTGTGGACAGGAAGGCCTTTTGTTTCCCATAATTAAACACACCGCTTTCTTCCTGTGATCCATCTGAATAGAGGATCGCATAATTATAATTTCTAAGACATTTTTCCAAAACATCTTCAAGGGGTACACGGTGAAATTTCAGCTGTTTTGTTTCTCCAGGCAGATTCTCAATCACAAACAGCTGAATATTTGCTTTCCGGGCAAGCTGCATCAAAAATCCGTCCAGGGGCATGGACGAAGAAAAACTGACCAGACCGTTTTCATAGTGGATCTGTTGATCGTCAGGAACAAGCCCCAGTGCAGGAGATGAAAAAAACAATAAAAAGCATATCATATTCACACAAAATAGTTTCATTTGCGACCTCACTGGGTAATTATTTTTTCTTTATCAATGTGTTTTATATAGGTTTGAATCAAATGCTCCAGCTCAACCATCCCGATCTTTGTAAAGGGATCTGCCTGGAGACCTGCGTTTTTACGATATTTTTGGGTCAGTTCCTCAGCGATTTCACACAACCTTGCATTATGCTTCTGGGCTCGCCCAAGCGTGCTTTCGGTCATTTTTAAATTGGATTCAAGTTCCTGGTTCTGTCCTTTAAGCTCGGAAATCTGATCCGATTTTTTGCGATCTTCCAGGGCCAGTGCCCGGTATTTTTCAATCAGTTTCTCCCTGGATGCTTTTAATTTTTCCTTAAATTCTTCAAGCTTTAAAATTTTTGTTTCACAGGTTTCAATTTTCAGTGCATATTTTTTTTCAAGATCTGCCAATTGTGTTGTAAACTTTGTTTTTTCTTCCTGCAATTGGGCAATTGTTTTTTGAAATGCAATATTTTTTGATTCTTCAGCCAGTTTTGCCCGCATGCAGGTGGATACCTGTGCTTTTTCCTCCATATATTTTTTCTGGAGCATCCGCTGTTTTCTTTGTTCAGCCTCAAGGGTCTGTTCAAGGGAAGCAATATGGTTATCCTGCTGCAGTTTATGATAAAAAAGATACCCTGACCCGCCCAGACCCGATACCATCACCAGGACAATCATCATCTGTATTAATTTTCTTTTCATCAGATAGTCCTTTTAAAATGAAGTATTTATGCTGAACTGGAAAGTGTCGATTGCCAGATCATCTTTCTGGGCAGGCAATGTGCCATGCTGCATATCATCGATCTCGTTAGCGCTCATCCACCGGGCATTGAGCCAGACATTATGGTATAGTCCAAGTTCACCGCCAAAGATAAATCCTTTTGCATTGGTTCCCCCACCGTGAAAATCCGAATCCGTAAACGCATCAAGAACCGCATCACTTTCAATATACCGATATTCCACAAAAAGATTCCAGTCCCATAATTCCCTGGGTTTCAGATAGCCGACCTTCAATCCTGCCTGATATCCGATATCTCCGGAATCCGCTTCGATAACCGCTTTGGACTGTCCGATTTTGTCCCCCATTTTTTGAGGATCATATCCCAGATTTTTCGCCCAGTCCCAGTACAGGGAAATCTGAATCGGAAAGAACAGTGAATTATCCAGCTGACCTGATATATTTAAAATACGAAATTCAGATAATAACCCGGGGCTTACATCATGATTATCCGTGACTCCGTCAATCTTTTTTTGTGTCTGGTCCATATCAAACCATGAATTGCCTTTTTGAAGATATTTGGGTGACATGAATTCCAGATCAATCTCATCCTGGGCTGTCCGGGTAATATGAGTTACGGCTGTTCCGTCAATGTTTTTATAATCGTATATGGCTGCGGCAAGCATGTATTCCCACCCGTAGGCCGGACGGTGTTTAAATCCGGCCTGGGCACCAATCATATATTTATCCTTCTGGCTTCTTTCTGATTCCTCCAGAGGAAAATATCCCAGGGTTAAAAAACCGGAAAAAGAATTCATCGGGTTGGTATCTGTTTTAAGTCCCAAAGTCACGCCTTCAAAACCAAGATCACTGTCAAATACCAGATTGGAGGCCATCCATGGATTTTCCATGATACCGCCGGTCAATGAAACTTCGGGTATCAGCATCAGTTTACCCATCAATTCTTCTTCAGGCCGGTATGTCCAGTTCACCCAGGCCCGGTCAAGTATGACTGAAGCATTGTCCTTATCCGCATGCCCCAGAGTATGATTGGTGGAAACCGGATTATCCACACTGCCGGTTGCCAGCCGCACCCCGGCAATCACCTTTCCCATATTCACATCTGACGGATCGATAATTTTAGCATTGGCACTTACACGAAGCCGTATTCTCTGTCGATGCTCATCATTGGTTGAATTGATGTAATTGGTTTTATACTGTGTCGGAGGATTGCTGGGGTCTAAAATATCCCTGGCATTTTTTTTGTCATACAGCACCGATTCATGGCGCAATCGAATATCCCCGCCAAATCGAATGCGTTGCGCCCAGGAAGACTCCTGCAACTGCGGTTTATATTCTTCGGTCATCACCTCTTCCAGTCTGTCAATTTCCCTTTCCAGAAGAATACTGCGCCGGATCAGATCTTCTGTCCTGAAATCATAGTTGTCTTTCAAGTCATTCAGATCTTTTGTCAATTTCTCAGTCACCTGTTTTGACACGCCCTTTAAATATTCTTCCTGGTCATCAGGGGAGGTGATTGTAATGACCTGCCCGGTTTCCCTGATCTTTTGCCTGTGAAGTTCCAGAAAACCTTTTGCCTCGGATTCATTAATCAATCCTTTTTTCTTTAAAAGATCAATCAGGGCTTCTGTGGAATCCACTGTGCCTGTATCCACCGTACCGGTATTGACCGGGGCTGAAGGCTGCTTTAATTCATCTGCATATGCATATGTCCCGAATAAAAAGCCTATCCACACTAAAAACATGAACACACAGACAGATATGCTCTTGAGTGTTGTTCCCGGATTCTGACCTGCTTTAATCAAATTTCTCATATTCATCTTCTCTCAACTTTTAAATGTCACTTTTATCTTCATTATTTTAGGCATTTCCTCGGGAGGAAATTCAGTAATTTTATGGCCTTTAATTGCTTTTTGAACCGCATCATCCACCTGGGTGTTTCCTGATGATCTTGAAATTGAGAACTGCGAAATCAGTCCTGTGTCGTCCAGTTGAATCTTCAGGACCATGTCATGTTTTCCTCCGGGAAGTTCCTTGTTCTTTTCAAGATAGCTGTTCACCTTCTCCCGGATCTCATTTTGAAGCAGCCGGGTATACCAGGCATATCTTTTCATCAAAGCTGCATCTGCGCTTCCCCCTCCGATTAAAGACCGCCCGCCTTTTTTGGCTTTCAGACCAAAACCGTCTGCACCGCCTGTGCCATCTGAATCCAATCCCAGGTCATCTCCCGGGGGCAGGTCTTCATCACCGGGTTCTTCCATTTCATCTTCAGGCGTTTCTTCCGGTTCCGGCTCGATAATTTCTTCTTTTTTCTCAATTTCCGGTTCCGGCGGTTTTTCCTTGATTTTCGGGGGTGGCGGTTTCACCAGTGTCACCCGCTGAATCTCTCTCTTCTTGCGATGACCGTCATCCTTGATCAGCATTTTCAATACAAAGATGGATGCTGCCAGAAAACACACAAAAACCAGACAGGATATGCCGATAATCACTGCATTTTTTCTTTGCTGATCACTGCTTTTCATCGGTCTATTTCACCAGTTTCTGGGTGACAAGCCCAAGTTGTGTAAGTTCAAGTTTCTGCATCAGATCCAGGACATCCATGACATTCTGATAATAAATTTTAGAATCGCCCTTGATCACCACTGGAAAATCACTTTCAACGGCCTTATGCGCCCGGAGCCCTGTTTCCAGTTCTGCCATGGAAACCGGATAGGCATCCAGATATAACTGTCCCCTGTCATCAATGGTAATGGCTTTTGTTTTCGGTTTAACCAGGCTGGGTGTATTGCTGGCCTTGGGCAGGTTTACTTTGATCCCCTGCACGGAAGCTGTCACGGCAATGATAAAAACCACCAGAAGGGTCCAGGCCAGATCCAGAAGCGGTGTTACGTTGATATCATCAAATTTTTCCTGGGCATACACATTGCGTCTCACGATTCACCCCCGTAAACTGTATCAATTTTCAAGGCAAGCTGATCCACAAATATACCGTTATCTGCAGTGATATCCCTGATTTTTCCAGCCAGATAATTGTATCCGAACAGCGCAGGGATCGCGACAATCAGACCGAAAACCGTTGTGGAAAGCGCAGATGCAACACCGGGAGCTATGGCCATGATATTGGCTTCTCCGGCTTCAGCCATGGCAGCAAAGGTGTTCATAACCCCCCATACGGTTCCCAGAAGCCCTAAAAACGGGCCGCCGGAAATTGACATGATCAGCACCACAAGCCATGAATTCAAGCGTTTTGATTCCTCGATATAGGATTTTTCAAGGACCGCCTTTAATGCTTCTATCCTTTTTCTGGATATGCTGAAGTTTGAAATATCTTCAGGCAGATCACCAAGACTTCTGCGTCCGGCATGATACATCCGGTATAGTCCTGAATTTGAAAATTCTTCTCCCTTAAAAGACAGCGGGGTGTCCTGAATGCATTCATATTGATTTAAAAAACCACGGTCGTCTTTGGACATGTTAAAAAGAAAGACGCCTTTGCTGATCATGACCACCCAGGAACCACCGGATAAAATCAGCAGCAGAAAAATGACCACCAGACCATCCAGGGTAATATTTTTAAATATGGTTGCCAGATAGAAAACAGGCATTCCACTCCCGTTCTCGTTCATTTCTTCAATGGAAAATGAAGTCATGGGCGCTTGCGGCCCCTGGGATTCAAAATCCGCCCGGATGACATCTGCTGATCTGGCAATTCCTGAAATTCTGATTTCATCCAGATCACCGGAAAACGAATGCGTGCCTGATGCATCAGCGCCCACATAGATATCCCCCCTGTAACCGGCAAGATTTGTTTTGATTCTCATCCACTGTATTTCAGCCCCATCCAGATAAATGGTAACCCTGCCTTCCGGATGTATAGTAACCGCCAGATGGTGCCATCCTTCCAGGGGAATCTGGGTGGTGGCATCATTTTTATAAATTTGTTCATTGTGTTTGACCTGGACAATCAGTTCACTGCCCTGAACCGAGATAATAATATTTTCTTCCAGTGTTCCTTTGTAAAAAACATAGGCATCTGTCTGGGGGGAGAACATTTTTATCCAGGTGGAAAAGGTAAACCCCCGGGAAAAATCTAAAACCGGATTATCAGGAATTCTCATGACATTTCCCGCACCGCTGAAAGTAGCGCCATTGCCGATGATACCGGCAAGGCCAAGGCCTGCGGTAAATTCAGCGGTATGCATCATATAACGGGATACATCCTGCGGAAAACCTTCTATTTCATTTAAATGGTAAACCCCAAGATATCCTTCATCAAAAGAATTCTTTTTGTCTTCACCGCTCCCGGCTTCAGGATTTCCATAATACATCCAGACAGCGCCCTGATTGCTGCTGCCCGGGATATCCGGCACTTTCACCCAGATAAATGCAATCTCATCAAAAGGATCAAAGGATTCAACATGATATTTGAGCAAAGAAAGATCATCGGAAGCAACAAAGCGCAGATCCTCGCCATTTTCCTTTGCCCGCGTAAAATCAAAATTTCCGGAATGCAGCCGTATTAAAACCGGAAATCCGGCCAGATTCTGTTTGATATCCGCACCGGTTGCAGCCGTATCAAAACCGATTTTTTTTCGGTATTTCCAGTCCTCATTCCACCAGGCATGGGCACTGCATAACACCATTGACCAGGTTAATATCACCATTAACAATGATGCTCCAAAATATCTGCACATTTTTTTCCCCTTCACGTTATTCCTCCAGCTTCAAATCAGCATCTGTATTGACTGTATTCTTTTGTTTAAATTGCTGTTGCACCATCTGTATTGTCCTGCTCATCTTCATCTTCTTTTTCAAAACCGATAACTTCAACATCCACCCACTTGGGTTCAAAACTGTATCCTTCCGGCAGGGGTTCATTTAAGCGTCCTGCGGCTGCAGAGGCCAGGGTCGCACCGCTTTCTGTCAATGACGCTGTTTCCGAAAGACCGCCGCCGCCTGAGAATCCACCGATATTGGCTGAAGATTCAGATGGTTTGGTAAACCCGAAGGAAACTCCGGTGGACTGAATATTCTGAGCATTTCGAACCTCCCGGGCGCCAATCGTCACATTTCTGCCGGAAATCCCGGCTTCACCTGCATCGATGATCCCCTCGGGCGCAGTCGCATAAATATCACCGGCATCTTCAGCGCTTTTGGCTGTGGCCCGAACGCCGCTGCCCACGGCTGGTGGTTCAAACACGATTTTGGTTTCACCGGTCAATTCATTGTATACGGTATAGGATTTTGATGATGCCACAGCTACCTTTGATCCCATTCCCGCATTAATATTTCCGGTATCTGCCCAGATATCAATATCGCCTCCGGCAAAAGTCATGATCCTGGATTCATTCACATTGACATCACGTCCGGCAAACATTTTAATTCCGCCGCCGGCAGTGGTATAAATACCGGTATTTGTTTTTTCAAGCCTTGTCTGGGGTAAAATCGGAGGCGGTTTGATGGAGGTGATCCCCACATTCACATCCCTTTTTGCAAGGGCAAAAATGGATCCGGTTCCGCCACTGGTAAAAATTCTTGAATTCACCAGATTGATATCGCCGACACTATCACCTGTATTCTCAAATACTGGATTGACAAGGGACAATCTTGCATCGGCCACAATCTGGTTTGCAAGCGTTTCATTGCCATCTGCCCGGGCCTGAATAAATTTAAGGCCTGCCTGACGTAACCCGTCCACTCCGGCAACAAATCCGGAAGCATTCATATAATCCAGAACCTTTTGCATCAATTCAACATCCCCGTTAAAAAGCCCTGAATCGTTGGTCTTTTTATACGCATCAACCAGATCTAAAAATTCAAGATCCCCTTTAAACAGGAAATCAAGCTCTTCAACCGTATACAATTCCGTCATGCCTGCAAGAACCATCAGATTGTTTTCTCCGGTTTCCAATGATCCATTAAACGCATTACCTATGGACTGAATTCCATCAGAGGTTCCCAGATCAATACTGTTCCCTGCCTGCACGATGGTCAGGCCAGGGCCGCCCACCACAATGCTTTTTGTGTTCAGAGCCCCTTTCTGTGTTTTATAAATAATGTCGTTCCCTGCAAAAATACGGGTCACATCATCGGCATGGATATTCTGACCGGTATAATCCAGATCAAAGATATCTCTGCCCGCTGAAACAGCAGCAGCTTTGGCCAGAACAAACCGGATATCCCGGATATCATTTCCCGCAGAGATAACAGCAGGAACAGTATTGCCTGCTTCATCCACATCATCTTTATGGAGAAGTGTTCTGTCATGCGTGGAAACTTTGGCCATATCATCAGCAAGGTAGAGCCTTTTTTTGTCTGGGTCGTCATGATTTCCATAGACCTGCTCCGGGTCCATATCCGACATGCTCACAGCACTGCTGTGTGCCCCTGAACCTGTACTGAAAATATCATTCCCGGCATACAGTTCAAGCTGCCCATTTGCTGAAGGCACAAGCGTAATACCCCGTTCAAAAATGATATCTTTGCCTGCAGTAATATACAGGCTGCCCGGAGCAATACTGGCTCTGTCTGAATCAATATACAATCGCGTATCAGGAGTTCCGGTCAGATTCACACTGCCTTTGGCAGCAGATAAGCGGACAGATGCATCCTGAGAATATTGAAGATCCCATAAATGTGAATACGCATAAGATTCCTCTGTTGAATTAACAATCAACATATTTCTCAGTTCTGTCCTGACAATGGTTGGATTTACCACTGCGGCCAGGATGATATTCCCCTGGGCCTGCAGGGAAATCCGGGAATCAAATGCGTCAATCACCTGATCCCGGCTCAGGGTGCCGATACTGGACATGCTGTTCAATTCAAGGCTGCCCTGTTTGCTTAAAAAACGTCCGTTGATATCACCTTTTGCCGCAAGAAAAAGATCGCCCTGTCCAAAAGTACCGGCAGCGCCAAAAAAATCTCCTCCGGTATTAATGCTCAGATTGCCTCCGCCCATGGTGGCAAGCCCCTGGGTGGCATAACTTGCCTGATAATTTGCCGACCATTTGTAAATCCATTTGCCAGCAGCTGAATTATACGCATCTATTGTTCTTGCGTCCCAGGCATCCGGGTTTAAAAGATCCATTGTGGAGAATCCTGCAACATTCTTCAGCAGGATATCCCCTTGTGTTCTAATCTGAATATCCCCGCCGGAATTATAAAGATGGGTCTGTTTACTATCAGTTTTCGCACCTTTGGTTCCGGAATAAGGTTGCCCAGTCGTCCGGACACTGCCTGAAATAAAATTCTGGGTGCTACCGTTTCGTCTGACCAGTTCAAGGTTTTTGCCCACATCCAGAGAAATATCTCCGGTGGCTGTTTGAATGACACCTCCGTCAAGCTTAAGATTACCACCTGTAAGTCCCCTGATATTTCCGGCATAGGAGCCAATATTATAATTCATGCCCATCAGGGTCATATAATCTTTTGAAGCATTCTCAGCTATTTTCCCAATAATGGTGTCATTGCCTGATGCAAAATCAATATCTGACCCTTCTGTATATATTGTTTTTGTATCTGCAATGGTAAGATTGCCTGTGCCCCGGTTAACTGCAAACGCATCTGCACTGCCCAGCGCTGCACCGGCAGACAGGCTGATACGTGTTGTCCTGGCAGCAGTGTTCATCTTCAGACTCGTGACAACCGTGGGGTTATCTATAATATCTCCATTAATGGTAAGATTTCCTGCGGATTTGAATGTCAGGGCGCCTGCTACGCGATTGTCAACTGGTCCAAACCGCCATGATCTTAAATCAATATTTGTATTTATGGCTAAATCACCGGCACTTTGGACCTGAACTCCAGGGATAAATGAAAACTTTGAAACATCCCCTTTTGCCTGGGCCAGCAGACGGGAAGAGATTGTCTGACCATATGTATTTATGAAACTGTCCGTGTTATTTTTCCAGCGGGTTACATCCGCAGATTGAACATTACTGTCTTCATAAGTTTTCACCCCTTCCACCGTTATTCTGGAAGCGCCTGTAAATGTGGCATTCATATCAAGATTCACATCGGTATTATCTTCATTTCTGGCCGCCCGCAGATAAACCGTGCCCCCGGTTCCGCCATTTTTTGATGAAACATCCAGAACTGAACCGGTTTTCAAATCCATTTTACCTGCTGCATAATACACATCCAATTCATCTTTATAACCAAGACCAGACCCAAGAATAATTTGCCCGCCATTCGCAATAATTTGCTCGCCATTCGCATTTATTCCTGTTCCCTGGGCCAGTATCTGAGTCTTGTCGGACAGGGTAAGGTTATTGCCTGCATAGATTTCCGCACGACCGCCGGCATCAACACCCGAAACGTCAATAATGCGGTCAACCGTCACACTGCCACTGTCTGCTGAAAGACGAAACTGTCTTGCAGTCACCTTTGGATCCACATTCGTCCCCAGGTTAACATCACCGGTTCGAACCCGCAGATCCAGACGGTTATTGAACCCGCCTGCCACAAGCTTGCTCACCAAAGGCGATACATCAGAATAGGATTGCGTATCCAGGATAAAACTGCCGCCCCGGCCTTGTGCAGACGTGCCTGTAAGCGCTCCGTTGATTGAAGCGCTGCCTCTTGGGGTATAGATATTGATGATCCCGGCATCAGCCGTATCGCTGCCGGCAGACACATCTGTAGAAGAGCCTGATTCAAGTTCAACCTTTCCGTTTTCTGATGAATAAGAGATCAAACCACCGCCGATCTCTGAACCGCTTTGACCAGCCACCGAAATAATCCCGTCGTTCTTATTGTAAATACCGTCGGTTGCTTTTGAGCCTGTGGCTGTCAGATAAATATCGCCGGACGCCAGCGCTATGGTTCCCTCATTTTCTATTGAGTCTGCAGTAAAGGACAGTTTTCCACCAATATTGTCATTTTCAACAAAGGTTGCCTTTTCATCTGGACTGCGGGTCACATAAATTTTTCCTGATCCTGCATGAACGTTAAAATCCAGGGCTTCATATGTATCTGTCAACGAATCTTTTTTCTTATATTGATGATAACTGCCGGTGATACCGGATGCTTTCAGATGCAGGTCTGCATTATAGGTATTTAACGATCCTCTGCCCAGAAAGCTTAAGGTATCCCGGGTGTTCAGATGGATGGTTTTAAACCCGGAAAATCCAATATCCCCCTGGCCAATGGAAAACTGGTTGGCATTTGCTGTAAATGTGTTGTCATTTGAAGAAGATACAGCCGAAACCGTTCCGTGCGTATTTTGCAGTGTAATGGTATCTGCCTGAATCGATACATTGCTTGAGGAAATCAGAGTCAGCGTTTCAATGCCGTCAATCACCACAACAGCTGTATCTGCTATTCCTTCAATCAGCGGCGTATCTGCAATCACCTGTGCATTTTGAGCAGTCACGTCCACCTGACCTGAAAACCCGATTTTCTCCCGACCGGTAAAGCGAATTCCTTCAAGATCATTGAAACTGTCCAGCAATGCCTGGTCAATCACCATCCCGTCGGAAATTTTCGAGGCATGATCGGCATCTGCCAGATAAAGTCGGTCTGAGGCCAGTTGAATCACCTTTCCTGTTGAAATGGTTCCATTGTTTTCAAGGCCATTGGCATCCATACTCAGCAGATAAGAGGATGAAATCAATGAATGGTCTTCCAGCCTGATTTTTCCGTTGACAGACAACAGCTTCAGTTCTGCATCCTCTCCTGTAACCTCAACCGCGGTGCGCTGGCCTTCTTCATCCAGACCTGCTTTAAAAATAATATCCCCCTGGGCCGTGAGGTTAATCCGCTGGCCTTTTAACTGGCTTTGGGACTCAAAAGTAATGGTCTGTGTATTCTCATCGCCGATATTCAGTTTCCAAAGCCCGGATTCGGAAATCCTGTGCGCATCCAGATAAAGCTTTCCAATCATTTTAGCCAGATCAGGATCATCTTCAAACCGGGTGTTAAAATCAAAATGATTTCCCAGATCAGCAGGGGTATGGCTTAAAACCACATCGGTTCCGCTGAGCGTGATCATTCCGCCCCGGTACTGACTGCTGACGGGACTTGCTTTGATCGTACTGTTCAAAATCGTTGTGTCCGCCACAATGTTTAACCTGCCTGCATTGCCTGTCGTCATTTTACGGGTTTCATAATTTCCTTCGGACAAAACATCCGATGCCTGGCGAATGGTGTAAAGGGTTGCGTTCGATGCATGCTTGCCTGTTCCGGCAGTTGCATCATATCCCACGGCCATGGCATAGCCTTCCAGACTGGTTGTAACAAAACTGCCGGTTTTCAGACCGCCTGCGGCTTCCACAATATAAGCACCCGGAACAAAGGCATACGCTTCAGGTAAAATCGTATATGTTCCTGCCGGAATCATATCGTTTCCTTCAAAATATATGGCTTTGCCCGGCAGGTTACCTGCTGCACCCGGAACAATCACAAAACGACTGGATTTGGACAAAGGATCAAGAGAACCCTCCATGCTTGCGAAAAAGGTATACCCGAAAATGGAACCGCCACCGTCAATATTGATCTGAGATCCGTCCCGGCCAATCACCTGGGAAGCAGTCATCTGGATCTGTTTTTCAGGTTCTTCTTCAACAGACAGATCCATATTATCTCCACCACCTGCTTTGTCCGTGGTATACCATTTCAGATTGGTGTCATCGATTTTACCATAATTAATATCTGTTTCTGCAGCTGTGGATAAAACCGCAGTCGGAGAAAGATAAATCCTGCCATCTGATTCATCTGCCGCAAGAATGATCTGACCCAGAGGGGCTGCCAGTGTGCCCTCAATCTCAATATCTGTTGCTTCAAGCGTCAATCTTCCAAGGGCTGAATATATTGGATTATTTTGCGTGATTCCGGATGGAAGAATGGATATTCTGTCTTCTGCGGCCAGTTTGAACCATGATCCTGTGGTGGGATAAACCCTTGCTGCGTTCAGGATCAGATTTCCACCTGTCTGGAACAAACCACTCCAGATTTCAGATTCACTACCTGATTTATAGCTGCTGTCAGAAAGGCGGATGTCCTGATTGGCATTCAAAAAAACATCCGAAAATCCTTCTGCTTTGATATCCCCCTTGATATCAATAAATTGCGCATTGGCATGAAATTGGGCATTGCCTGTGGCGTTGGATGACGCCGTTGATATCAGGTTGGTATTGACCAGCTGTATCCATTCAGAATTCAGCGACACAACAGCCTGCCCTTCTCCAATCAGTTTCGGGGCATTCATAAGGATTTCTCTGTCCATGGTAACCGTGATATCTTCTGAAAACGTGATGTTTGAAGTACTGGCGACTTCCAGCGCATCAAATCCATTATCTGAAAGTCCGGAAATCATATCCTCAAACAGTGTCAGCGTGCCCCCGAATTTTTTTTCAATGCCAAAGGATGCCCCTCTTAAGGTGTCCAGATGTTTTTTTCCGATAAACGTGGCATTCACCAGTGACTCACCTGAATCATCTGTATATTCCTGAAAAGACAGAGAAATACTGCCCGGCTCTGATGCCGCCTGCCAGGATGTGATCCCTGTGCCCTGGTCTGTTCTGCGATACTGGGTCACCGGAGCTGCACCTGAAACATCCACAACAGCGCCCTCTTCCATGATCAGGCGGCCGGAGGATATAAAATAGATATCTCCCCCGTCTTCGGGTGCCCATACCGGTTTACTATCAAAAGATTCTCCGGTTGGCCGGTTGTATCCTTGGGCCAGAAACCTGGCCTGGCTTCGGACAAGCAAAGACAGATGCGGATATTGGTTAAAGACCGAAGTGGTGTTCACGGAAATCTCGCCTGCAGGAGCTGAAAATGTGCCGGCAAGATCCACGCCCGGACCTGAAATATTTATGCTTCCGCCGGGCGCTGTTGTCACAGTTGCACCAGGTGCAACACGAACAATGGCGTTGAGTGACTCATCCGCACTCACCCGTTCGGACCCATCCATACGGACACCGGCGGCAAACGTAATTGAAGAGTCTGCGATATAATCGTCAGAAACCGTAATATAGTCTCCCACTGCGCCTTTAATATCAGATCCGGCTTTGAATTTGACATTTGACAGTGACAGGGATGTATTTTCATTGACGATCAGGTCAGTTGAAGATTTAAAGGTCAGGTGAGAAAAGCCTGAATTTTCAAACTGATCATCCTGGATATACAGTGTGTCTGCATAATCTTCAGGTATCGGTGTTTCACTGGAATATCCTTCAGGAGGATCAGGCACCTGTTCATTGATAATTTCAACCCGTGCAGCATGCAGGGAAAGCGTTCCGCCATTTTTGCCTTCCATGGCATGGCCTTTCAACTGCCCTTCCAGTACAACACTGTGGCCTGCAATTTCAATACTGCCGGCATCACCGGCACCTTCCAGGCTGCCGGTTGAAGTAGCAACATAGCCGCCACTGACATCCAGTCCTGCACCCTTATGAACAATCACACCCTCACCAGAAAGGGTTTCATTTTTTAACACAATTTTTCCGCCATCCAGATACCTGGATGGTATGACCGTGGGAGAAGGGATAAAATCCCTGGTCTGAATCCCTGCAGTAATGATCCGGGCCCCCGTGTCGATATCCACCCGTTCCGGCCCGCCCAAAGCTTCAACACCGGAATACTGATCTGTTGAATTATTGCTTGACGCTGTCAGCTCAACGGTTCCGGTTGGAACTTTCAAGGTCCCTTGATGGAGGATTCTCCTGGCTTTTGCACTGAAACGACCGCCTTGTGCCAGTGTGATATCTGTTCCGGTTTCTGTTGTGATATATCGTGTTGCACCAAGAACAACTGTTCCAAGCCCTGAATGTGTCAGCAGATCATCAGGCAGCCATGTTTCGCCATTGCGTTCAGCCGGGATATCTGATGTCTCAGGATCAAACCCATCACCCAAAGACGGAATGCTGGTTTGATTTTTAATCACAATACTGTCAACCACCATATCCCTGTCCCAGTAATTGGCATCAGCCGCCTGTACACCGATATTCAGAATTCCGGCAGCAGGCATTTTGGTACCGTATGTGGTCTGATACCCAAGCGCATCTGTCAGTTCAGCTGAATTCACCTGATAGGCCCCCCGTACAACCGATGCTGCCAGATCTCCGTCAAAGACAATCTGTTTTGCTACAAGTGTCAACTCTCCTGCGTCTGCACCCACAGTGAATTCCTCAACACGGATGGTTTCTTCACTGATCTGGTCATATTTCAAAAAATCCGGGGCACCTGCAATATCATAAAACCGGCCCTCTGAAACCAGTTTTGTCACAGTGACATCTCCTTGATCATACACCACCTTGCCTCCGGAAATATCAATCTTTGCCCCTTTATCAATGATAATGTCACCCCTGCCTGCAGAAAGAGTTACCTTCCCGCCTTTCACATTTTTTTCCTTTGCTGACATCGGGCGTTTGGTCAATGATTCACTCACATTTCCGATATTCGTCCCTTCATTTATTAAAAATTGAATGGTTTCGCCCTTGAGTATTCCGTCTTTCTGATCAAACTCATCCCGAAGCTGTTCAGAATTCAACTGCACAGACATGACCCTGTCTGCTGCGCTTTTATATTCCTCAGATCCGCTGACATCAATAAGACTTCCCGGTGCCAGGTATATGCGCCCCCCATCCCCGGCCTTAACGACAAGGTTACCTCCGGGAAACTGGATCCGGCCTTTATGCACAACGGTTATTGGATCCCGCAAACCATTGTTTGAGCCTCCTTCGGGCCTGGATATGACGATCTGCCTGCCTGGAAAATTTATATCTGTCACCACAGGCTCACCCACCTCCATGACATCGGATTCAATTGTGCTGTTTTCCCCAGTAATCACTTTTTCCGAGGCAATCAGTTTGATGGAGCTTCCGGTCTGGATTGTGGACAGGGTACGAATCAGACCCTCATGCTGGACAAGTCTTCCATACACCCCGATCTGGCCAACATCCGCAAGAATCTGCCCCTGGGGAAGGATATTGGCCTCTCCTGTATAATCCACTGTCAGGGTTTCGTTGATTTCACCTCCGGCATTTTCAGTCTTTGCAAGATCAAAAGAACGGCCGCCGGAAAGAATCACCCGGCCTTCATGTGCAGAAATAATGCCCGAATTTTCCACATTCGAACCCAGAAGAAAAATGTTTCCCCCGGAATCTGTTTCAAGCATTCCGGCATTGGTCACATTCCCGGGTCCGGCATAATTGCCGTTTCCGATATAATTTTGCGCATTGTATTTCCACAAAGCATTTTCAAAATCCGCATCCTGAATATTCAGGGAACTTGCCACAAGCGTATGCAGATTCACCCGGGAACTTTCGCCAAACATCATCCCGTTCTGATTCACCAGATATATGCTTCCGGTGGCAGTCAACTGGCCGAAAATACGGCTGGGATCTGAATCAAATATACGATTGAGCGCAACGCCCTCCCCTTGTTCAAAATGCACATGCGCATCGCTTCCAATATCAAAGGAATCCCATTTGATGACCACCTTGGGGGCAGACTGGTCAATCTGCAAATAATGATTTTCATCATCCTGCGTTCGCGACCATCCGGTGGATGTCTGGCCGGATGACATTACAGGCAGTGCATTTGAAGGCGGCGGTGCAACAGCTGAATGGAAAAATTTAGCCGATGCCAATGTCGGGGAAAAAATTAAATGCATGCATAAAAAAAGCAGCAAAGATTTTCCAAAAAAACTTGCCAGTACCTGTTTCATTTTTCCATTCCTTATATTTAGCCTTAAAAAGATTTAACCTTTAAAACTGATACTTGATTTTAAAATGCAATTCCTGATCACCGGAACGGGTAGCATCTGTATCCTTAAGTGCATATCCCCAGTCCAGCTTATACGTAATGGTCTCTTTCCAGTTGCCGGTCAGACCGACACCAATGCTCTGGATAAATTTACGGGCATCTTCTTCAAAACCTGCTTCCCGTCTGCCCAGCCAGGCGCAGTCATAAAAAAGATACGGCCGCAGCTGATTTTTTTTTAACAGATCCGGAGAAAACAGCTCCACAGTCGTATGAATTGCATTGTCTTCGAGCAGTTCAGACTCTTTATATCCCCGGACGCTGTCCACGCCGCCTGCTGCATATTGTTCGTTATTGATCATGGGCTGATCTGAAAGCTGACCGTCAATTTTAATAAAAAACGAAAAATCTTTGGGAAGCTGATGGCGATGTTCCATTCCTGCCCTTAAATATATATAATTGCCTGTGGCACCCGCGCGTTTATTTCTGAACTCATCCGTATCATTCATGAAAAGATCTCTGAAAATCATGTTAAGATCCGCACTGAACTGCGTCAGGCTTTTTGAACCTGAATAATAGGATGCATACCCGAAACTGACAGGAACATATTCATTGGGCAGAAACTCTCCTCCCAGCGTGTCTTCTTCAAAATCTTTCCAGTCAAACCCGAGAATCAGGTTGTGATCATAATGGCCCTGGGACGGAAGCGGTGTCATATATCTGAAACCAAAAATTCTGCCCTTTCCGATGACATTAAATCCCACGCCGCTGGCTGTTTCACTGTCGGAATTAATAAAATAACCAATCATCAGATGCTCGTGATTCCAGGGAGCCGGCATACTGTAGGAAGAAGAAAACACCATGACTTCATCTGTTTTTTGCGGTGCTGTCTGAAACTGGGCATTTATGGAATGCCTTTTCTGCCAGAGGTTATCATAACGGATCATTGCATTCAGGCGCGTGTCCGTGGTGGTATGGGTGGATCGATTGTTCAGCTCCAGTTCCCCGTGCAGGGGCAGCGCATCTTCCACATTCAGCTCCACATCAATTTTTCCCAGTTCCTTTCCGGGAATCAGAACTGGAGAAACTTTTAAATCCGGATTCCTGTTAATCTTTGACAGTTCTTCTCTGACTTGTGGAAGATACAGAAGATTGCCTTCCTGAATCGCGGGCAACTGTTCTTTAATATTTTCCATGGTAAAATATTTATTTCCCTTAACAAACACCCGTTTGATACGTCCTTCAATCACCTGAAACCTGACAATTCCATCATCCACTGTCTGCTCCGGAATATTGACCAGAACCGTTGGATATCCGGATTTATGATACACCTTTTCAAGCGCATCCCTTGCAAGTTCAACATCCTGGGCGGTTTTGCCTTTTCCGGCAAATTTTAAAACCGCCGCTGTCAGGATATCTTTGCTCAACACGGTATTGCCTTGTATATTAAAAGAATGAATCACAAAGGTGACATCCTGTGCATGGGTCTGTCTTACCGGGAATGCAGCTGCAAGCATGAAAACAATAAAAGCCATACCCAGAAGACGGCTGCGTTTATATGTGTTTCTCAAAATCAATTATCCGTTTCTGTATTCAGGTTCATCACCCGGTCAAGCTCAGCAAGCAGTGTTTCCGCATCTTTATACCCTTCCGCTTTCCACAGGATTTTGCCTTTGGCATCGGTGAACACAATCATGGGAAAGCCTTCCTGGCTGTACAGCGCTTTTAATGTCTGATCTTTATCTGAATTGGCTTTTACCCACACAAAATCGTCTTTATGAATCCGTATCCGGGGATCTGTAAATGTCTCATTTAATAATTTTTCACACCACTGGCACCAGTCCGCATACAGCACCAGAATCTTGTTCTTGTTTTCTTTACGGGCAACATCAAGGCCTGCGTCATGATCATCAATCCAGTCAATATTTAATTTCAGATATTCAGAGGCCTTGGTAATTGAAAGCACCTCCATATCCAGCATGATTTGCTGACCTGCCAGTGGATGGTTAAAATCCACAATAAAACTGTTTTCATCTGCAGAAACAATGATGCCCTGATTTTCACCACTAATAAACGGCGCACCGATTTGAGGCGTTAACCGGATACGAATGATGTCATCTTCAATACTGAGGGTGGTTTTTCCAAAAGGGGCAGTCTCTGTGTATCCGTTTCTGGCATTGTTTTTGAGAATAACATTCTGCCCTGAAACTGACATTACCTCGGATTCAAAATAGGGATTGAGCTGAACGGTATCTCCTTGAGCAGGCACAGTATTAAACTGTTTTTGATAGGTTTCCTTGTCCAGCTGTATCATGACCGGTATTTGTCTGATGCAGGCAAAATTCTGAGTTTTCTTTTCAGAATGAATGCCAAATGCATTTTCAGGAGGGATGGTAACCTGCTTTTTTTCATGAACCTTCATGCCGAACCCTGCCCGGTCCAGCCCCGGAATATAAGTGGGTTTTCCCGCCACAACAAGCAGGCTCACTTTTTCTCCTGAAAAACCGGGCAGATCAACGCTCAAGCGCTCATCTGTCAACCTGGCGGAATAGTGTATTTTAACCAGGTCACCTGCCTGGACAATGCCGGGCTCCTCATCAAGGAAAACATCAATGCTTGTTTTTCCGGTGCGTTTTGCTTCAGCAACTGCTTCGGCAATTTTCAGCCGTATTGCAGTGGCCTGTGGATCATTTTTATCTGTCGCAACCGGCGCTTTTTTAACTGCGGTACATGAAAAAAAGATCAATACAACAATCAGTAAAAACCCGCCCTGTATTAAATGATGTTTAAATGAATTCATTGTTTTTTACCTTCTGTTTTTTCATCACGGTCTGCTGCGATTTCCACCCGGCATTTTAAGTGTTCACCGCCAAATGGATGCCCGTAATCCACCTTGATTTGCGTGTCATTGACCTCAATGATTTTACCCAGCACACGGTTCCACCGCACCAGTGTTCCCACCTTTGCATCAATGGTTGACACCATCCTGTCTCCCATTTTTTTTGAAAATGCCATGCCCCAGCGGGTTGCAACTGGATACCCATCCGGTGCAATGAGCTCATAGGTTACATTTTTTTCATCAAAAGAAAGCACCCTGGCATAAGGGGTTTTGTCATGAGGCCAGGTGTCCCCCACAACGGGTGCTTTGCCCATACTGCGGGTATAATTATACAGCGACATCTTCTTTATTATGGGAACTTCGCGGGTTTTTGGATCAATATGATAGCGGATCGTATTGTCAAGCCCCTGCGGGAGTTGCGCCTTCAGTTCCAGGTCAAAAGACTGACCTTTCTTTTTACCCACAAGGGCCTGGGAAAATCGGTCATAGATCTCCAGATCAAAAAACTTTAACGATTTCTGCCGCTTGGCAAAGGCATCGGTTCCAGCCGTGATTCTGACATCATCATAGCTGCTCTGATCCCAGAAAGCAGTTGATTTTACAAGATGCTCAGCATTTGCGATATCAGGATCAGTGGTAATGAGTACCTCACCCGTATCTGTCCGGCAGGTATAATTGATATAAACCGTATCCCCGGCATTAATCATTGAAGAAACAGGTTCAGATTCTGCCCAGCCACACACTGCAATGGCAAGAAACAAAAAGATATATGAATGTTTAATCAAGATCATTGTTCTGTTCAGGTTCTGCATGATCATCCTCTTTTAAAATTTTTTAATTTATGAACACCGATTGAGTAAACCAAAAATCAGTTAGGCTGTGATTAACCCATTGTTAGGCACTGATTAAGATCTGATGAGCGCCGTAAAAACGATTAAAGGCAGGGCCTGTACACCAGCCCTGCCTTTAATTCGGTTCTTGCTTGATCAGGTTATATCGTATCTGACCTTATTTTTTAATCTTTAGTAATGGGCAATGCAAAATCATCTGCTTTGGCAAATTTCATGTCATTCTGAGCTGCCCAGTACAATGCTTGTGAAGCAGGCATATTGGTTCCAATGGATGCCCATGCAATCATGTTTGCAATTTTACCGGCATTCGTTGTGTCAGTACTATTGTAGTACAGCCATTGTGCGCTCCAGAAATCGTACTGACCGTTTTTAATGGTATCGGCATTACCTGCAACACCATTATAGGTCATTGATTTTGCATAACCGTAATCGCCACCGGCACATTTGCTGCCGCATTTATCCACATCTGCGTAACCAATGGCACCGACATTTTGACCCACACATTTGATCTCATCACTTGATCCATCATTAAACCAGACAACCGGAGTCCAGCCCATTTCAACACCGAAGTCATCCGCAGGCACTTCGACCTGGATAACATTTACATCTCCGCGCAGAACACCTGCATCCAGCGTGGCATGGGTACCGGAACCTGCATGTCTCAGACACACCACCATAGGAAGGTCAGCAGCCACACCAAATTTATTCCAGTTAGTTATTTGTCCGGAAAAAATATTCGCTGCCATGGGGCGGGTAATATTGTCAAAGGGCACTGGTGTTGACGGATCATTGTTTGCAAAAAAACCAAACGGTACAACAATGGGACGTGCAGCAACATAGGTGGGAGCCGGGGGAGTGGGCACATTATAAATACTTCTTGTAACCTCAGTTCCTTCAGCACTGTTATGTCCTTTTATCCGGCCATAAGAAGCCTGACCAAAGGTGGATGCAGCAACATCAGACGCACCGATATGAACATCCATGCAGGCAAGATTGGGAATACTGTTTCCAGCAGCAGCACCGCCTGCACCCAGAACCACGCCTGAGTCCAGCACCGGCTGCCGACGCTGGCCAGCAACAGCACATTCGCTGTTTAATGAATTATCATCAAGAATTGCATAAATACCATCATAGGACGCCTTGCTGGTATACCGGATCACCAGGGTATCTTTTGTACCTGAACCATCGATCTGAGAAACACCGTCAATGGCAGTGTCACCGTTACATACAGCAATTCCTGCATCCCGTCCTAAAGCGTTAGCTTTACTTGCCACTGCATGAAAAACACCGCCGTCACACCCATATCCGCCATTTTCTGTAGTGTCAGCCAGATAAACAGGTGCAGATGCTGTCCAGAACAAGAACTGTGCAGATGCGCCATACAGGTTGATATCCACTCGTGCTGCCTGGGCAGACGTTGCCGCGATGGTTAACGCAGCGCCACCAATTACCATGGTTTTTAAAATCTTTTTTAACATTTTTGTTTTCCTTTATTTAATGAAATGAATTTTTCTATTATTTTCTTCTAAGACCCACCAGACCAATAAGACCAAACGCCATCAAAATTGCTGCACTTGGCACCGGTACTGCAGATTCAGTTGGATTCAGAACGATTGATCCGTCAAGGTTTACCCTGAGAACCGCCTTGTACTGAGTGGTTGCATCCGGTCCAGTAACAATTTGCCCCCTATTCCATTCATAGAGATACATATCAACATACCCCAGAACAGGGTCAATGCTGCTGTTTCCATATTCCTGCTGATCTGTATTCATTAGTGCATAGTTTCCCAGATACCCCATTACACTGTAAAAGGAACGAAGGTCAGATGATGCAAGACCTGTTACAACTCCATTCTCATCCGTATCCTTCTCAGTATAAATACTGCTGAGAGACCCTACAGCAGAATCCAGAGAGTTCACTGAGGTTCCCTTGAAAACAACATTTTCCAGCGGCGCATTGAGTGCAAAAGAAAAGTTGTAATTACTTTTAACTTTATTAGAATACGCGCCAAATTTTACATCTGAAAGACTATCAATGCTTCCAAAATCACCCATGCCAAAAGTAGTGCCTGCTGCTTTGAGCTCATAATTGGTTTCATTCAAATACAGATTGATATCACCCAGATCAATCCCCACTTCGGTATTATCTGACCCAACAAAACCGGACAGAATGGTATTGCCCCGTTCAAACGCCGCGGATGCGGTTCCGGCAACTGCAAAAATCATAAAAGCCGCCATCATTCCTGCCAATAACTTTTTCATTTTTTTCTTGTTCTCCTTAAAATTAATTAATTTACTGTTCAACTTCCTTGAATCATTTTTGGCAATCGGCTGTCTTGTTTTCTTTTTTTTAATTTATGGATATTTTCGATCAAAAGTTTTTAAGGTTACACCCGTTGGCCCTTAACTGAATGTCGATTCTTATCCCTTTTTTTAAATTACAAGACCCTTGACTTTCCGGCCTCCAGTCACCCGGAGTGTGGCTTTTTCTGTTTACGGTTCAAGTTATACCGCAGATATATTAGCTGAGAATTAACCTTAAGTTAGATTTCAAATAAGGGATGGTTACGAAACTATGATGAGTATTTTTTACTGTTATTTCGGTATGTTATATTTTTAAGGATTATTATCCTCTTTATAGCGGTATCCGATACCCCTGACGGTTTCAACCAGATGGGCATATGAACCTAACTTTTTTCTGAGCCCCACAACAACCACATCAATGCTTCGGTCTGTAACCGCATAATTGTCCCCGTGGATGGCATCAACAATCTGTCCTCTGGTAAACACCCAGCCCCTGGAACCTGCCAGGAAAGAAAGCAGCTCAAATTCAGTCAGGGTCAAATTAACAAATCTGCCGTCAATGGTTACCCTGTGACGGCCATGATCAATCACAAGGCCCTCTTCGGTTTCAGGCGTTTGTGAAAATTCCAGTATTTTTTTATTGCGCCGCCGTAAAATGGCCCGGATTCTTGCGATGAGTTCTTTGGGGCTGAAGGGCTTTGTCATATAATCATTTGCCCCGGATTCAAGACCGATAACGATATCAGACTCATCTCCCTTGGCAGTCAGCATGATAATGGGGATCTGTTTTTTTGAGTTATGGGTTCTTAAATACCGTGTGACTTCCAGTCCGTCTATTCCCGGAAGCATCCAGTCAAGCACAAGAAGATCCGGTTTCTGCATTCTTGAAATCTCAACAGCCCTTTCGCCTGTCAGGGCTGTCAGGACGTTATACCCTTCATTCTGCAGATTGAATTTTATCAGATTGACAATATCTTCTTCATCATCCACCACAAGAATTGTTTCTTTTGACATCCTTTCCCCCAATAATATTTTACCTGACACATATTGTAAAAATGTATCGTATTGAAAAATTAGATGTATCTGTATTTTATTAGATTATTGCCAGAATTATATTAGACAGTGGTTAGGATTTCGACTTTTTTAATAAATATCACAGGCAGGATGCCATTTTTTCCAGCACCGTATGCATGAGCGCATTGATAGCCAAAAATCTTTGCGGGTCTGACAGTATCTCGGATTCTGATTGAACATATGCAGAGCCGTCCAGTTCATCAGAACAGTTATCAATTAATGCCCGGGCAGATTGAAATGTGGTTTCCAGATGAAACTGGAAGGCAATCACATGATTATCCTTGATAAACCCCTGATTTGCACAGGCCCGGCTTTTTGCCACAGCAACAGCCCCAGCCGGGATATCAAAAGTATCGCCATGCCAGTGAAAAACATTGGGTTTCTGTGTGAATACATCTGCCAAAAGAGTGTTTTCAAGTTCGGGACACCCGTCGATGGCAAACCAGCCGATTTCTCTATGCCTGTTTTTATACACCTTTGCACCCAGCACATCCGCAATCAACTGGGCACCCAGACAAATCCCCAGGACCTTTTTTTTTTCAGAAATGACCTGGGCAATAAATTGTTTTTCAGCCTTCAGCCAGGGATATTCATCTTCATCATATATCCCCATGGGCCCTCCCATGACAATCAGCAGATCAAAGGCATCGGGCTGCGGCAAAGGGTCGCCATCATACAGTTTTGTACAGGTGACGGGATACCCTTTTTCCTTGAAAAACGATTCCATGCTTCCAATCCCTTCAAAAGGGACATGCTGCAGATAATGAACGTTCATTTTTATTCTCCGATAATTTTAACCAGCACCCACTTTGATTATCTCTTTTCAGGACCCGGATCAAAATCCGTCAAGTGCCCTGCCGCAAAACAGATCATCACACATATCATGCACAGGCCGAACATGAGCTGATACGCGCCCTGCCCCATATATGCCAGACGATCCAGCATATGGCCGAAAAACAAGGGAAACCCGGATGCAAAAATAATGGTCAGCAGGGGAACCGCTGCAAAATAGGCAGTCGCATCATTGCGGCGGGAAAATTTTTTGATCATGGGAGAATAAATAATTCCCCGGATTCCCCGGCAGACGCCCAGCAGAAAACTTGCAAAAAGAAACCCTGAAAAACCCGGTGCAAAAATCAAGACAGACAGCATCACAAGATTAATCAATTTGGTGATCAGAAATTTATTTTTAAGACTCAGCAGATTAAACGTGCCCAGCAGCAGATTGGCGCAGATGGCCCCGATATAGATAAAGCAGACAAAAAGCCCGGCAGCGGTATAATCCTGAATGCCATGATACTGGATGGCGTAGTTGGCATAAAAAGCAATGACCGTGATCACGATATAGTGATCCAGATCCCCGATCAGATATTTTACCAGATTCCGGTTGCCCGTGATTTCTCGTATCGTTGTCCAGATATGATTCAAAAAAGACCCCTTCAGGCGCAAGCCAGGTGATGTGTCCGGCAATTCAACCGTAAGCAGAAAACATAAAGATCCCAGAAGAAATAATATGCCTGCAATCAGAAACACCCAGGCCGCCGATATCAGAGAAAACGAATAGGTTTCAACGGTCTTGATAATAAATATGCTGGAAATAATCTTGGCAATATTCTGGGTGGTGAACATGATGGCAAGGCCCTGGACATTTTTTTCCGGTGAAAAAATTTTAACCAGAAAATTCAGCCACACCGGAAACGTCAGGCCGATGCATAATGAAAAAACAATATAGGATATAAAAAACACCGGCAGAATCAAGGCAGGGTCTTTGACCTGAAACAGGAAAAGACCAAATGCCATGGTAGAAACAGAAGACACCATGTGAAGACCGATGACCATTGACCGCTTATGTTCCAAATTTCTGGTCAGAAAACTTGAAAATAAAGGGAAAACAGCCATGCCGATCATCAGGATGGCCGGGACCATGCCGATGGCCACATCGCTTGCGCCCATATTTTTCAAAAAAATCTGCAAAAACGTGGATTCCATGATCACGGGAAATCCCAATCCCCAGAAAAACTCAACAAAGGCGACACCCGTCGCATTTCGCGCAAAATATTTATCTGTTTGTATGTTCATTTACGACAGCAGCAGATTGATAATGGATAAAATAAGCCACCTGAAAAACTGGACCACCGGATTTAACACGCCTAAAAAAAGCAGCCCGATAACAATAATGAATCCATACTGTTCAAAACGGAAAAGCATGTTCTGGATTTTCGGTGGTGCAAAGCCCATCAGAATTTTAGACCCGTCAAGGGGCGGTATGGGGATCAGGTTAAAGGCTGCCAGAATAATATTGATCTGGGCAAAATAATATAACAGCAGCGCGGGCATGCTTGACTGCGGCAATGCCAGAAGCCGGTCTATAAAAATGGCAATAAACGCCAATAGCATGTTGGCAATGATGCCTGCCGAAGAAACCAGGATCATCCCGGTTTTTTTGTCACGAAGCTGAGCAAAATTCACCGGTACGGGTTTGGCCCAGCCAAACCCGAACACAAACAGCATCAGTGTTCCCACAGGATCAAGATGTTTAAGCGGATTCAGGCTCAGGCGGCCCAGCATCTTTGCTGTGGGATCACCCATGCGGTATGCCACCCAGCCATGTGCCAGCTCATGAAATATAATGGCATACAAAAGCGGTATGGCTATGAGAATGAACGCAAACGGATCTTTTAGCAACAGATTGAGCAGGCCCATGAAGTGTCTCCTTTACATCACGCTGAAAAATGAATTTCAGGTCACCATATATTATTTTGGATCATCTATACATACATAAAATTTTACATGCGTTAAATATTATCATTTTTTTAAAATAAAAAAGATTCCAAAAAAGAATGATTGAATAATAAATAGGGGTGATTAATATTGTCCTTTACAAAATCAACCCTATAAAAAGGATAATATCATGCAGGAATTAAAAATACCTGAAGGAATACAAGGTGATCCCGAAGCCATGGAGATGATCCGGGTCTGGATCGGGAACAAAGATATCCACGTGTCCATGCTGCTGGGGATGTGGGAGGATGCGTCAGACTACGACATAGACGAAAGAGAGGCCTGGGGTGAGCTGCTGGCCGATCTGATCCGCCATATTGCAAACGGATTAACCCAGAGTCATGATTATAATATTCATGCATCGGAACGCAAAATTGCCCATGCCCTGCTGACGCATCTGGGGTATGGCGCAAATACCATTGTGGGTGAAATTCAAAAAGACTGATCAACTTTACGGCAGCCCGGGCCGGAAAGCAGACTGCGTCCGCCGGAAACAGGTATGATGTTTATCCGGGTGCGGATTCTTTCTTTCAAGGCAGACACATGGGAAATGATTCCGATCAGCTTGCCGTCCTGCTGAAGACCGGATAAGGTTTCCAGCGCGGTTTCCAGAGTTTCTTCATCCAGGGTGCCAAAGCCTTCATCAAGGAACAGGGAATCAACGCGAACCTTGCGGCTGGCCATTTTGGAAAGGCCCAGTGCCAAGGTCAGACTGACAATAAAACTTTCACCCCCGGAAAGATTGCGGGTGGATCTGATTTCACCAGCCTGATAATTGTCCACAACATTCAGTTCCAGCGGCTGTTCATCATCGCGAATCAGCAGATACCGGTCTGTCATCTTTTCCAGCTGGCCATTGGCATGGGCAACCATCAGCTCAAAGGTCAGCCCCTGGGCAAAATTACGGTATTTTTTGCCATCTGCAGACCCGATAAGCCCATGCAGTTTTTCAAAACGGGAACACTCTTTTTTCTGGGCTGTAATGGCAGCCTGTTTTTCCTTGATCCGTTCTCTGGCCGCACGATTCTCGCTGAGCCTGTGTCTGAGACCGGCCATGGTGTCTCGAAGTTCTTTCAATGATGCTTCGCACCCGTTGAACTGAGTTTCCAGTTCCTCAAGAGATCTGTCTGTAAGATTTATGGCCATCTTCGCTGCCAGTTGCGTTTCCCGGTCTTTTTGCCGGGCCGCAAGATCTGTCAGGGCCGTGTCCAGTTTTTTTGCCCGGAAAAACAATGCTTCCCGCTGCTCGTTTGTCAGTCTGGCCCCAAGAAACTGGGTTTCATCGGCAAAGCCCGCAGATTCCAGTGCTGCCCAAAACTCAAGATCTGCTTTTTTCAGATCTGATTGCCTTTGCTCAATGCGCTTTTTCAAAGATTCAATATGGGCTTTTGCTGTTGTCAGTTTCTGCTGCAGTTCACTGTTCAGAATTCGGGCTTTTTTTTCATTTGTTTCCGCATCTGCAATGGCCTTGTTCAGGCAATCTTCTTCATGGTCAGGATGTTTATCGCCATAGTGTTTTTTGCGCTCATCCAGTCCGGCAGCATATTCTTTATTCAGCTGTTCCAGATGTTCCTGTTTTTGAGTCAAGGCTGTGCGCTGGGTCTCCATGACCGCATCCAGACGCTTAATCCGGCTGTCAATATCCGCAATCTGTTTTTCAATTTCCGCCTTTTTTCTGACCTGATCCTGCCAGGTCTGGATGTTTGATTTCAGATCATGGATGGTGGATTGGGGATCAACAGGATCCAGCACATACCCCAGGGGTTTGAGTTTGTCAGATATATTGCGGCCCAGGTGTTCAAGACCGGTCTGAAGGTTTAACAAAGTTTCTTTTAATTCAGCAAGGGTTTTTTGGGCTGTTTTTTGATCACTCAGCACTGTTGCTTCCAGCTTTTCGCTGTTATTCAGATTGTTTTGGGCAGCCGCTTTTGCTTCTTCCCATTTGCGGATCATCCCCTCCTGATCTTCTGCCTGGGTGATCCGTTTTGTCAGCGCCTCAATTTGTTTTTCAATTTTATCCGGTGCCGGGACATTTGCCCGGGCAAAGGGATGGTCGACAGCACCGCACAGCGGACAGGGCTTGCCGTCTTCCAGCCTGGCCCGGTGGTCTTCAAACGCCTCAATCTTTCTCAGATATGCCATCTCCCGAAGCAGGGTTTCTTTTTGTGTGCGATATTCCCGAAGCAAGCGATCCCCCAGCAATTGGTTCAATGCATCTTTGCCCTGCTCCAGATGTTGTATTGCATCAGCAAGTTTCTGTCTGTCAATGGTACACTGCTTTGTGCTGTTATTGAGTTTGTCTGTTGCCCGTGCCAGTGCGGTTTCGGCAGTCTTGATGCGGGTTTGTTTTTCAGTGATCTCCTTTTGCCTTGCAACCAGGCTGGCAAACTGTTCTTCAATACCGGCCAGGCCGCTGATCAGCCATTCATCCTGTGCATGCGCTTTGAGATATGCCGCCACATCTGCCAGTGTTTTTTTCGCATCAATCTGTTTTTTTTGTTCTTTGCCTTGGGCCCGGGTGTCCTTTTCTATGTTTGCAGCGTCCTTGATGCAGCTTTCGCTGACGTGTGCAACCACTTTTTTGTGTTCAGCAAGTTTTTGATCAAGAAACCGGATTTTCCGGATGAGTGGTGCTGCAGCTTTCAGATCTGCTTTGGTGTTAAGGGTGTGCTGTTCTGCTGACGTAAGGGTTTGCGCCAGTGTATGTGCAGACTCTTCCAGTTCCGGAAGAAGGATTTTCTGGGTTTTCAGGGCTGTCTGATCATCAGACTGCTGCTTTCGAAGGGCTGTAAGCGTTGCATATATTCCATCCAGCAAAGCGGCTTTCATGGCCTGATCCAGTTTATCGCGTTCGGGTCTGAACGCCTCCACATCATGTTGCACCCTGACAGCTTCCTGGGCAAGATTGCTGATTTCCTTTTTCAGGGCATCAATGGTATTGTGCCATGCAATGGCCTTGGTGATTTGAGTGGATTGGCCCGCAAGTGTTGCTTCCTGATTCTGTTTTGCCTCAAGATCCTGCTGAATCTCTTTTTCCTGTTCCGGCTCCAGAATAACGATGCCGGATGTTTCTGCCAGCAGCAGGTTCAGTTTATCCCGTTCAGATCGCTGGCGTTCATGGACCTGCTGTGAAATCTGTGAATAAATCTGTGTGCCAGTGATCTGCTCCAGTATCTTTGATTTTTGCTCAACATCTGCTTTCAGGAATGTATCAAATCCGCCCTGGGCCAAGAGGATGGAACGGGTGAAGCGATCAAAATCCATTCCTGTTTTTTCTTCAATAACACCCGAGACCAGGCTTTTTTTGGTTTCCATGGGTTTTCCGGTATCTGCATCTGCAATCTGATGCTCCTGATCCTGAAGATTACCCTCTGCTTTTTTACGCGCACGGCGCTGCTCCCAGTGACAGCGGAACCGGCCGGTCCGGCATTCAAACACAACCTCGGCATAGCATTCTCCGGTCTGCCGGGACATAATCTGATTTGCGCTTTTGGTAATTTTGCCAAGCCTTGGGGTTGCCCCGTAAAGGGCCAGACAAATGGCATCCAGAACCGTGGATTTGCCCGCACCGGTCGGGCCGGTCAAGACAAAGATCCCGTTGCCGACATATTCAGGATCTGTAAAATCAATGAACCACTCACCGTAAAGGGAGTTCAGATTCTTAAATCGAAGTTCCAGGATCTTCATGACCAGCCTCTTTATTGCGCATTCGGATCACTCTCCATCAAATCCTTAAGGATTTCATTATAAGACACTGTCAATTCTTCCCGGTCTTCATCCGGCACTTCAAAGGCATCCAGACAGCGGGTAAAAACATCTCCAGGGTCAAGATCGTCAAGGGTTTCACCTTCAGCAGCCATGCCCATCACCCGGTCCATGACCCGTTTGTTTTTTATCCGCCGGATCTCCATGGCAGAATCCGCCAGGGCGTCATCCAGCATCTCACGCAGATTTGCGATGATATCACTGCCGGTATATTCAATCTCCAGCCATGCAGTGCTGTTATTTTTTTTCAGGTCTTTCACCTTTGCATGGATATCATCCAGAGATCCTGTGATGCGGACCAGCAGCTGGAAACACGGAACAGGCAGAAGCCGGATGTCGGGCTTTGACCGTCCACATTCAAAGGTTAAAATCACAACGGATTTTTGTTGTTCAGCTTCGCCATACCCCATGGGAATGGGAGATCCGCTGTAACGGATATGTTCTGAAGTGCCGACTGCCTGGGGAACGTGCAGGTGCCCAAGGGCAAGATAATCAATGGCTGAAGGAAAAACCGTTTCTTCAACATGGGCAAGCGAGCCTACATAAAGCTCCCGGACACCGTCTCCCTCAACAGTTCTGCCGCCTGCCGTGAAAAGATGGCCCATGGCAATAATGGGTATCTGAAATTGCGGATTCTGAATTGAAGACTGTAGCATGATCTGTTCGCGTCTGTGTTCGGCAATCCTGACCACTTTTTCATAATGGTCTTTTAACCCCTGCACAAGCTTCTGATTTTTATCATCAATGGTCTCACCAGGCTCAACCCTGCGGATATCCCGATCTCTGAGGTACGGAACCGCACAGATGACAGCAGCATCCTGCACCCCGGAATCAGAAAGGCAGATCACCTCATCCTCCGGATTTTCGGTCATGACGCCCACCACATGCACATTCAAGGCTTTCAGCAGTTCTTTAGGGGCATTCAGAAAAGACGGGGAGTCATGGTTTCCGGCAATCACCACCACATGACGGCAGCAGGACCTGGAAACCTGAAACAGAAAGCGATAATACAGTTCCTGGGCCAGATGCCCCGGGGTGCTGGTATCAAATACATCTCCGGCAATCAGAAGGGCATCAATTTTTTCGTCTTCAAGGGTTTGCACAAGCCAGTCCAGGAATGCCTCAAACTCTGCATACCGTTTCCTGCCGTAAAGGCAGCGGCCCAGATGCCAGTCTGATGTGTGTAGAATTTTCATGGCTGCACACTCAATACCGTGCTGATCAGCCATGCGGTGTATCCCGCATAAACCAATACCAAAGCTGCCCCTTCAAAGCGGTTGATACGTCCCTGCCGCCCTTTGAATCCATAACCGATCAGAAAAAGTGAAATTGTCAAAGCCCCCATGACCACCATGTCCCGGGAGAGGGTTTCAGGTGCCACAAAAAAAGGATGAATGGATCCGGCAATACCGACAACAGCCAGCGTGTTGAACAGGTTGGAACCAATCACGTTTCCCAGAGCAATATCATGTTCACCCTTCCGGGCTGCAATAACAGATGAGGCAAGCTCCGGCAGGGAAGTACCGATTGCTACAACTGTCAAGCCGATGATCATGTCACTGACACCGAATATCTGAGCAATCTGCACTGCACCCCACACCAGAATACGGGAACTTGCAACAAGCATCAAAAGCCCGGCCAAAAGCCAGAAAAATGCCCGTTTAAAGGGCATGGTGTTTACTGCTGTTTCCATTTCCATCTGTTTTGCAAGAGGATCAGAATTTTGTTTCACGCCCTGATAAATGGTCCATGCCATCAGGCTGCCAAATACCAGCAGCAGGACAACCGCATCCAGACGGCTTAAATCAAGATCTGCAATCAGGCCCACACTGATAAGGGTGACAAAGGTTAATATGGGCAGTTCCTTGCGCAAGACTGTGGAATGCACCATGATCGGGCTTATCAAGGCCGTGACACCCAGGATCAAAGCGATATTGGCAATATTTGACCCATATGCGTTGCCCAGGGCAATTCCGGGGCTGCCTTCCAGGGCTGCCAGCGCTGAAACCACCATTTCAGGCGCAGATGTCCCGAATCCGACAACCACCATACCGATCAACAATGGCGGCATGCCAAAATATCCTGCCGTGGAAGCCGCCCCTGCCACAAACCGGTCCGCACTCCAGACCAGCAGCGCCAGACCCGCTATCAGGGCAAAAATTGCAAGTCCCATTATCTGATTATTCCCCTGTTCATCATTAAATCACGCCCCCTTGTGTCCCAGCTGCCTGCTCATCTGGTTGCAGTGGGTTAAACCGGGTTTAAGATATATAGATGATATATAAAAATCAAGTTTTCTTTCCGACTTAACCCATCGGTATCAGCAGGACGGTATCAGCCGGGCAGTTCTGTTCCCTGGTTCATGATTTCCAAATATCCGGTATAGCAAAAAACCCGGTTGCGTTTACGAAATGTCAATTCCCGAACAATTCCCAAACGTTCCAGATGCTCAAGGGATTTGGCGCAAATATATCAGAAGGATCCTCCTGCCAATAGCGGCAGGAGGATCGATATACAGCAAAATACAATTATTGAATATCTGCCATTTTTGTTAAGGTCAGATACCGGTCTGAAATTTCTTTTTCAAGTTGCATATGAAGGTCCCTGGCCCTTTCGGGGTAGGTTTTATGCAATGAGGCATAACGGATTTCACCGGCCAGAAATTCCTGAAGACTTCCATCCGGCTGTTTGGAATCCAGCACAAAAGGATTTTTCCCTTCGGTCTTCAAAACAGGATTGTATCTGTACAACGGCCAATATCCTGAATCCACCGCAAGTTTCATCTCTTCCTGGCTTTTACCCATGCCTTTTTTGATCCCATGGTTGATACAGGATGCATAGCTCAAAATAAGTGAAGGCCCGTCGTAGGATTCGGCTTCGATAAAGGCTTTCATCATCTGGTTTTTATCAGCACCCATGGCAATGGATGCGACATATACATATTCATATGTCATGGCCATACGTCCCAGATCCTTTTTGGATGTTTTTTTGCCGGAAGCTGCAAATTTTGCCACAGAACCTGTGGGTGTGGCCTTTGATGACTGTCCGCCGGTATTTGAATATACCTCCGTATCCATGACCAGTATGTTGATATCCTCACCCGTGGACAGCACATGGTCAAGCCCGCCAAAACCGATGTCATATGCTGCGCCGTCTCCGACAAAAACCCAGTATGACCTTTTGGTGAAATGTTGGGCCAGACTGTAAATTTCACTGAGCAAAGCATTCTGCTGATACTGTGGCAAAAGCGCTTTTAACACATTTCCGTATCGCCTGGATTCCATCGGGTCTTTCATGTTTTCAAGCCATCCCTTTGCAGCTGTTTTCACATCTTCAGGGATATCAATGGACAGGGCCTGCCGGATCAGGGTTTCAAGCTTTGAACGCTGCTGCAGAGCGCCCAGAAACATGCCGTAAGTGAATTCAGCAGGATCTTCAAAAAGAGAGCTGCCCCATGTGGGACCACAGCCGTCTGTATTGACACAATACGGGGCTGACGGAGCTGAACCGCCCCAGATTGAGGAACATCCCGTGGCATTGCCAATGACCATCCGCTCGCCGAAAAGCTGGGTGAGCAGTTTTACATAGGGTGTTTCACCGCATCCGGCGCATGCACCGGAAAATTCAAGCAACGGTTGAAAAAACTGGCTGCCTTTAATCGTATTTCGCTTAACCAGATTGTCGCGCACCGGCAGCATGGCAGCATACTGATGACAGATCTTCTGATGCGCTGTCTGGGTTTCAAGCGGCTGCATCACCAGGGCAGGTTTTTTGGCAGGACAAATATCGGCACAGTTGCCGCATCCATAACAATCCAATGTATTGACCTGCATACGGAAATGATAGTCTTTAAGCGTCTTGCCGATTGCCGGCACTGCATCAAATCCCTCAGGGGCGGATGCAAGTTCAGTCTGCGTCAGCAGATGGGGCCGTATGGCCGCATGCGGACATACCAGGGCGCACTGATTGCACTGGATGCAATTTTCCTTAACCCATTCCGGGACAGTGATGGCAACCCCCCGCTTTTCATATCTGGTGGTTGCCACAGGGAAAATGCCATCCGGTGAAAAAACGCTTACCGGAAGTTCATCCCCTTTGAGTGTAAGAATGGGTTTCATGATATTTTTTACAAAATCAGGCCCATTGCTTATGTCTGCAGCGGCGGCATCAACCGGGATATCTGACCAGGCTGCCGGGTAACTGATTTTTTCAAGATTTTCAAGCGTCTTATCCACCGCAGCCTGATTCATTTCGATAATCGTATTCCCTTTTTTACCAAACATGTTTTCAATTTCATTTTTCAGGAATTGTATTGCCTGGTCCACTGGAATCACATCGGCCAAAGCAAAGAATGCCGTCTGCATAATCATGTTGATCCTGCCCCCAAGACCGATTTCAACAGCAATTTTAACCGCATCAATATTATAGAATTTGAGGTTTTTCTGGGCAATGGTGCGTCTTACAGAGGCCGGCAAACGGGTTTCCATTTCATTCAGGCTCCAGGGTGAATTCAGAACAAAGGTGCCCCCGTGCCGGATACCATCCAGAATGTCATAAATATCCACATACGCAGGATTATGACAGGCAATATAATCCGCCGTATCCACAAGATAGGTAGAGCGTATGGGCTCTTGTCCGAACCGAAGGTGCGAGACGGTTATGCCGCCTGATTTTTTTGAATCATAGGAAAAATACGCCTGGGCATACAGGTCTGTATTGTCACCAATGATTTTAATGGCACTTTTGTTGGCGCCGACTGTACCGTCCGCCCCCAGGCCCCAGAATTTGCACTGCACGGTATTCTGTCGCGAGATATGAAATTCTTGCGGCACATTCAGTGAAGTTTGCGTGACATCATCATGAATTCCCACTGTAAACTGTTTCTTCGGGGTGGAGGATGTCATATTGTCATATACAGCCTTGACCATGGCCGGGGTGAATTCTTTGGAACCCAGACCGTATCGACCGCCCAGAATCCGGGGTGAATTTTTCTGCCCGCTGTAGGCTGTGCACACATCCATATACAATGGATCACCCAGTGCGCCGGGCTCTTTTGTGCGATCCAGCACGGTGATCACTTTTGCAGACTCAGGCACTGAGGATATCAAATGCTCGACAGAAAACGGACGGAACAGGCGGACTTTGACAAGACCGACTTTTTCACCTTTGCCTGTCATATGGTTAACGGTTTCTTCTATTGTTTCACAGGAAGATCCCATGGAAATTATGATTCTTTGTGCCTCAGGATCGCCGATATAATCAAACAGCTGATAATGCCTTCCGGTCAGGTCGCCTATTTTGCGCATATACCCGAGAACAATCTCCGGCACTTTCAGATAGTGTTGATTGGCAGCTTCTCTGCCTTGAAAATAGATATCCGGGTTCTGGGCTGTGCCCCGTATCTCGGGTCTTTCCGGGCTTGCGCCCCGTGCACGGAACCTGGCAAGCATCTGCATGTTCACCAAAGCGGCCATATCCTCATAATCAATGATTTCAATCTTCTGGATTTCATGGGAGGTTCGAAATCCATCAAAAAAATGAATGAAGGGCACACTTGATTCAATTGCAGCCAGATGCGCCACAAGTCCCAGATCCATCACTTCCTGAACCGATGACGATGCCAGCATGCTGAACCCGGTCTGGCGGACCGCCATGACATCCTGATGATCGCCGAAAATTGAAAGCGCATGTGCGGATAATGCCCGGGCAGTAACATGAATCACTGTCGGCAGAAGCTCACCGGATATCTTGTACATATTGGGTATCATCAAGAGCAGCCCCTGGGAGGCAGTGAATGTTGTGGTCAGGGCTCCGGCGGCCAAAGAACCGTGAACAGAAGCTGCCGCCCCCGCTTCAGACTGGAGCTGCCTTACCATCAGCGGCATTCCGAATATGTTTTTCCGTCCTTCTGCTGCCCACTCATCGGCAATCTCGCCGATTGGAGAAGACGGTGTTATCGGGTAGATCGTGGCAACATCGCTCATCCCGTATGCAACATGGGCTGCTGCGGTATTCCCATCCATTGTTTTCATTTTCTGTTTCATCTATATCTCCTGATTTTTGCGTTAAATGTTGTTCAAAGGTTTCTCAAGATGCCTGTTCAAACTGATGATGCGGCATCTTCTGTAACCGTGGTTGTTTGCTATGGTTGAATGGTGATCGTGGGGTACAATCCTTTTAATTCACCTTTCGGATATGGCTGAATCGTATTGAATGAAATATCCTGATTTTTCTGGGCATGTCCTTTGTTGTTTACGCCATCGAAAAGAGCGCCGTTTGCTTCAAGGATATGATGGATCCGCTCACGAAAAGCTTTGACAAGTGTCCTGCCGCACCCTTTAAAGGTCATATTTCCCTTTTCAAGCCCGTTTTCAATTGCCTCAAAATCATTAATGGACATGCTGTTGGCCTCAAGATCCTTTTGACCGGTAATCAATCCCCAGACCAGATACCCATCCGGTATTGCCAGCGGCGCATGAATATCGATAATGGTGTGCGGCATGATAATGCATCCTTTGCCGATAGTCAGTCTGCTCTCGGGTTTGCCCTGCAGAAAGCTGTTGAACCCCACAAAAACATCCGGCCCCAGATCCGCCTCGATAATTTTTGCACCATGGGCGGTAATATTATTCCCTGCTAAACATGAATTGATCACAAAACAGTTCTCCTGGGCATTTGCCCCCTTGCCAAGCCTGGAATTCTTTAAAAAAGCCCTCTGTGCCACAAGCACATTCTCGCCAATGTGCGTCTTCAAATCAATAACCGCATACCTGTCCAGAGAAGAACTGTCCGGCACCGGCACAGGAAATTCCAGATTTATCGTATCAAACACCCTTTGGAATTCATCTTTGCGTTCTTTCATAAAATCGATGAAAATCCCCTGGGGCTTGCTGCCTGCAGCAAAATATACATATTTTCTCAATTGATCCTGGGGATAGTGGTATGAAAAATCAAAATCCCCCTGACTCCGCACCCAGATGGTTCCCGGCTTAATATTCAATTGGTTGATTTCCCCTGCCTGTATATATGAAAATGCACCGATGACACAGTCATGGACCGTTGTCAGATCAATGGTGGAAAAAGGCTCCAGAAAGCATCCGTCACAAGGCGCACCATGTATGTTGGCATAATAAGTGGATACGGTATTTTTGATGAAAAATTGTTCCAGCGACTCAGGATCATGGGAATAATTATGAACCATGGTCTTGATCAGGGCGCTGTCCGCTATATAGATTTCTTCATCTTTGGACACCTCGATTTCAAAATTTTTGAACTGCAGCACATCGCCTTTTTCTTTAAGTTCATCTCCCCGGACATCTGATTTATACAATAACGAATTAATCACCTGGCATTGTCCCAGAAAATAGCTGCCTGCCAGCCCGGAATGCTTGAAATGAAAGTTTATCGGGTGATCTGCGGTTATACCGTAAAATGCATAAAACTTTTCCATCTGGCTCAGCGGAACCAAATTCCATACATAGGGCTTCACATCAAACTCAAGTTCCCTGAGATTGATGGTGGCTCTCTGGATGATGCGGGCATACAGTTTTTCAAGTTTATTGTTCATACTGCGTTTCTCCATATTTAAGTTCAGAAAAATTTTCTATCCTGCCTTTAACCCTGCCCACGCTGAACATCCTGATCATCCTTTTTCAGGACATCTCTGATGTCTTTCTGGTATAAACTGATCTTTTCCCGGATATTTTTATCTGACAAAGCGAATACTTTTGCTGCTGCAAGGGCTGCATTGGCCGGTTCCAGAACCGTCATGGGGGCGACAGCGGAAGGCATCCGCAAACTGGAATAGATATCGCTTCCACCGAATTTATCACTGTAAGGCGGGCAGGCGATCACAGGGCACCAGGTCTGTGCGTCTGTAAAACCACTGAGCGCATTGCTCATCCCGGCAACAGTAATAAACACCACTGCCTCTTTTTCATATTCTTTTATAAGTTCGTAGCAGGTCAGCGGCACCTTATGGGCCGAAGCCACCCTCAGAATACTTTCAACGCCTAATTTATCCAGATTCATTGCAATTTTTTTTGACCATTCAAGATCGCTTTTTGATCCCATAATAATGACAGCTTTTCCCATAATATTTATCCTCCAAATGATTGATATCAAAAAAATCAGGCCCAACCGTTACACATGGGCTGTGGCCTGAGGCAAACAATTCTCTAAAATTTTTCCCCGCAAAACGGGCAGAACTGGAACGATTCACCCGCAACCGGCTCTGAGCAGCTTTGACATTTTTGCGGCACAGGCCCCAGTTCCATGATCAATTCTCCGGTTTTTACCGGCACCATTTTTTTATCATTTTTATAGTCTGCAAACTTTACAACTCTCTTAACCACCCCATCCACAGGAGACAATACCGACTTTTCCTGTTTCATAATGGTGATATTGAACAATTCTTCGCCTTTTTTAACCACGTCACCCGGGCTTACATACACGACCCATAAATCACCGTTGCTGGGTGCGGCAATATGACAGGGATTTTTTTCATCTGCCATCTGAGCCCCATGATCCCTGGTTTTTGAGGATTGGGCCACCTTGACCGGATAAAAAAAGCTTTCAGAATTCAGTTCATACCGGACAACACTGATGCCCTGATCATCCGGCTCAGATATCTCAAGGATATGAATCTGATGCGGTTTTCCATCGCTGTCTTTAAAAACAGCCTTGCTGCCGACTTCAAGTCCTTCAAACCAGATATCCAGCGGCAGCCTGTTGGAGTTGCCGAATTCCTGGCGTTGATTGATGGTTTTCAGGGCATCACCGGGATGATTCAAATACATCACCAGTTCTTCTTCAGTGGGGTTGCGTTTAATATGGTCGGCAAGGTTCCGGCGTTCTTCGTCGACATCCACCGGCGCAAGTGCATCCAGGGGTGAACATTCCGTGCGGTTTGCAATGGCCTTCTCAAACTCCGCACCAAAGGCGCTTTCATATACCCAGTCCGGCGGGAACCCCAGAGGAAGACGGCCGAATCTGCCGGATAAAAGCTGGCGAAAGGCATCGTTTGCCTCTTTATATAGAATCAGGCGCTCCTTTTTAAGGGTGTCATCTGTTTTTTCCTCAGGGGTATCGGCAACCCCTTCCAGAACGCTGAGAAGATGCCGGACTTCTTTTTCTCCACCCCTTTTAAACGCAGCAGTCACCGCAAGGAAAGCCGTATTCCAGGTGATCTGGGAGCCTGGGGTGACATCGTGGTAACGCACAATTTTGCGCGTTCCTGCAAGAAAGCGCAGCATATAGGGCAGAAGATGAATATACCCTTGTTTCAAAGCACCTTCCTGGGAAGAGGATGTTGCGCCGCCAGGCATGGCATGGGAAACAACATCATAATCAATCCCCTTGAAATAAGGCGCAGTATAGCGGTCGTAGTAAGGCATGATCTGCTTTAAAACAAAACCCAGCGTGCGGATCATGTCCTTGTTCAGATTGGTTTTTAAACCCAACTCGTCCTCAATATACGCTGCTGTAGATAAAACTTCTCCCTGTCCATACCAGCGGACCGCCGCCCCGATAGCGGTATCAACGATATTAGCCCCGGCCAGCGCTGCTGCACCCACAGCTGGAACGAACAGACCATCCGTACAGTGCCTGTGATAATGGATCACAAGATCAGGATATTTTTTGCGAATTTCTTTTACCAGCGTGCTGATAAATTTCGGCGGGCATACTCCGGCCATATCCTTTAAACCCAGGATGAAAATCCGCGATGCTTTTTTTTCACTCAGGCCGCTTATCCGCGCGATCATACCCGCTATTTTGTCCAGCACCCCAAGATAATGCGCTATATCAAACCCTTTTGCCCAGGAAAGAGAAATGGCCGGTTCAAAAACATTGGCCGGTGAATCCAGAACAACCTGTGCAAAGGGCTGCATGTTTTCAATATGATTTAAAAAATCAAAGCAGCGGATAATATCATAGTGTTCACAGATCATCTCTCCGGTGAGCTGCATGAGATTGCGCGGCTGCGGCTTGTATCCGAGTAGATTGGTGGACCTTACCAGGATCTGTTTTGGCGTGTTCGGGGCAAACCGGTTCCATGCCCGGGCTTCATTGAACGGATAGGTCATATTGGCAAGCATCGCCACATGGAAATGTGCGCCGCCACCGTTTTCAATGGAGAAAAAACCGCATTGATCCAGATACGGCCCGATAATCAGATCTTCGGCCAGCCGGAATCGGTTGCCGCTGTTGGACTGGGTGGTATCTCTGGGGGTTGTGTCTGCAAAATGCACATGGCCCGAATCTCTTACATAATCCAGCAATGCATTGCGATCACCCCTGGGATAAGGATAATTGTCCGCATTCAGCTCAAGTTTGGGCAAAACAGGATCAAAGCGGCCCACCCGTTTGTCTTGGCGCCCCCGATACTCCCCAAGTTCAACAAAAGGGTTGTACCCCCTGGCTGAAATCTCAGCCACAAGCCGGGACAGTCGCAATGATTCGGTTTCTTTATCTTTATACCGCATCAATCCGGGATTTTGCGCAATATATTTGGTGTCGCACCCGCCGGACCTGAATTGATCCTCACTGATGATCTGGCGTAAAAAAGGAATTGTTGTCTTAAGTCCGCCAATAACATATTCGTTCAGGGCGCGCTCCATTGATCGAAGCACTTTTTGCCATGAATTCCCATAAGCTGCCAGCAAAGACGCTGCTGAATCATATTGCGGCGGAAACTCATATCCGGCACAGATGCATGAATCCAGACGGATGCCGGGCCCGCCCGGTGAGATATAGCGATTGATAACACCGGAATTGGGCGCAAAACTGTTCTGGGGATCTTCACAGTTCACCCGAACCTGCATGGCATGATTAAAGGGCAGGGTTTCTTTTTCATTGAATCTCAAACCAGCGCCAAAAGCCACGGCAATCTGTTCTTCCACTAAATCAATACCATATCGGCACTCGGTGATACCATGCTCAACCTGCAGGCGGGTATTGACTTCAATAAGATACGGGGACCCATCTGCATCCACCAGAAATTCCACAGTTGCCAGAGAGGAATACCCGACCTCCCGCACAAGCCTCCTGGCGTATTCCTTTAACCGGCTTCTCAGTTCAGGTGTCATCCCCGGCCAGGGGGACGGTGTGATCTCAATAAGCTTCTGGTGATTTCTCTGAACCGTGCAATCGCGTTCATCAAAAGCAAAGACATTGCCGTACCGGTCGGCCACAACCTGAATTTCAATATGCCGAACCGATGTCAAAAGTTTCTCGACATATATCCGCGGGTTTCCAAAAGTGGCATGGGCCAGTGCCGACGCTTTTTCAAAGGCCGTTGCCAGCTGTTCCGGATCAAAGATTTCATAAATTCCCCTGCCCCCGCCGCCGCCTTCAGCTTTCAGCATGATGGGAAACCCCAGTTTTTCAGCCATCACTTGAGCCTCGGCAATGGATACAGATCCTTCAGAGCCGGGAACAACTGGAATATCCATCTTTTTTGCCAGCGTCCTGACAGCAACCTTGTTTCCCAGCAGTCGCATGGATTCAGAATCAGAACCGATAAAAACAATTCCGGCTTTTTTACATTTGGCTGGAAAACTATCATCCTCGGATGCAAAACCCCAGCCCGGATGTATTGCCGCAATATCCCTTGTTTTAGCCAATGCGATGATCCGGTCAATATCCAGATAGGCGCGGGGATCTTCACCCAGCAAAAGCAGTTCCTGGGCACCGGCTGTAAACGGGGCGGTTTTATCCACATCAGTCACCGTCATCACCGGTATTGCGCCAAGCACTTCACGTATGGACCGTGTAATACGTCTTGCTGTTATACCTCGATTGGCAACCAGGATTCTCTTGCCTTTGATCTCTTCGGTTACCTGTTGAAATGTTTTTATTTCCAATTTTCTTTCTCCTTTATTTTAATCCAATGGAAGAATACTTCCAGATTGTATGGTTTTTGTCTGTGTTCCAGTAATCAATTCCAAGCCGCCGTTTTCTGACAGGCCCACCAGGGTTGCATGATAACTGCCGTCATGGTCAAAAACAGTCACCTGCCTGCCCGCAAAAGCCAGACAGGGTTGAACTTCTTTTATAAACTGTGAGGGATCATCCGTCCGGGTGATATTGTCAAAATGGTTGCGGACCTCTCTGATCAGATTGCGCCATAGTGAAAGGGGCGTAAAATGGTACCCGAAGTCCGAAAGGGATGCTGCCCCAATGGCTTTTTCCTTTCGCAGCCTGTTCTGATCCGGGCTTGATGACAGATTAAGTCCGATGCCTGCAACGATTGCATTGCCTTTATTTTCCATTAAAACTCCACCCACTTTTGTGTTTTTGATAATCAGGTCGTTGGGCCATTTCAACTGCATGTCAATGCCCAATTGAGAAAATGATCTTTGCAGAGCAAAGCCCACAATTAAAGGCAACAGGTCGATCCAGCAGGAAGAAATTCTGGGCAGCCTGCAGGCGGCATAAATATTATCAACCGGTGACACCCATTGCCTCCCCAACTGCCCTCGTCCGGCCCACTGACGCAAAGCCAATACCGAACCCCAGGCCGGCATCTGCTCATTTTGAATAAAATGCCATGCAAGATCCATTGAAGAAGCGCAGGGGCCGCTGATAATAATAAGACTTGCCGGGCAATCTTCTGAAAAAACCCGGAATTTGTTTTCCCGGCCCCCGATAGGAAGCAATATGGACCGCCATAAAGCCGCATCCTTGATATCATGCCTCCAGGAAGCAGATACGTTTTGCAGGGTATGCAGATCTATTGCCTGTGCTTTATCTTTCAGCCCGCTTTCCCATATAAGGGTTCCGCTTAATTGTTTCATATCATGTCTGACCTTTACCCCCCAAAAAAAAAGGCCAATACCCGGTGCCGTTTCCGACGCCTGTATTGGCCTACCCTGTCGCAAATCCGCATAAAATTAATTTATGAGATCATCGACCCTGTCCACCAAAAATATAGTTTTAACTGTCTTGCTCTAAAGTTTAAATGTTTTTTCCAAATCCTGCTTAAATGTTATTACGATAAACCGTTCTCCTGTCTTTGTACTGATGTCTGTATGAAAGCTTGCAATTTCCAGCCCGGTAATGTCCTGAATGGTCTGGGCCAATAACATATGGGAATTTTCCAGAAGCTTTGCACGAACCTGTTTAACAAGCTGAATCCCTTCATCATCTTTGGCCAGATGACGTTCCGCAGGCGTCAATACCCCAATCAGGCGGATGACCACGATATCCTTGATGATATAGGTTTTAACATCCAGCGGTCCGCGGCCCATATGCTCTTTTTCAAAAGCAATCAACGCTTTGCTTATTTCAGACTCAATCTGCCCTCTTGTCTGTTTTTGCGCCATATGAACCAAACCATCAATCTCATAGTAAATATCATTATCAATACAAAAATATTTTTATATCAATCTCGAAAATATGTGTCAATACATAAAAACCTGTCGAAATGCTTCATGAAAAACCAAATTTAGTCATCATCTTTGTTTTCAATCTGTTTTAGCAGCCGATCAAAGTCACTTTCAAACAATCTGTCCTGAATGATTCGATATTTTTCAAATTCGCTTTCAGCATAGGTTCTTGCCAACTCTGCGGTCACCTTTCCGGCATCCTGCAATATTTCTCTATCCCAGAGTTTCAGGAACCCGCTCAAACGTTCTTCCCAGTCTGCCATGGTCATGGGAATTTTACGCATGGCCTGCATTTCCGCCATATCCAGATAGGCTGATACAATCCGCTGCATTTGCCCAAGCTCGAATTCCGAGAGATAATTTTTGGCGATACTCACATCATATTTATGAATTTTTCCGTTTGGAGCTCCCTCCCAACTGGTAAGCCCCATGTTTTCTTTTTTGTGACCCGCTCGATCCACAATGACTTCAGCCGCTGTGTTGCCATGGATGGCATAATGCATCTTGTTCTGGACAGCCGCGAAGAAACGCTTGGTAGCCGAAGCAGTTGGGTCATAATCCAGTGCGGTGGCGTAAATATCCGTAATCTTTTGATAAAACTTACGTTCGGAAAGCCGAATTTCCCGGATTTTTTCCAATTGCCGTTCAAAAAAGTCGTTCGTCAGCACACTCCCGCCACTTTTAAGCCGTTCCACATCCATGGTCCAACCCTGAATGGTGTAATCCTTGACTATCTGGTTGGCCCATTTGCGAAACTGAACAGCTCGCTCATTTTCAATCTTGAAGCCGACAGCGATGATGGTCTGCAGACTGTAGTGATCCACCTCACGTTTCACCTGCCTGTTTCCCTCGGTTTGAACTATTAAGTATTTCTTAATAGTTGCCTCCCGGGTCAGCTCGTTATCAGAATAAATGCGCTTCAGGTGCTGATTAACAGCTGGAACCGTAACGTCATACAGCGTCGCCATCATTTTCTGTGTCAACCAGATATTCTCGTCTTCATAGCGCATTTCCACACTGGTTTCCGAACTACCAGCGGCTGCAACAAAGGTCAGGTATTCCGCCGCCGAAGAACGGATAAGGGCAGTTTCTTTTCTCCCGGCTTTTTGAAGTTGTTTGTTTTTGTCTTTTTTCATGACTTGTGCCCCTCATATTTTGACCAGAAGCTTCGTTTGCGACCATGTGCATCAATGATCTGCGCTTTGAATGCTTCGTGATGATGAAATTCTTTCCAGTCGGCAACTTTTGTTGCAAGTTTGTCCAGCTTCTTCAAATACCGAATACCATAGGGATAGGCCTTGGTGTACCCACGTTCCAGAATGGAGACAAGTAAACTGCGGTACAACAGGCTGGTGACAAGGTGGCGTTTTTCTGCCTCCATCGCTTCCGCCAGAGAAAGCAGGCTGCCGTAATGGTTCCCATCAAGCTGGTCGGCACGTTTGAGGAGATATTCTTCTGCTTCATCTATCCTTTTGACTGAAATCAGGAATTCCGCATCCGACTCCCGGAGTCTGTCGGCTTTCAGAATCACCTTAACCCCATCGGCAACAACTTCATCCCGTTTGTCATGACCGATCACATCCAGAAGGGCCTGCAGGGTGCCTGTGGAATGACAGGATCTGAATTTCTGAAACAGCAGTTCTGTCAGTTTTTCAGAATCACCCTGCTTATGGTAGACCTCCTCAAGCAGCTTATCCCGCTCGTATGCCTGGTAAGTTTCACCCTCAGGAATTTTCTTCAACCAGGAATGGGCTGTTTCAACATCACCGCTTTCCAGGTAAACCCGGGCAATATCAATCAGCGCTGCTGTGGGCAGCTTTCCCCATGACGCGATGCGGGTCTTTTCAAACAGCTTGGCATCCTTGATCTGGCGGGCCAGTGATTCAATGGATCGAAAATGATGACGTTTGTTATATTCATCCTTTTCTTTGTCTGCCCATTTTTGAAGCCCGGCAATCATGTTGCGGATAACAGACTCTGGCAGACACTCTCCGGCACAATTAATCAAGGTGTCCCGGATGCCATAATTGTCCTTTTGGTTCACCTTGAGAATGATGTCTGCAATTTTTTGTTTGTCTTTACAGCGTTTAGCATAGTCTACAAACATTTTTTTAGCATCATAGCGGAACACACCGCCAATATTCCCGCTGGAGTCATCACACATCTCAAAAATGGTGCTGTCGGCCTCGTAAAATGCGGCAACCAGTTCAACCCCGGTGAGCGGATCATCCACACCAGATTTTAAATCCTGCAGCAGCATTTCCAGTTCCCGGGCAAAACCGGCAGCTCCACGCCAATCAATAAATCGCCTTGAACTTTTCAGGCCGGAAAGCTTTTTCTTAAACCGCTGGACATTTTCCTTTGGGGTGGCAATCAGCTGTTCAATCAGGTCATCTGCCTCATCAAAATGAACGGCAAAATTCAATAAAGCATCTGCCAGAGCATCCGCACCAAGTGCGATCAGTTTTTGTTTGCGATCCTTGTCCTGTTTCATCATGTATTAAACCGTGCCCCCCACACCCTTAAACTTCTCAACAAAAGCAGCTATTTTTTGGAATACACTCTGCTTTTTTGGCAGATATTTCGGAATTCAATCCGTGTCCATCCGTGTTCATCTGTGGTTCCATTCTCACAATATCACTCATGGCTGTCCTTCCGCCCAGGTTTGATAGATAATGTCAGTGAGTGCGGCAAACTGTACCCCTTCCTCCAGACCGTGCTTTTTCCATTCGTCCGTGAGTTCCTTGCGGATTTCAATGGACTTTAATCTCTGGTTGATCCAGTTGTCCGAATAGCCCAGGCGTTTGTAGTCTTTCATCGCCTGTTCAATCGAGAGTTCCGGGTCCTGAATCTGGTCGATACGTTCGCTTGCGACCTGTGCCATCCACAGCTTGAACGGCTCCGCCTTGGGTGACGGAATGGATTGGATCAGGCGGAAAAGCTGCTCGGTATCGGCGCAATCGGTTTTATATTTCTTCCCATCAGAGGCGGTCATTTTCAGTTGACTACAATTTGTAGTCAACTCACTGCCCTCTTTCTTCAGACGACCTTTCAGTACACTCCAGTATTTGCGGGGATTCGGGCTTTCTGTCAAAACAGCCACCACATCAACAATGGAAAAATACCAGTCTTCCTTTTCATCATCCCATAACGTACGAACCTTGCGATCTTCAAAAACTTTTATAGTCTCTTTTTTACTCATGCTACAGCTCCTCGGTTTTAAATTCACTATAGCCTTCATAGAAATAACTGACATCGATGCCTTTCATGAACAGGGTCCGGTCATCGACCCTATGGGTCAACGCACTTTTCAGCAGCACCTTGATTTCCACATCTTTCACCGGGCTGCGCTCCATGGCGGACAGGTATTCCTCTTTATCGACCTTGTTCCAGTCACAGATAGGCATGAATGAAGGCCAGCCCTTCAAAGGTGCCGACGTTTATCCGATCAATGTCGCCCGTATCAAAAAGCTGGCGGGCTTTTTGTTTGCTAATTTTTTCTTCGACCCTGGCCAGTTCAACCTGATCGGTGATGCCCGGTTTGTTTTCCAGGTTCATCTATCTTTCTCCTCCAGCTTTTTAATACGGTTATCTTCAGTCAGCAGTCGCATTTGCTGGATGGCGGTCTGGTTCAGCAGTTTCAATCGTTCTCCCTGGGGTAAGTCCTGCTGGATTAAGTGGGCATTGAGGGTTTCGAGATTGGCTAAGCAAACGAGCTGCGAAACATTGGCATAGTCGCGGATATTGCCCGTTTTATCCGGGTTCTCATCCCGCCACTGCTTGGCTGTTTTTCCAAAAAGCGCCATATTCAGCAGATCGGCTTCAGAAGCGTATAGAAGATTCACCTGCTGTTTGGTCAGTTCGGGTGGAATCAGGTTTTCTTTGATAGCCTCGGTATGGATGCGGTAGTTGATTTTGGTCAGATTGCGGCGGATATCCCAACCGAGTTGCTTTTGCTCATCTTCTTTAAGACGCTGAAATTCTTTGATGAGATAGAGTTTAAATACAGGGCTGATAGCTGAACAAAATTCAAATGCGATATCTTTGTGGGCATAGGTGCCTCCATATCTGCCACCTTTGACAAAAATTCCGATTGCATCGGTTTTTTCAACCCATCTTCCAGGACTTAAAACAAAAGATGTTAGACCGGCATTCATTCTAAAGTGGTCGAATTCGACCACTTTAAAGTTCGGGTTGTGTAAGAGCTCCCAGGTACCAATAAACTCAATAGTTCCTCTATTTCGAATCCAGTTTTTTATTATATCTGCTGCTCGTCCATCTCCTTCCTTGGATTTTGCAATGTCGGTCAATGATATGTAGTCCTGTTCTTTAGTAGCAAACACGGAGATTTCAGTGCCTTGAACCTGAATCTTTTTATTTTTTACCATTTTCTATGCTCCCTCGATTTCCGCCACAATATTGTCAATATCTTTTCTAAGCTCATCGATCCTGGCAACGGTGGTTTTCAGTTCGGCATTGAGCTTTGCAATATCAATCACCTCGCGGTTGTCTTTAGCTTCCACATAGCTGCTGACGGAAAGATTGTAGTCGTTGGCAGCTATCTTGTCGTTATCGACGGACTGGGCAAAGTGATCCACCGGCTCTTTGCTGTCGAAGGCCTGCATAATCTGTTCAATGTGCTTGTCGGTGAGCACATTGGTATTGGTCTCTTTCTTGAACAGGCCACTGGCATCGATGAACTGGGTGGTGGTGTCGATTTTGTGTTTGGAGAGCACCAGAATGTTGACGGCAATGGTGGTGCCGAAAAAAAGGTTGGGCGCAAGAGATATGACGGTCTCCACATAGTTGTTATCCACCAGATACTGGCGGATTTTCTTTTCGGCCCCCCCTCGGTAAAAAATACCGGGAAAGCAGACAATGGCATCAAAGGGTTTGTCATCACCAAAGTGCGGGTCGATCAGGGTGTTGCCCAGCTGGATATTGAACTTGTCGTAGTTGATATTGTGCAAAAACATGTTCATCCGCGCCAGGTTGTAGGTGGTGTGGTTGATCTCCTGACCGAAAAAGCCTTCTTCAATGATATGAGCGTCAAAATGTTTCTTGGATTGCAGCAATAGCGAGCCGGAACCGCATGCCGGGTCATAGATTTTATTGATGCTGGTCTGCCCCAGCATGGCGAGCTGGGCTATCAGCCTGGATACATGCTGGGGAGTAAAGAACTCACCCCCGGACTTACCGGCGTTGGCAGCGTAATTTGAGATGAGAAACTCGTAGGCATCGCCAAACAGGTCAATATGGTTGCCTTGGAAATCCCCAAAGTTCAGCCCGGCCACGCCCTTGAGAACAGCGGCCAGACGGGTGTTCTTGTCAATAACGGTGTTGCCGAGGCGGTTGCTGGTGGTGTCAAAATCGGCAAACAGGCCTTTGATGTCACGCTCGGACGGGTAGCCATTGGCGGAGCTTTCAATGGCTGCAAATATGGCAGCCAGATCGGTGTTCAAGCTCTCATTGGTGTTGGCGCCTTTGGAAACATTGGCGAACAGCTGGCTGGGGTAGATGAAGTAGCCCTTGGTTTTAACAGCATCATCCTTGATGCCCGGGGTGATAATGTCATCTGAAAGCTCGGCATAGGTGATACTGTCATCGTCGGCTTCGATGTAGCTTGCAAAGTTTTCACTGATAAAGCGGTAAAACAGGGTGCCGAGTACATATTGCTTAAAATCCCAGCCATCCACTGCGCCCCTTACATCATTGGCAATCTGCCAGATCTGGCGCTGCAGGGCGGCGCGTTGTTGGTTACTTGTCATCTATAAACTCCTGATTTAAGTTATCCGGCTTTGTTTTCATTATCCTGTTCCCTGCCTGCAGCCGCACCACCTGACCGCACCCATTCGTCTACTTCATCTTTCTTGAATTTCCAGAGACGGCCGATTTTATGGGCGGGCATAGTTTTTTCACTTATCCACTTATAGACGGTATCTCGCTTGATCCCGAGATAGTCTCCAATTTCATCTACGGACAACCAACGATCGGGAAAGGATGAAGGTTGAGGGATGAGGGATGAAGCGTTATTTTTTTTATCTTTCATGGTTTCAACCTCTTTTTTGTGTTTTTGGAAACAGTTGTAAAAATTGCAAGAAGCTGGTTGGTTGCATCCAGTTCTTTGAGGCAGTCGCCGATCTTGGCAATAAACTCGGCATCGCTACGGCTTCTATTTGCTTCTCGATAATTAGCTCCAACCGAAGTCCCAGATCTCAAAACCTGCTTCCCCATAACCTGTGCTTCAGTTGACTTGGGTAATTGCGAGAACATTCTGACAATGCGCAAAGCAAATGACCTTGTTCTGATCTTCAGGTCTTTTTCATCCGTCATAATTCAAAATTCATCCTTCATCCCTGTCTCTTCTTCCTCCCATATTTCACGGTATGAATTAACATAAAATACAGCAGTGGACTCATCGATAGAGTAGAGATAACGACACAGTTTTTTGTATAAAGCTAAAACCCTTTCATCAAAGGCTACATCTAAAAGGGTATCCAAAACTCTCTCAATTCGTGGAATATTAACGTCAGCTGAGAAAATGATATCTTGAACCTCAGGTTCGTAAGCGATAAGTGCTTGTGCGACAGCCTGCTTCTGCAAAACAGTCAGTCGTTCAGCGATCTCCATTATGCCTTTAAATTCATCCTTCATAATTCAACCTTCAACCTTATCAAAATGCTGGGTTAAAGATATATAGATGAAATAAAAAAATCAAGTTTTGTTTCCGGTTATAACCGGGTTTAACCGAATTTCTTCCGGTTTCAGTACAATTGGGACTGAATATGAGAAAGGAAACAGACCCAGAGCAAGCTGAAAAAATAAAAAACCGATGCTGTTTACCGGACTCGGTAACAGGATCGGTTTGTTTCTATTCAATTTGGTGGAGGCGGCGGGAGTTGAACCCGCGTCCGAAAACGATCAACCCAGGCTTCTACATACTTATCTCAAAATTTAATGTTCATTGTTCTGTCTCCTTTGAGATGGATACTGAACAGTATAGTCTGAAAAGTTTAGCCTTCAAGGTTCAGACGCCCTTAAAAAGCGATCCTGTATAGTCGACGCCCTGGTCTGGAATCTACAGGAAGGATTCCAGCAGGACGGAAGCCGCCTTAAGCAGCTACAGCGTAGTTATAATCGTCTGCGATTATCTTTATGTTCTGCCAAGTTTACGAGCTGACAAAAGACTCGGTATGCTACCACAGGCCTCAAAATCTCCGTCGAAGCCATTTCGCCCCCAGATTGTAAAAGATCAGATATGCCACTACTATACGCATTCAAGCGTGAAAAGTCAATTGAGACAACTTAATTAGAATGCTTTTTTCGTTCCCGGTCAAGATCGCGTCTCATGTCTTTCTGCTTGATGGCATCCCGCTTGTCATACAGTTTTTTGCCCTTGCCCAGCCCGATCAGAACCTTGATTTTGTCTTTTTTAAAATAAATCTGCAGCGGAACCAAAGTATATCCTTTTTCCCGGATCTTGCCGATCAGCCGCTTGATTTCATACCGGTGCAAAAGCAGTTTCCGGGTGCGCAATGCCTCATGATTATCATTATGGGCATATTTATAGGGAGAGATATGCAGCTGTCTTAAAAAAACCTCGCCTCTTTTAATATCTGCATAGGCATCCTGAAAGCTGACCCGCCCTTCTCTGATGGCTTTGACTTCGGTTCCCACAAGGACCATACCGGCCTCATATTCAGATTCAATCAGATAATTGTGCCGGGCTTTCTTGTTGGTGGCAATAATTTTAATATAATCTTCACTCATGGATAATTATTCTTCTGTCCTGCCATAGGGCAGGATATCCTTATATTCTTTTAAGATAGAATCCAGAATTTCCTGAACCGTATTCATTTTTCCGATTTTTCTCAGCGTCTTCTGGGTTTGCTTTGTATCAAGACTGCGGATCATTTTTTTCACCGCCGGGATAGAGACAGAATTCATGGAAAATTTTCTCAGACCCATTCCCATGAGGACAGGGATATTGATGGGATCTCCGGCCATTTCACCACACATAACCACATCAATTTTCTTTTTTTCCGCAATGTCGCAGATCAGTTGAATCATTATCAAAACAGAAGGATTCAGCGCCTGATACAAATGCGCAACCTTGCGGTTTCTCCGGTCAATGGCCAGAGAATACTGGATCAGGTCATTGGTGCCGATACTGAAAAAATCCACATGATCCGCCAGATGATCCGCAATCATCACAGCAGACGGCACTTCAATCATGATGCCCAGAGGAATGTCCTTATTGAAAATCTTATCTTCCAGCTCAAGCTCAATAATGGCTTTATTGATAATCTGCTTTACCTGAAGAATCTCCTCCACACAGGAAATCATGGGAATCAGCAGTTTGATACTGCCAAAGGCTGCTGCCCTGAAAATTGCCTTTAACTGAGTAATAAAAACATCCTGGTTTTCCAGGCAGAACCGCACGCCTCTCAATCCCAGGGCTGGATTTTCTTCTTCAACCCTGTGAAGATACGGGTTGACCTTATCACCGTTAATATCCAGGGTCCGGATGGTCACACTCCGGGGGGCCATGATTTCAACCAGCTCTTTATATTTTGTCAGCAGTTCTTCTTCTGTTGGATACCGCTTTAAATCCAGGTATAAAAACTCGGTTCTGAAAAGACCGATCTCATCTGCGCCATAGTCTTTTGCAGCCACCACCTCTTCCACCAGCTCAATATTGGCCATCAGTTCAAATTTTACACCGTCTTTGGTAACGGCCGCCAGATGAGACTCCCTGGCAAGTCCTGCACGGTAAGCTTCATATTCCGTCAAACGTTCTTCATATTTAAACAGGGTATCTTCATCCGGATTGATGATCAGCTTGCCGGATGAACCGTCCACAATAAGGATATCCCCGTTTCTGACAATAGCCGTTGCACGGCCAAGCCCTAAAACCGCAGGGATATTTAATGATTTTGCCACAATACTGGTATGGGAATCTTTTCCGCCAAGGTCGGTAACAAATCCTTTGATACGTTCCAGTTGAATCTGACTTGTATCTGCCGGGGACAGATCATGAGCTACAATCACCACCCGCTGGGTAATGTCCGAAATCCGTATATCCTGGGCTCCCACAAGATTGGCCATGATCTTGTCTGATACCTGAACAATATCATTGACCCGGGCCTGCAGATATTGATCATCAATCTGCTGGAACATGGCCTTAACTTTTCTGGATACTTTTCTTAAAGCCCATTCTGCATTAATTTTCCCATTGGTGATTGTTTCTATGGTTTTGCCGTACAATAATTTATCCTTGAACAGAACCATATGGGCTTCAAGGATATTCAGGTTTTCGCTCAGATCCCTGTCCAGGGAATCAATGATTTTGGCATGATCATTTTTTGCCTTTGAAACCGCCTGTTTGAACCGGTCAATTTCTGCGGGCACCATCTCTTCGCTGATCTGGTACCGTTTAATAACATTGACCCCTTCCCGGTCTACAATATAGGCCTGGCCGATACAAATACCGGGAGAGCCGCTGATCCCCCGGAGAATTGTCTGTTCTGAATCTGGAATACGCATTTTATAATTCCCCGAACCCATCCTCAAAGAAAGCTACAATCTGATCAAGAACTGCCCTGTCATCCGGATTATCAATTTTAACCTCAACATCAGTTCCCTTTACCGCACACAATGTCAATATATCAATGATACTGGAAGCATCCACCCGGGTGTCATCCGTGCACAGCCATACATCAGACTTTGCATCAAGCGCCATTTGTGCGATTCTGCTTGCAGGCCGGGCATGCATTCCAAGTTCGTTTATAACCGAGGTTTTTCGAGCAAGTGTATTCGTATTTTTCAATATCATTCTTTCTTAGGAAAAATTTTTTCTTCTGTTTATCTCTTTCCTGTAAAAATGTCAATCTCAGGGTCGTCTAATAATTGACGGCCGGCATTTTGTATGTTACCCCTTGGAATCAGATTCATGAAGTTAATGTCAACCAATATAAGAAAGGTTTAGAATATATCAACATGAAAAAAAATAACAGCAACGGAAAATACCCCATCGACGACTTTAAATCCGGTGAATCCTGGCGCCTGTTCAAGATTATGGGCGAATTTGTGGAAGGCATTGATTCTCTGCATCATCTTGGTCCTGCGGTTTCTATTTTCGGATCAGCACGGACGCCGGAAGACCATCCATATTATAAAAAAGCCCATGATCTGGCTGCCCTGTTTGCAAAAAGCGGTTATGCCGTGATTACCGGCGGCGGCGGCGGTATCATGGAAGCTGCCAACAAAGGCGCTGCTTTAGGAAAAGCAGAGTCTGTCGGTCTGAACATCACCCTGCCCTTTGAACAGAAACCAAATTCCTATGCCACCACCCAGATCGAGTTCAAATATTTTTTTGTCAGAAAGGTCATGTTTTTAAAATATGCCCAGGCCTTCATTATTTTGCCGGGCGGGTTCGGCACCCTGGATGAATTATTTGAAACCATCACGTTGATCCAGACACACCGGATTCGAAGGTTTCCGGTCATCCTTGTGGGAATAGACTTCTGGACCGGGCTGATTGACTGGATAAAAGCCAGATTATTACAGGAAAAAACCATTTCCGAAACAGACCTGGACCTTTTCCATCTTCTGGATGATCCTAAGGAAATCTTGAAAATTGTAAAAGATTTTCAAGAACCTGATACTCCGTAGCTTCTTTTCCAATACCCGAAAGAGCGACTCTTATCTCTGAGGGTCGCTCTTTCGCGACTATATTTATCATTTTTAAATCCACCTGCCTGCTCAACCTTTTATAACCCACTATAATAAAAGATCAATTTAAGGCAATGCTGTTTATTCATGCCCATGGCACACCCCTTGCAAATACCCGAATCAATATCCACTGCATGAAATTTGAAGTGCTTATGGACAATAAATATATTAGGGAGAAAGAACCGGTATGACCCAGATACTTCTGATAAGTCCTGAAAAAGACATTTTTAAAGCTGTTGAAAATTGTTTTTCAGAAAACCAGATTGCAACTGCCTGGACAGATACAGCGGCAAAAGCGCTTTTAATGCTTTCGGATGGAAAATTCGATCTCATTATTCTTCATGAGCATTTGCAGGATATGAATGGTAGACAGCTTGTGGAAGCAATCATCACTCAGAATGCCATGCTCAATTGCGTGGTCTTAAGCGAACTGTCCAAAGAAGACTTCCATGAGGCCTATGAGGGTCTTGGTGTTTTAATGCAGTTTTCACTCACCCCGACACACGACAATGCCCGGGCCCTGATTGATTATATGGCCCGGATAAAAATAATTTCCAACCGGCCGCACAGGATAACAGGAGATACAAACCAATGATTATCAGTATTGCCAGCGGCAAAGGCGGAACCGGGAAGACAACGGTTGCCACAAATCTTGCCCTGGCTGTCAAACAGGGGGTCCAGCTTTTCGATTGTGATGTGGAAGAACCCAATGTACATCTTTTTTTGCATCCTGAAATTACCAGAACAGAACCGGTGAATGCCCCGGTTCCGAAAATTGATCTTGAAAAATGCACTTTCTGTAAAAAATGCATGGATATCTGCCAGTTTAACGCCCTTGCGGTTCTCAAAAAAGATGTTCTGGTTTTTGAGAACCTGTGTCATTCCTGCGGCGGCTGTTTTGAGATCTGCCCTGAAAATGCAGTGATTGAAAAAGATCGTTCCCTGGGTGTTATTGAGCATGGCTCCGTAAAGGGAATTTCCTTTATTCATGGAAAACTTTCCGTGGGCCAGGTCATGGTTCCACCGATCATCAAAAAAGTCCGGTCCTACACAGACCCGGACATGATCACCATCATTGATGCACCGCCCGGGACCTCATGCCCTGTCATTGCTGCCATGAAAAAGACAGATTTCATTCTTCTGGTCACCGAACCCACCCCTTTTGGATTTCATGACCTGAAGCTGGCAGTTGAAACAGTAAGAGTGCTGAATATTCCCTGCGGACTGGTCATCAACCGGGTGGGCATTGGAAATGATGAAGTCAATCAGTATGCCAGAAAGGAAAATATTCCGATCCTTATGGAAATCCCCTTTGATAAAAAAATTGCCCAGATTTATTCCAGAGGAGAAATGATCATAGAAAAACTGCCTGAATACAAAGAAAAATTTGAAGCCCTGTTCAAAAAGATCGTGCAGATGATTGAAAAAAACAGGGAAAACAACGGAGAAGAAAAATGAGAGAGCTGGTGATTTTAAGCGGAAAAGGTGGCACTGGAAAAACAACCATAACCGCAGCCTTTGCCTCCCTTGCCAAAAATATGATCCTGTGTGACACCGATGTGGATGCAGCAGACCTTCATTTAATCATGAAACCGGATTTCAGGCAGACCATGGAATTCAAAGGCGGCCATGAGGCGATTATCAACCCGGATCTGTGCATTCAGTGCGGCAGATGCATTGAGGTCTGCCGGTTCGGCGCAGTCAAGGACAATTTTGAAATTGATCCCATTGATTGTGAAGGATGCGGTGTCTGCGTCAGCCTGTGCCCTGCCGAGGCCATTGATTTTCCGGAAACTTTATCCGGCCACTGGTATATCTCGGACACCCGGTTTGGTCCCATGGTTCACGCCCGGCTGGGAATTGCCCAGGAAAATTCCGGAAAACTGGTTTCACTGATCAGAAATGAAGCAAAGCAGCTGGCTGTCAAAAATCATCTGGATATGATTCTGACCGACGGCCCACCGGGTATCGGATGCCCTGTTATTGCAGCCATCGGCCAGGCAACTGCCATCCTGATTGTGGCTGAACCTACAGTTTCCGGAATCCATGACATGGAAAGAGTGGAACAGTTATCCAGACATTTTAATATTCCGGCCATGGTCTGTATCAACAAATATGATCTTAACCCGGAACAGACACAAAAAATAGAAGACATTGCCCAAAGAACAGGTGTTACGGTGGTGGGCAGAATTTCCTTTGATCAAACCTTTACCCAGGCCATGATCCAGGAAAAAAATATTTTTGAATATGATAAAAACTCACAGGCCTGTAAGGAAGTGCGGAAAATCTGGGACAATATCATGTCCCTGCCTGCGCTGAGTTCACCTGTGACCCCGATACTAAAACATTTATAGGAGTAAAAACATGATGAAAGACGGTAGAATTGCAATCCCCTCAAACGGTCAGGGCGGACTTAATGGAACACGAGCCGGACATTTCGGACACTGTGATGTGTTCACCCTGATTGATGTGGAAAATGGAGAAATTAAAGAAGTATCCATTCTTCAGAATCAGGAACATGTCCAGGGCGGCTGTATGGTTCCGGTCAACCTTCTGGCGGAAAACAGAGTCAGTGCACTGGTTGTCGGCGGAATCGGCATGCGTCCGCTGATGGGGTTCAGACAGGTGGGTATAGATGTGTACCATGATGATCAGCGCGTGGATATCGAACCTGTGGTAAAAGACCTCATTGCAGGCAAACTGTATGAAATCAAAAATGATCAGGTCTGCGGCGGTGGCGGCGGACAAATGTAAGCGGGTATCAAGGAGAAGAACAAAATGAAAATAGCCGTCACATCACAGGGTAAAACCCTTGATTCACAGCTTGATCCACGATTCGGAAGAGCTGCATATATTCTGGTCATTGATACTGTGACACTTGAGTTTGAAGTCATTGACAATGCAGATAATAAAAATGCGTTCAAGGGAGCCGGAATCCAGGCTGCTGCCAGAATCAGTGACAGCGGAGCCGAGGTGCTTTTAACCGGGTTCTGCGGACCCAATGCCTTTGAAACACTGGATGCCGCCGGGGTTAAAGTGGTAAATGATCAAACAGGTAAAATTATTGACGTGGTCCAGAAATTCAAACAGGGCGGCGCTGTATATGCTGAATCTGCCAACAAGGACGGACACTGGTAGACACAAAGGAAACACATATGCCCGGGTATGCATTGAATAAAAAGAGATTTTAACCATGGACCGACTGGATAAATTTTTAGATGAGCTCCAGAATAAAATCTTTGAAGAAGCCAGGCAGGCGCTTGGCGAAAAAGGGTTTGAGCGCTGGCGCAATCCAAAATGGAATGGCCGCATGGAACATCCGGACGGGTTTGCCAGAGTGACCGGAGAATGCGGCGATACCATGGAAATCTATTTAAAATTTGAAAATGACCGGGTATCCAATGCCTCTTATTTTACAGACGGATGTGCGTCCAGTATGCTCAGCGGTTCCTTTACAGCTGAACTTGCCATCGGCAAAACCTCGGATGAATTGACCGGGGTTACGGCAGACATGATATTAAATGCCATCGGGCGGCTTCCCGAGGAGGATATGCACTGCACAACCCTTGCAGAACGAACTGTACAGGAAGCATTGTCACAATACATGTCAACCCTTGTAAAAAAAGGGAAGCAAAAAACCTGACCTTTTAAATGGAAATCATCATAGACACCAGCCGGCACTGCATTGAAACAGGGTCGAAACAAAAATATGAACACCTGCTTCGTCAGTATTTCAAGTCCGGCTGCAGTGAAAAAGAAAAACAGATTTTAGAAAATAATATTCAGGCCCTGGTCTATTTTCTTGAACATGCTGACTTTTCTGATCTGAGAAACCAGTATCAAACCCGTTTCCCGGACCAGGCATCATCAGTCCTTGTTTTTCCTGAAAAGCTGGAACACATGCATATACAACTCAAGGATACTGTTTTATACCCGGTCTGGAGAACATAAATTATCAGACATCTGCACCTGCTTCATGGGAAAACCCCTCCTGCTGTATAATCTGTTCGGTTTTTCCCGCAAACCTGAGCTGTCCATTATTTAAAACCATCACTCTTCTGGCGATACTCCGGATCTCTTCCATGCTGTGACTTACATATAAAACAGGAATGGACAGGTCTGTTGACAGTTTTTTGATAAACGGCAGGACCTCATTTTTTCTTGCCGCATCCAGAGAGGCCAGCGGTTCATCCATCAACAGCACAGAAGGACTTGTCAAAAGCGCTCTTCCCATTGCCACACGCTGTTTTTCACCCCCGGATAATCTGGCCGGCCTGCGGTTGATCAAACCGGAAAGATCCAGAAGGTCAACAATCTGATCCGTTTCAAGATATCGTTCTGCTTTAGGAATCAGTTTCATGCCATAGGTCAGATTTGACATCACGGATAAATGCGGAAAAAGCCTGCCATCCTGAAATACATACCCGAAACGTCTTTTTTCAGCAGCAGTATTGATGGATTTTTCTGAATCAAAAACGGTTCTGCCGTCAATACAGATATGACCCCTGTCCGGATGCATCAGCCCGGCTATCATGTTGATAACAGATGTTTTGCCGGAACCGGAACGACCCACAAGAGCTGTAACCCCGATTTCCCTGCAGGCATAGGACATGATGATTTTAAAATCCTTGTATTGTTTTTCAATATGCAGATCAATCATGGATGTCAGATGCCTTTTACCATCTTAGATAACCGTCTGGATAAAAAATCCGATGCCATCAGTGCAAAAAAAGCTGTGACAACAGAAATAATACACAGGCGCATGGCACCGATTTCTCCATCCGGCACCTGGGTCATGGTATACAGGGCCAGGGGCAGGGTTCTCGTTTCTCCGGGGATGTTGGATACAAAGGTGATGGTTGCCCCAAATTCGCTCAGGCTTCTTGCAAACGCCAGAATCATGCCGGTTAAAATTCCGGGAACGGTCAATGGCAAAGTAATGGTTAAAAAAATACGCAGTTTTCCAGCTCCCAATGTTTTTGCCGCATCTTCCAACCCCATATCAACAGCTTCCAGAGAAAGCCTCACGGCCCGGACTAACAAGGGAAAAGCCATGACCGCCGAGGCCACGGCAGCGCCTTTCCAGTTAAAGGCAAAACTGATTCTGGTCCACTCATAGATAAAGCTTCCAACCACTCCTTTTCTGCCCAGCAGCACCAGAAGAACATATCCTGTGACCACCGGCGGAAGCACCAGGGGAAGATGAATCAAACTGTCAAACAGGGCTTTTCCTGTAAATGTTTTCCGGGCCAGAACCCAGGCCGCAGCAATTCCCGGTACAAGGGACACAGCCACTGCCCACAAAGACACCTTGAGACTGAGCATCAGGGCCTCAATCTCAAAGGGTGTCAGATTCAAAAATTCCATTATTTAACAAAAAAACCATATTTTTTGAAAACCGCTTTTGCCTCGGAAGATTTTAAAAAATCAAAGAATTTCAAAGCGACTTCTGAATGGGCGCTTTTCACCAGTGCTGCCGGATAGGTAATTTCCGGATGTGAATTCTCCGGAAAAACACCCACAACTCTGACTTTTTGAGAAATTGCAGCATCAGTGGCATACACAAGACCTAAAGGCACTTCTGCCCGTTCAACAAAAACAAGGGCGGTGCGAACATCCTTTGCACGCACAATGCCTGATTGAATGTCTTCCCATACGCCAAGAAATTTCAAAGCCTGTCTGCCATAAATCCCGGCCGGAACATGATCCGGATCACCCATGGCAATTTTTTCTTTTCCCAGTATCTGCGCAAGTTTGAATCCCGGATGGATATCAATTTTCACTTCACTTGCGGCCGGTGCAATCAGAACAACCCGGTTTCCAAGAAGATCATGCCGGGTGTGTGTTTTGATCAACCCTTTATCCTCCAGAAAATCCATCCATTCGGGGTTGGCAGATATAAAAATATCTGCCGGTGCACCGGCTTCTATCTGTTTTGCCAGGGTTGATGAAGAGGCAAAAGAGGTAACCACCCGGATTGCATTCTGCTGTGAAAACAATCGGGCAATGTCCTCTATGGCATTGGTTGTTGACGCTGCTGCAAAAACAAGAATTTTCCCAGATGATTCTGCCTTTGCCGGAAACGCACCACCGAAAACCAGAAAAACAATCATCATATATAAGGCAGCGATTTTACAGCTGTCCGTGTTTAAAACCCGCATCATGACATCTCCTTAATTAAAAAAACGTTAAAGACTTTCTTATATGGATCATGTTTATAAACGTCAAGTGTTATTTATAAAGTATGTTTAATTTGCATTTTTTTTAGAAATAACATATGGTGTGCGCATCAAAAAAATTAACAAATCTGGTGAAAAAAATATGAATTCATCCGACAGCACACCCATCGTCTGCAATCTCAAAGAGATTCGATTGAAAAAAAACATCACCCAGACACAACTGGCAGATCTTGTCGGTGTAAAAAGACAGGCCATATATGACATGGAAATCGGACGATACCTGCCGAACACGTCTGTGGCCATCCGTCTTGCAAGAATTCTGGACTGCAATGTAGAGGATATTTTTTATGAAATTTCACAGGACAGTCAACGGGTTGTTCTGGCAGACACCCATGAGACAACCGGTCCAAGGGTAAATGTCATAAAGGTGCGCGATACACTTTATGCCTATTCCCTTTCCGGCCAAAATGCCATGATGGAAGAAATGAAACCGGCAGATGGTCTTCTTGAGCCGGGGAATCAAAAAGTAACCCTGCTTAAGCCCAATGAAAAAATAGAGAACACAGCTTTGCTGATGGGATGCGATCCTGCTTTTTCAATCCTCGGGCATCATGTCAATAAAAACCATACGGATGGAGAGCTTCTGTGCAGATTTGCATCCAGCAAAAAAGCCCTGGACATATTGGCTGCCGGCCAGACACATATTGCCGGAACACACATGCACACAAAAGGTTCCATTGACGGGAATATTGATCTTGCACGGCAGTCTTTGAAAAATATCAATTGCCTTCTGGTGGGTTTTGCCACCTTTGAAGAAGGACTTATGGTCGCCAGAGGCAACCCATTTGATATCCGGAAACCAGAAGATCTTGCCCGGAATAAAATTCGTTTTGTCAACCGGGAAAAAGGCGCTGCCTTAAGAGCGCTTTTTGATGACTGGCTGATTAAATCGAACATCCCTTTTTGCGCAATAACCGGTTATCATGACACGGTGATGAATCATTCCCAGGGTGCCCAAAAAATCATCCATGGCATTTGTGACGCGGCACTGGGACTGCGCATCGTTGCCGAAACCTTTGATCTGGGGTTTGTTCCTGTTTCCCACGTAAGATGTGATCTTGTGATCCCGCAGGATCTTTTAAACCACATGAGTGTAAAAATTGTACTTGATACACTGCAAAACAAAAATTTCAGACATGAGTTAAACTCTCTGCCAGGATATGATTCTGTGTGCACCGGAGAGGTTATAAGCCAGTTTTAAAGTTATCTCCTGCGGCATCCGCCGCCACCCATGCCCTGGCCACCGCCACCGCCCACACCTCGGCCACCGCCCATACATCTGCCCCCACCGCCACCCATACCTCGACCGCCGCCACAACCAATCCCCTGTCCCCTGCTCTGAGAACTGTTGTTCTGCGGACATGTTGAGGTTCCTGTGGAATCTGTATTACCAGTCGCGGTTGAAGCATCCGTCACCGTCAATTCACCATTTTTAAATTTTTGAACCACATCCTTAATTGCGCCGGACTGGCCGGTCACAACCGTGATCTGACATTTGGAAAACACATCCATTGCATTGGGCCCGCAGTTACCGGTCAAAACCGTTGTCACCCCCTTTGAATGGACAAAACCCGCAGACTGGATGCCGGCCCCGCCACCCAGCGACTTGAATTCATTTTCAAAGACTTCCATAGTCATATCATCTGTCTGAATGATCATAAAATAAGCGCATCTTCCAAATCTTGGGTCTAACTGGGAATTAATATCTTTTCCTGTGGAACTGATACATATTTTCATCATGCCCTCCGTTATCCATCGTTATAAAAGATTTTCCTGCCTTAACTGCGTAATAATCCGCTGTGTGGATCTGCTTCTGTCCATGGTATAAAAATGCAGCCCCGGAACACCTTCCGCCAATAATCCCCTGCACTGTTCCGTGGCAAATTCAATCCCCAGTGTTAAAGCCCCTTCTGTGTCTTCAGAAGATAATGCATTTAATTTTTCCTCTAATTCCGGGGTGATGGATGAACCACAGACTTTGGAAAGCATCTGTGTCATTTTAATACTGTATACCGGCATAATTCCGGGAACGATGGGAACGGTTATGCCCTGTTTTCTGCATTTTTCCACAAAATTAAAAAAATATTCATTATCATAAAAATACTGTGCCACAACATATTCAGCACCGTTATCAATTTTCTGCTTCAGGTACCGGATATCCGTATCAAGACTTTGCGCCTCTATATGACCTTCGGGATATCCTGCACACCCCAGTGTAAAATCGTAATGCGCCTTGATAAATGAAATCAGTTCAGATGCATATGAAAAACTGTCAGGATGAGGTACAAAATCTTTTGTTTTCGGTTTATCCCCCCGTATCACAAAAATTGTTTCCACCCCCAGTTCCATATATCCATCCAGAACAGCCCTGATTTCATCGGGACCCAGCCCATATCCTGCAATATATGCAACTGTGGGCAGTTCTTTATCAACAATCAGATTTTTAACTGTCTGATATGACCCATCCTTTGTTGAACCGCCCGCCCCAAAGGTAACCGAAAGATAATCCGGATTCAGTGATGACAGCGTATCTATCAGGCCACCGAATTTCTCCTGTGCTGCCGGGTCTCTTGGCGGGAAAAATTCCATTGAAATGACCGGTTGATTGTTTTTATATAATGAATTAACGCGCATATTCTTCTCCTTAAGGTGGTTTTTTTTGTTCTTTTTTATTCAGACACTGTGCTTCACCACTTTGCATCACCACTTTGCATGAACAATATAGCAATGTCCATGCCACCGGGCCAGAATTAAATTATCTAACATAATTTCAATAAGTTATATATTTTACGCCCATAAACTGGATATCCGGGGGATCGCATTTTCGCGCCTTCTGTTTGTCAGATTTTCATATTTCAGCGCCTCTGATTTATAAACCTGCACCGGTATTCACGGGTATATTGCAGGATTCAAACTTTTTTTTATTCCCCGATCTTCTGGTATACACCTTGCAGTGCTTTCTCATCGATAAAGCTTTTTGCATGGATAAGCATTTACGCCGTAAGGAAAAACGCGAATAAAAAGACTAAAAAGACTTATGAATAAAGAGTATACATTCTCAGAACGATACGTGAAAGGAACAAAAAAACCTGAGCCCGGAAAACAGACATAACGCTAAAAGTAACGATTCAGGTTTCGGTAACGCTACCAAAATAAAGCCACCCATAAAAATTTAATGACCCCCAAAAAGGAGATGCTATGAAAAAAGGAGAAAAACTTGTTATTATCGGATGCAGCGGCGCTGGCGGACCTGCTGCGATGATGGCAAAAAAACTGATGCCGGAGATTGATGTTACCATTATCCGCAAAGAAGAATTTTTTATTGTCAGATGAGCGCTTCCACATGTTGTGGCCGGTCTGGCTGCCAGTGAATCTATCATCGTCCCGGACAAAATGCTGGAAGGTTCGGGCATTAAAATAATCAGAGACGAAGTTGTAAAAATAGACAGGGAACATAAATCGGTATCTGTATCCGGTCAAACCCGTTTCAAATATGACAAACTCCTCCTTGCCATGGGTGCCAGCTCCTTTATTCCACCCATTGAAGGGCATGATCTGGACGGGATCATGACCTTGCGGGGTCTGGATGATGCAAAAAACATAAAAGCATATATAGCCGAGAAAACACCTGAGAACATCATATTTATCGGAGCCGGGTTTATCAGCATGGAACTGGCTTCTCTGCTTGCGGAAAGCATGCCCGGCAAATTAAAAATTACCATTGTGGAACTTATGGATCGCCCGCTTCCCCTGATGCTGGATAAAGATATGTCAGATACGGTCAGGCAATACCTTGAAGAAAAAGGACTGACCATTTTGACCAATGAAAAAGCTGAAAAACTGATTGGCCAGGACGGCAGGGTAACCGGCGTTACCCTGGCATCCGGCAAAACGCTGGATGCAGACATGGTATTCATAAATGTCGGTGTCCGTCCAAACACAGCTCTTGCCACGGATATCGGGCTTGAGATGGGCCAGTTCGGCATCAAGGTCAATGCCTTCCAGGAAACCTCAGACCCGGATATTATGGCTGCAGGAGACTGTGTTGAAAAAATAAATTTTATCACACAAAAACCCACCCCGGGCCAGCTGCGAGGCCCCGCAGTCATGCAGGGCCGGCTGGCAGCCAAGCGTCTGGCCGGTTATGAAATTGCCTTTCCCGGTGTCGTGGATGCAGGCGGCTGCAAAATGTTTGACATGACAATTACGGCCACGGGCCTGACCGAAGAAAACGCTGCCAGAGAAGGGATAAAAACCGTATGCGCTGTGGTGGATTCCAGAAGCAAACACGGGATGATCCCCGGGATGAAACCCTGGAAAATAAAACTGGTATTTGACAGGACAACCCAAAAATTAATCGGCGGTCAGATTGTCAGCCAGGATGTTGCACCGGCAAGGGAAATTGATGCGGTTACCGCCTTTATTCTGGGCAAAAAAACAATTGGTGAACTGACAACCTTTACATCAGCCTGTAATCCGGATATATCATCCGAACCCAGTGCAGAACCGATTACCATTGCAGCGGAACAGGCTTTGCAAAAGCTGAAACACGCATAATAAAAGAATGATCCATGTTGGAAAATGTTTTTGACACCATTATCATCGGAGGCGGTCTCAGCGGATTATATGCAGGCTATCTTCTGTCTGAACAGAGCAGATCCTTTGTCATTCTTGAAGCTCGCAAACGGACAGGCGGAAGAATTCTGTGCCCTGAATATAACCGTTTTTTTTCTGACCTGGGACCGTCCTGGTACTGGCCTGCAATCAATCCCAGCCTTGCAGGCCTGATCCAGACCCTTGGATTGGAAGGGTATCGCCAGTCTGAAGATGGTTTGGGACGGTTCGAAGATCCCAACGGAAATATTCATACGGTCCGCGGATATTCAACATCACCGGCATCCTTCCGGCTTAACGGTGGCATGAATGCGCTCATTAAAAAACTTTATGAACGTATCCCGGAAACGGCAGTCAAACTGGATTCTCCGGTGTGTGAAATAAAAAAGCAGGAAGATGGTGTGCATGTCCATGTCGGGGAACTGGAAAAAGCCCCCCGGGCCATATTCAAAACCCAAAAAATAATTCTGGCCCTTCCGCCGCGCCTTGCTGCAGCCACCATCCTTTTTACGCCGGATCTGCCCCACAGACTGGAACAGGCCATGCTGAGAATTGGCACATGGATGGCAGGACAGGCAAAATTCTATGCGCTTTATGACACCCCTTTCTGGAGAGATGCAGGGTTTTCAGGCCAGGCGTTCAGCCAGAAAGGCCCGGTAGGTGAAATTCATGACGGATCAAACCATAACCAGAACCCATACGGCCTGACAGGTTTTTTTAATTTTCCCGCGTCCAGACGATATCCTGGCCCGTCATTTACAAAACTGATTCTTGAACAACTGTGTTCAATTTTCGGGGAAAAGGCGGCCCGGCCAAAAGCGTTTTTCTACCAGGACTGGGCCATGGAAAAATTCACCGCAACTGAATTTGACCAGGCGCCCATGTACGAACATCCAGTTTATCAACCCCCGGAAGACCAGACCTGTTTCTGGGACAGAACAATTCACTTTGCCGGTTCAGAAACCGCAGATCTGTGCGGGGGGTATCTTGAAGGCGCCATCAACAGTGCCCGAAGGGCGGTATCAAATCTGTATGAAAATTAATTTATCTTGCCACGCCCTTGGAAAAATAAAAGGCGGTGTTCAGCGGCATCTTATCTATGCCGACCCGTTTTAAAATGTCTTGTTTGCACTCGTCCATGGAGGCAAACCCCTGTTTTGAATATACGGATTTACAATACATTTCCCCCCATGAATTCAAATAAATGGCCGTATATTCTGTCACCCTGTTCTGTTGCCGGGGTGCATAGAAATTAATGGAAATAAACAGACATAGCGGCTGACTTTTCATTAACAGCTGATCAAAACTGATCAGGCTCTTGTGAATGGGTTCCAGAAAATCATACATGGCCTTGAACAGTTTACGGACATCATCAAAGGTAACATAGGTCGGATTGGGAACCAGATTGATCACGGCATTTTCATTGTACAGACTGTTATTGATCAGCCAGGCCCCTATTTCCTCTATGGTACGGGCCTTGACCAAAGGTTCTTCCTTATACTGAGCAGCTTTTGCCTGCTTGTTTATCAAAACCCAGGTGCCGACGTTGCCCTCCTTTTGAACATATTTCAGATGCAATCCTTCAAAATGCTGATCACTTCTGGAAACCAGCAATACTTTTTCAACCTTTCCGGGCTGTTTTGAAAATTCGATATAAATCTTGCGGCCCAGGACAGTCCGGTCTTCCGGACTGATCTGGGATCGTCCGTGCAAAAGACTTTCAAAGGCTTTATTGACTGTTTTATATTTTTTCACCATATATTTTTCAATGGCAGCAGAAAGTCTTGCAATATCACTGTAATACCAGGACTTGAAACTGCCGATTTTAAAGACATCTTCTTTTTTCCATCCCCATTTGACCATGCATTTTTCAAGCAGAATTTTTCTGAACCCGAAAACCGTGTTATCAATCTGGGAATCTTTTGAAATTTCAAGTTTCAAGAAAAAACAGGTCAGCAAAAGATGAACAGAATGGGTATCCTGGTTTGATACATAATATTTTAAAAGATTTTCCAGCAGGATAAAATACGAATCATTCTGGGCAAGTCTCAACTGAACCCCTGAATTCATCCATTCATCCTTATATCTATTGCATAAAAGAGAATCTTTGCCATACCCGTAAATATAGGTTTCAAGCAGCGCCATTTTGATAACAGATTTAAACGGACTTTTAAGCCATTTAAACATCTGCCAGATGGATGCCCCGAAATATTCACTGGAGGAAATGGCATGGATATCGCCCAGATCAATATATCGGGCAAGATTGGGAAATGCACTGACACTATCTACAATATCATTATAATAGTTCAGACTGATGGGGGTGGGTAAAACTGCCCACAAGGGAATTTTACCTGCAACATGAATCATGGTCCTGTAGAATTCTTCTTTTAAAAGCCTTGCCTGGGCTGAGCCTGAACTTTCCAGACTGGAATCTCCAAAATCATTGGCTTTTGCATGATGGATATCCACAAGGAAAAATGTCACCTGAAGATCAAACTGATCTGCCACCATCTGCTCCATTTTTTCAAGCTTGTCCTGCAGCAGTTTTACACCTTCGACACTGATCTTTTCTTCATCATAACACACCCAGTAGTCGATATCCGAATCCGCTGTCTGGGCAATGGACCCTACGCTGCCAATGGTGAAAAGACCTTCAACCGCATACTCATTGTTTCGTCGTGCAACAATATCTTTTTGAGAGATATATTTTTTTAAAATGGCCTGGGTTTCAATATCCGGAATATAATCACAGATGCCGCAGGGGGTTTTCGGGTTAACGGTTTCGATTCCGGGAAACATGACATTTTCATGAAGCAGAAACGGTATAATCTGGAACAGATCTGCCTGTCTGGGTTTAAAAATATCAAATGCCGTAAGCAGACTGAGCTGATTCTGTTTTAAAAATTTTTTCTCCCCGTAATGAATGAATTCACAGAACAAAAGCATATTGATCTGATTGACGATACTTTGGTTCATGCGCGGCATGTCAGTATATGATAACTGATATTTTCTGGCATTATAATCAATATCATCCACTCTGGAAATATTCTTTGCACTGGCGGGAAACCTGCAGAATCTTGCCTTCACCCCTGTAAAATCAGTCTGGTTTATGGTTGATGAAATAAAGGAAACTGCTGAAATTCTGGAGTATGCAAAGGAAGAAAAGGACAGATCCGTATGACTGAAAGATGTTTTTGAGATGGTGCTGTTGAAAAAGGAGGCATCCGTAATCCGCGCCTGATTCAGATTGCAGTTAAAAAAAGACACTTCCTGGAAACTGCAGTTTTTAAACTCTGCATTTTTTGCATCCACATTGATAAAAACGGCAAAATCAAAACTGACCGTATCAAATCTGGCATGCTGCATATCCACATTATAGAAAACCGCTTTTTTAAAATAAGTGTGCAGAAAAGAAGCATGCGAAAAATCACAATTATGAATAATACTCCGGCTGAAATACACCTGGGGCGAATGAAAAGTTCCTGAAGACACATCTGCGTTTGCAACAAGTTGCTCTTCAAAATCGATAGAACCTCCTGCATGTCCTGCTTTTAAGGCTTCCAGTTTTTTTTCAGCCGGCGTGGAAAACATTCTTTTTATAAGACCCCGGCTGGTTTTGCCAGCCGCCATAACCTGTTCAACCACGCTGTCAAATTGAGTTTCAATATCCTGTTTTTCTTCAATCAGCAGCTGCTTTGTCTTTTCAATGAACCGGGTGACATCCATTCGGACAGAATCTTTGGGATCAAACTCATATTTTTTTAAAATCCGGACAACCCGTTCCGGACGTTTTTTAACCATTCCGAATACACAGGACAGGTTCACTTCAAAATTGGATGTCCTGTATTTATCCTTGTTCAGCGCAATATCCTGCAGCACAAAAAAAGACAGCCTGGAAAGAGAGGACAGCTCTTCTTGAATCAGCGGCATGAGGAGTGGATACTCTTTTTGTACCATTTCAAGAATCGTGTATATCGGCTTTTTCCCGGATACCACAAGTGCCTTGAAAGCAAAAAAAGCCTCCTGTTCATCAAGGGATGCAAACAGATTCAATATGGGGGTAAACAGTTTCTGATACGTTCCCATGGATGAATTTTCAACAATCGTGTATATCACCATCCGGATCTTTTTTACTTTTTGATCCATCAGAAAATCTGTCAGCACATCAGCATCAATCCTGCTGGTGATCATTGACAGCGCTTTGAGCCCCATCAGTTGTTCTTCAGGAAAAGAGGATGCAATCTCGTTTTCCAGAATCAGTTCCTTGCGATGTAATTCAGGGGCAATATTTTTCAAAAACGGGTCTGCATCTCTTTGGCGGTCAAAAAGGGAAGCATAAAATTCAATCACTGTTTTTCTGTTCTTTATGGATCTTAAGAACCGGACAAACGGGATTCCCAGTTTCAAGCGGATAGCCGGACTGATCTGAAGGTATTGATCCACAAAATCCAGACGTTCAATTTCAGGCAATGTCAAAATTATTTTTTCCATGGCACTGACTGCTATCAACCCGCGATACACAGCCATAAACGCAAAATGAGCACCCTTTCCTTCCACTTCCAGAAGCATTTTGAAAAAAGAACTCAGTTCCTTAAGCGTCATATTGGGCTTTATTTCTGTATAGATACGGGTGCAGACAGAATGGGAGGCCTTCATCCCTTCTGAATAACGGGCCGCATCAAAGGGATCGCTTAACAGAGTTTTGATTTTTTCCTGAATATGTTCAAAACTGTGTCTTGCAATATTCCGAACACTTAAATGATAAGAGGTAATGCCTGCCAGGACAGGCAGGATGGCTGTCTGGGGAGGCAGATGCCCGATGCCCTTTAAAAATTCAACTTTTTTTTCTTCAGATATTTTTTCCCAGTGCGCTTCAAATAGGTTAAAATCGAATTCTTTGACTGCATCATCCATATCGAATATATTTTTCCTGTTTGTACATTTATAAATAAAAATGATATAGGGTATTTTCTAAATCGTTATAGTTAATAAATTTTAATACCACAATAGAATAATTTATGAAATTATTTGAGTCCGACACGAAGCAAACAGGCACTGCAGGCACGTATAATGCAGACTCTATAGAAATCTTAAAAGGTCTTGATCCGGTAAAAAGACGGCCGGGCATGTATACGGATACATCCAGCCCGGATCATCTGGCCTTTGAAGTCATTGACAACAGCGTTGATGAAGCCATTGCCGGACATGCCACCTTGATCGAGGTCACGCTGAAACAGGATGCCTCCATTCTGGTTGCGGATAACGGGCGCGGAATGCCTGTGGATATTCATCCTGAAGAAAAAATATCCGGCGTGGAACTGATCATGTCCAAACTGCATGCCGGTGCTAAATTCTCAAACAAGGACTACAGTTATTCAGGCGGTCTGCACGGCGTTGGTGTCTCTGTTGTGAATGCATTGTCAAAAAACCTGATCATTCACATCTGCCGCAACGGCCATGAATATCATATCCGGTTTGAAAACGGCATCAAGGTGCAGGATCTGTCCATTATCAATACAGTGCCCAGAACAAAAACCGGAACAACGCTTCAGTTTTATCCGGAAACATCCTATTTTGACATCCCCGTTTTTTCCAGAGACGCCATCCGGATTGCCCTGAAATCCAAAGCCATTCTATGCAAGGGTCTGACCACCCGGTTTATTGATGAAGCATCCGGGGAAGAAGACACCTGGAAATATGATCATGGCATTGATGATTATCTGACTGAAAACCTCAAGGAAAAAGAATGCATTTTTTCATCTCCTTTTCACGGTGAAGTCCAGGGAGATGATATCCAGATTGCCTGGGCGGTTAACTGGACCTGCGAAAAAGACCAGAATCCGGAAGAAAGCTATGTCAATCTGATTCCGACAAAACTTGGCGGCACCCATGTGAACGGTTTCAGATCCGGCTTGCTGGAATCTGTCAGAGAATTTTGCAAATTCCGGAATCTGCTGCCCAAAGGTCTTTATCTGGCCCCTGAAGACATATGGGACAATGTGGCATATATTCTGTCTGTCAAACTTTCCGATGCCCAGTTTTCAGGCCAGACAAAAGAACGGCTTTCTTCGCGCCACTGTGCCAATCTGGTGAATATCCAGATCAGGGATGCATTCAGCTTATGGCTGAACCAGAATTTTGAACAGGGCGAAGCTTTAGCTGCGCTGGCCATTGATAATGCCCAGAACCGGATTAAAAAAGCCAAAAAAGTTATAAAAAAAAAGGAATTCAACGGGGTTCGCCTGCCTGCAAAATTATCAGACTGCAGCAGTGTGGACCAGGAAAGACGAGAACTTTTCTTCGTGGAAGGGGATTCTGCCGGCGGTTCTGCAAAACAGGCCCGGGACAGACGATTCCAGGCCATCATGCCGCTGCGGGGGAAAATTTTAAATACCTGGGACATGGACTCCTCTGCTATTTTAGATTCAAGGGAAATCAAGGATATCTCCCAGGTGCTCGGGGTTGTCCCCGGCTCTGATGATATCTCAAAACTTCGGTATAACCGGGTCTGTATCCTTGCAGATGCGGATTCAGACGGCCTGCATATCGCCACGTTGATGTGCGCCCTTTTTTTAAAGCATTTTCCCAAAATCGTCAAAAAAGGCCATGTGTTCATTGCCATGCCGCCACTATACCGGATTGATGCAGGCAAAGAAGTGTTCTATGCCCTGGACGAATCGGAAAAAAACAATATCATCAAACGGATCAGCCGCCGCAAAAAACATGGAAAAATCAACATTCAGCGGTTTAAAGGGTTGGGAGAAATGAACCCGGCACAGTTGAAGGAAACCACTATTGCACCGGATTCACGGCGGCTGGTTCAACTGGAGGTGAATACTGAAGATGATACTGCGCTTAAAAACGTCTATGAGATCATGGATATGCTTCTGGGCAAAAAAAGAGCCATGGACCGGAAAATCTGGATTGAAACCAACGGCAATATAAAAGAGATTGATTGATGAAAGACACGCTTCCTTCTGCCATTGCAGACTTTGAAAAAATTGCGTTTGAAGATTTTACTCAGAAAGCGTACCTGAATTATTCCATGTATGTCATCCTGGACAGGGCTTTGCCCCACATCGGTGACGGTCTGAAACCGGTTCAGCGGCGCATCATTTATTCCATGAGCCAGCTTGGGTTATCTGCCACATCCAAATTCAAAAAATCCGCAAGAACTGTGGGCGATGTTCTGGGTAAATTTCATCCCCATGGCGACAGTGCCTGCTACGAAGCCATGGTGCTTATGGCCCAGCCGTTTTCTCTGCGGTATCCGCTGGTAGACGGTCAGGGAAACTGGGGTGATCCCAATGACCCCAAATCCTTTGCTGCCATGAGATATACCGAGTCCAGACTGTCAGAATATGCCAGGATACTTCTGGATGAACTTGAAGAAGGCACTGTGGACTGGACCCCGAATTTTGACGGCACATTAAACGAACCCAGCCTTCTGCCCGGCCGCCTTCCCAATCTGCTGCTCAACGGATCATCCGGAATTGCCGTGGGCATGGCCACCAATATTCTGCCCCACAACCTTCGGGAAGTTGCAAAAGCCCTGATCTATCTGATTGATAATGAAAATGCCGACATCAATGATATCTGCAAATTTATCAAGGGACCGGATTTTCCCACGGACGCTGAAATCATTACACCGGCAGATGAAATTATTGAAAATTATAAGACCGGCAGCGGCCGGATCAAAATGCGGGCAAAATTTCATGTTGAGGATGGGGAAATCATTTATACCGCCCTGCCCTACCATGCTTCCACAGAAAAAATATACGAACAGATTGTGGCCCAGATGGAAGCCAAAAAGCTTCCCATGGTCAGTGATCTGCGCGATGAATCAGACCATGAAGATCCTACACGGCTGGTGATCATCCCGCGGTCAAACCGGGTGGATCTGGATGCCTTGACCGATCATCTGTTTGCCACAACCGATCTTGAAAAATCATATTCCCTGAATATGAACATGATTGGCGTCAATGGACGTCCGCAGGTCAAAAATCTGCTTGCAATGCTCACAGAATGGCTGGAATTCCGTGCAGACACAGTTCGAAGAAAATTAAACTTCCGCCTTGAAAAAATCTTGAGCCGTCTGCATATTTTAGAAGGGTTTTTAACTGTTTATCTGAATATTGATGAAGTCATCAGAATCATCCGCAATTGCGACCATCCCAAACCCGAACTGATTAAAGCCTTTTCTCTTTCCGACATCCAGGCCACGGCTATCCTGGAAATCAGATTGCGGCAGCTTGCAAAACTCGAAGAAATTAAAATCCAGTCTGAATTAAAAGAGTTAAAATCCCAGAAGAAAAAACTTGAAAAAATCCTGGGAAATGAAACGGATTTTAAAAATTATATTAAGGAAGAAATCCAGTCCGATGCCAGGCAATTCGGAGATAAAAGACGATCTCCCATCAAGGAAAGAAAAGAGGCTGAAAAATTCTCTGTTACCGATGTGATTGATATTGAACCGGTCACCATCATCCTGTCGCAAAACGGCTGGATCAGATCTGCAAAAGGCCATGATATTAATCCTGAATCTGTCAAATTCAAATCCGGAGATGCCCTGATGGGATATCTGAGAACCCGAAGTGACAGCCCCATTGTTTTTCTGGACAATACCGGCAGAAGCTATATGATGCTGTCCCATGCACTGCCTTCAGCACGGGGAAACGGAGAACCGCTGACCGGCCATCTTGCCATTGCGCCCAACGCATCCATTTGCTTTATGCTGTGTGGCGAAAATTCCTGGCATTACCTGCTGTCTTCTGACAATGGATATGGATTTATTATCCGGTTTGAAGATTTCCTCACCAATTACAAAAACGGAAAAGCCGTCATCAATTTAAAAAAGAACTGCCGGCTGCTTGAACCCGAACGTGTCTGGAATCTTGCACAGGACAATGTCGCTGCCATTACAAACAAAGGAAGACTGCTGATATTTCCCTTGAACCAGCTGCCCTGCCTGAAAAAAGGACAGGGAAATAAAATCATATCCATCCCCAAAAAAGAACAGTTGTCTTCTGAGCCTGAAACGCTTAAATTTCTTAAAATCTTGCCTGTACAGTCAGATCTTGTTATATACTCTGGTAAACATTCTTTTAAGTTAACCGCGGGTAACCAGGCCGATTACACCGGCACGCGGGGTCATCGGGGAAGAAAACTTCCCCAGCGCTACCAGAAAGTAGACCAGGTGGAAATCATACTGATTGACTCTGAAAACGGCTAAATATGAAACGTTTTTATTTTAAGTATTTCATCATCATAAATCTGCTGTCCTTATTAGCCTTTTTTGTCTTTTTTTCTTTTCTGATCCATCGACAGGATATCGGTTCTGATTTAAATACAGTGGAAAAAATTAAAAAGAACGGCGTGCTGCGCCTTATCACCAACAGCTCAATCAATACCTATTATTATTACAATGGACAACCTGCCGGTTTTGAATATGACCTTGCAAAAGAATTTGCCGATTTTCTCAATGTGGATTTAGATATCATCACTCCCGGCTGGAATAATATGTTTTCCTATCTTGATGATAAAAAAGGAGATTTCATCGCAGCCGGACTGACGATCACACGGGAAAGGCTTGAAAAGGCCATTTTCTCCATTCCCTACATGACCATCCAGCAGCATATTGTCCATCACAAACTGACCCACGGGCCCAGAAGTATTAAAAGCATGAACGACAGAACACTTCATGTCCGGCGGGGGACATCTTATCACTCAAGGATCAGGACGCTCATAAAATCAGGAATTGATCTCAATTATGTCCTGCACAACAATATTCCCACACTGGAACTGATCCGGATGGTAAATGACAAAGAATTAAAATTCACTGTGTCGGATTCCAATATTGCTTTTTTAAGTCAGCGGTACTATCCGGATATCCGCGTCGGTATTCCCCTGCAGGGGAAAGAATCCCTTGCCTGGGCTGCCAGAAAGGATGACAGTGAAATGCTCAAAACCATTAACCAGTTTATTCTGTATGCCATGCAGACCGGCAAATTAACCCAGCTTACGGATAAATACTATGCAAATATAGAAAACTCTGATCTTTTTGATATCAAACTGTTCCAGCAGCGGATCAGAACCCGTTTGCCTCAGTTTAAAGATACCATCATCAAGGAATCTGAAAAATACGGATTTGACTGGAGACTTGTTGCAGCTGTTGTCTACCAGGAATCCCATTTTAATCCGATGGCAAAAAGCTTTACCAATGTCCTGGGACTGATGCAGGTCACCACGGTCACCGCAGATGAAATGGGCATTGAGAACCGCCTGAACCCGGAACAAAGTATTCAGGCCGGTATCGGATATCTGGATAAAATGATGAAAAACTTTGAACATTTTGATAATGAATATGAAAAAACCGTCTTTGCTCTTGCCAGCTATAATATTGGCTACGGCCACATTACCGATGCCATGAAAATTGCCAGGAACAAGGGCCTGGATGACACCAAATGGCAGAACCTGGTAAAGGTGCTGCCGCTGCTGTCAAAATCCGATTATTATGAAAAAACAAAGTACGGGTATGCCAGAGGGTGGGAACCGGTCATTTATGTGGAGAAAATCATGACCTATTTTGATATTTTAAAACAAAAGGAAATGAAGTTTTAAAATCAGATACGGTTAAATTTAAAATACGATTTTGATGCCCGGAAAAATAAAAAAATTGACTTGGCTGATTCAATTTACTACTTAAACTTTTATCATTATATTTTGATTACACGGACAGAAGAATAAACAACCCTATTCAAGAGAAAAATTTATGACAAGAAAGATTCTGATCAATGCATTGGATCCCGATGAGAGCAGAATTGCCTCGCTAAAAGACAATAAGCTTGAACAATTTCACATTGAAACAACTTCAAAGCAGGCCACACAGGGCAATATTTATAAAGGTATTGTGACACGGGTTGAGCCGAGCCTGCAGGCGGTTTTTGTAGACTATGGCGCACCTAAAAATGGCTTTTTACAGAAAAATGAAATCCATAAGGATTATTTCCAGGATGTCTCCGGCCATGAAAAAGCGCTTTTCCATCTGATTAAAAAAGGTCAGGAGCTGATTGTACAGGTCACCAAAGACCCCATTAATCAGAAAGGGGCCATGCTGACCACCTTTATCTCATTACCCGGCCGACTTTCTGTTCTCATGCCCGGAAATTCCACCAAAGGCGTTTCCCGCAAGATTGATGATGAAGCCGAGCGAAAAAGACTGATTTCAATCATGAAAAAAATCAAGGTTCCTGAAGGTTTTGGCATGATTGTCAGAACTGCAGGAAAGAATGCCACCAAAACCCTGCTTGATGCAGATTTGAAAGAACTGATGCGGGTATGGAAAAGTATTGATAAAAAAGCGATCAATGACACTGCTCCGGCATTGCTCTATCAGGAGCAGACACTTGCCGTCAGGTCCTTAAGAGATTATTTCACATCCGATGTCAATGAAATTCTTATTGACAACCCTGAAGTATACGAAGAAGTCAAAGATTTTATAGGTCTGATTGCCCCGAAACAAAAAAAGATCGTTAAATTTTTTAAAGGTGAAAAACCCATTTTCACCAAATATCAGCTTGAAGATCAGATTGCTTCTATCTATAAAAAATCCGTCCCTTTGCCATCCGGCGGTTTTCTGGTCATCGAACAAACAGAAGCCCTGGTTTCCATTGATGTGAACTCCGGAAAATCCACCAAAAAGAAAAATATTGAAGAAACAGCCTTCCACACCAACCTTGAAGCCTGTGAAGAAGTGGCAAGACAACTGAGCTTAAGAGATATGGGCGGGCTGATTGTAATTGATTTCATTGACATGAGAGAAAGCCGGCACAAAGCGGAAATCACCAAAAGCATGAAAAAATTTTTAAAATCAGACAAGGCAAAAACAAAAGTCGGCGGCATCACCCCCTTCGGGCTGCTGGAAATGTCCCGGCAGCGGATCAGACACTCCATCACGTTTGGCAGTTATGAACCCTGCCGACACTGCAGCGGCAGAGGTCAGATCCCGTCTGTTGAAACCCAGGGTCTTGCCTTTTTGCGCCAGCTCAATTTAAAAACCATCAAAACTGAAGTTAAAGAAGCCATTGGTATTGTTCCAAACGAAGTCGCAAGCTATCTGTTAAATAAAAAAAGAGAGGAACTGTCTCTTATTGAATCCAAACGAGATGTTATCATCACCATTGAAGGGGATCCCCATATGGTGTCCGGAGAAAATAAAATTGTGTTAAATCATCATTCAGAAAAAGACCCGGCTTGACATACATCCAGGTATTGTGTATCTGAAACAATTTTAAGATTAGAATAAAATTAAATTTTATACTTTATATAAAGAGACCCTAAACAAGGAGGACGTATTTTGATCAATATCGCTTATGCAGCAGGTGAATCCACCAGCCAACTCGACGGCATCATGGGGTTTTTGCCCTTTATTCTGGTTTTTGCTGTTTTTTATTTTCTTTTGATCCGGCCCCAGCAGAAAAAAGCAAAAGAACATCAGGCAATGATCAACAACCTTAAAAAAGGCATGCGAATCATTACCTCCGGTGGAATCTACGGTACGATTCAGAGTATTGATGATACCACTATCGGGCTTGAAGTTGCAGAAAAAGTAAAAATCAAGATTTCCAGGGGGAATGTCGCTGCATTGGTTACCGATACCGTTGCTGCTGTAAAACAAGATACAAAAAAATAATACATCTATCAGGAGTCATTAGATTGAAACCGTTTACCGTTAAAACTATCGCTATTCTGATTGTCATTCTGGCTGCCATAGTCTGTTTGCTTCCCACGTATTTCGATTGCTGGCCCTATAAAAAAATAAATCTGGGGCTGGATCTTCAGGGAGGAATGCATCTTGTGCTTGAGGTTCAGACAAAAATAGCGGTTGAAGCAGAAGTGGACAGGACCATACAGGAATTAAAACAGGAATTAAGAGATCAGAAAGCCAAACACCTGGGGATATCCCGACTGGATGACAACACCATTCTGGCTAAAATACAAACAGGGGATGACAAATCCGTCTTTGAAACCCTTCTTTCAAAAGAATTCAACCATCTGCTAACGCCAAGCACCCATACCGAGGATGGTGTCATTTCCTATAAGCTTGCCCTTTCAGAAAAAGAAATTGAAAACATAAAAAAACTGGCCACGGAACAGGCACTTGAAACCATCCGGAACCGGATAGATGAATTCGGCGTTTTAGAACCGGATATCAGAATTCAGGGCAAAAACAGGATTCTTCTTCAGCTGCCCGGAGTCAAAGATCCTGAAAGAGCCAAAAAACTGCTTGAAAAAACAGCTCACCTGACTTTTCAACTGGTCAATGATACTGCTGATCTCAAGTCGGCAATAGATGGAACGCCTCCCATCGGATATGAAATTCTTTATGAAACAAAAATTACAGGTTCCGGACAGACCACAAAAATCCCCTACCTGATTGACAAAAGGATTCTTCTGGATGGCAGCCTGCTGACAAATGCCAAGGTGGAATTTGATGAATTTCAGCAGGCCCAGGTCGGCATTGAATTTAATCGCAAAGGTGCCAGAATTTTTGACCGTGTAACCGATGAAAATCAAAAAAGGCGGCTTGCCATTGTTCTGGATAAAACCGTTTATTCCGCACCTGTTATCCAGAACCGGATTGCTGGCGGAAAAGCGGTCATCACCGGAAATTTCACCACCAATGAAGCCACAGACCTTGCCATAGCGCTTCGTGCCGGATCTTTGCGGACCCCGGTCAATATTATTGAAGAGCGTACTGTCGGGCCCACTCTGGGCGCTGATTCAATCCGGACAGGTCTGATGTCCATGGCCATCGGCGGCACACTGGTTGTGATCTTCATGCTGATCTACTATAGAGGTGCAGGCCTTATTGCGGATGCTGCCCTGATTATAAACATCATTCTGATCGGCGGCGGTCTTGCAGCCTTTGGTGCCACCTTAACCCTGCCCGGTATTGCCGGTATCATTCTGACCATAGGTATGGCTGTGGATGCCAATGTCATTATCTTTGAACGGATCAGAGAAGAGGTCCGGTCGGGGAAAACAGCCCTGGCATCTGTTCATGCAGGATTTGACAAAGCCACATTGACCATTCTGGATGCCAATGTCACAACTTTGATTGCGGCGGTTGTACTTTATCAGTTTGGAACAGGCCCCATAAAAGGATTTGCCGTCACCCTGATTCTGGGTATCGTGGCAAGCCTTTTTACTGCCCTGATACTTTCAAAAGCACTGTTTGATATGGTTCTTAAAATTAAAAAATCCTCAACTTTAAGTATATAAAAGGAAAAAACAATGCAGCTTATCAAATCTGATATCAATATAGATTTTATCGGAAAACGAAAGATCGGATTTGCAATATCCCTGTTTCTTATTCTGGCAAGTCTTGTGGCCCTCATTGTTCAGAAAGGACCCAATTACGGTATTGATTTTGTCGGTGGAACCATCATCCAGATTAAATTTTCCGATTCAGTGCCTATCTCAAAAATCAGAGCAGGTCTTGCTGAAATCGGGTTGACCGATGCGTCGGTACAAAATTTTGGAAAAGACACTGACCACCAGTTTTTAATCCGCACCAGCAATTCTGAAACTTCCGGTGACGGGCTTGCCGCGGCAATTGCCGAAACAGTCAAAGGTTCAACAGGTATTGAACCGGATATCCGCAGGGTGGAAATGGTGGGTCCCCAGGTGGGAAATGATTTGAAGAACAAAGCATTGCTGGCCATTTTTTATTCTCTTTTGTTTATCACCATCTATATTTCAGGCCGGTTTGAACTCAAATGGGGTCTTTCCGCTGTCACTGCAGGATCTTTGATGGCAGTTGTGTATTTTCTGTCCATTTTCAATCTGAGCATGATGTGGCTGATTGCAGCGGCTTTGATTGTCACGCTGGTTCTGTTCTGGGTGTTGCAGTTAAAATATGCCATGGGTGCCATTGTTGCCTTGATTCATGATGTCCTTATCACTGTCGGTATTTTTGCAGCTCTGGATCTTGATTTTTCCTTGCAGATCATCGCTGCGCTTCTGACCATTATCGGGTACTCCTTGAATGATACCATCATTGTTTTTGACCGTATCCGGGAAAATATAAAAGGGGTTAAAACCACGGATGTCCTGCCTGAACTGTTCAACCAGAGCATCAATGGAACCCTTTCAAGAACACTTTTAACATCTTTTACCACCTTGATCGTTCTGCTGGCACTGTTTTTCTTTGGCGGTGAAATTATTCATAATTTTGCATTTGCAATGATAGTTGGAATTGTTATTGGAACATATTCTTCTATTTTTGTCGCAAGCCCCATTGTTCTGGCTGTTTCAAAAAGGTAATATCATGCATTTTTGTTATCGGTCTTTTTATAAAAATTTCGGGCTGGTTCTTTTGTGCCTTTTGTTTGTTTCCTGCAGTGCCATGAATCCTTTCAGGTCAAAGGAAACAAACAAGACAGACGTGGCTTCCGATTCTGCGAAAATATCAGAACTTGAATCTAAAGTCATGGAACTCAAACAGGACCAGGCAGACTCAAAATTTTTAATGGAGAGAAAAGATCTGACCATCCTTGAGCTTGAAGATACGATCAAGGCGCTGAAAAAAAAGATCGAGATGCTGGAAGAAAAAGCCCGAAAACCCGAAATGACCCAAAAAAAAATTAAAAGTTCTTCTCTTCAAAAAGAATCTGCCCAGGTACTTTATACCAAAGCCCGTAATCTGTTAATTGAAGAAGATTATAAAAAAGCGGCTGACCTGTTCTCGGAATTTCTCAAAAAACACCCCAAAGACAGCCTTGCTGACAATGCGGTCTACTGGCTGGGGGAATGCTATTATTCTCTTTCGGATTATAAACAGGCTATTTCAATTTTTCAAAGTCTGGGCATTCAATATCCCAAATCGGAAAAAGTCCCCGATGCCATGTTAAAAACAGGATATTCCTATCTGTCCATGGACGACACAAATCGTGCACACCACTATTTGACGCAGGTATTAAAAAAGTATCCCTTTTCTCCTGCAGCAGAAAAAGCCCAGGAAAAATTAAGGAGCTTTAAATAACCTTATATTCAGAATGCCTGATTTTTTAGATACATATCTGCCCTGGTTCATACTTCGGGAAATCCCGATGCTGGGTGATACAATGTACAAAAAACTGATTGATCACTTTAAGACACCGGAGGCTATTTTAAGCGCTTCTAAAAAGCAATTATCACAAACAGACAAAATGTCCGCCAGAATTTTAGATGGCATTGCACAGTATAAAACATTTGAACCTGCAGCCAGAAAAGAATTAGAACGCCTGTACAGCAGACACATTAATATTGTCACACTGAATGATCCGGAGTATCCGCCGCTGCTAAAACATATTGCTGATGCCCCCCCTTTTTTAACATATATGGGAACCCTGGACAACAGTGCGCCCTGCATCGCCATTGTCGGTTCCAGGGCTGCAACATCCTATGGGTTAAATACTGCCGGGAACCTTGCCTTTAAACTGGCAGAAAGTGGATTCCAGGTTGTCAGCGGCATGGCCCGGGGAATTGATACAGCAGCGCATAAAGGCGCTTTGAAAGCAGATGGAAAAACCATAGCGGTTCTGGGATCAGGACTGAATCACATTTATCCAAAGGAAAACAAAGACCTGTATACCACCATTTCTCAAACCGGAACTGTTTTCAGTGAATTTAAACTGGATGCTCAACCCCTTGGGGTAAATTTTCCCAAGCGGAACAGAATTATTGCAGGACTTTGCTGCGGCACTATTATTGTTGAAGCTGCCAAGAAATCAGGTTCTTTGATTACCGCCCGTCTGGCCGGTGAATATAACCGGGAAGTCTTTGCTGTTCCGGGAAGCATTGCCTCCAAAAAAAGTGAAGGCACCCATTCATTGTTGAAACAGGGGGCCAAACTGGTTGAAACCCCTATGGATGTAATTGACGAGCTTCAGCATTTTATACATACAGAAAAAGAAAAAATAATACCTGTGCCTTTACAAAATAAAATTTCAACTCAATATAATAAAAATAAATCCGATCAAAACATGATACTGAATTTAATTGAACCTTACCCTGTTCATATAGATGTGCTGATAGAAAAAAGCGGCATGATACCCTCGTTGGTGTCTTCCATGCTGTTTGATCTTGAAATGGATAAAAAAATCATACGACATCAGGGTAATTATTATTCAACCCGGGAGGAACACCATTGACAAAACCCCTGATCATTGTTGAGTCACCAACCAAGATTAAAACCTTGAAAAAATATGTGGGAAAAAAGTTTAATATCGGTGCCAGTGCCGGTCACATCCGTGACCTGCCGGTCAAGACACTGGGCATTGATATCGACAACCAGTTCAAGGCAAAATATGTCAATATAAAAGATAAGGCCAAGGTCATTGCCAATTTGAAAAAAATGGCAAAAGAAACCAGTGAAATATATCTTGCACCTGACCCGGATCGTGAGGGAGAAGCCATTGCCTTCCATATCATGGATATCCTGAAAAAAGAGAATAAAAATTTTCATAGGGTACTCTTTCATGAACTTACCCAGAAAGGCATAGAAGAAGCGCTTAAACACCCCCTCAAACCGGATGTTCACAAATATGATGCCCAGCAGGCCAGACGCAAACTGGACCGCCTGGTGGGATACCAGATTTCGCCGCTGTTATGGCAGAAGGTTCAAAGGGGCCTGAGTGCCGGACGGGTTCAGTCGGTAACGGTGAAAATCATTTGTGACCGGGAACGGGAGATTCGAAAGTTCATTTCTGAAGAGTTCTGGACGATCAGTGCAGATCTGATGTCTGCGCTGCCACCGGAATTTAACGCCGGACTTATTCAGATCAATGATAAAAAAGCAAAGATCAGCAATGAAACCCAGGCCACCGAAATTTTAACTGATCTTGAAAAAGCTGCGTTTACTGTTCAGGAAATTAAAACAAAAACCATTAAAAAAAATCCGTTGCCGCCCTTTATTACCAGCAAGCTGCAGCAGGATGCCATCAACCGTCTCAGGTTTTCTGCAAAAAAAACCATGGTTGTCGCACAGCAGTTATATGAAGGCATTGAACTTGGCACGGGCGGTCCCGAAGGCCTGATCACCTATATGCGTACCGATTCCACGCGGATTGCACCGGAAGCTGCCTATGATGCCCAGGCCTGGATCACCCAGACCCTGGGAGAAGAATTCAGCTTAAAGGCCCCCCGTTTTTTTAAAAATAAAAACAAAGCCCAGGATGCCCATGAAGCCATAAGGCCTACTTCTGTTTTTAATACCCCCCAGAAAATCAAGAATTTTTTAGGCCCGGATCAATTCAAACTCTATGATCTGATCTGGAAACGGTTTGTGGCCTCCCAGATGGCCCAGGCCATTATTGATCAAAAAACCATCCTGATTTCGGCCGGGGAAAAATACCTGTTTTCAGTTTCCGGCTCCACGGTCAGATTCCAGGGATATATGAATTTATATTCCTTTGAAGATGATTCAACTGAAAAAGATATTCAGTCCCTGCCGGATGTTGAAAAGGGCGCTGTTCTAAAAACACTGAAGATTATTCCCAAACAGCATTTTACCAAACCACCACCCCGATTTTCCGAAGCCTCTCTTGTGAAAGAGCTTGAAAAAAACGGTATCGGCCGACCCAGTACCTATGCCTCGATATTATCTGTCATCCGGGATAAAGGCTATGTTGACCTGGTCAACCGGTATTTTGTTCCCAGTGAAATGGGTTTTATTGTCAATGATCTTCTGGTGGAATGCTTCCCTCAGATTTTGAATATTTCTTTTACCGCAAAGATGGAAAACAATCTGGATGATGTGGAGGCGGGAAAACTCAATGAGGTTCAACTGCTCACAGATTTTTATGCATCCTTTAAAAAATTTCTGGATGATGCATCAGAGAACATGACCAGTGTAAAGGGGGTTGGTGTTCCCACGCCTTTAAAATGTCCGTCCTGCGGAAAGCCATTGAATATCAAAATCGGCCGGAATGGTCATTTCCTTGCCTGCACCGCGTATCCTGAATGTTCATTCACCAGCAACTATTCAAGGGATGAAAAAGGCAATCTTTCAATTGTTGAAAAAATCGTGGACAATACAAAAGTCAAAGACTGTATTAAATGCGGCAAGCCAATGGTACAAAAAGAAGGTCGTTTTGGCATGTTCCTGGCCTGTACCGGATACCCGGACTGCAAACACACCGAATCAATTGCCGGTCAGTCCAATGGTCAGGAAATCGGTGTCAGTTGTTTTGAAGACAACTGTTCCGGAGTCATTGTTGAAAAAAAATCAAAACGGGGGAAAGTATTTTACGGATGCTCAAACTATCCGGACTGCACATTTGCATCCTGGGATAAACCTGTCAATGAGCCCTGCCCGGATTGTGATTCTCCTTTTCTGGTTGAAAAAGAAACCAAAAAAGACGGCAAATTTTTAAAATGTCCGGCAAAAGACTGCAAGTACACATTAAAAAAAATCCCGTCATAAAGGTTTGAGCTCAGCTCTCTTTTTTTGCATCCGGTTCAATTTTACTGTCAAATATTGACCGGATCACAGCGGATAATTGTATGGTGTCTACAGGCTTCTGGATGTATTTTCGAACCCCTGCTTCAAGCATCCGGGCTTCTGAAACTGTCTCACTGTAGCCGGTACATAAAATCACCGGGATATCCTTTCTCAGAGCAAGCGCTTTGACGGCAAAGATATCTCCGGTCATTTTCGGCATGGTCATATCCGTAATAATCATATCAAAATCAGAAGGCGCTGATTCAAATGCAGTGAACGCCTGGACACCATCATTAAAAACACTGACCGTATATCCCAGAGATTCCAGATACTCCCGGAGGATATTACGGATATCTTTTTCATCATCCACCACCATGATATGCTCTGTTCCACCCTGAATGACAACAACCTTCTTGGGCTCGTCATATTTACCTGCAGGAGACGTGACAACCGGCAGGTAAACATAAAAACTGGAACCCTTGCCAGGCGCTGTCTGTGCTTGGATATATCCGCCATGTTCATCCACAATGGCATTGACAAGGGCAAGACCGAACCCGGTTCCCTTGCCCACCTCCTTGGTGGTGAAATACGGATCAAAGGCCTTTGAAAACGTATATTCATCCATTCCGCAACCCGTATCTGCCACCATCAGTTCGATATAAGTATCCGGTGTTATCTTTCGGTCAAAAACATCCTTTGCATCCACAAGTTCAACGGATTTCAACCGGACTGACAAAACCCCTCCGGTTTTAATCATTGCATGATAGGCATTTGTGCACAGGTTCATGATAACCTGATGCATCTGCGTGGGATCTGCCAGCACCATATCTGTGGTAAGCATGGATTCTTTTATCTCAATGGTGGCAGGAAGAGAAGATCGCACAAGTTTGAGCGCTTCTTTAACCACAATATACAACTTTAATGCTTTTTTTTCATATTCGGTCTGGCGGCTGAAGGTCAGTATCTGCTGGATCAGTTCTGCTGCCCTTTGAATCCCCTGACCGATTTGTTTCATATGATTTTTTGCTCTGGAAGGATGATCCAGATTCATTTGCGCCAGCTGTGAATAACCAAGAATTCCGGAAAGGATATTATTAAAATCATGGGCAATCCCCCCGGCAAGGGTTCCGATAGCTTCCATTTTTCTGGATCGTTCAAGCTGCACAGCAAGTTCTTTTTTCTCATGGGCGGTTTTTTTATACTCTGTGATGTCCCGGCCTTCGGCAATAATAAAGGCTACGCCTCCTGAAGGAAGAAAAACAGACTTGATGGATAAATCAATATCTCTGATGGCACCCTTATTGCCTACACAGGTGGTTTCATATCTGACAAGGTCACCCTTTTTTGCTTTTTCAATAGCGTCCTGCAATTGACGGGAAACCTTTGGATCATGCTGCCACCAGACTGTTTCCCAGAAGGGTCGGTACAGGACATCGCCAGGTGCTGTCTGGCCAAGATCAAGTGCCCGTTGATTCACCCGTTCCACCCTTCCAAAAGGAGACAGGATGGCGACATAATGAAAAGACTGGTCAAACAGACCTCTGAGCATAAGATCGTTTTCAACCAGGGCTTGATGGGATTCAATATTTTTATGAATCTCTTTTTCAAGCCTTGCAGTATTATCTTCCAGCTGATGCATAAACCGGTTAAAATGTCGACTCAAGGTTATAAATTCTACGGATCCCTGTTCATCCATCCGGACGCTGTAATCCCCCGAAGCCCCTTTTTCCAGTGTATCTATCATTTTACCCAAAGGGTTTGTCACAAATCTGCTGATAATAAATGTCGCCCAGATCAGTAATAAAAGCGCAACACACACAAAGGTGCCAAGCACAATATTACCGTCTTCATGTATCAGAATCAAAGGAATAAATACAAACAATAAAGTGACTAAAAGCCGATCTCTAAATTTAAATTTCGCAAAATTCATGAAAGCATTCGCCGCCAAAAAGAAATTTAAAATTTACAAAAAACGCCTTAGGCAAACCTGGAAAATATGCCCTGTGCTTCTTTAATCAATCGATCAAACAATTGTTTTACTGTCGGGATATCATGACACAGCCCGATTCCCTGACCGCAGGAAACCACCCCTGCAGTAATATCCCCGGTATCATACATCAGTCTTGCTTTCTGGCCGGTAACCACAGACAGCACTTCTTCAAAACTGCCATTGGTTCTTTCGATTTCCATGCATTTTCTGGCAGCCTCGTTATTCCAGACCCTGTGTGTCGATCCAATGGACCGCATGATCAGGACGGTCTCCTGTTCGGAAGCCTGCATTAAGGCCTGTTTCAAATTATCATGAATCGAGCATTCTTTTGTCAACATCAGACGGGTACCGATGATGGCCGCTTCGGCCCCCAGAGCCAAGACTGCCGCAAGCCCTCTGCCATCGGAAATCCCTCCCCCGCCAATCACAGGGAGATTGACAGCATCCACAACACCTGGAATCAGGACAAGGGTGCCGATATCCAGTTTCCCTGTGGCACCGCCATTTTCATAGCCCACGACCGTTACAATATCAGCGCCCATTTTTTCAACTTTCAGGGCATACCGGATACCCACACATTTATGAATCCAGATCATCCCTGCATCCTTGAATCTGCGACACAGATCTTCGGGAGCTGAGTGGCCCGAGGTCTCTACAATTTTCACCCCTTTTTCAATCATCACATCCAGATATTCTGTATTGTCAATGGGCCGCATGGACGGGAACAGATTCAAATTAACGGCAAAGGGTCTGTCTGTCAGTTTTAAAACCTGATCAACCGCAGCAGAAAAATCCTGTTTGGTCTGATAGATTGCAGAGGCAAGAATTCCAAGACCGCCGGCATTTGAGATGGCAGCAACAAAACGGGCATTGGAAATAGACATCATGGTCCCGCCGATCACAGGATATTCTATTCCCAGCAACCTTGTAATACGCGTAGTGAGCATAATAATTTCCTCAATAAAGATTAAAGACAATAAAAAAACACTGTATATCATCATCGGTCAGACAAGTGAATTCCGACAGATAAATTTTATCAATCAGTTCAGTTCAATGGTGCAAAGAACAATTTGACCGGCGTGATCAGTTTTACAGGTTCATAGGACATTTTTGCCTGGCGGAGTCCTTTTATGCCAAGGTCCTGCTCCCGGTTCAGATATTTACATCTGTTTTTTAAATACAGTGCTGTTTCCTGGTTAATTACCTGGGCTGCACCCTTATACGCCATGTCTGATTTTTCAAAATGGATATCAAAATACTGGTCTCCCAATCGGCTGAAAACAGAAAACGCAATCATTTTATCGTTATGAGTGATGGCCAGGCCTTCCAGTCCGAGAGATTCAAAATGTTCAAATGATATCTTGATGGCCTCAAATTCCAGCTCCAGTGTCTGGGATACTTTTTCATGGCTGTTCTTCAGATCTCTTGAAAATTCCAATGCCTGCTGTTTAAATTCTCCGGTTAAAACATGAAGCCTGAAATCAGGATACAGGCGCTTGAACTGCGATATAAGATTTCGTTTTTTGTGCAGTTTGGGGCCGGAAAGCTCACACAGGGATTCCACATCATAAATATATTCAGCATGATTTCTGTTTTTTCTCATCCGGTAATATTTTTTGAGATCTGGAAATTTTTCTATGTATTCTGGCGTAACAAGCGCAAAATCAGATGACTTTCCGTTTTTTTTCAAATTGAGTGATAAAATTGCCAGCTCTTCGGGTGTAAACTCTTCTCCAATGGGCATAAACGAATAGTTCGATTCAGTGTGATATATCAGCAGACGGCCCTGATAAATTGTCCAGGCGAGATCATAGGCATTTTGCCATGTAAACAAATTTGCAAAATTATATTCGCAGGACATGGGCTGAAAATCATCTGTAAAGGATTCAATGACGGAACGATCTTCCAGTGAAAAAGATTTAAAAGCAGGGAATTGGATATCTGCATGCGCAGATATCTGTTCCGGTATATACATATCAACATCCTTATATTTTAAAGCAATATGGTCTTTGAGCACTTCAAATCCAAGCGATTTATAAAAGAAATCCGTGCCGGGCTCAGCCACAAGCCCAATCCAGCCAACACCATTTTCCTTCAGACAGGTCAACAGAGTCTGGATGATTTTCTTTCCAATCCCGTTTCCCCGATACGCTTTAAGTACAGTAACATCCTGAATATAAGCATCACTTACGCCATCGGAAAGGGCCCTGCCCATTCCGATAAGCTTTTTTCCCGTAAAAGCCCCGACAAAGAAAGCTGAATTCCTGACAATATGATGCAAAAATTCCAGATGCTCATCATTGCCAGACTCCCACCAGCCTGCCTGTTTGTAAAGGGTTATCAATTCCCTGACAGACGCACGGCTAATCGGTTTAATCGTCAATTCTGGAACAGGATCATCCTGCATAAAATTTATTACCGCTTTTTTAAAAAAAAGTTTTTAAGTCAAACTGCATTGAACATTTTTTTTACAAAATAAGGCAGAACAAAAGAAGCCGCATGAATTTGAGATGTATAATATTTTAATTGTGTCTGCAGTAAAGACGGCACGGAACGGGCCGGTACATCCAGTTGCGGCCCCAATGAGCCCATACAGATACCAATATGTCCTCCAGGATATGTCGGCACCATGATGGATGAATACGCTGAAACCATAAACAGTTCCCTGGTAATCCGCATCAGGTTTTCAACACAGTCTTTATGAAGGAAAAAAGACTCTCCCTGGGCCGCAACAATACCACCGGGTTTCAGAGCTGATTTGACCTGCTGATAAAATTGCCGTCCGAATAATTGTTCACCAGGTCCGATCGGGTCAGAAGAATCCACAATGATCACATCATAAACACCGGTCTTCTCCCGAATATAGACATTGCCATCGGCAATATGTATGTTGATCCTCGGATCATCAAACCCGCAGGCAAGACCTGGAAGAAATTGTTTGGAAACCGCAATCACCTGCTCATCAATTTCACAAAAATCAATGTGCGCAATGGTGTCATGCCGGATAACTTCCCGTAAGATTCCACCGTCTCCGCCGCCGATCACAAGAACATTTTCAGGATTGGGATGTGCAAACAAAGGAACATGGGCCATCATTTCCTGATAAGCAAATTCATCAAATTCTGTTAACTGGATAATCCCGTCCAGCACCAGCATCTTGCCGCGGGTTTTTGTCTGGAACAGATCAATCTGCTGATATCTGCTTTTTTCACTGTACAATACGCTTTCTATCTGAAGGGATAATGCAATCCCCGGCCACATCGGGCAGATTTCAGAAAACCATCCATCATTTATTTTACTGTAAGTTTCCATAGGAACTTTTATGCATATCCCCTTATATACAAAAACCTGAATTTATTTGCGCAGGGCAATCTGCATTTTATAATGCCCCCCCTTAAAAAACGAAGCTGCAAATTCAGCCACCTGCCGGGGCTCATAAAATTTGGAACTGAACACATCTATATATGCTTTATTTGACGCATCAACAAAATGGCCTGAAATCAAAGACGTTTCTATCAGCTGGGTCATGCTGAATCCAGCCACCCTTTTATCTTCACCGAAATGAATCACTTCACATTCTCCAAAACGCTTCATTTCGAGTAATTCACTTAACTGATATGCGAACTGTCTGATACTGTCTGCATCCCTTATAATCTGAGGATCAGCATCATAAATATCCACTGATGTCAAAACACCCCATGGATCTTTTTTTTCAAATTCTGTTTTCCAGGAAATAGGTAAACTTTCTGAATTTTTTATCACCTGACCAATATTCTGCTGCTCAACCGTTTTTGTAATGATTCCGCGATTCTGGTCAGAAGAGATCACCACATTTTCAGACTGAAAAGATTTTTTCATTGATTCAACTGCAAGTGGCAGATCAATGGAATCTCCACAGGTAAATATATCCACAGCAGCGTAATCATGTTCAGGCCAGGCATGGATGGTAAAATGGGACTCAGCAATAATCACAACACCGCTGATCCCCTGGGGCACAAAATCATAAAAAGAAGAACTGATGATTGTCGCATTGCTGTCCTTTGCAGCTTTAAGCATGGCTTTTTCAACCTGGATCTTATCCAGAAAGGCCTCTGGCCCGCATTCATAATATTCGATTGTCAATTGTCTTCCCAGGGCAAAACAGTTTTCTTTCCGGGAGTCATCAACAAATTTGATATTTTTGTTTAACATTAAATTGTCTCCGGTCTTTCATAAAAAAAATCAGCTAAAAGATAAGTCCTGAAAATATATATTCAGGAATAACCATATGTCCATAAAATTTCTTTTAAAAAATCTCCATAATTGATTTAAACCGGTCAAACTCTGTCTGGGCAGGCATCTTTTTTTTCAAAAGAAGCGCAATCATGGAGTCTGCATTGAACCGGATATAAGGGTTTACATGTAATTCATCATCCAGTGTGGATACAATCAAAGAACGGTCATATCGACGGATATACTCATCAATAAAAGGGTTGTCTTTTTCAATGGTCTTTGCAACCTGCATGGATTCCATGACATAATCATGGCCTGCGTATACTTTAGTACTGCCTGGCAATGAAATAATCCGTTTTAAAGAATTAAAAAATGCGAGCAGGTCACCGGAAAAGCAATTTCCGATGGTACCATTAAACAAAGTGTCTCCGGTGATGATAAAGCCTTTGGTTTTAAAAGTCACACTGTCCATGGTGTGGCCCGGAGTTGTAAAAACGTCTATCTTTTCGTGTCCGATAGTAAAACTCTGATCATCACCAATTTTTCGGCAGTCAATCAACTGTGCATCTGTTTTTTCAAGCAGCTCCGCATTCCCTGATATATGATCCGAATGAAAATGGGTATTGGTCATATATTTAACAAGAATACTGTTTTTTGCGGCAAACGCCAAAATTGCATCAACACCGCCGGCATCAATGGCCATGCCTTCATTCCCTGAAAAAACAAGATATCCCAGGTTATCATTAAAATATCTGAATTGTTTAATTTCCATTAAAACCCCTTAATTGAAAATATAAAAACAGCATGCATCAGCACTCATCCATCAGAACCAGATTATTACGATGAATAATCTCATCATAATGCCTGCCGCCCAGACAGCCTTCTATCTGTTTGTTTTTCAATCCTTTTATCAGATTAATGTCAGAAGCCCTGTAATTTACAAGCCCTACCCCGACCATTTCATTGGAAGGCGTTTTAAAGGATACGGCTTCTCCCTGCTCAAATTCACCTTCAACGGAAAGAACCCCGATGGGAAGCAGGCTTTTTCCATTCTCCCGGACCGCCTTAACTGCCCCGTCATCAATAACAATACTGCCTTTGGGTGCAAGCGTATATGCAATCCAGCATTTCCGGCTGGACAGTTTCGCATCTTTCGGGACAAAATACGTCCCGATATTTTCACCGTCACACAAGCGAAGAAGAATGTTTTGAGCACTTCCCTTTGCAACGATCATGGGTATTCCTGCAGACGTTACCTTTTTTGCCGCCTGAATTTTACTGAGCATGCCCCCGGTTCCCAGTGTTCCTGGGATATGACTGGCATACTCCTCAATTTCTTTTTTAAAATCCGTTACCTTATCTACAAGCCGGGCATCTGAAAACTGCCTGGGATCTTTGTTATACAGCCCTTCGATATCCGTCAGAATAAATAAAAAATCCGCATCCATCAACAGGCTGATCATTGCCGCAAGATTATCGTTATCTCCCAGTTTGATTTCTTCGATCATTACCGTATCATTTTCATTGATAATCGGAATCACTTTCCAGTCCAGAAGGGTGAGCAATGTGTTTCGAGCATTCAGATACCGTTCCCGGCTGACCAGATCATCTCCTGTAAGAAGAATCTGTGCCACTTTCTTTTCAAACTTCCCGAAACTTTTTTCATACACATTCATCAGATCGCTTTGACCGATTGCGGATATTGCCTGCCTTTTAGGTATTTCATCCGGGCGCCGGTCCATGCCCATTTTCCGGATACCTGCTGCCACAGCCCCCGAAGAAACCAGTATGACCTCAATTCCCCTATCAATAAGCAGACTGATCTGCCGTGAAATAGAATCAATCACATCCAGATTCAAACCATTTCTGGCAGTAATAACATTGCTGCCCAGCTTGACAACAATCCGCCTGGCATTAAATAATCGCTGTTCCGGCATTAAAACCTCTATTGAAATTCTTTATCCAAAGGCAAATGGGTAAATGATCGGGCATTTTCACCCGCATAATCCTTTACCAGATGACCATTGCCAAACATTCTCCATTGATAGATCATCAGTCCCTCAAGCCCGACAGGTCCTCTGGCATGAATTTTATTGGTGCTGATACCCACTTCCGCACCCAGGCCGAATCTAAACCCGTCTGAAAACCGGCTGCTGCAGTTCCAGAAAGCATCTGCAGTGTCTGCATGATCCATAAAGTATAAAGCTCTTTTTTTATCGTTTGTAACAATCACATCCGTATGACCGGACCCGTAAGTATTAATATGTACCAACGCCTGGTCCATGGATGGAACAATCTTTACAGACACAATCAGATCCAGATACTCTGTTGCCCAGTCTTCTTCATTGGCTTTTTCAACATCAATCAGATCACAGGTTTTTTTGCAGCCGTAAATTTTAACCCCTTTGTCTTCCAGCGCTGTTTTAAGCACCGGCAGCACAGAAGCCGCACATCCTTCATGAACCAGTATGGTTTCAGCCGCATTACACACGGCCACATACTGACATTTACTGTCAACAGCGATATCCACTGCCATTTTCATATCCGCCAGTCTGTCAATATACACATGGCAGATACCGTCCGCATGTCCCAAAACGGGTATAATGGTATTATCCATGATATAGCGGACAAAGGCATTGCTTCCCCGTGGAATAATCAGATCCACATAGGCATCCAGTTTTAACATCTGCCCCACATCATTTCGGGTTTCAAGCAGCCCCATCCAGCCTTCAGGCAAACCCGCCTCAACTCCTGCATCTGAAATAATGGATGAAAGGATCTGATTTGTGCGGGCAGCTTCACTTCCTCCCTTTAACAGAACACTGTTGCCACTTTTCAAGCACAGACAGGCGATCTGGACCAGGGCGTCGGGCCGGGATTCAAAAATCACCCCGATCACACCAATGGGACGGCTGACCTTATACAATTCCAGGCCGTCATCCAGCTGCAAGGCCGAAAGCGTTTTGCCGACAGGGTCCTGAAGCTTTATCAGGCTCTGAATGCCTTCACAGGTTTCCTTGAGTTTAGACGCATCAAATTTCAAGCGTTTGAGCAACGGTGCGTCAAGATTTTCGATTTGAGCCTGAGCAATGTCTTTTTTATTGGCTTCAAAAATAAGGTCACGGCTGCTGTTTAATGCAGAGGCAATTTTTTCCAATGCTGAATTTTTAATATCGCCTGCCAGCGCCGACATTGAAATAGCCGCTTTTTTACAATGTTCTGCTCTTGTCTGAATCTCCATTTAACCACCTGTAAACTTAAGTTTGCTTTCTTTTAAATTAAACTTAAACTTATGCATTCTATTCAGGAATTTGTCAAGGAAAAACAAGCCTTTTGCCCAATCCGGCGGGTTTTAAGAGATAAAACAAAGCATTGACGAATACACAAAAAATTTATATGAAGCTGACAGTCTTATCAGATCATTTCAATACATCTGCCTATCGTATATTGGCAATATAGCGACAACTGACTCTGCAGTTTTTCTTTTCAGATGATTCAACGTGAAGGCGCGGATGTTGATAAACTCCAGGGAACATGACCAAATTCCCGCTGGATTCAAGCTGCCTGAAAAATTTTCCCAGCAGAATACTTGATATCAGAAATAAAATCAGGCCCGCACCATTTACCCAGGGCATAAAATTATTCTCACTTCCTGCAATAAGAAGACCTGAGATCCAGATAATTCCAGTAACGGCAATATAGCATTTTTCCCCAAGGTTTTTTTTATTCTGTTGCATATTTAATCCTCCGTGTGTTATTTTTTCACTTTTGTTTAAAAAACTAAACAGACAGGCTAAAAAAAATCTACCGGTATTCCCGGCAGCTCCAGATAACCTTGCCGATAATTCTTATTTTATCCGCATCTTCTTTTTCCAGATAAATCGGATCATAATTTTTATTGTCGCTGCATAAAACCAGTTTGTTCGGATGTTTCTCCAGCCGTTTTACCAGAATTGTATCATCAACGCCCACAGCATAGATCGCACCGGCAAGAACCTGTTTCTGGGATTGATCTATCAATACGGTATCCCCTTCTCTGATCACAGGTTCCATGCTCTGCCCAAAAACCTCCATGGCAACCATTGCACTTGAAGAGCCTTTTTTTGACAGCCAGCTTGCTGAAAAAGACAGATAATCGGTAATATTTTCATCACAGTCAAAAGAACCGGTGCCCGCTGAAAGCCTTGCTGCAACCTTTGGTATATGCTTGAACCCGATATCGCTTTCTGATTCTTTGCCCATAAATACATTCCCGACGCCTGTTTCAATCCATTGCGGATTCAAAGAAAATTTTTTATACAGCTTGACAATCCATTTGTCCGGAATCTTATTGTTGTTTCTTGCATGGGTAATTCCCGAGCGGTTGATTTCAAGCTCGTCTGCAAGTTCAGACTGCGAACTGATACCGGTTGCTTCAAAAATTCTATTTATCAATACATCCACTTTATTTTCGCCCATGTCTTTCTCCTGCAATACGATTTATTCATCAGTATTCATGTCTTTGCATGTCTGTTGAAAAAATACAACAATTATTTTTGTTTTTTTTTAAAAAAGAATGCGGGGGAAAGGATAGAAAATGGTTTATTATTGAATCATTAGAAACTTTTTTACGTGCTGATCATGATTTAATAGAGATCAGATCCTGTTTAAAATGCTTTTTTAAACAGGAGGGCGCCGCCGCCTTTCAGCGGATTTGCGTGGAATTCAAGTTTCATCCCGCCCATCAGTTGATCATTGATGTAAGAACTTGTCAAAGCAAACCCCTCAAAATTCTCATCTGCACTGAACCCTGTATTTAGAGTTGAAGACGCATCATTGACCATAAAATTAAACAATGTCTTTGCAATTTTATTCAGTTCAGAACCAAATCCGGGAAATACAATGTCTTTTTTTTCAGTCATCATATCTGTTCCAGTGCCCTGTGCATACATATTTTTTTTGAGCAGATAAACGCCGTCATTTCCGGATATTTTAATGCTGCCTGGATTCTGTGCGCAGACAACAGTGGCAGACAACATCATAAAAATCAGATTGATAAATACATATCTTTGGATGTTTTGAATGATTTTGGTTGAATTTTTCATGGCCTTGTCTCCAGTGTCAGGTTTATATTTTATTCTGAAGACCTTAAGAGCAAGAACCGTGCAACACTTTAAAAAAATTCTATTTTTTTTCAAAAGCCTTGTCTTTAAAGCAACAAACGTAATCTTGCCTTGAGTTCATATCCAGACCGGGGATCATGCACTGATGAAATATCACCAGCCAGATGAAATTTAATCATTTTTTCGTTGAATCCCTATGGCAGGCTTTTAATTTCCATGAGGATGAATTCAATATCCGCATCAAATTTATTTTTCCGGGAAAGATCCATCCCATAACGGCTGAAACGCCATTGATGATACATGGCAATGACATCTGAAAACCGCGCCCTGGCAGATGGCTGTTCAAAACAATGAATCACACGATTCTGCCAGGCACCATATGTTTCATGTGCATGTTTTGGATATCCTTTTTTAGCGAATTCTTCTTCAATGCGAAAAAAGGATTCATGCACAGATATTGCTGGATCTTTGTTTTTTTTATTTCCGGATACTTGCGCTTTTTTAATTGAATTTGATTTTTTCAGCCTGAAAAACAAAAAAAGGCCCAATGGCAGGATGAGCCAGAAGCTGTATTTTTCAATCATTTTTTTGCCGGTTTCATGCCTGAGCTCAAACAGCTTGAAGCGTAAAAATGACAGCATATCAGAAATCATCGAGGGGTGAACCTTCTGAAAATCTGTCTGCAGAAAAGCGGCCGGTGTCGCATCAAAATTTTCCCACTGTCCGTCAATATACACCTTGACCCAGGCATGGGCATCTCTTTGTCTGACCACGATGCAATCCTCCAGACCGGAATATTCCCGAGCCATAAATCCGGTGACATATCTGGCAGGGATATTTGCCTGCCTGAAAATCAAGGCTGCAGTTGTTGCAAAAAGTTCACAATGCCCGGCCCGTGTATGAGAAATAAAATTTTGAACCGGGGTGGCATATGCGCCCTTGCCTTTTATATCCAGAGAATACGCATACTGTGTTAAAAAATAACGTTCCACGGTTTTGACAATCTGATCCGGAGACTGATTTTCAAGATTCAGTTTTTGAACAATACCTTTAATTCCTTCCTGCTCTTTTTCCGGTATCATTAAATCGCTTTTATAGGGTAGCAGATCATATGAAAATTTTCCGGTATAACTCACAAAGGCTTTGATAAATGAGGGGCCGTCCTCCACACGGATCGTCTGCATTTCATTTTTCTCACATGCCCCGACTTTCATCTGACCGATACTGACAACGCCGGGCGGAAGATTCAAAACCGCTCTTTTCCGTATCAGACGGGAATAAATGATCATATTTCTGACATTTTCAACCGGTGGCTGAATCTGCCAGAACCCTTTTTCCTCTTCGGGGGCAACAGCTTCAAAGCTGCTGCTAGAATGCCAAGTAGTTGTCCCGAAAACAGTGTAAGTGGCATTTTGAAGCAGCATCAATCCGGCGGGTTTGTCTGTATTCACAGGTTTCACCCTGAAAAGGATCACATCAGAAAGTTTAAGTCTGCCGATATCCCCCAATGCAGTGGAATTTTTAAACGGATTCACATGATAATATCCGGAAAAATACGACATCATCAACATCCGGGCTTTTCTGCTGATTTCATGAATGGCCTGATGTCCCCAGAAACCTGAAAAAATAATTACTGAAAGACAAAGTCCCCAGACAAATTTTGATAATCTTTGTGAAGAAAACTGCCACAACCCCCAGAAAAAAAACAATGAGATACCCGCATAAAATTCAATGCCTTCCGGGCGGACCATGCCGGTACTCAAAAGGACAATCAGGGCATAATAATATGAGATATCAATCTGTTTTACATCTGCTGCCCGTATCTTTTTCTTCTTTTTTCCCGCAAGAGAAAAGGCTCGGATATCTATCTGCCCTTCCACACTGAACTGCTGGGCAGCAATAACAGGGAAAAAAATAGCAGGCAGCCATTTCATCAGGACAAAAATTGCCTTGACAGATTCCATTGACAGGGAAATAACCACTGTTGCCGTCAGAAGCACAATACTGATATCAATGGCTTTATTAAAATCCTCCGGTGCAAAGGAAAACCGGAACTTGAACAAATGAATGGATTCCACGATCAGACAAAGAATCAGGCCAACCGTCAGCAGTTGATATTGCCACCCCCAGAACAGGAGAATGGCCCCTAACAAAAATGGCGGTGCTTTCCTTTCCATTTAAAAATCTTCCCAAAGCATGCCATGGTTTACGATACGAATTCCAGCCAGTGTTCCGGTATCTTTTAATACTTTGGTTTTCATGCCGGGTTCATCATCTGCCAGAATAAAAATATGAACCGGCAGAAATGACTGCCTGAATACATCCAAAATCTTTTTGTGTCCGCTTTTCCAGTCCAGGAAAATACAGACTGCGCTGGAAAAATGTCTGATATTGCCCTGAAGGACGGGAACCATCTCACTGATATCCGCGTTTTCATCCGGTTCAATACCAGCCAGAATTTCAAGCATTTTATCCGTATTCCCAAGCCCTCTGCCCGAAGAAAAAGAAAAGATCCTGTCACCTGAAAACATAAAATCCATTATAGAATCCTGGGTATTCATCGAACACATGCAATAGGAAGCTATACTGACGGCTGTCTCAAATACAAAATAATCCTTTGCAGCTGCTGCCCTGTCCAGAATCAGAACATGGCGTTTAAAAAATTCGTCTTCAAATTCTTTGATCACAAGCTCCCGGGTTTTGGCAAAGCTTTTCCAGTGAACATTTCGCAGAGGATCTCCCGGGCGGTAAGGGCGCAACCCCATGAACTCATCTGAATTTCCAATGGAAGAAGCCATCTGAATGCCACCGGGATGATACTGACGTCTGAATTGATGTTCCGGTATCTCAACCTTTATTTGTTCAGGCAATACCAGAAGTTTTTCAGGCTGCCTGACATGGACCAGGCGATAAAACAATCCCAGTACATCCGGGCGGCCCAAACTTATGCCTGAAAAATGGACATAGCCCCTGAAGCGGGGACGTATTCTTACCGGAACACGGATGGATTCTCCAGCTGGAATATCCGGCAATTTCACGGATGGAATAAATGCGTTTGTATTTTTACGGATCAGCCATTGCCACCTGAAATAAAGCACTTTGCGATCCCAGATATTCCGGCGGTGCTCAAAAGGTTCTTTGACTTTAAGCAGGGTTTCCAGGGATGGCCTGGGATCAGACACATTTTCAAAAAGGATCAGACCTTTCTGGACTCGCAAAGACAGGTTTGTGATCTGAATTTCATAACGGGCGTCTTCGCCTGCAGTAACACACCCGGGCAGATATCTTTTTATTTTCACCTTAAAGCCAAACGGCAGAAGATTTGCAAAAAAAGAAAAGCCAAGACAGCAGACAGCCAGTGACATCATCTGATACAGACTTGTTTTAAGGATATTCAATCCAAACATCCCGGACAGCAGGATCACACCTGTCATCATCATGCCTGCAGGTGAAATGTGCTGTTGCCGCCAGTGGTTCAATGCATAAAAAAGCGCATAGGATTTATATAAAAACCTGTCCCGCATAGACTGTCTAAACCGGGACCGGGACTGATCTTAAAATTTCTTCCACCACTGACCGTGCAGTTGTGCCTGAAAACCTGGCTTTCGAGTCCAGAATCAACCGATGAGCCATAACAGAAACCGCCACCTCCTGAATATGCTCCGGAAGAATAAAATCGTGGCCGTCTGAAAGTGCCAGGGCACAGGCAATCCGCATCAAGGAGATGGATGCCCGGGGACTTGCACCTAAAAGAACCTGGGGATGTACACGCGTCGCATTCACCAGATCCACCATATAGCCCTGTAGCAGTTCAGATACATGGACGTCACGGGCCACAGATTTGAGGCGCAGAAAATCTTCCAGACTGACGCAGGATTGAAGGGTGTCTATCGGATGATGCGTTTTCTGGCTCTTTAATATGGCAATTTCCTCTTGTCGTGAAACATATCCCAGTTCAAGCTGCATGGAAAAACGATCCATCTGGGCCTCGGGCAAAGGATAGGTTCCTCTGGATTCCACAGGATTTGAAGTGGCAATAACAAAGAATAAATCTTTAAGGTTTAAAAGATTTCCATCAATACTGACCTGACCTTCTGCCATGGCTTCAAGCAGGGCAGACTGGGTCCGGGGAGATGCCCGGTTGATCTCGTCTGCCAGAAGGATGTGGGTAAAAATCGGGCCTTTGTATAGCTTGAAAATTTTCCGGGACGGATCAAACACTGAAACGCCAAGAATATCAGACGGCAGAAGATCCGGAGTAAACTGGATCCGTTTAAAATCCGCATCGATACTTTTTGCAAGCGCCTTGGCAAGTGTTGTTTTTCCAGTTCCGGGATTGTCATCCAGAAGAATATGACCGCCGCTGACAAATCCGGCCAGAATATGACGGATACATTTTTTTTGACCCCTGATCACGGTTTGAATATTGGAAGATATCCGATCAAAAACATCTCTGGCCCAGTTGAGGGTTGAATCTTCCATATGTTTTCTCTTTGGGATCAGTCCCTTTTATACTCTTTTAAAAAATCCGGATCCTTTTCAATATAAATCCGGACTGACATCGTTCCGGTGGTAACGCCGTTGGTGCTTTGGGCAATAATCTCATGTGCGCCTATGGACAGATTCACCTCAATTTTTTTCCCTTTTCCAAGTTCTCCATCAATGGAACTTGTCCAGATAATCTGTTCTGAAAAATCCCCGGCAATGGACAGCGCTACTCCTTCCAGCACAACCGGCAGATCTGATGCATAAAAATACTGCCCGTATCTGGGCGTCCGGATAAAAACTTCTGTTGAATCATCTTCTTCTATATCAATATCCTTTGTCAGCTGCATGTATTCGCCCAAATCAATTCTGGGGATAAAATCCATTTTTTTCTTCAGATAAAACAGACGAATGGCTTTTTTCATTTCAGGCAGATCTTTATAATCAGATTTGTCGAATTTATTAAATATCTTTATGATCTCAATGGCTTTATCATATTCTCCGGCATCATATAATTTTTTCAACTGATCATACTGTACATCAATCTTGGTAATGAATTCCTGCTTTATCTGCTCTTTTTGAGCTTCCTGCACCTTTTTCTCCAAAGCCTGGGTCCTCATGTCGATGACCAGTTTAAAGACCAGATTAAAAAGAACAAAGAAAAAAACAGCCAGTATAATGATCACCTGGATGGAATACGTTGTTTTGTCAGAAATTTTTTTCAAATCAAAACCCTGTTTGTTTTAGATTCAGCATAGCAGCACAGCTCAGTATTCTAATGAATAAGACATCATCCGTAAAGCGTTTTTTACGCCACTTGTAAAATTTGAACAGACCCTGTAAACATTTATCATGTCAGACATAATTGATATCCGTGATCAAAGCCACCTGTCAGGAGAACACATTGTAAACCTGAATTTTATCAAAGATTCAGACCGCTATGTTTTCAGAAAATACTACCGGTTTGGTCTTCGATCCCATATTTTTGAAGTCCTGCTTAAAAAAGATATCCGGACAGAATCTTGCGGAAAGATGGCGGACGGCATCCGTGTTTTCCCCAGAGCCACACCAGTAAAAATATTCAGGATTCTCAGGAACCGGTTTGAAAACCTGGATGCGGTTTTCATGGAAATTGAAAAATATAAAATGCTGCTGAAGATACTGGGGCCGGACCTGATTGCGCAATCGGAAGAATTTATTGTGGATTATACCGGCACAGGCGGCCGTCAGGTTGTGTTATGCGGTCTTCAGGAATATATTGACGGCGAAATTCTTGATCCCTGGCGAATTTTTGGTCCCGATTATCTGACCGACATCTACAGATTCTTTACCACCGACCCTGCCCGGCTTTCAGCCAGGGTTAAAACCGCACAAAAGAATATCGAAGCCTTTGTGCAAAAAATCCGGGAAATGATAACCTGCACCGGTTTTATTCCGGATCTTGCCGGTATCGGCAATCTTGTGCTGATGCCTGACGGCGGATTCAAGCTGGTGGATATCAACAATATCAAAAAATTGGAGTTTGATGACACCATCCGCCTTGATGATAAAGGCTATCCGTCCTGTGATGTGTCCATCAAGGTGCTGTCCATTCTTGAAACACAACTCCTGCAGAAAAACATTGCAGACAATGATGTGCTTTACCGTTTTTTTCTTTCTCCCCAAAGAGTCAAAAAAGTAAAAAAACTTGAAAAGGATTTTTACAGAACGCTTTCATAAATTGCCATTGACAATGAATATGCTTCATTTTATTATATCCCAGTCAGTCAAGCCAAATATGAAACCAACCAGGTGTATAACATAACAAAAGAGGGGATATTCTTATGAGTAAAATCAAAATCGCATGTTTAGTTGTCTGTGTGCTGGCATTAAGTTTTTTTGCGAACATGGCATTTGCTGCCAAAAAAGTGATTGTTGTCGCAGGTGTCAGTGAAGCAAATGGGAAAGAAGCCAGCTATTTTCTGATTACCGGCGGAATCAATGACAGTTTAAAAGAGGCAGGTATCGTCCCTGAATACATGTGGGTTGATCTGGATGCAGTAACCGATCCTGCTGAAAAAGAGAAACTCAGCCTGACAACAGTTGAAAAAATAAAAGCTGCCACCCCTGACCTGGTGATTGTCCTGAATGACAATTGCCTTAAAAACATTGGAACAAAAATTGATACCATCCCTGTGGTCTTCTCCTATGTTTTCGGCAACCCCGCCAGCCTGGGTCTGCCAAAATCCAACATCACAGGCGTCACCCGGGTTTCATATGCTGCAGATATCTGGGCGCTGGCCAATAAACTCTTCGGAGCAAAAACCGTAGCCTTGATCAGCAAATCAAGCCCCTCCATGGAAGGGGTCAGAAAATACCTGTTTGCCGGTGCAGACAAACTCAAGGCTGCATCAGGAGTACAATACAAGGAAATGTATCTGTTAAATACCTTTGAGGAATGGGAAAAGACTGTCAAAGAATTCCCGGAAGATTTTATCTATCTGGCAGACACCAGCAGAATAACCCAGGGTGACAAAATACTTCCAAGAACAGAAGTCACCGCTTGGACCGTTGCCAATTCCAAAGTTCCGGTTGTGGGTGCAACAGAAACCGATGTTGAAGCTGGTGCGCTTTATGCCATTGTTACTTCGGAAAATGCGCTTGGCGTAAATGCTGCCGAAGTTGCCAAAAAAATATTAAATGGAACCGCACCTGCTGATATCCCCTATGTGCCCAGCAAAAAAGGCAAACTGGTTATCAACGCAAAAACCGCACAGAAGTATAAACTTGAAATCCCGTATGATATTTTATCTTCAGCAGAAAAAGTGTATGAATAAGTCCTGTAAAAATATGTAATCTGATAAAATTCAAGACGCTGGCTTCAGTTTTCTTAGCCAGCGTCTTGCTCATTTATTTTTTTGATGATCTAATCCTTATTTGATGGTAAGAAGAAAATTCATGGCAATCGTAATTAAAAAAGGAAGATAAAGGAGAAACCCTTATGGTTAACATGTGGCACAGACTCAAGCTGAGAAACAAGTTTTTAATTCCCACCATAGTGCTCATATTGCTGGGCATGGGTATCGCATCTTCCATCTCTTATATTTCAACCAAGAACACACTCACCGATACAATGGTAAAAGATCTTGAAAAAACAGCTGCCCTGACAGCGCTGATGCTGGACGGATGGCTCAAGGACCGCTCACTGGATATTGAAAACTGGGCCCAGCAAAAAATCTATATCGAATCCGTACAGGATTCTTTTATGGGAAAGGCGGCTGCAAAAGGTGCCAATACCCAACTGGCTGAACTCAAGACAGGATATGGGTATTATCAGAATATTTTTCTGGCCAATGAGAGCGGTGATATCACGGCGGCCGCAGAACCGGATATTATCGGCAATGAAAACATAAAAGACAGCCTGTATTTTAAAACCATTATGGACGGTGCAAAATCCACCTCCCATCTGGAAAAAAATCCAGCCACCGGAGTGCCGGAACTCATCCTTGCATCCCGGTTAACTGCAGAAGGAAAATCTCCGGGTGTGATTGTCAGTATCATTGAAATTTCCAAAATTGATGAACTGTTCATTGACAGAATCAAAGTGGGAAAAACCGGCTATGCATATCTATACAAAAATGAAGGACTGATCATTGCCCATCCGGTCAGGGAAATGGAACTGACCTATGATTTGAGCACAAGTCCTGACTTTGCCAAATACAACCCGCTTACAGAAGGGCACTATCCTTACGAATATAAGGGAGCCAAAAAATGGGCAGCGTTTAAACAGCTTCCTTCAACCCCCTGGCGGATCGCAGTCACCATGGACAACAGCGAAGTTCTGGCCCCTGCCAAAAAACTGGGCAAAATAAACCTGCTGGTAACCCTGATATCCGTCATTATTGCAGCCTTTATCATTTACCTGATCTGTCTGTCTGTTTCCAATCCGATCAACAGTGTTGTTGAAGGGCTCAAAGATGCAGCCCAGGGAGAAGGGGATCTGACCAAACGCCTGGAAGTTGTCAGTCAGGATGAAGTCGGAGATCTTGCCAAATGGTTTAATGTATTTATCGCCAAAATGCAGGACATCATTAAAGAGGTCTCTGAAAATGCCGGGCAGCTCCAACAGTCCAGCAGTGACCTGTATACCATATCCACAGAGCTTTCCAAGGGAACCGGAGAAACAACTGACCGGGCTTTGTCTGTTGCTTCAGCATCAGAAGAAATGAGCACCAATATGGGCAGGGTTGCCACCACCATGGAAGAAGCTTCTTCCAATGTCAATATGGTGGCATCAGCAACAGAGGAAATGAGTGTCACGATCAGTGAAATTGCCCGGAATGCTGAAAAGGCAAGAAGCGTAACAAATAATGCTGTTCAAAATTCCAAGCAAGCGTCAAACCAGGTGGATGAGCTGGGCAAAGCTGCCCAGGAAATCGGCAAGGTGGTTGAAGCCATCACTGGAATTTCCGAACAGGTAAATCTTCTGGCTCTTAATGCCACTATTGAAGCTGCCCGGGCCGGAGAAGCCGGTAAAGGCTTTGCCGTTGTCGCCAATGAAATCAAAGCCCTGGCGCAGCAGACCGCAAAGGCAACCGGAGAAATCAAACGACAGGTCAGTTCAATCCAATCTTCAACCCATGAAACAGTGGAACAAATTGGCAATATCACCAATGTTGTCAATGAGGTGGATCTCATTGTCTCACAAATTGCAACAGCGGTGGAAGAGCAGTCCGCAACCACCCAGGAAATTGCAGGCAATGTGGCCCAGGCCTCCCAGGGCATTGCCAATGTAAATGATAATGTCGGTGAAAGCCATGCCGTAGCAATGGATATTGCAAAAGAAATCTCAGAAGTCACCCAGGCTGCAGAAAACATGACCAGCAGCAGTGCAAAAGTAAAGGAAAATGCAGAACACCTGTCTGATCTTGCCACCAAATTAAATGGTACGGTTGGAAAATTCATCATCTGAAATCAAGCATAAACAAAGAGCGTTTAAGCCTGCATTTTTTATATTTTAAAGGTTTAAGCGCTCTTTATTTCATTCAGTTTTTTTAACAGGACATCATATTCATCCTCATATTGAAGCAGATCCATCATTACCGGCGGTTTTGTGGAATGGGCCGGGAGCCGGGCTTTTGTTTGCTCAATAAGAGATTCAAGCGTTGCCATCCTGGTTTTTATTTCCTGAATCTGAGCTGACCTGTCCATAATGTTTTCCTTAAAAAAAAGATGACCTGCGAGCACCCTCTGGTAACAGGGATTTTCATCCTATTTCAATATTCATTTTTTTTCAAGGCCTTGTATTCTTCCACCAGTCAGTGTACCCTTGATAAAATAGGGCCGGAAAGAATACGATTATCCTTTTCTGTCCTTTGAATGGCTCAGTATTTTTAATTACTGCATTAAATCAGATGGCATTTTATTTATAAACGTCTGACAAGTTTTTAAAAAATGTATCAATTTTAGACAAGGAGGATAAATGGATCCTGATAAATTCCGGCAATCCAGGCAGGCAATAAACCAAATGTATAAAGATATCAATATATTGATTGATGATAAAGACCTTGAAGCCTCGGCCGAAGGTTATGAAATAATCTCTTCAAAACTTGAAAAACTCACGCCTCAGGCCGAAGGAGAAATACAGCAACGCTCTGTTAAAAACTTAAGTTTAAAGGTTGATGCGCTGTCAACGTTTATTTCAAAATTGAAGCCCAAAAAGAAATCAAGATCAACCGATAACGCCGAGCCCATAAGCTGGGATGAAAAACAGGTGGGACAGCTTTCAAAGCTTTTCATAAAAAAGATAACTGAAAATCTTGCGGAAGATAAAGCCGCCACTGTATATTTCAGTTCAACCGGAAAAGGAATCAGGCCGAGCTACCAGATAAAATTCAGCAATGACAGAATTAAAGCTTACAGCGGTTCCAGCCACAGCCCTTTGAAAAAAATGCTGCCATCTGAGGAAAATAAGCTTTCCCAGGGGTTTTCATATGAAACCATCACGTCCATACTGCAGAAAAAATAAGTCCAATATAAAAACGGGGGATCATTTCCCCCGTTTTTATATAAAATCAGGATTTATTCATACTGCGTAAAACATCCTGATAATGCGGTCTGTTCTTATCGTGAAAAATAATCCCTACCCCGTATTGGTCATTCTGCGCAATCCGCATGGCAGCTTCCATATCCTGCTCATGTATTCCCGGTGTCAGGGTGTGAACCTTTTCTTTTAAATTTTTCCAGGTTTTGTTTTCCTTGTCAAAGGTAACACAGGGGGTGAGAATATGGATAAAACTGAATCCCTGATGCAGGGTCGCAGCTTTTATAATCTCTTTTAATCCTTCAGGATCACCTGCATATCCCCTGGCCACAAAAGAAGTGTCATATGCCAGAGCAAGCTTTATCGGATTCAGCGGCGTATCCGGATTACCCACCGGATGAGAAGAGGTTTTCATTTCAAACGGCGTGGTTGAAGAAGACTGCCCCTTGGTTAAGCCATAAATCGAATTATCAAACAGTAAAAAAGTAAGATTGATATTCTTACGTGCTACATGGGGCAGATGGCCTCCTCCGATCCCCAGGGCATCCCCGTCCCCGGCAAAGGCAAACACGGTCAGGTCTTCTCTTGCAAGCTTCAATCCGCAGGCCACGGGAATGGAGCGTCCGTGAAGAGTATGAAACCCATAGGAATTTAAAAATATCGGCGTTCGGCCGGCACAGCCGATACCGCTGACAGCGACAATGTCTTCATGTTTGAGTTCCATTTCCCGGCAGGCCTTATACCAGGCGTCAATAATCCCGAAATACCCGCACCCCGGGCACCATGTCGGAAGATCTTTTGAACGGTATTTTAAAAAATCACCCTGCCGGACGGTTTCCAGTTTTTCATCCAAATATGCTTCTTTGATCGATTCCATTACATTTCCCTCATTTTTTGAAGAATATCCTCTGACGCCATGGGGCGGCCGGTAATAAAATTCAGTTTTTCCACAGGTCTTTTTAAAATACCGGCCGCAAAATCCGCAAACTGCCCTGAAAAATTCAATTCCGGAATCAGGATTTTTTTGCATGTATGACTGAACTCGATCATTGCTGATTCAGGGAAGGGGGATAGCATGACAGAGCTGAAAGAAGCCGCATTGATTCCTTCTTTGCGTGCTGTCATCACGGCTTCGTGAGCTGCGCCTGCTGACGATCCCCAGGAGATCACCCCGATATCATATTCACCTTGTTCACTGATCACCATTTGGGGCTTTGGCGCTTCTGAAAGCACAGACCGGTATTTATCAAACCGCTTCTGGGTCATGGCCAGATGCCCTGTTTCAGAATAATTCGGCCGTCCATATTCATCATGTTCAAGCCCTGTGGCAAAAAAGACACCGCCGGGTGTACCGGGTATGGATCTTGGCGAAATACCATTTTTGGTAAACCTGTATCTTTTATAATCCTTAAGCTCATCCGCTTTCGGGGCAATATTGGCATTCAGATATTTTTTAGCCGGTTTTCTGGGCACATCAATATTTTTAATACTGTTGGACAGGAAAAAATCCAGCAGCAGCACCACCAGTGTCTGATATTTTTCTGCAATATACAGTGCCAGGACCGTCGCATCATAGCAGGATTTTGTATCCGTGGGGGCAAGCACCACCCGCGGACAATCCCCGGTTCCACTGAAAAGCGCTGCATTAAAATCACTCTGCTCGGTTTTGGTCGGCATGCCCGTGGATGGCCCGCCTCTTTGAGAATTAATAATCACTGCCGGGACTTCGGCCATGACAGAAAGTCCTGTAAATTCAGTCATCAGCGCAAATCCGGGACCGGATGTGCCTGTCATGGCTCTTTTACCGCCAAACCCTGCGCCAATAACCGCTCCGATGGCTGCAATCTCATCTTCGGTCTGCAATAACACCCCTCCATGCCTGGGAAGTTCCTTGCTCAGAATTTCCATAATCTTGGTGGCAGGTGTAATGGGATATCCTGCATAAAATGTCAGGTTTGCATCCAGCGCTGCCCGGGCAACCAGCTGATTACCGTTAAGGATCAGTTTTTCTTTGTGCTTTGGCCGTTTGACATCTTCAAAAGAATGGGCATCTGCTTTTTTAAGATTCTCTTTTGCCCAGTTGAATCCTTCCAGAAAGGAATTCACATTTGAATCAATCACGATTTGCTTTTTTTTACCATACCGGGCCTTGATAGACTCTGTAAATGCATCCTTGTCCAGATGAAACAGACAGGAAAGCGCTCCCAGGGCCACCATATTTCTTCCCCGTGTATTTCCCGTGGCCTTCTGGGCAAGCATGCCCAAAGGAACACCGTAGGGAATAGTGCCAGGGTTTGCCCGTCCGGCAACACTGTTGTCTTCCTGGTGGGGTTTTGTGGGCTGACTGTCATATATTAAAACCCCGTTTTCTTTTAATGCAGACAACTGGGAGATGGAATGCTTGTCATTTAAAGAAATCAGTACATCGGCCTGTTTGCCCGGTGAATAAATGGGATTTGAACTGATACGGGTATGGGCCACGCATTTTCCAAACCCTCTGATTTCTGCAGGATATGAATCAAACGACATGATTTCAAACCCCTGTGAACTCATGAACCGGCTTAAAATCTCTCCGGCAGATATCGTACCCTCCCCTGCACTGCCGCAAATTTCAATTACAATATTCACTTCTTTCATGGATCATCATCCTTATGTGTGCACATTAATCGTTATCACTCATCCTCAATATTCTTCCACCAGGTGGTCTTTATTTTCACCCCTTCAAGATCAAAATATTTTCTGCCGACAGAGGTTATCACCTTATGATCTCCCAGAAGATTCAGCGCTGCCACTTCCCCCTGGTTTACGGCATTGGGCCAGCCAATGGTGACGGTATATGCCTTTATCGCCGGATTATAAATCTGGGCGCAGGACCCGCAGGCATAAACATCGTCCACAGTGGTCTTTAAATATTCATCCACCAGAATACCGTGATCATAATCAATGCCCGAGCCCTTTATAAAATCAATATTCGGTGTCATCCCGTTAAAAGAAAAAATCAGATCCGCTTTTTTCTCAATCCCGTTACAGGTTTTTATCCGGTATGCGCCCGGACTCCCCTTGATATCTTTAATATCGTCTTTAACAATCACCTGAACCCGGGTTTTTGATAAATTTGCCACAACCTGATCCAGCATCTCATCTGACAGATTATAGGGCCAGAACGCATGGGGATAAATCAGGATGCTGACTTTTTTTCCCATGGCATCCAGCATTCTCAGGAATTTGAATCCCACAAAATCTCCGCCAAAAATAAAAATCTCTTGTGCATTTTTAATCTGGTCTTTATATTCCATTACATCGGTATAGGATGTCACAAATTTCAAGGCCCATTCATAGGGTTCCATTGAAGGCAGCATCCGCGAGTCACTGCCCGAAGCAATCACAAGCTTTGTATATTGAATTTTTTCCATATGGGAAAAATGAAGCGTTTTAGAATCCACATCAACACGTTCAACTTTCTGTCCCAGCCGAACCCGGATATTTTCCCTGGCATAGGATTCAAGGGAAAGCACCAGAAGATCTTCTCTGGGGACACTTCCGGTAATAAATCCGGTCAATTTAGGCTTATAATAATAAGGGATGCACTCATCGGAGATAATTGAAACTCTGGCCTCTTTATCCTTTTTTCGCAGAACCGCTGCAGCATGATTTCCTGCCGGGCCGTTCCCGATGATGACATAATGGTCTTGTGACGACATTATTCCTCCAATACACTAAATATCAATTTCAATGAGTTCGGTTTTTGTCACACTGATGCAGTCCATGGGACACACTGCCAGGCATTGTCCGCAGCGAATGCAGGCTGCATTTTCAATGGTGATGGACACCACATCATTCCAGTCAGATGTCTCTTCATAGTCACCATAGCTTCCGTCATCATTCAACGGAATATTTCGGATCATCTTGATACAATCTTTGGGCGCCACATCAATACAGGCAGAACAATAAATGCAGGCCAGCGGATCAATCTCATATTTGAGGTTACACAGATAACACCGTTTGGATTCTTCAAATGCCCGGGTCTCATCAAAGCCTGTTTCCACCTCATTGGCTGGATTCTCAAGCCGTTTTTCCATATCAATGGTATTCATTTCACGCCTTGAAATAAAATCATAGGCTCTCGGCCGATCCGTTGTTTTATGATCTTCAAGCCGGACCACTGTCTGGCGGCGTTTTTCCCCGATCAGCTTTTCATCCACAAGTCTTGCACATTTTCTTGCCCCTGCAATGGCAGTAATCACATCCGTTGATCCGGTCACAAAATCCCCGGTGGCAAAAACCTTACCTTTCCATGCCAGGTCCCCAAGGGATTTTAATTTCTTCAAATCCCTTGATATCCCGTCCGCATCCGGGCCCTGTCCCAGGGCGGCAATGACCGAATCCACCTGAACAGTAAATTGAGAATCCTTGATCAGGACTGACGTTCTGAACGGTGGAGTATCTGTTTTTTCCATACGGGTACGGACAAATTCAATTCCTGTCACTTTTTTACCGTCCCCGATGATTCTTGAGGGCTGGATCAGACTGTTTGTCAAAATGCCTTCAAAAGCAGCTTCATGTTTTTCACTTTCATCAATGCGCATGTATTCCTGGGTTTTACGGATATTCAAACTGACATCGGAAGCCCCTAAGCGGACAGCAGATCTCGCACAGTCCACCGCGGTGAACCCTGCGCCGATCACTGCCACTTTTTTGCCGACATAGGGAGCCTGTCCTTCATTGACCGCTGCCATAAATTCCAGGCCGTTATGGACATTTTCAAGATCTTCTCCTTCAATCCCAAGTTTTCGGGGAATCACGCATCCGGTTGCCACCACCACTGCATCGTATTCTTTTTCAAGATCTTTAAGTGCGATATCTGTACCGATTTTCTTTCCAGTGGTGATCTGAATGCCCATGCGAAGAATATTATTGATTTCCAGCATCAAAAGATCTCTTGGCAGCCTGAATTCCGGAATTCCGTACATCAGCATCCCACCGGGTTTTTCCTGGCCTTCATAGATCATGACCTTGTGCCCGAAAACTGACAGATCGTGAGCTGCGGCAAGCCCTGCAGGCCCGGAACCGATAACCGCCACTTTTTTATCCGTTGGACTGTAAAGCCCTTCAATAATTTTGTGGGATGCTGGTTTTAAATCCGCACAGGCGCGCTTCAAATGACAGATACCGACACTTGTACCGTTATCCGGCTCTCCATGGCGGCAGGCAGCCTCACAGGGTCTTGAACAGATCCTGCCCAGGACACCGGGCAGAATATTTGCCATGCGGTTCAGTTCATATGCCCGCCCGTACCGCTTATCATGAATGCAGCGGATATATCCGGGGATATTGGTTTTTGCAGGACACGCCTCCTGACAGGGAACACTTCTGGCGGCCTGACCAAAATCCCTGGCATCGGTTGAGTAGACGATTCTTTTTACCGACTGGACAGAATAGGTCTTTTTCTTATCCTTAAAAAAGCCCTCTTCCTTGGAATACATATCACTTTGTTTCAATTTTAACCCCGCAATTCATAAAGTTTAAAATTTGACTGGCAATTATTTTTGAAATCTGATTTTTAAATTCCTGGTTTTTTAAATTATTGTTGAACCATTTTACATTATATCGAAATGAGAATATAGAATACTGTTTTATAAAAAACCTGTCAAAAGGTTTTCTATTTTAAAAAAATACAGCTTAAAATTTTCATTTTCCCGATGAGAAGGGTTTTTCCTTCACCCCTGCCATTTAAATCCAAACCCAGCTGCAGCAAAGCATATCCTGGTCTGTTCAATATTTTTTTTAAAAAACCCTTTGCAGACTGCAGGATTTATCCAACATGTGCTTTATCAATTCAATTAGGCATGCCCTTTAAAAACTTGCAATTAACATTTAAAATCAATGTGTTATGAGCTTGGATAACAAAAGGCACACCTTTTGCTATGTTCTCGGCATTCAAGGTCTGTAACAAAAAATCCCTGGGAAAACAAAATTTTTTCGTTACAGCACCCAACCCATTATCATTAATAAAGGAGATTGGTCTATGTTCTGTAATCGTTTTTTTTACAGATCCCATCCGGATCTGCCAAATCAACAAAAAACAACACGTCCGGCAAAAAAATCCATTTTTCTGATTGCCTTTTTTATGGCTGTTTTAATTGCAGGCAGCGCATCCGCGGCATCGGTGACCCTGGCATGGGATCCCAATGAGCCTGGCCCAGAAGGCTATATGCTCTTTATTCGCCTTGCCGGTGATACTTACAATTACAGCGCGCCTGCCCTGATCGCGGCAACAACAAGCTGCAGGGTTGAAGGACTGGTGCCTGGAAATACCTATTATATGATCGTACGTGCCTATGAGGGATCTGCCCAGAGCGGAGATTCAAACGAAATCGCCTACACGCCATCTGCAGATTAATACGAGGAGGAAAACAAATGAATACAGACAGGAAAAAAAATCTCAGCAGCATCGCAATGATTGGGTGTCTTTTGGTTTTACCCGTTGTTTTATGGGCCCAAACCGCAAGTTTTGACAGCTTATCAGAAGGAATCATCGGCAATGAAGTGGTTGATGGCGGAATTACCTTTTATGGGCTTGATAACGGCCAGCCAGGGCTTGAGAATGTCTTTGTCATTGAACATGCAGAGCAGACGATTACAAACCCGAACTTTTCTGCGCCAAACGCCTTGACCGCCACAAGCTATTCCCCGGGTGCGGCTGCAGGATATGGCGCTGTCAAGGAAATATTCATGACTACCGGCCGTGACGCAGACAACGCAAGTGTTCAGGTGTTCACCGCAGCCACCCTGCTTGGGTATAATAATACCTTGACACTGGAAGCACTGAAAAACGGAGTGGTTGTGGACAGCGTTGCCATGCCCATTGATGCGGGTACGGGCAATGCCTTCACCCTGTCCGTCAGCGGAGTTGTTTTCGACACCTTGAGACTGGCCTCAGTGCCCAATTCACAGGCACTTTTAATTGATAATGTAATAATTGACAACAGCAATCTGTGCGGATGCGACCTCAACCGGGATCAGAACTGTGATTTAAATGACTGGGCACTGTTCGGTCAGGACTGGGGAAGAACCGACTGTACAGGATCACAGGATATCTGCGAATGCGATATCAACCGGGACGGCAGATGCGATATCAATGACTGGCAGCTGTTCGGCGCAGACTGGGGGCGGTCAGACTGTCGTTGAACCCATACAGAAAGTTTTTTTTAAAAAAACAAGGAGCACACAATGAAAATAGCAAAAATTTTAGCCGGCATTACCATGGGGGTGTTTTTAAGTGCGGCATGCATTGGCACAGCCATTGCCGTACCCTATTTTGACATTGATTTTTATGGCGGAGATTCAGGTCTTTTGCAAGGCGAATATGATACAGATACCAATCTAAACCTGCCGGACGGGCAATCTGTCCTGGTGGATATTTTAATCTCCGGACTTGAACCGGGCAATGGGCTGATCGGCTGGTCGCTTCTGCTGAATTACGGAGACAACCTGAATGCCTCAAACATTCAGGTCAATCGTTCTGACTGGCCATTGTATATTGACCAGCCCGATATTCAGGCCGGTTTTTTATCTGCACAGGGACTTGCCTTTTTCGGCACAAACGTTGCCGGGGATGATCTGCTTTTATTTTCTTTTGATATTACGGTTCTTAACAGCACGGATGCCTGTGTTCTGACCTTATGGGATTTTGATCAGGGCGGAGTCCTGGATGATGTGATGACAAACCAGTTTTATGTTCTGGATGGCAATGCGCTTCCGGTGGATCTTGCCACCCTGAACCAGGCAAGCGCTGTTCCGCTGCCAGGTTCGATATTCTTTCTTTTCATCAGCCTGACCGGCCTGATAACCTTGAGGAAAAAATAAATTCTGAGTGATCCTAATCATTTATGAGATGATGCCGGAAATGATTTTCCGGCATCATTTCATATTTTCTGCAGCACAAGACTTCCCACGGAATACCCTGCCCCGAAGGAACAGATCACACCGATGTCGCCTGTTGAAAAATCTGTGTTGTGCTTGTGAAAGGCAATAATGGAACCTGCAGATGCTGTATTGGCATAGCGGTCCAGAATTGTGGGGGTTTTATCCGGGGTCAGTGCATCATCTAAAAGATATTTGATCACCATCTTGTTCATGTTGATATTGGCCTGATGCAGCCAGTAGCGCTTGACTGCCTGGGGCGTGATATCATGACTGGCCAGATGCTTGCGGATATGTTCAGCCGCCACCGGGCTGACCTCGTTGAACACCTGACGCCCGGCCTGATGAAACAGTTTGTCCCACCCGTAGGGATCTGCATCTGTGGCCCGGGACATGTGCCCGAAATTGGAACGGATCGTATTGGAAAACGAGGTATAGGCCTTTGTGCTCAATACCGTAAAACAATTTGGGGCGGTGCAGGTTTCCCTGCGCTCCATAATAACAGCGGTGCTGACATCCCCGAAAATAAAATGAGAATCCCTGTCACAGTAATTGACCTGGGGAGTGACCAGCTCCGGATTGATCGCCAGAACACATCGGGCCGTGCCTGCCATAAGACTGTCGTAGGCCCTGTGAAGTCCAAACGTGGCTGCCGAGCAGGCCATGAGCATATCAAACCCGAACCCGTCTATGCCCAGTTCCTTTTGCACTTCAATGGCAATGGCCGGATATGACCGTTGGGTATATGCCGCAGATACAATCACCGCATCAATGTCAGCTGCGGTTTTTCCGGCAGCGGCCATAGCGTTTCGGGCAGCTGCAACAGCGATTTCAGCCTGATTGCTCAATTCATCTTCTGTTCGTTCTGCAAATTTTGGCCGCATGCGGTCAATATCCAGAATACCTTCCTTGGAATATACATACCGGGCATTGATGCCCGATGATTTTTCAATAAACCGGACGCTGGATAACGGTTTTTCTTCCATTTGACCATCCGCAATGGCCCGGGCATTTTCGGTATTATATTTTTGCGCCCATCGATTATAGCTGTCGACCAGTTCCTCATTGGTAATCACATAAGGGGCGGTCCACATACCGGTTCCGCTGATAACAATTTCAGGGAATACTGCGTTTGTATCGTTCAAAATTTTACTCCTTTTTTACGTCCTGAACTGCAAATGCCACATACCGGCCGTGATGACTTAAACTGATATCCATGAAGGATTCCTGATTGTTAAACCGTATAACTGGCGGGCCAGGGTCTTTTTTATGCCCGCTGCGCAGGATATCCATATTGCAGGTATCCAGATTCAAACAGTGGGCGATCTTTTGTTTTGCAAAGCGTCTTACCTGCATGGACTGTTGTTCACAAAGCTGTGTTTGAGCTTTTGTATCCATTTTTTCTGCGCCGAAAATCACGCGGCTCAGTGCTGTAAAATTTCCAGTGGTGCCGATGCAGTGAACATGGGTTTTCTGGATAAAAATGGATATTGCCACAACCCCTGCAGGGGTTTTCACGCATCCGAACATCCTTGATTTCAAGGATGGATTATCCAGGGTCACAGCATATCGCCGCGGCGCAGAACTGATGTCAGGAAAGGATTTGTTCATCGCCTTGTACGCTGTTTCTTTGGCAGCCCAGAACGCCCACAAAAGCGTGTCCGGTGATTTTTGACAGCCAAGAACATGTTTTTTTTCTATGTCTGTCAAAATCCGGTCCACAAACCGCAGATCCTTTGAACGACCAATTGTTCCCTTTGTGCAAAGATCCACGATATCATTTCCCACATGCAGCAAAATAGGCGTCCTCCATTCCGGACAGATGCTTTATAATCTGGTATGAAATATCTCTCTGGGCCCTGAGTCCCTTCAGGCTGGTCTGGGGAAAAATTTCTTCCACTGCCATAAAAAACCGTTCCTTGTAACTGGGTATGCCGCTGAATGTCTCCTGATTTTTTCCCCGAAAATAAATGCACATGACCCGGGCACCAGGCACCGTTAAAAAAAGACGGCCGGAACTATAGGGGAAATCAATGGTTTTTACCCGTCCGTCACGGGATCTTGTGCCTTCGGGAAAGATCATCAGATTCTGTTTTCGATTCATCAGATAACGGCATTTGCCTAAGACATTCCGGATTCCTCCCCTGTCCCCGCCGCGAACCACCGGAATGCATTTCATCAGATAGCAGATGAGCACGACAAATATATTCCCTGAATAATTCATCCGCTCGGGCATATTCCAGGGCAAAAGACGGTACTGAAATATATATTTCACAGGGTTGATCATGGCATAGGCCAAAATGGCAGAATCAATCATGGTCAGGTGGTTGGGGCAGATCAGCCAGGGGCCTTTGTGCGCTTCAAAAAGCTGTGCCACCTTTTTTCTGACCTGATCCACCTCACATATTTTATACCTGAACAGCCAGATCGCCATAACAATGAGAGGGATTGTCAGAAATACGGCCAATCGTCCCACGCTATACTGAAAATAAAAAAAAGTTTTTGCTCTGAATGTCATGGATCAGGCAGCACCCAGTTTTCTGGCAACAATATTGACCGCATCTCCGACGGTTTTGATCTGATCTGCGTCATCATCGTCAATCTCGATATCAAAGGCATCTTCAGCTTCAATAATGATATCCATCAGGCGGGCTGAATTGACCTTGAGATCATTGATAATGGTGGTATCCATGGTAACATTTTCAAGCTTTGATTTTTCTTTTACAAATTCTTTTATAATTTCAACAACTTTTTCAAAAATTTCTTCTTTGTTCATGTTCATCTCCTCGTTATTATGGATTGTCCCATTTTTGAATAATGAGACAACTGTTGACATCTCCAAAACCGAAACTGGCCTTGGCAATCGTTTTAAGCTCAGGCATCTGCCTGCAATCCCTGACAATGCAGTTTTCATACGGCACAATATCCGGATGAAGGTCTTCGCAGTTGATGGATGGATGAATAAATCCCTTGTGAAGTTCCAGTACAGCCGCCACAGACTCAATGGCCCCGGCAGCGCCAAGGCAGTGACCAATCATGGATTTTGTGGAGTGGATCATCGGAAGCTCCGAAGGATTGCGATCAAGCGCCTGGGCCCAGTTCCGGACTTCTCCCGGATCAGCAAAAGTGGCGGTTAAATGGCCATTCACAGCATCAATCTCATCTGCGTCAACTCCTGCATCAGCCAGCGCACCTTTAATACAGCGCTTCACGCCTTCGGGGTTCGGGGCTGTCATGGACCCGCCCTGGCGCTGACCCCCGCAATTGATCATTCCCCCTTTGATTTCCCCGTAAATTCGGGCATTCCGTTCAAGGGCCAAATCCAGATCCTCCAGAATCAGAGCCCCTGCACCTGCGCCGGGGACAAAACCGCAGGCAGATGCGCTCATGGGACGGGAGCCTTTTTCAGGGGTTTCGTTAAATTTTCGGGACAGCACACGCATGGAATCAAATCCGCTCCAGGTATAGGCAGATGCGCCCTCGGCACCGCCGGCCACCATCCTCCTGGCACGCCCTGTACGGATTTTCCAGGCGGCATCAATCACAGCCTCGGTTCCTGTGCTGCAGGCTGATGAATTTGAGGTGACCTGATTGCCCAGGGCCAGAAGCCCTGCCACATGGGCGCTGATACCGCTTCCCATCACCCGTTCAACGACCATGGACCCCAGGCGCCGTGTCTGACCGTCATTGACCATGGGAACCAGTTTTTGACCAATGGTTCCCATATCACAGATGCCACAGCCAAAAATCGTGCCCGTATCCCAGTCTGCAACCGCATCCTCGTCGGGCAGCGTCAACCCCGCATCCAGCCAGGCTTCAGCAGCAGCCACCAGTGCATATTCAATATTGCCTTCTTGAAAATTTGAATCTGAACATTTAAAATAGGTTTCATAGGCCTGCTTTACGCCCTGGGGGACACCTGCGATCCTGCAGCCAAATTTGAGTTCTTCCAGTTCAGGGATAAACCGGATGCCGGACCGGCCCTGCCGCAGGGCTTTTTCAAATGCATCAATGCCTGTTCCGTTCGGACTGACCACGCCTATTCCGGTAATAACCACTCTGTTTCTCATAATCTTTTTTCCTGTTTTTTTTACACGCAGTGATTTCAGCCTCTGGCACCTGCCAGAATCCCTGAACAGATCAACTCGCCGTTCTCACGTTCCAGCGATGCCATAGCCTTAAGCACACCCCGCCGAAAATATATCTTTTCTCCGCGTATAATCACTTTTTCCCCGGGCATAACCAAACCATTGAATTCCACCTTGTCCGCACAGGTGAACAAGGCGACAATCTGCCGGATTTCATCCTCACAAAGCCCCTGGCACAGCAGAAGATGGATGCCCATGGCAACCACACTGGCCTGGGCCATGGTCTCAATCAGGATAACACCGGGCGTTATGGGCTGACCGGGGAAATGCCCCTTGTAAAAATCTTCATCCTCCCGGAACCGATATACCGCTGTAATTTTATTTTCATCGATTTCCAGGATGTCATCAATGAACCTGAATGGCGGCTTTTGGGGAACAATATCCAGAATTTTGCGAATGTTTTGTTTATCAGCCACCGTACATCCCTCCATTGACATGGATCACGGTTCCATTGATATAGGTGCCTTTCACAGCCAGAAAACCCACAACCTGCGCCACTTCCTCCGGCGTTCCCATACGCTCCAGAGGAATGGTCTTCATGATGGTTTCCTTGATCTGCCCGTCCAGTTCATGGGTCATTTTTGTATCAATAAATCCGGGAGCAACTGAATTTACAAGGATGTTTCTTCCCCACAGCTCTTTTGCCAATGATTTTGTCATGGCATCCAGGCTTGCTTTTTCCATGGTGTAAGGAATCTGTCCGGCATTTCCGGTATGCCCCACCACACTGGAGATATTAATAATTCTTCCCTTTGATTTTCTGAACATGAACAAGCGCAACACCCGCTTGGTCAAATACCAGGCCCCCCGTGTCAGGGAACGCTGTCTGTCAAAATTTTCCATTTTCATGGTCAGGATGGGTTCATTAATGGTCATTCCGGCATTATTGACCAGAACATCCACCTGCCCTGCCACTTCCTTGATTTTCTGCACCATGCTTTCCACCTGGTCTTCATGGGCAAGATCGGCCTGGATCAAAAACCCCTTGCCCTGGATCTCATCCAGAACCGTTTGCGCCTGGGCTTCACTTTTACTGTAATGAATGCCCACCCTGAAGCCTTCCTGGGACAATATTTTAACGCATGCCGCACCAATACCGGTTCCACCGCCTGTAACAATGGCCACAGGCATAGTCTCAACTGTCATATTTTCTGTTTCCATTATTTACCTCACACTTGCGCCGCCAAGATAGTTTTTGGATTTATTGGGGTACCCTTTGTAAGTAATCCCTTTAAATATGCCGGTTCTGGCCCGTTTAACCCGGGTGATGTGTTCATCATCCACAAACACATTGCCATCGGCAATAACGATACCGGACCCGGCCTGTTTCATATCCCTGAACCGGATAATATCCACTTCAAACCGCACTACTTTGTTATGAGGGCGGATCTGACCGGAAAATTCCACTTCTTCACATCCAAGGGCTCTGCCCGCACCCAGAACGCCTTTCCATACCAGGTAAAACCCCAGAATCTGCCATATGGCATCCACACACAGACAGCCGGGCTGTACCGGGTCTCCTGGGAAATGACATTGAAAATACCAGGCATCCAGACGGATGTCCTGTTCTGCCACCACCCGGCCTGTTTTACCATTCTCCTCAATGGACAGTATCCGGTCCATCATCAAAAATGGCGGCGCCGGCAATCTGGCATCAAAATCATCCGGCGGATCTTCAATGAGATTGCCATAGGAAAACGCCAGCAGATGTTCAAAATCAAAATGATTCATTTCTTTAAATTGTGTGTATTTCATGTTTTATCCTATTTTTTCTCCCCCATCCGCACAAATCAGGGCCCCGTTTATCCAGGCAGCTTCATCCAGACATAAAAGAAAAACAACATCTGCCACATCTTCAGGCTGAGTCAGTCTGCCAAAAGGATTTCTTAAACCGGAAAGCGCCTTTATGCGCTGATTTCCCGGAATAACCCTGAGGGCCGGGGTATCACACACCCCTGCCTGGATCACATTGGACCGAATACCATAGGGTGCAAACTCTTTTGCCATTGCCCTGGACACGGATTCCAGAACTGCCTTGGCAGCTGCCACAGCTGCATATCCCTTCCATGCGACAGTATTGCCTTCACTGGTAAGACTTAAAATACGCGCATCTTTTGCAAATAGATTTCTGCGAAAAATATCCTGAACCCATTCAAGAATATTGGACCCCATGGCATGGACAGTGCGTGTAAAATCTTCTTTTTCCAGCATCAGGTCATTGCTGTACGCAGGGGGGTCCATGAGGGTAAAAAAAGAATCCTGGCCCTGTTCAAATGCATTTTTGACACTGTCATGGATCTGTTCTTGGGAAATTCCCAATGCGTTTGCCAGTGCATTCCGTGCTTTTTTCGGGGCATCGTCTTTGGTTTCCGGAACCAGAAGTTTCAGATTGCCAAAAGCCACTGCATGCAGCAGCATTCTTATTTTTCCGGTCTCAGCCAGGGTGGTTTCAAGTTCGTCCAGCACCTGGGTCCTGCCGGTATCAGACAGGGCATCCAGATTAAAGGTCACAACCTTTACCCCGGTGTCTTGCAATTGATCAAACTGCGGCTGAATGCGTGACATGGCTCCCCGGCGGTCCCGGTGAACAATACACAGGTTCATGCCGTGACGTGCCAGTTTTTTTGCCGAGGCCAGCCCGAATCCGCTGGACCCGCCGATAATTACAGCCCATAAATCAGGATCAAATTTCATTGGTTTTTCCTTACATCTGTTATCATTGTACAAATGCCCGTTCGGCAGCAGACAGTCTGGTAATGGATGTGCACTCAAGTCCCATGCTTTTGAAAAAACCTCTTAACGGGCGGTCCGGGCCAATCTCAAAAATCTGTCGGGTCTTCTGGGAAAGCGCAGTCATATTGTCTGTCCATCGCACTGGATTGCTCAGTTGAAACACCAGGTTATCCATCAGCTGGTGTTTGTTTTGTGTATGAAAATTACCCGTAAAATTGGAGAGCACTTTTGATGCATTTTCTAAAACAAGCGTGTCTGCAAAAGCCTCCAGCACCTGTCTGAATTCTGCTTCAACAGGGCGCATAAATCTTGAATGAAACGGCGCACTCACATTCAAAAGGACAAACCGCATGGCCTCCGCACCCAGAATTTGAGCCAGTTTCTCTTGGGCAATATCCATTCTGGCGGCTTCTCCGCTGATGACAACCTGGCTGGACGAATTGATATTGGCCGCATCCATATTCAGTGTTTCAAGCACTTCACACAGATGATCCACATCCAGATTTTCCACAATAACCGCAGCCATGGCCCCGACACCCGGGGGTACGGCTGCCTGCATCAATTGTCCTCTTACCTGAACCGCCTTGACAGCCTGAACAAAGGGCATGACACCTGCTGCCACGAGAGCTGTGTATTCCCCCAGAGAATGGCCGCCAAAAAACTGAGGCTTAAAACCATAAACAGATTCAAGACCGCGGAGCATGGCGATCTGGGTGGTGAGAATGCAGGGCTGGGAAAACTGCGTCATGTCCAGATGATCATTTTCTTCAAAGCAGCACCTGGCAACATCCCAGCCCAGTGCCTGGGAGGCTTCTTCATAGGTACTGCGGCTAACAGCCACAGTGTCAAAAAAGTCTTTTCCCATGCCTTTGCGCTGTGAGCCCTGGCCTGGAAAAACAACTGCGGTCAAGGTATTGCTCATGATTCGTTACTCCAAACAATCAAAATCTTTTTTGCACAACTGCTTTCTTCTTACGGGGAATACACCCCATCCCTCAAAACATGCAACCTTAAACTGCAAAGTATTGGATTTTAATACCAGCCGTATTGTGACTGCAAGAAAAAAGCAAGATAAACAGACACCCGTTATGAAAAAATTTGACAGGCATAGAATTGCAATCAACAGAAAGGATCAAATCAACTATCGTTTGAAATCATTAACCAGAGAAAAAACCCAGGCTCTGAAATTAATCATCAGGCCGGTGGGAAGCGTTTTTTCGCTGGGAAGGGTCTCATCGATTTCAATTAATTCCACATATTCTTTAAACAGCCGGTTTATTTTTTTAAGCATGACTTCCCTGGAACCTTCAGAAATTTTCCCGGTTTCAAAACTCAATGAAAAGATCTGCTGCTCTGAGGAATCATCTAAAAATTCCTGATAAATTCTTTGCTGATATCTGGTCCTGATAGGACCTTTTTTGCGCCAGTCTATATTTTTTTCAGTCAGAAAAACCACCCGGTTATCCGGGTATAATGCAATAATCTTGAGTCGATCCAGTTCCAGAAGAAGCTGAAGGGATTCTTTTGTGGAAATTTTATAATTTCGGACAATGCTTTCAGGTTTCCGGCCATTGCGCAGAAGATAGAAAAAAACAAGCAGTTTCGGGTTATCCGCAAGTGCTGTTTCCTGCTCCACCGTGAGAATACTTGGCAGTTTTTTTGCTTTCTCGCTGAGTTGAACCAGATCATGAATGCTGAGATTCAGAAAATGGCAAACCTCTTCAAGCCGTTTCAAAGAAAAAGACTGTTCAAAAAAAAGCCGCTTGATACTGGCCTCGGACAGGCTCAATTCCCGGGCAAGCTGTCTGTAGGTAATATCTTTGGCTTTGAGGCATTTTTTAAGTGTTGATATAATCCGTGCAGTCTGGTTCATTTTAAATTACAGGCCTTGTTTTCAGTATCGTATTCAATAACGTTCCTTAAAATGTCCCCCCTGGTTTTGTCAATCAAAACATAGACCATTGGACAATAATCACTTGTAATCGCATGGCGTATTACTATTCATATATACAGTCCGGCACTCCCGGAGGTACTGCTGCCTATCTTGCATCCACAGGAAATTATCGGGTATTTAAAACCGGTGCCCATATCCTGGCCATTCATTCTAATTTTCAAGGAGAAATTAACGGTATTAAGGTCACAGATTACCCATTTGGTGTGGTACATGAAAATATTATTACAGGCTGCCCTTACATTTATCCACCATCAGGGCAGACAGCAGATCAGGACAACGATGGGGTTGTAGATTGTGTTGATAATTGTCCGACTGTTCCTAACCCGGATCAAGGTCCATGTTTTGATGATGCTGACGGAGACAGCATTGCAGATGATGAGGATTTGGATTTTCTTGACACTCATTTAAAAGACCAGGGATTTTTCTGTCCGTTTTAGACTGTATCTGATAATAAGGAGAATATGGTGATTAAACTGCTAAAAATTTTGACCTGTTTCTTCACTGTCTGCCTGGCCTTTCAAAATGCCCATGCAGCCAGAAACATGAGCATCAATGTACTGAACGGCAATGTCTTTCAACAACAGGCCGACCTTGCGTTCAATTCACCTTTTGAGGGTGGTCTGGCTTTTAAACGCTACTACAACAGTCAGTCTGTTGTAAATTCAACCACAGGCTTTGGCTGGTCTCATAATTTTGATATAACCCTGACTCCGGCATTTTCAGGCTCCAGTATGCTGATAAAGATTATGGGGATTTCAGGCAAAGGCTATTATTTTGAGGATTACAATCAGGATGGTATCTTTGACAGCTATTTTTCAAAACACAGTTATATCATTCAGGACGCGGGTCTGAACTATATCTGGACCAAAACAGACGGAACAATTTTTACATTTGATCAAACCGGTCAATTGCTGTCTATTGCAGATAAAAAAGGCAATGTTCAATCTTTTTCATACACTGGTGGCCTGTTACAAACGGTTACGGACCAGGCTTCGGGCAGAACCCTGACCTTTAACTATAATGCTGCCGGCAAAATTGATCACATTACAGGCCCTATGACCCCGGCAGTCCCGGACGGTATCTGGGTTTCTTATGCCTATGATTCTGACGGGAACTTGACCCATATCATCTATGCAGATGAAGAAAACGGGTCTGCAGCCTCGGGATATGAACTTCGGTATGAGGATACCAATGATATCCATAATCTGACATCCATCCGGGATTTTGAAAATACCATCCTCTCCTCATGGATTTATAATATCGATGATAAGGCTGTTCAAAATACCAACACTCAGGGATCTTCTATCATCGTGGATTATACTGATCCAGATGCAGTAGAAGTCACGGATGCCTATGGTATTATAACCGTTTATACGATTGAGAAACCTGCCAGACAAAGAAAGATTACCCGGATAAGCCAGTCAAACGGCTGCGTCTCCTGTTCAAGCGGCCTGAAGCAGACAGATTTTGATACAACCACAGGCAACCCGGTGAGAAAAGAATATTTTAATGGCCGGATTGACCTGTTCCAGAATTACGATGCCAATGACAACCCTCAGGTGATCATTATTGCCCAGGGAGAACCTGAAGAAAAAACTATTTTAAAAACCTATCATCCTGTACTTTCAGCTCCTTTGACCATCACCCAAAAGAGTCTTATGGCGGATGCCGCCAACCTGCGAGAAAAGATTACTGTTTATGATTATGATGACCCCAATGCTTCAGGCAATACATTGGTTCCCAATGAAAACCCCACAACCTTAATTTATAGAATTATTGAAAAGGGATTTACTCTGGATGAAGGGACTACCGCGGCATATGAACATATCAGTGCATTCACATATAACTCAAAAGGCCAGGTCACCGAAATCAATGGCCCTCTTGCGGGAACTGATGATGTGATATTGTTTGATTACCATCCGGTTACAGGAGATTTGATCACCATTACCTATCCTGAAACAGGGCCTGTTACGCTGGAGTATGATGCTGCAGGAAATCCGACCTGTATGCTTGATGCAAACACTGTTCAAACCTGTTTTACCTATGATGGAAAAAATCGGATTTGGTCCTCAACAGTAAATTCTAAAGCCACCATTTATACATATGGTGTTTCAGGTCAGGTACAAGACCAGACAGACCGATCCAACCGGACAACCACCTATGGATATAATATCAAAGGGCTGATAGAAAAAATTATTAATCCAAATGGAGAATATCTTTACTTTGGTTATGATGACAAATCTAACACCACTGAAAAATATATTTATTCATCCCAGCAGGTTCGAACCTTTTTCCAGAGATATGATTTTGGCGATCCGTTGAACAATCCCACCCTTTCTGCAGGCAAACCATATCAGTCTATTCGCAGAAATCAGAACAATACTGCAGATATCAATACAGAATATGAATATCAGAACGGCAACCTTACACGGGTAATCACTCCAGACGGTCTTTGGACCAGCTATGAATATGATCTGCTTAACCGGGTTACAGCAATAAATCAGTCCACTGCAGGCCCGGAAATACTCCGCACAGAATATGAATACGATGCAAACAATAACTTGACCCTGGTCCGTGATGCCAAAAGCCAGGAAACCACCTACAGATATGATGACTTGAATAATCTGGTTCAAACCGTTTCTTCGGATACCGGCACCACACAATATACCTATGATGCGGCATCAAATCTTGTATCCAAAAATCAAAATACCACAGTTGCAAATTATATTTATGATAACCTTGGCCGTCTGACCCGTATCGAATACCCGGATGATGGATCCCAGAATGTTTTTCTGAGCTATGACCAGGGCAATTACGGTAACGGCAGGCTTACCTCTGTAATCGATCCGTCAGGAACATGTGCTTATACCTATAATATTTATGGCTACCTGATGTCTGAAGTGAAAACCCTGTCCGGCATCACCTATACCACCAGTTATACCTACGATGATACAGGCCTGCTTACGTCTATTACTTATCCATCAGGACGACAGGTGATTTACCAGCTTGGCGCTACCGGCCAGACAGAACGTGTGTCAACAGTTCAAACCGGTTCTCAGATACTGGCTGATAATATTACCTGGCATCCGTTCGGCCCCTTAAAATCACTGACATATCCAAATGGTAAGGTTTATGATAATGGGGTGGATTTAAACTATATGACACAGACGCTTTCGGTCACATCAGCCATGGATCTGACATATCAACGCAGTGCTCTGGGCAATGTGGATCAAATTTTAGATAATCTGATCCCGGCAAAAGACCAGTCTTTTGATTATGATGACCTTTATCGCCTGACCAATGCTATGAATATTATTGGGAACAGCACTTTCAGCTATGATGCTGTGGGTAACCGTGAGATAAAAAGTTTTAATGCCGCCTCAGAAACCTATGCATACAAACCGGGAAACAATCTTCTGGACACGGTTGCAGGACAAACCTTTAAAACGTTTCTTTATGATATCAACGGCAATATTACAGATATTAATACACGGCAATATACGTATAATATAGACAACCGTCTTGCCCGGGCAACAGACAGCACCACTGTTTTAGGTGAATATGCTTATAATTATAAAGGCCAGCGGGTTCGCAAAACAGTTAACGCAGCCACCATCTTTCATTATGATGTTCAGGGGAATCTGATTGCAGAAACCGATGACGCAGGCAATACTCTCAAAGAGTATATTTATCTGCAAAACAAACCCATTGCCATGATGACCGCCACTGCATATTCTCCTGCAGATGTTGACCAGGATGGGGATGTGGACGGAGAAGACCTGGCAGCAGGCACAGTGGACATCACCACCATGGCCTGGGAGTTTGGCAGACAGTATGATACAGGGCCCAACACATATTATTATCATACAGATCATCTTGGCACCCCTGTCATCATGACCGATGATGCAGGTCAGATTGTCTGGCAGGCAGATTATACACCATTTGGCACAGCCAGCATCACCATCAATACCATTGAAAATAACCTGCGGTTCCCGGGCCAATATTATGACGCTGAAACCGGCCTGCACTATAACTACCACCGTTACTATGATCCCGACACAGGTAGATATCTTACACCAGACCCGATAGGCTTAGCTGGTGGCATCAATCCTTTTGTTTATGTCCTAAATAATCCAGTCAACTTTATTGATCCTTGGGGATTGGATACCTACCGTCAAAATCGAGTATTAGGAATAATCGATAGTAGTGGCATAGCAACGCGAGAGCCTTTTACACATACTTTTTTATATACAACAAACCCTGATGGAAGCCTGAAACACACATATAGTTGGGGGAATGTTTATGATGAAAATAATAAAGGATTGTGGCGAAAAGATCGGCCTGAAGATGTCAACGCTGCTAAACAAGCTATAAAAAATCCAAATGTGCGAGGAGAAAAAGTAGGAGATTCGTCATTGGATAATTATATTGATGATGTTTTTAATGAATGGCGAGATAATCCTCAACATCCAAGCAGACATCAATGGAGATTGTTTTTCAATTGTAAGAATGAGGCGACACGGTTAATGAACGAAGCAAAAAAAAGAAAGGAGCATGATGATAAGTGTGAATAGAATACAAAACATCGCTATTTTTATATTGTCATGTTTCTTTTTGATAGGATGCAATATGAGCTTGAAAAGCCAGATTAAGAATTATTCAGGAGATGGAGATATTTCTTTACTGGATGCGCCTTTTTTGGGAGCACCGGGCTGTATGATTAAAATGCCAGCCTTTAACTTATCAAATAAATTTACGAACGAATATAGTCTTTCTGGCATCCCTGCTAAAATGAAATATATAGTTTTTTTAGTTGTCCCTGACCCTTGCCCAATGCAAGAAGTATTACAAGGGGAATTGACATACCAAATCAAGAAAGATGGACTGATTATTAAAGAAGTTAGTTCAAAAATAAGAGATTTACGTAACTCCGATGAACCAGGGAGAAACCGATTCTATTTTTCTTTGGAGGATGTAGTATCTATTAATGTGGATGGCTCGGGTCCAAAATGGAGTCTATTTGTGAATAGTACTAATATATATTTAAAAGCTTCTGTAACAGCACACATTGAAATTTTAAGTGGGGGCTTTAAATAAGAAAACCTCAGTTTAGTTCTTTGAAATTTTAGATTCCCGGGCCAGTATTATGATGCTGAAACCGGCCTGCACTATAATTACCACAGATACTATGATCCGGACACCGGCAGATACCTTACTCCAGATCCGATTGGACTGGTCGGGGGGATAAATCCGTTTGTTTATTCTGAAAACAACCCCATCAACTTTATTGATCCTTTTGGTTTACAATCAGTTGCGGTTCCTGGAGCACCTTTTCCAATCTTTTTGCTGAAAACAGAAGCGCAGAAGCAAGCTGACAAACGAATAGCCGAGGGCCTTTACAATGCCATGAAAAGAGCCCAAGACCAAATAATTGCTAATTATATAAGTCAGATAGCATTTATTGCAAATATTATCGATGGCCCCGATGATCCCACTAATCCTAATGACTGGCTTGACTGGGGCGAAGAACATGACAGGCAAGTTTCGGAGGATACGTTCTGCGAAACGCGAACACCATGGCAAGGTCCAGATAATGGTTGGGATCCTGACAATCCACCTCCACCTGACCCCAAAGATCCTTTGTTGTGATTTGCCAAATTCCTGTCGTACTTTTTGCCAAATTACAGATCATAAGATTTGGGGTGTTTTTTGACGTTTTGCCAAATTAATATGGTCTTTTGGAGAAGTTTATAGTGTCATTTTGCCAAAACCTGCTGTTCGCCTACCATATATAGTTTTTTTTCTTATGATGCCCCGGGTAAAATCCGCATAAAAATGATCCCGTAATTTTATGATCATAACGAGAGAATGAGCAAAAAGTCAGGGGGCCGGACATGATCTGTCCGACCCCCTGTGGTGCATTATTCAATGCTGCCCACTTTCCGGCTATCCCTTGGCAGGTTTCCTCCCCAGGATATCCTGCCGCCGTTTCACCGAAAATCGTTATAAATATGGTCTATGTCTTTTTCAACCCGCCAATGGGGCTGGATCAGGACGTGGTTGACAGTATCAATGCCTATTGTCTTTTTGCGTGATCTGACAGCCTCGATTGTGATTTGCTAAATTCCTGTCGTACTTTTTGCCGAATTACAGATCATAAGATTTGGGGTGTTTTTTAGCGTTTTGCCAAATTAATATGGTCTTTTGGAGAGGATTATAGTGTCATTTTGCCAAAACCTATTGTTCGCCTACCCTATATAGTTTTTTTCTTATGATGCCCCGGGTAAAAAACCGGCCAAAGTATGATCACAGTGTGGGAAATAACACATACACGATAGCTGAAAAATATATTTCAGGTGTTGACAAATTATAAAAATTTATTAAATTATTTAAAAAGTTGAGTCAGCCACTCTTCCATGCAGGCTCAAGAACCAAAAACTTTAACACACCGTAAGGAGGTAGAGATGACTGATATGAGTATCCATGACGATTCCTGCCTGGACTGCGGCGTCTTTTTGACAAGCAGCTCCTTGATTTGTCCGGTATGCGGATTTGACAATACCATGGGCCAGCTTTATGACATACCGGTGGATGGAAAATTTTTTATAGAATCCATGGAAAGTACTGGCCGATCAACCGCCCCGAATTAAACGCTGTAATACAAAATTTTAAAATGCAATCCTAGGCCATGGTCTGATACACCGATTCAAGTGCCTTATCCAGATGTTCAGGCTGGGTCCCGCCAGCCTGGGCCATATCCGGACGTCCGCCACCACCGCCACCGACAATCCTGGCTGCATTTTTCACAATGTCACCGGCTTTGTAAGCATGCGTCAAATCCGGAGTGACCACGGCAATCAAAAGTGCTTTCCCGTTGGATTCCGCACCTAAAAGCACCACGCCGGAACCCAGTTTGTTTTTAAATTTGTCCGCAAGATCCCTGAGCTGGGATGGATTTTCAATATTAACCCTTTTGGAAATCACATTCACCCCATTGACCTGCTTTATTTCATCTTCCAGATTTTCAACAGATTTTGATGCCATTTTTGCTTTTAAGGATTCCAGTTCCTTTTCAAGCGTTTTTTTATCCTTTAATAAAGACTCTACCCGCAAAACCAGATCCTCCCGGGTTCCTTTGAGCAGGCCTGCCGCCGATTCAATGGTTTGCTGATCCTTGTGCCAGAAATCCAGGGCCAGTTGACCGGTTGCAGCTTCAATCCTCCGGATTCCCGATGCAATGCCGCCTTCGGAAAGAATTTTAAAGATGCCGATATCACCGGATCTTTGTGCATGGGTTCCGCCGCAAAGTTCCTGGGAAAAATCCCCCTGGGACACCACCCTGACCACATCACCGTATTTTTCTTCAAATAATGCAGTTGCCCCGGATTTTACGGCTTCATCCATGTTCATTTCTCTGGTTTCAACAGGATAATTTTCCCGAATCCTGTAATTGACTTCATTTTCAATGGCCTGACTTTCTCTGGATGAAATGGATGAAAAATGGGTAAAATCAAACCTTAACCGGGTATCGGTCACCAGAGATCCGGATTGTTTGACATGACTGCCCAGCACTTTTTTCAACGCAGAATGCAAAAGATGGGTGGCCGTATGGTTGGCCGCTGTATTCCGTCGTCTGGCAATATCCACTTTCAGGGTGAATATATCCCCTTTTTGGGCCTGACCCGTGTTCACCACACCTTTATGAATAAACAGACCACTGGGGTCTTTCACGGTATCTGTAATCTGAATCTGACAAGTGCTGTTTTCAAAGAGGCCTGCATCTCCGGACTGTCCGCCGGACTCTGCATAAAACACAGTGGCCCGGGTAACAATTTCTATTGTGTCCCCTTTTTGTGCTTCCTGGATTTCTTTATCATCTTTTACAATAATCAGAACATCTGATGTGCATTCCAGATCCTTGTATCCTGTAAAATCCGTTTTAATGCCTGTGGATGTCAGGGCCTTATATGCCTGCCCCACACCGGCAAATTTTTTAGTGGACCTTGATCTTGCTTTTTGTTCCTCCATGGCCAGATTAAATCCGTCCAGATCCAGATCGATTTTCATTTCCTTGACATGGTCTGTAATAATGTCCACCGGAAACCCGAAGGTATCATAAAGTTTAAAGATTACATCTCCGGGGATAACAGATCGGCCTTGGGCATCCTTTTTTGACTGAACATCTGCTATGGTCGCTTCAAGAAGCTTCATTCCTGTATCCAGGGTTTCAAGAAATTTTTCCTCTTCGTTCTTTACGACATTTAAAATAAAAGCAGAAGAGTCTTTAAGCTCAGGATACGCCTGGTCCATAATTTCAAAAACCGTTTTAACCGTCTCGTGCAAAAAAGGTTTGGAAAGGCCAATGCTTCTGCCATACCGGATGGCCCTTCGCATGATTCTTCGAAGCACATACCCCTGGCCTTCATTGGATGGCAGGATACCGTCACAGATCAGAAAAGCCGCAGCCCTGGAATGATCGGCAATGACTTTCATGGCCACTTCCACCCGGTCGGATTCATGGCGTTTTTTACTGGAAAGCTTGCCCACTTTTTCCATAATAGGCACAAAAAGGTCGGTATCATAATTGGTGGAAACATTCTGAAGTACGGAAATAATTCTTTCAAGTCCCATTCCGGTGTCAATACTGGGTTTGGGCAAAGGCGTCATATTGCCCTGCTCATCTTTTTCAAACTGCATGAAAACCAGATTCCACAGTTCAAGCCAGCGGTCACAGTCACAGCCCACAGCGCAGTTTCCATCTTTACACCCGAATTCTTTTCCGCGGTCAATATGGATCTCGCTGCAGGGACCGCAGGGGCCGGTGTCGCCCATAGACCAGAAATTATCTTTTTCACCCAGCCGGACAATTCTTTGTTCAGGCACTCCCACCTGATCTTTCCAGATATTATACGCCTCATCATCTTCACGGAAAACAGAAACCCAGAGTTTTTCACTGTCAAATCCATACCCGTTGGTCAGCAGATCCCAGGCAAATTCAATGGCTTTTTCCTTAAAATAATCCCCAAAGGAAAAATTACCCAGCATTTCAAAAAAGGTATGGTGCCTTGCCGTATATCCGACATTTTCAAGATCATTATGTTTTCCACCTGCCCGCACACATTTTTGGGATGTCACAGCTGTTGCATACTCTCTTTTCTCATCACCGGTAAACACCCGTTTGAACTGAACCATTCCGGCATTCACAAATAACAAAGTGGGATCATCCTGGGGTACAAGTGAGGAGGATCTTACATGTTGATGGTGGTGTTTTTTAAAATAATCTATAAAAATTTTTCGGGCATCATTGCCTGTCATGTCACAACTCCTAAATCACCGATCCAATAGTTTTAAGCTTTCTGCGGGTAGACTTAAGCTTCTGCCGGCTCTTTTCTTACACCGGTAGATGCAATGCCAAGCTCAGTTCGAACCGCTGTTTCAATTTTTTCAAATATATCCGGGTTATCAATCAAAAACAATTTTACATTCTCTCTTCCCTGGCCGATTCTTTCTCCGCCAAATGAATACCATGAACCACTCTTGTCAATAATATTCAAATCAACCCCCATGTCCAGCAGATCACCTGTTCTGGAGATTCCTTCCCCATACATCAGATCAAATTCGATATCTTTAAACGGGGGCGCCAGCTTGTTTTTCACTACCTTGACCTTGGTCCGGTTTCCCACAATATCCTGCCCGTCTTTTATGGGCGTGGCGCGACGGATTTCAAGACGCATGGATGCATAAAATTTCAAGGCATTTCCACCGGTGGTGGTTTCCGGATTTCCATACACCACACCGATTTTCATACGAATCTGGTTGATAAATATAATCGTTGTCTGGGTTTTGCCAATAGTACCGGTCAATTTTCTCAGCGCCTGGGACATCAGTCTTGCCTGAAGACCCATATGAGAATCCCCCATTTCCCCTTCAATTTCAGACCGGGGAACCAGGGCTGCCACCGAGTCCACAACCATGATATCAATCCCGCCGCTCCTGACCAGCATATCTGCAATCTCAAGCGCCTGCTCACCGGTATCGGGCTGGGACACCAGAAGCTCGTCACAGTCAACGCCCAGTTTTTTGGCATACCCGACATCCAGGGCGTGCTCTGCATCAATAAAAGCGGCAATCCCGCCAGCTTTCTGGGCCTCGGCAACCGCATGAAGCGCAAGTGTTGTTTTACCCGAAGATTCAGGACCGTAAATTTCAATCACTCTGCCGCGGGGATATCCGCCGACACCCAGCGCTTTGTCCAGAGCAAGGGAGCCTGTGCGGATAACAGGGACAGCTTCAATGGGTCTTCCGCCCAGTTTCATGATAGATCCTTTTCCAAACTGACGTTCAATCTGGCTCATTGCGCTTAAAACCGCTTTTTCCTTGTCCGAGGTCTTTTCCATCCTTGGTTCTCCTATTATTAAAGAGGGTCTTTTAAATTAAATCCAATAAACATATCATCCACAACACAAGTGCAGATAAGACACCTGCCATAATATCATCCAACACAACACCTGCCCCGCCTGAAAAATTTTGTTCAAAATATCTTGCCGGAAAGGGTTTAAAAATATCAAAAAACCGGAATATAAAAAAGCCAGCCGCAAGCGTGGATATCTGTACAGGAACCATTGACAGCGTCACCACATATCCGGCTATCTCATCAATAACAATACAGCCGGGATCTTTTTTTCCAAGTATTTTTTCTGCCTGATCCGCAATATACACGGCAAACAGTATCAGCCCTGTCAGATACACCCCGTGATATACAACCGGGATCACCAGAAGCGCCATGGCAAAGGGAATGCCTGCAAGTGTCCCGAAGGTTCCGGGAGCAAAGGGAATTTTGCCTGTAAATCCCCCTGTGGCAGCAAATAATACCAGTTTATCTTTTAAATTCATTTAGCAGTTCTATATTCTGCAACAATTTCTGTCAAGAGAACTTGCCCCAAGCCTGTGTCCAAAGACCGATTATCAGGATACGGTGCCTGAAGCATCCGCATTGATCGGGTTTGCATCCTGCAAAATCTGGTTATACACATCCTTTAAAGGCAGATTCTGCTGTTGCGCCACATTCCGGACAATCTCATATTCCGGAACAAACCGGACAGAGTAATCCGGATTGATGATCTTTTTTGCCTTTAATGTCCCGAACCGGGTACCCACCAGTGCTTCCTGCCTTTGAAGAAAGGCACGGTCACATTCATGATACCGCACCCCGATGGAACTTGTCTGGGTTAAAATAATCCGGATGATATTGTCCAGTTCAAGGTGTTGACAGATGACTTCAACCTGGGTTCCGGGACGGTTCTTTTTCATTCCTGCCGGTAAAAAGCACACATCCAGCGCCTTGTTGTCAAACAGGGTTTCCATTAAATATCCGGACAGTTCCGGACTCATATCATCAATATTGGTTTTGACCACCATCACCTTTTCTTTTTGCACGGCATATTTTTGTTCGGTGGTGTGACAGGAATCGTGTCCCAGAAGAATTCTCAGCAGATTGGGGACACTGGCGCCGGTATCTCTTTTTCCCGCCCCGTACCCCACCTTTGTGACAGCCATTGACGGCATTGCGCCAAAAGCATCCGCAAGGGTTGCAATAATGGCAGCCCCTGTCGGGGTGACAATCTCTGTTCTGGCATCGGAGGAACACACCGGGATATCTTTTAAAATTGCGAGAGTGGCCGGAACCGGAACCGGAATTTTCCCATGGGAACAGGTGACAAATCCTGATCCCAGCGGAATCTGAGATGCATACACTTTTTTTATCCCCAGATATTCCGCGCACAAAAAAGACCCCACAATATCCACAATGGAATCAATACCGCCGATTTCATGGAAATGTACAGTCTCAATATTTTTCCCATGGATGTCTGATTCTGCCAGGGCAATTTTTTCAAAGGCAGCAAGACTTCTTTGCTTGACCGAGTCAGACAGATCACAGTGTTCTATCATGAACCGGATATCTGTGTAATTGCGGGATGATTTATCCTGACCATTGATCTGCACCAGAAGATCCGTGGCTTTTAAATGATGTTTGAATACCGTCTGTGTTTTCAGTTCAAACCCGCCGGACAATGTTGACAGTTCTTTTTGCAGCCAGTCCACCGGCACCCCAAGATCTATGAAGGCACCCAGCGTCATATCCCCGCTGATACCTGAAAACACATCAAAATAAGCGATCATATCAGTATGTTTCTCCTGAAGCATGAACCTTTAAAATTTCTAAAATCAGCCGGGCGCAATTTTCCATGTCTGCAAGGGCAATGGATTCATTCAGGGTGTGCACATCTGTCATACCGGTGCCCAGAACACCTGCCACTATGCCTTTACTGAAAAAGATATTGGCATCAGCTCCTCCGCCGATGGTGCGGCTTTCCATGGATGTGCCAAGATTTGCAGCGGCTTTTCTGGCAAGTTTTATCACTTTATGATCCTCACAAATATGTGTATGGGGAAAATCAGTTTCAATAACAGCTTCTATTCTGGGGGATTGTGTTCTGGAGTCTGGACTGAATTCTTCTGCTGCTGTATAGAATGCATTGACAATCCCCTGTGTGACGGCTTCGAGTTTTTCAGGGTCGTGGCTTCTGGCCTCTCCTTGAATTTCCACAAATTCCGGAACAATATTGGTGGCAACGCCACCTTTAATGGTTCCAAGGTTACAGGTGGTTTCATGATCAATCCGGCCAAGGGTCAGGCCGGATATCGCTTTGGAGGTTACCAGAATCGCATTTACCCCTTTTTCAGGAGCAGCGCCTGCATGGGCTGCCTTCCCGTAAATTTTAATGGTGATCTTGTTTGCTGCCGGTGCTTTTGTAACTATCCCCCGGGTATCGGTTGAATCCAGAATATACCCGAATTTTGATTCTATTAACGAATAATCCAGATGCTTGGCCCCTAAAAGGCCAATCTCCTCACACACGGTAAAAATAAGTTCAACTGGCGGATACTCCAGATGATTATCCAGAATCACCTGCATGACCTCCAGGATAATGGCAATGGCGGATTTATCATCCGCACCCAGGACTGTGGTTCCATCACTTTTATATATGCCGTCCGCAAACCGGACTTTTATGCCCTCTCCCGGACCCACGGTATCCATATGACCGGATAAAAATATCGGTTCAGCATCCACAGTGCCTTTAAATTTTGCCACAAGATTGGAGCAATTGCCCCCAACTTTATCCGCAGCTGAATCAAAACAGACAGCCGCCCCCATTTCTGTCAGGATTTTTTCAAGTTCCAGGGCAACATTGCGTTCACATCCGGATAACGAATCAATTTTAACAAGTTCTTCAAACCGCTGTCCCAGTCTGGCTGAATCAATCATAGGGTCTTCCTTCAAAAGGTCAAAACATATATCGCAAAATCAAAGGGGTATTATATACTAAATTATTTGTGTTTATTCCATCCTTTAAAAAAACTTTCATGCATGTTTGCTAAAACGTATATCCCATTGAAAAATGAAAACTGCTGTTGCTCTCACCAGGCTGACGGTCCAGCTTATACCCATATAAAAGACCGATCGGACCAATGGGTGTCATATACCGGATACCGCATCCCACCGATGACCTGAAATCATCTGAACCCGAATATTCGGCTGCCCTGGAAACACTTCCGATATCATAAAAAACTGTAAACTCCATATTGGAATGAATTCCAAATCGGGCCTCCACATTGCCCAGAACGATCTGTTTTCCGCCCACGGCAAAACCTGTTTGATCATATCGCAGCATATTTTCATCAAACCCTCGGACAGTGGAAGTCCCTCCCAGAAAAAACAACTGATCCTCTGCAACATCAGCAGTACTGCCATAAGGCTGAATCAATCCGTATCTTCCCCGCAACGCCAGTGTCAGTCTATCCACAGGTGTAAAATAATAACGGGTATCCAGATGATATTTGACAAAATCATCCAGATCATTGTCAAACCCGTTGGACATTTCAATGTCGATGGTGGACAGCATCCCTTTTTTGGGCTGAACAAAAGAATCGGTTGTCCTGAACACCGCAGAAGAGCTGAAAACAACCACATCTCTTTTTTCAAATGCTTCAAATTCCTGATTCTCCAGCACTGTGGCGTCTGTGATATATTGCTCCTGTGAACGGTAGCTTGCCCCCAGACTCGTTGTCAGCTGATTTGAGAAAAAAGATTTGAACAATTCCTGGGAAAGCCCGTACGTCCGGATACCAAAATCTTTATTAAACTCTTCTTTTTTCTCAGCAAATATCCGGGTGGATGAAGAAATTCCATACCCCATGAATTTGGGCTCATATAAAGAAAAACTTGTATTATATCCAATCTGACTGAGTTCCAGCGTATTTTCAATATTCAGATTTCTGCCCAGAAAATTATGATCCCCGAGAACTGTCTGTGCATACAGATGCCTTCGGGTATCATAGCCTGCTCCCAATTCAATATAATAGGGTTTTCTTTCCTGAACCTCCACCACAAGATCCACTTGGGATGATTTTTCCTTCACACCCAGTGCAGTTATCTGTGCAGAATCCAGTGCCTGCATGTCAAGAAGTTTTCTGCGGCTTTCCAGAAGCCGGGTCAACGAAAGCCTGTCGTCCGGCTTCAACGTCATTTCATTTTCCAGAACCGAAGACGAAGTTCTGAAATTTCCGGTATAAGAGATCTTTCCCACTGTTACAAAAGGCCCGGGATCTATGTTAAACACCAGATCTGCCACTGTTTCATTCTGGCGGATGTTCACCTGTGTATGAATACCGATATGGGGGTATCCTTGTTCAGAAATGGCTGCCTTCAATACGTTTTCATCACTGGCAATCATGTATTCACGATACAGGGTTCCGGGTTTAAGAAAAATCATGTCCATTGCCTGATCCCGGGTTAAGGAAACCAACCCCTGGAACCTGACATCCCCGATCCTGGTTTGCGGGCCTTCATCAATGTTGATTTCAATGACCGCATTTTTTATGGTGTCCCCTTTTTCACCCGGCAATTCAGAAAATTTAACAGAATTTTCAACCTGTGCCTGTGTATAGCCATGATTCAGATATAAAATTCTGACTGCATTCAGGTCTTCTGCCAGTATTTTTTTATCATACACAGGTTTGCCGAACATCCTCGGGGTTCCGGTTAAAATCTGACGCGTAATCTCCCGGGTGTCAATTGAGTGGTTTCCTTTCACAGTCAATTGCGAAACAATATATTGACGGCCCTCATCAATAAAAAACGTCATTTGTCTTTCCTGAAGAGTGTCCTTTAAAGTATCTGAAATTTGAGAGGTCACAGACACGTCTGCATACCCGTGGGTCTTGTACAGACTCTTAATATTTCGAATGGTTTTTTTTATCCCGAACCCGTGTGCATTTCCTTCCTTGAAGACCACAATTTCCTTTTTCAGCAAGGCATCTTTTAAAGCTGCATTTCCATTGAATGAAAACCGGTATAATGGCCCTTCTGTGATGGAAAACACCACTGCAACGTCCGGATAATTATGTGTTTCCTTTATACGGGACACCACCTGGACATCTGCAAAGCCTTTTTTCCGGTACACCTGGATGATTCTTTTGATATCCGAATCAATCTGGGTTTTAACCAGCCGTGTTCCGCCTGTGAGAAAAGAAAACAGTTGAACGGATTTAAGTTTTAATTTTAAATTTGTGGAAGACACATGCTGATTGCCTTCTATCTGTACATCAACAATTTTTAAAAACGCGCCTTTTTTGATATGAACACTCAAAGAATAATGCCCATCTGCCTGATCCTGTTCTGCAGCAATATTAACCTTGGGATCAATATATCCCTGCTTTTTCAAAAGAGAGATAATCCTGTCTGCCTGATTATCCACGGTGTCTTTTTGAAAAATATCCCCCACCCAAACCGTCATTATATTCCGGATGTCTTTTTGATACACCGGGAACGCACCACTGATTCGTATATTTTTAATCCGGTCCGCAGATACAATCTGCTCTATCCGCGCATCATCTGCCCAGACAACCGCAATTGCCATGCAAAGAAGGCAGAACACAAGGATATGGCCGCATATGATAACTTTTTTCATCTGAATCATCTGAACTCCAGGCGATATTTCAAGGCACCGCCAAAATCTCCTGCACTGTCCTGATATCCGCTCATCAAGAGATTTTCCAGGATCTTATAATCGGTGGTCACCCGCTGAACAATTGCACCGGATCGGGCATCTACGCCGTATTTGACTGCCAGCTGTTCGGACAGCTCTTTTCCCACAATTACATTTGCACCATAACGTTCTGTGTTTCCATCTCCTGTAACACCAAGTTCCACATAATCCAACCCCGTAATATCCTTTAAATTCTTCTGGGCCGTATCTGCCACAAAACCTGAAAGGATCTGTGCCGGAGAAAAATCAGATCCGCCCTGGGACGTGCGAAGTTCTCTTGTGGTTTTACCAAACGCCAGCAAAGAAACAATGTCTGCATGCTGTTCCGGCGGATTGGAACGAAATGTGAAATCCAGATTCTCCGGAGGCCCTGAAACAGCCATGGTTATTGTCCAGGTTCGGACATCCACGCTTGCCTCCAGGTCAATAACCGGCTCGATCCGGTATGGACTGACAAAATCAATCACCCCTTTTTCAACTTCAAATTCTTTTTTCTGAAACTTCACCACACCTGAATCCACTTGTGCTCTGCCGTTGAGCAACGGATGTGAAGCAACGCCTGCAATCCGCAGATCCGGGCTGATATAAAGTGTTGCCAGATTATTTTCAACAAGAAAGGGTTCCTGCCGTGTCACACCGATATCCAGAACCATGGTGTCCATAAAAGACGGCGTGTGTTTTGCACCTGGCTGAAGGGTTCTTTTTTTTTGTGGTATCTTGATGATGTCCAGTTTAACATCCTTATAATACCGGCCTTCCAGAAGCACAATGTCACCGCTCAGTCTTGATTTTTCAAGGTTTCCTGTCAATGAAAGCCTGCTGTTCAGGGTAAGATCCATCAAATCCGGAAAATTCAAGGGAAGCCTGTGCGCTTGTAAATCCATCTGCCCGGATTCAAAATCCATCCCGGAAAGCGTCACCTGACCCTTTGCCAGAAAATCACCATCTCCTAAAAATCCCGTTATTTGATCCACGATGATCCTATCCTGATTCAGGGTAATTTTACCGTTGATCTGTTTGAAGCTGTTGTCAATCAGGGACAAAGCCATCCCGATATTGATCAATTGTATCTGGCCTGTAATGTCGGGTTTGGTGATACTACCTTTAAGCTGCGCATTGACCACCACCCGTCCTGTGGCTTGATCAATCTGTTCAAATACCGGATCAATCAGTTCAACAGGAAAATCAGTATCAAACTGCACGCTGACCGTGTCAGGCAACTGCCCCTGCCCGCTGATTGTGGCAAAGGCTTTTTCAAATAAAAGAATTTTTGTTTCAGGCAGTTTTAATTTTCCCTGATCAAAAGACAACAGAATCGTATCTGCACGAATGGATTCCTTATCCCTGAATACCACCACAAGATCAGACAAACTGGCTGATGCGCTGATTTCCTGAAGATTTTCCACAGAACCGCTGGCAGTGATAACCCCTTTAAGCGAACCTGAAAACTCTTCCTGGCCTGCCATTTTAAAATAAGGTGCAAGCTGGACCGAATCCAGCCACATTTTAGCATCAAACGCCTGGGAAGGTATCTGGTATGAACCTGCGACATCAAACCCGAAACTGCCTTTTGCAGTTATTGTATTCTTATCACCTTCTAATTTTAATTTAAGGGGGGCCAGGTTTTCTTTGCCCAGCATCATGCCCTGCATATCAAGACGGCCTTGAATATGCGGATCTTTAATGGCTCCATTGCCTGTCAGCGCCATATCAATGGTGTTGATCTGCCATTTTTCGCCTGTAATCCCGGTGGCATTCAGATCAAGGTGTCCTTTAAAATTTCCAGTCTCAGCCGCAAGCTTTACCGTTCCGGTTACAAGATTAATTTGTGTTCCCTGAATGGCAATATTCTCTGCCTTGATCTGAAAATCTGCCCGGGGCTGGTCCAGATTCCCCCAGACCTTACCCTCAACAAACAGACCGCCTGTGGAAGGGAATCCAAAAATAGCTGTAAAATCATTTATATTCTTTGCAGAAACAAAAATCTGAGTATCAAAATCTGTGGTCAACAAATTATAGTTCCCATGACCTTTGGCAATGGATGTTTTTGCCCGGGCCTGAAAATCGGATACAAACACGGATTGATCCTTTATCCCGCCGGACAGATTCACAGACATGGTGTGTTCAAAAGCAGAAAGCGAGTCTGCATTTGCCTCAAGCAAAAATTGCGGTCTGTCAATCGGGCCTGTAATCTTTATATCCGCATCCACCAGACCGTTGATCTGCAACTCAGGATAAAATTTGCGGGCAATCTGATTTGCAAAGATTTTGGCATTGATCAGCATATTCAACCCAGGGGTCTCAAAAACATCCAGAATTTTACCGGAAACTGCCAAACGCGAGTCACCAAAGATCAGATTCCCTTTTAAAATTTTCAGATCTGAATCTTCCATGTTCATCTCTAATTTCAGATGGTCCAGAATCTGATGGATCTGGGAAATCTGCAAGGCTGTGTCGGACAGATCTAAAACCAGCCTGCCCTGCTTTTTTTGAATATCCACATCAGAAACAAGGACATCAAGCCTGCCGGATGTTGCCTGAACTTTTTGTTCTGAAAGAAATAAATGTATTCTTCCATCAATAATTTTTATTTTTTTGGCCCGGATGTTAAATGGCAGCAAAAATGGCACTGTGTTGTCCGCTTCAGGTTCTGCAGAATCAACAAGTGCCTGAACAATGTTCAATTTCCCGTTTTTTCCTGTTTTTGCATCCAGTTTTAACGCGTCGATTTCAATGGCCCTAAAAACAAGTTCCTTTTTAAACACGTGTGAAAAATCAACATCTGCAAACACCCGGTGTGCAGAAAAAACCTGCTGGTGATCCGGGGTATAAAGCCTGATATCGCTTATGTTCAGAAAAGTTTTTGTAAAAGACAGCTCAAGATTTTCCCACTCAATGGTTCCTGGAATCAAAGTGCTTATTTTTTTTTGAACAAAGCTCTGGCCAGGCTGTGTTCCAAAAATAAAAAGACTTGCCGGAATAAATAAAAGAATGCATCCGCAAAAAATTGCAGAAACAATTAAAACTGATCGTCTGATTCTTGACACCTATTTATTTAATTTTTTTAAAAGACTGTAAATATCAATCAATATAAGAAGCATTATCGTTCGGGTCAAGCACAGACATCTGCCCAATTCAATGCATGTGAAAATTAAAATGAAGATTTCGCTTTGATCCAACGCACACATTACATTACTTTTTCAGTTATTTTAAAAATAATAATGAATAATTTATTGACATAAATTCATTGTGTCATAACTTCAGTTCGTGCAATAAAAAAAATATACACTCACAAAATAATCTGGAGGATAAAATGAGTAAAATTATAGGGATAGACCTTGGAACAACCAATTCGTGTGTATCCATTCTGGAAAACAACACACCTGTGATCATAACCAATCCGGAAGGCGGAAGAACAACACCGTCCATTGTTGCTGTTTCCAAAAGCGGGGAACGGCTGGTGGGACAGACTGCCAAACGACAGGCCGTCACAAACCCTGAAAATACAATTTCCGGCGTCAAAAGACTCATCGGCCGAAAATTCAGTTCACCGGAAGTGCAAAAGGATTTATCCGTGCTTCCCTACACAGTGGAAGAGGCGTCCGGCGGAGGCGTTAAAATTAAAATGAACAATGCATATCATTCCCCGGCTGAGATATCTTCATTTATTCTGGCAAACATCAAAAAGACAGCTGAAGAATATCTGGGAGAAAAAGTCACTGATGCAGTAATTACGGTCCCGGCATATTTTGACGACAGTCAGCGGCAGGCAACCAAGGATGCCGGAAAAATTGCAGGGCTGAATGTTCTGCGGATCATCAATGAACCCACCGCAGCCGCTCTTGCCTATGGGCTGGATAAAAAAGGAGATGAAAAAATTGCTGTATTTGATCTGGGCGGCGGGACCTTTGATATCTCCATCCTTGAGATCGGGGATGGTGTTTTTGAAGTAAAATCCACCAATGGGGACACCCATCTGGGCGGTGAAGACTTTGATCTTCACATCATGGATTTTCTGGCAGACCAGTTTAAAAAAGATCAGGGCATTGATCTGCGAAGTGATGCCATGGCCCTGCAGCGGTTAAAGGAAGCGGCTGAAAAAGCAAAACAGGAATTGTCCACCACCACGGAAACACAGATCAATCTGCCGTTTATCACAGCAGATGCAAGCGGACCCAAACACCTGAATATCAATCTGACCCGGTCCAGATTGGAAGTTCTGACCGCTGATCTGCTTGACCGGCTTGAAAAGCCCTGCAAAACAGCCATGAAGGATGCAGGACTGAATTTTTCCGATATTCACCGTGTGATTCTGGTGGGCGGAATGACAAGAATGCCTGCGGTGCAGGAACGGGTCACAAAAATATTCGGAAAAACACCGGACAAAAGTGTGAACCCGGATGAAGTGGTTGCCAGCGGAGCTGCCATCCAGGGCGCAATTCTTCAAGGAGACCTGCAGGATGTTCTTCTTCTGGATGTAACGCCTTTATCCCTGGGGATCGAGACACTGGGCGGGGTCATGACAAAACTGATAGAAAAAAACACCACCATACCCACCCGGAAAACTGAAATATTTTCCACAGCACAGGACAACCAGCCTGCTGTATCCATCCAGGTACTTCAGGGAGAACGGGAAATGGCCAGTGACAACAAGACACTGGGAGTGTTTGAATTAACCGGCATTGCCCAGGCCCCAAGAGGCCTGCCGCAGATTGAAGTCACCTTTGATATTGATGCAAATGGCATTGTAAATGTTTCAGCAAAAGACAAAGCCACCGGGAAAGAACAGTCCATCCGGATAACGTCATCTTCGGGCCTGTCAAAACAGGAAATCGAAAGAATGGTAAAAGAGGCGCAACTTCATGCAGATGAAGATAAAAAGAAAAAGGAGCTGGCAACAGTTCGAAATGAAGCAGACACCCAGATTTATACTGCCCGGAAATTGGTCAGCCAGGCAGGTCAGACCATGGACACTGAGTCAAAATCCCGGTTGGAAAACCTGATCACAGACCTGAAACAGGCACTGGATCAAAACCAGGTTTCAGAAATCAGAAGATCAAACGAGGCGCTGGCACAGGCCATCCATGCCATTGAACAGGCCGCAAATTCGGACAGGTCTGCATCCGGCCATGTGAATCCGGAGCAGGCGGGCAAAACTTCAAAAACTTCGTCATCAGATGATGATATTGTGGATGCTGAATTTTCCGAAGTCGCATAACGCCGGACACACCGTTGTTCCGTGCTCAGCATCGCAATGCCGGGCACGGAACAACATCCTTTTGTTTATCACCGTAACAACAATTGGCTTATGCACAGCCATTTCAAAAATGGCTTTGCTTCCAGGGTCTTAACCTGCATAGGCGTCTGTCTCCATGTCCATGGCAGCCGTACTCATGGCCTTGATCCCCGACATTTTTCCCAGACTTGTGGGAACAGCGGTTTCAATAAAGAATCTGGCAGTGGTGATCTGCCCGTTATAAAAAATAAGGTCTTTTTTATTTGGATTGTTTGCCAATTTTTTTGAAGCGGTCACTGCGCGCCATAACAGCATCCATGTCATGATCGTATCACCGACAACATCCAGCAGCGGCAGGGAGTGGGCAAAGGCGGTTTTGAACATTTTCGGGTCTGCCGCATTCATCCCCACGGTCATGGCGGTTTCTCCCAGGGTTGTGACATGGATTTGCGCCTTGTCTGCCAGTGCTTTTAACGAATCAATGGTTTTTGCTTCCTTCACAGTATCCATCATCTGGTTTAACAGCGCTTTAAAGGCACGGCCTTCATTCATGGGCAGTTTTCTTCCCAGAAGATCCGCAGCCTGAATACCGCAGGTGCCTTCATAGATTGAGACAATTTTACAATCCCGTACAAACTGCTCCACCAGATAATCCTGCATATAACCGGCACCGCCATATACCTGCATGGCCTGAACACAGACTTCATAACTTCTGTTGGCCGTATAACTTTTGATAAGGGGGGTCAAAAGCTCGTACAGATCTGAATTCAGCTGCCGTTCCTCCTGGGTGTGTCCCAGTTTTGCGTTTTCCGCACACAGATTGGTGAACTGAAAAAAGCTTCTCAGACCGCAGACATAGGATTTCATCTGCAACAGATTGCGTTTGACATCCGGATGATTGATAATGGCAACGCCAGGGGCTGTGGGCGGCTGACCGATTTCCCTGGACTGGATACGTTCACGGGCATAATTGACCGCAAGAAGATAAGATGCAGAACCGTATGCCAGTGCCTGAAGCCCTGTATCCATTCTGGCACCGTTCATCATATTGAACATGATGGGAAGGCCCTGGTTCTCTTTACCCAGAAGATATCCTTTACACTGGCCTTTTGCACCCAGTGTCATACTGCATGTGGCACTGGCCCGGATACCGTGTTTATGTTCCACCCCCGTGCACCAGATATCATTTCTTTCTCCAAGACTTCCATCATCATTGACCAGATACTTGGGAACAATAAAAATAGAAATTCCCTTGGTTCCGGCAGGTGCGCCTTCAATTCTGGCCAGAACAGGGTGAATGATATTATCCACCAGATCATGCTCGCCCGCGGTAATAAAAATCTTGCCGCCGGACAGAGAAAACGTGCCGTCATCATTTCTTGTGGCAGCGGTTTCAATGGCCCCGAGATCAGAACCTGCCTGGGGCTCTGTCAGCAGCATGGTTCCGGTCCATTCTGAAGACACCAGCTTTGGAACATATTTGTCGACCTGCTCTTTTGTGCCGTATTTATAAATCATCCCTGCCGTACCGATCCCCGTATTCAGATAGGCAATCAGCGGCCAGTTCGCAAGCAGGTATTCCTCCACACAGGTGCCGACAAAATGAGGTGCACCCTGCCCTCCCATATCTGTGGACACCGAAAGATTTCCCCAGTCGTTATCGCGCAACAGATCAAACACTCTTTTGAATGATTTTGGTGTGGTAACAATGCCGTTGTCCAGATGAACACCTTCAAGATCACCTTCGCGAATGGTGGGTATGATCTCTTTAATGGCCAGTTTCCGGCCTTCGGTGATAATCATCTCACAGGTTTTTCTGTCAAACCCTTTATAATGTTCATTTTCAATCAGTTTTTCATTATCAAACTGTTCCCATATGACAAAATCCTGATCTCTCCTGTCCGCCAGTTGCTGCGCCATATCATACCCTCCATGATCAATGAATGAATCTTTTTTAAAATCTCCAGTATTTAAATGAACGACATTTTTAAAACATTATTCATTTATTCTTTTTGATTACATTAAACAATGAATTTTTAAAATAAAAATTTCTGATCAGGTACTGTTTTTTTTGCACATGAGATCTTGAAAACATTCAAAAAAACAGGCAATATAACTTGCTGTTTTAAGATGTGATATATTTCAGATCACATCTTTTTATTTACCTAAAAAATACGGAGAGCTAAACCAATTGAGATTGATCATATGACAACACAGGGTATGGGGTTACACCTTCAGGGAATCCATAAAACCTATGGCAAAACGGCAGCTGTGAACAATATTTCCATTGAAATCCGTTCCGGCGAATTCTTCACCCTGCTGGGTCCGTCCGGCTGCGGGAAAACCACACTGCTGCGCATGATTGCAGGCATGGAACTCCAGGATTCAGGCAGAATCATCCTGGACGGCCGGGATATCACCCGGCTGCCAGCTATCAAACGCCAGATCAATACGGTTTTTCAAAGCTATGCCCTGTTTCCTCACCTCAATATTTTTGAAAATATTGCCTTTGGCCTGCGCTCCAGAAAACTGCCGGAAAATGAAATCAACCAGCGGGTTGCGCAATCCATGGATATGCTCGAGCTTGGCAATATGAAAAATAGATTTCCCCACCAGTTGTCAGGCGGTCAGAACCAGCGGGTTGCCCTTGCCAGAGCATTAATCAACGAACCCAAAGTGCTGCTGCTGGATGAACCCATGTCTGCCCTGGATGCAAAATTGAGAGCCCAGGTTCAGGTGGAACTTCGCCGGCTGCAGCAGAAACTGCACCAGACCTTTATTCTGGTAACCCATGATCAGGATGAGGCCCTGGTGGTGTCGGACCGGGTCGCTGTCATGCGTGAAGGCCAGATTATCCAGTTCGGAACACCGGAACAGGTGTATGATGCGCCGAAAAACAAATTTGTGGCAGAATTTTTAGGCGCAGCCAACCTGATACCGGGACGATTTGAAAACGGGTTGTTTCATACCGATATCGGCAGCTTTGTCTTGAGTAAACCACCTGCATGGAATCAGGGTCTTGTGGCCATCCGGCCTGAATGGATAACCGTATCCGAGACACAACCTGCACAAAACGGCATCCGGGCAAAGGTCAGCGAAATCATTTATCGCGGAACCAGTCGTGACCTCTGGTTTGAGCCTGGCCGGATCAGGGTGAGAAGCAGCACGTATAAACATTTTTCAATCGGGGATGAGGCATGGCTCGAATTTGCTCCGTCAGAACTGGTGGTGCTGGATGAATAAGCTGATGATCTGGTATGGCGAACTGCTCACCCAGAAAAATCTGATCAAACGGGGGGCTCTTTTCCTGACACCCGGCATGCTCTGGCTGATGATTTTTTTAATCCTTCCCGGGCTTATCCTTGTGCTGGTCAGTTTTGCCGGCAGGGGCTCATATGGTGAACTGGTGTGGGAATTCAGCCTTGAAAATTATTCGCGCCTCATGGGATTCGGCGTATTCGGCTGGACTCCGGACTATATTGTCATTCTTTTGCGCTCGGCATGGGTGGCCATTGTCACCACCGGAATTTCAGTCCTGCTTTCCTACCCGCTGTGCTTTTTTATTGCAGGCAAACCCAAACGTACCCGTTTTTTGTGGCTTACCCTTGTAATTATCCCCTTCTGGACCAACATGGTTATCCGGACCTATTCCTGGTTTCTGATCCTGGCCCCGGAGCTTCCCCTGGCAAAGCTGGCAGCCTGGCTGAAAATCATCTCTCCGGGCATGGCCCTTTACCCCAGCGCCTTTGCCGTATATCTGGGCATGGTTTCCATGTTTCTGCCTTTTGTGGCCCTGCCGCTGTTTTCCAGCGTTGAACGCCTGGACTGGACGCTGGTGGAAGCGGCCCAGGATCTGTATGCCTCCAATTTCAGAATTTTCATGCACGCCATTTTACCCCAGACCCTTCCCGGATTGTCTGTTGGCGTGATTCTCACCTTTGTTCCGGCCATGGGCATGTTCGTGGTACCTGACCTGCTGGGCGGTGCCAAATACATGCTGGTGGGCAACCTGATCCAGCAGCAGTTCGGGGCCAGCCGGGACTGGGCTTTTGGTGCAGCCATCAGTATGGGGCTGATGATATTGACCTTGTTCAGTCTTTATCTGTACAGAAAAAAAATCAATAACACGGAGCTGATATGAAAAAACTGACCCTGCTGATCAATATCGTGGCTTACGGTACCATGGCTTTTTTATATCTTCCGCTCATGGCCGTGGCCTTTTTTTCCGTGAACAACACAAAATACGGTCTTGCCTGGAAAGGGTTTACCCTGGACTGGTATCTGGCCCTGTTTCAAAATGAGGTCATCCTGACTGCTGCCTGGAATACCCTGATACTGGCCGTTATCTCAACCCTGGTGTCAACGGTTCTGGGAACGGCCCTTGCCATTGGCCTTGACCGGTTTCCCTGGCCCAGAAAAATGAATACCACCTTTGATCTTGTCCTGCACCTGCCGGTGATTATTCCGGACATTATTCTTGCAGCAGCCCTGGTGGTGGTGTTCAGCTTTTTAAGAACATTTTCAGGCCTGTTTGAGCCGGGTCTGTTCACCATGATAATCGGGCATATCACCTTCCAGATTGCGTTTGTGGCCCTGGTGGTGCGAAGCCGTCTGGTAAGTATCGGAAAAGAGGTGGAAGAAGCGGCCCGGGATCTGTATGCCACAACCCCTTATCTTTTACGCAGAGTCACCCTGCCCCTGCTTATGCCGGGTATTATCGCAGGTGCCATGCTGGCCTTTACATTGTCCCTGGATGATTTTGTAATCAGTTTTTTTACCGCAGGACCTGACTCGATCACACTGCCATTGTATATATTTGCAGCCGTCAGAAGAGTGGTGACCCCCCAGATTCATGCGCTGTCCACCCTGGTCCTGTTTGCCACCATCGCTCTGGTAATTGTCATGGAACGATTGTCGCAGAAAATAAATAAAAAAAACGTGTTGATGGAAATTGATAATTAAAAAAGCAACATCAAGGTGCCAAGGAGGAACAAAATGAAAAAATTTATTTTACTGATGGTAATAGTGTTGATGTGTATGTCTGGGGCGGCATGGGCCGGAAAAGGGGAATTGAAAATTTTTACCTGGTCTGAATATATGGATGAAGCCACTTTTCCCCAGGCGTTTGAAAAAGCCACAGGCATCAAGGTCAGTCTGGACATGTATGAATCCAATGAAGAGATGATGGCAAAACTTCAGTCCGGCGGAATCGGACAGTATGACATTATCATCCCTTCAGATTATATTATTCCCAGTCTGATCAATTTAAAACTGCTGACTCCGCTGGATCATTCCAAAATCCCCAATCTGAAAAACCTGAGCGAAAAATTTACCAGCCCTGAATTTGACCCGGGCAATAAATTTACTGCAGGCTATCAATGGGGAACCGTAGGGCTGATGTACAACAAGAAAAAACTCAGCCAGGAGGATGTCCAGTCCTGGTCTATCCTTTTTGACCCGTCCAAAAAGCCGGGCGCATTTTATCTGATAGACTCGGTCCGGGACATGCTGGGAATTGCCCTGCTGTATCTGGGATACGATTTTAATTCTGTGAATCCAAAAGAACTCAAAGCTGCGGCAGATCTGCTGGTGACCACCAAAAAACGGGAAGCCTGCCTGGGGTTTAAAGGTGGTGTGGGCGGTAAAAACGATGTGATTTCCGGTGTTGCAGCCGCGGCCGTAGTTTACAACGGAGATGCTATACAGACTGTATCAGAACATCCGGACACCTATGGGTTTATCGTTCCCAAAGAAGGCGGCACCATCTGGATTGACTCCATGTGCATCCCGGCCAAGGCCCCCAACCTGGACGCTGCCCATCAGTGGATCAACTGGGTGCTTATCCCGGAAAACAGTGCAGCTCTGTCAAACTACAACCACTATGCCAGCCCGAACAAGGCTGCCATTCCCTTTCTGGTAAAAGAAGATCTGGACAATTCCGGCGTTTGGCCCACACCTGAAATCATCAAGACCCTGAGGTTTGTAAAAGATCTGGGCAAAGACAATAAAATTATTGACCAGGCATGGACACGGGTAAAATCCCATTAAACATCATCATATTGTCCTGCAGCGGTTCACCTCTGATGTCTGATCGCTGCAGGACGATTTTCAGGACATCATAAATGAATCCCCGAACTCTGGAAACAACCCCGAAACAGGACGGTTTCCGGATGCCTGCTGAATTTGAACCCCATGAAAAATGCTGGATGCTGTGGCCGAAAAGACCGGATAACTGGCGGCTTGGCGCAGTCCCTGCCCAGAACGCATTTGCCGCAACAGCCCGGGCCATATCTGCATTTGAACCGGTGGTTGTTGGTGTGGGCCAAGATCAGCTTGAACCGGCCCGGCAGATGCTGCATTCTGAAATTGAAATCATCAACATCGAATCAGATGATGCCTGGATGAGGGATGTGGGACCGACCTTTGTAAAAAACGATGCAGGTGAAGTCCGGGGGGTGGCCTGGCAGTTTAATGCCTGGGGCGGACACAAGGGTGGGTTGTATGCGCCCTGGGACACGGATGAAAAAATTGCACAACAGGTACTGGCCCATGAAAAAAAAGTGCGGTACCGTGCCCCGCTGATTCTGGAGGGCGGGTCCATTCATACAGATGGTCAAGGCACCCTGGTGACCACGGAAGAGTGCCTGCTGAATCCCAACCGGAACCCGGACATGAGCCGGGCAGAGATTGAATCACATTTAAAAGCGTATCTGAATGTTGAAACCATTATCTGGCTGGGCAAAGGAGTTTATATGGATGAGACAGACGGGCATGTTGACAACCTGTGCTGTTTTATCCGGCCTTCGGAGGTCCTGCTGACCTGGACGGATGATCCATCCGATCCCCAGTATTCCATCTCCTGCGATGCCTTTGAACGGCTTTCCAGAGCAACTGACGCAAAGGGCAGAAAACTTGCAATTCATAAAATCCATCAGCCCGGCCCCCTGTTCATGACCGAAACAGAAAGCCTCGGTATTCTTCCAGTGCCCGGCACAGCCCATCGAAAAACAGGAACCCGGCTGGCCGGTTCCTATGTGAATTTTTACATGGCCAACAACGGCATCATCTTTCCATTATTTGACGATCCCCGGGACACTTATGCCCTGGAACAATTCAAATCCCTGTTTCCGGACAGAACCGTTGTCGGGGTAGAGGCCCGGGAGATTCTTCTGGGCGGCGGAAATATCCACTGCATCACCCAGCAGCAGCCACAAATCTGATTGGGAGGTACCTGATTGGGAGGGCCCTGCCTTAATCCGATTTTACCACCCTCATTTTATCTGATAAAATTGGTGGAAATTTTGCCAACCTGTTCCGGAGGTTTGATTTCCCTGCTGCCAATTTCGATGATCTGCATCAGCCAGGCCATATTTTTACCCAGCAACTCCATGATCTGCCTGCCCTCAGCGTCCTGTTCAACTTCACCCGGTGTTGCTCCGTGAGCCACTGTCCAGTAATTGCCGCTCGGGATAAACATTTCAGAATAGCTTAAATAATGATTCAGCGTGTCCACTGTCGGGACCCCGCCGGACCTGCGAACCGCTGCAACTGAAGCCCCTGCTTTGTGACGGTACAGGTTGTTGTTCATTGTACTGACAAAAAAAGCCCTGTCCAGAAAAGATTTCATGGTGCCGGATACACCTGAAAAATGAACCGGTGACCCCAGCAGGATGCCGTCGGCCTGTTTCATTTTCTGAATCCATTCATTCACCGGATCATCTTCTATAACGCATTTTTCATTGCGTTTTTTCAAACAGGTATAGCAGGCCATGCAACCCCTGACCTTTTCAGTTCCGACCATGATCATTTCGGTTTCAATCCCTGCTTTTTCAATCTCACCCAGAACCGTGTTCAGGCATCGGCTTGTATTTCCATCTTTCCGGGGGCTTCCATTGAATGCAACAACTCTCATGCTTTTTCTCCTTTTTTCAGTATTTCACACAGCTTCCAAACGACAGGGCACATACCGGTGCAAAGGTGTTCCCAAAGGATCTCTGTGAGTGTTTTTGGTCAGCCGGTTTACATTAATGCCATAGACCTTGCCTTTATACGTATATCCGAATCCATGGGGAATCAGCACGGTTCCTTTTGCCACCTGTTCGCTGATCTGAATCTCTCCCACCTCTGATCCTGCCATTGTGGTTATTTTTGCACTGGCCTTGTCCAGCAGGTTTAATTTTTGCGCATCTTCCGGATTGACAGCAATGGTGCAGTCCCGTTTGCCTTTGTTCCATTCCGGATTGCACATCAAAGAATTGATCGTATACCTGCTGTGCCGCCCTGCACTGAGGATCAGAGGAAAATCATCCGGAAGCCTGAGATCTTTGGCATCATCAACCGGGTTCAGCTGTTTTGCCTGATCTTCCAGTTCCGGAATATGGATCTCCAGTTTTCCGGATGGGGTTTTAATGGCCGCCATTGGATTCTGAGTATCCACCTTGCCCACCCACAGACCTTGCGGCGTATCCAGCAGGGCCTGAAAAATCTTATCGCCCTGTAAAAAATCCGGTTCAAAGCCGACACGGGCGGCATTTTCTCTGAACTGTCTGGGTGCGGTCATCAGCATTCCCCAGAACCCCGCCTTTGCAGCGCTGTCCCATTCCTTGCCCAGGGTTTTGGCCAGAACAAAGGGCATGGCTTTCATGGCTCCGGGTTCTTTTGCAGCCCAGGTCATCAATTCTCCGGCAAAAGTCATGCGATCTGCCTTGGCAGCGTCATACAAGGCTTGAGGAATCTGGGGGATCAGACCCAGACGGTCTGCCAGCAGGGTATGGATCTGGGATGCTTCCAGGCACTGACCCGGCGGCGATACAATGGGTCTTCTGAGCTGAGAAAAAACTTCAGGGTATGTTACCGGTACAAAGGTGGTATCCCAGGATTCATAAAAGGATCGGCAGGGAAGGACATAATCTGCCAGGGCCGCGGTTTCACTCATGACAATATCATATACCACCAGAAGATCCAGATGGCTGAAAGCGTTTTCAAAAGCCTGGGTATCCGGGTAAGCGCGCAATGGATTGCAGCTGGAAACATAAACCGCCCGTATGCGTTCCGGATGATCACAAAGAATTTCTTCAGGCATCACAGCCGGGGGAAATGCCCCGGCAGCTGCAGGCGGCATCCCGGTGGCCAGGGTTTTCCAGACTTTTGGATCGCGCTCATCAGCATGAAACCCCATGGGCATAACCATCCCCGGAACAATATTTCCGCCCGGTGTCTGGAGGATGCCGCACACTGCACCAAGGATATACAACAGATACGAATTTAAAGTGGAGTGGCGCCCCATGTATATGCCCAGGTCCTGATGAAAACACCAGCGTCTGGTGGTCATAAGACCGCAGAGTTCAAGGACCTGTTCATAATCAAGACCGCAGACGTCAAGCGCTTTTTGAATATCAAAGTCCTTGAACCATGGTTTTACCGTATCCCATCCGTCCACGTATTGATCCAGATAACTGTTTTTTTCCCATCCGTTTTCCAGAATGACGGCAATCATCGCCTTGATCAGCAACGCATCTGTTCCCGGGCGCAGCGCCAGATGGATATTGGCAATCTGGGCTGTCTCACTTGACCGCGGATCAATGGCCACAAGGATTTTGTCCGGATCTTTTGATATCTGTTTTAAAACCAGCGGCGCCCGGGGCATTTGATGGCTTTCCATGCCGTTCCATCCCCAGGCCACAAGCATCTGTGTATGATGCTCGTCAGGGCCGCTGACATTATATTGTTTTCCCATAACACGGCCGTTGACCCACCATTGACCTGAAAACTCCTGGCCGCCTGAAGAATAATAATTCTGTGATCCCAACCCCCGCAACAGACCAAGACCAAACCCGGCTTCCATATGGCCGCCTTGTGAACTTCCCCCCATATAGGCCAGCGATCTTGGCCCATACTCAGTGACAATGGCTTTCATTTTTTTTGCAATTTCTTCAATGGCCTGATCCCAGGAAATCTGTTGAAATTTCCCATTAACCTTTTTTAAAGGATGGGTCAGTCTGTTTTCCGGATACTGATGGTACAAAAGATTGAGCCCTTTTCTGCAGGCATAGCCCTGACTTCTCGGATTGCTTTTGTCCGGAAGAACCTTTACCATCCGGTCATCTTCAACCAGAACGGTTAACCCGCAATTCTGGGTACACAATACACACCCTGTCTGATGCCATTTTCCCATATTGCCTCCCTGATGAATAAACTGAATAAAGCCAGTCTAAATAAAGCCTGTATTTTTGTCCATGAAAAGTTTTTTCATCAGTTGCTCAGATTCATTCTCAAACAGGTAATCTCTACAATCTTTTCATATCTTTTCTGTCATGAGTGTTCTGCCAGTTCTGGGCACGTTGAGGCCGGGCATGATTGTTTTTTTCTTTATCCCTGTCCCTTTGCTGGTATTGCTTCTGTCGTGCTTCAGGCCGCGGCTGTTCTCTGACATACGTATTCTGTTTTTTTTCATGCTGATACGGTCTGTTTATCTGATGATTCTGCTTTTCCCAGTATTTGTCTTTTTCCCATCTGTGCCAGTCTCTTACGACGCTATGAACCGGTATGCGCCGGTGTTCCCAGTGTTGTCCCTTCCAGCGATTTTGACGATAATCACTGCGCCAGGTGGGAGGCACCTGTCTGTAAAAAGCAGGCGCATTTCCGTAGTAAACCCATCCTGAACGATAGTCATGGGAACGGTACCACCGGCCCTGCCAGGGTCGCCACCACCATCCGCTGAAGAAAAAAATGTCCACATCTGCATCCGGGACAGCATAGACATAGGTCTGGGGTATTACCACCACGTGAAGCGGACCGGCAACCACAAAAGGCGGCGGCATGGGAACAACCACATTAACATCCATCCTTCCATTGGCCACGCTTGAAACGGGAGCTGCAAGCATGGATACCAGAATCACTGCTTTAAGAATTATTTGTTTCATTATAAATCTCCTCAGGTTAAAAAATTATCAACCGCACTGGATGAATCAGTGGATTCTGGACACAACAATTGCAACATGGGTGCCGTGATTTAACTTAAGGGAAAATTGCTTTTAACTATTTGATATTGAACACAATATTTTGACGAATGATTTTGCACAGCAAAGTTTGCAGGCATGAATATGAGTATTTAATACACAGCCCAAAACATCGAACGGGTACTAAGTAAACATTTTTCAGGACCAGCCCATCTGCTTGATTATCGAATGATGGTTCCGGCTTCTTTTCCTCTTTCCACCAGATGTATATGGTTATGATAAACTTCAAAAATTGTGATAGATGCATTATCAGGAAAAAAATTTACCAACAGATCGTTATCGGTTGCTGCGCCCACCAGCACATTAATGGCAATAAAATGGCTGAAAATAACGGTATCTTCTGTGAGTTCTTCAACCGTATCAATGATTCTTCTGCGCCAGCGCTGCAGGTCTGAACCCAGATTGGGCCACTTATCCTGCATGATTTTATGCAGCCATTCAGTCCGTTGTCCAAGGTCTTCTGTCGGGGATGGTATTTCTGCCACCCGGAGCTCCACCACAGGTTCTGTCTGCCACAATTCACATAAGGGTCGGGCTGTTTCCAAAGCGCGGGCCATGGGGCTGCTTAAAATCTGAACAGGGCCTGCCAACGCCAGAATTTTTGCAGCCTCCTGAGCCTGCTGGCGACCAAGCGCACTCAATCCCGGATCAATATCCGCACCCCACCCTGCAGATGCCTGACCATGCCGAACCAGATATATTTTTGCCATCAGATCATCCCGCCCCTTAAAAATGAATCTTTCATCAAACCGATACCATCGAATACCAGAGGGTTCAATAATAATACAATACTTTTCAAAAGATCTGTGTTTTAAAATACATTTTACTTTTGCAATTCAATGTATAATATACTGCATACCTGAAAAACAAGATTCAATAAACCAAAAGGCTGTGAAATGAAAACACTTACCATAAATATCAGTAAAGAATTCAGCAAGTATCCGGGTGGCAGATATAAAAAATTTTTTCAATTTTCCGGTGAGGAATTCAGAGAAAAATTTTTAGATGAAAATTTTGAAAAATACGGCAAAATCCATATTGAACTGGATGGCGCATTGGGCTATCAATGGGATTTTCTGGATGAATCCTTCGGGGTGATTGCCCGAAAATACGGCAAAGATCAATTTAATGAAAAATTTAATTTTATTTCCAGAAATAATCACACCATTGAAACCATACATCATGTGGTGATGATTCAAAAAAAATAATTAAGAACGAAACTCTTGATAAACAAAGCATCTGTTGGTATTCCTATAAACCTGAGAATATTGCGAATAACCATCTAAACTAAAAAAAGGAAAATCATGTCCAAAATACAATATGAAATTGATGGAAAAATTGCCCGCATCACCCTTGATGACGGCAAGGTCAATGCGATGAACTGGGAGTTTTTTAACGAACTCAATGAAGCATTGGACAGGACCATTGCCGACAAAGCTGCTGCGCTGATTTTCACCAGCCGGCCAGGCGTTTTTTCTGCAGGCCTTGACTTAAAACTTCTGCCGACCCAGGATCTGGCAGAACAGATCCGGTTTCAAAGAAAATTTGCCGAAACCATGTTAAGAATTTATCAGTTTCCCGTCCCTTCCATTGTCGCCTTTACCGGCCATGCCATTGCCGGAGGTGTGATCCTTTCATCTGCCTGCGACCGGATAATGATCAGCGACGGCCCCTACACCATTCAAATCAATGAGGTGGCCAATAAAATGGTTATTCCAAGCTGGATCACTTTAATCTGCCGCTCGTCCATTCCCCATCAATACTGGAAAGAAGCCCTGCTCCATTCAACCCCCTATTCTCCAAAAGAAGCTTATGACATTGGAATTGTGGATGATCTGATAGAAGAGGGCATTGATATCATGACACCTGCAAATGAGTATGCCAGAAAACTGGTTAAACTGCATACCCCGGCATACGCTGCCACAAAAAAATTCCTGCGCCAGGAAGAGTCTGCACATGTCATGGAAATTTTTGAAAAAGAATTTTTAGACTGGAGATTAAATTACAGTATATCTGATAAATAAAGAAAAAACTTCAGCAGTTCTGGTGTGACATGAAGTAACAATAAAGGAGATATCATGGTTTTAAAATCATTATTCCGGTTATTGATATTACTGAGTGCATTGTTTTTTCTGACCGGATGCAGTGACAAAATAGAACCTGGAACCACTGAAGAAAAGCCAACTGCAACCATTAAAGCAAAAATTGCCATCGCCGCTGTCAGCAACCAGCCTTTTATCTATGAGGCTTTGGGGACTATCGCTGCACAGGATTACACCACCTTGTCCGGAAAAATCATGGGAACAGTTCTGGCGGTAAATGTCAAGGAAGGTGATCTGGTCGAAAAAGGAGAGGTCCTGGTTGTTCTGGACCAACGGCAGGTGGCTGCAGGTCTTCGCCAGAGCAGAGCCACTTTGGAGGAAGCAAAAAAATCGCTGACTGCTGCCATGTCAGAAAGGGATGCGGCCCAGGCAGGTGCCCGGCTTGCCAGGACAACCTTTGAACGGTATCAGAACCTGTACAGCCAGGACTCCGCCACCCGTCAGGAATTTGAAGAGATGGAGGCAAGACACCTGCAGGCTGAAGCAGCCCTTGCCCGGGCAGAGGCCATGGTTCTGGCTGCACAATCCCGCATCAAGCAGCTTCAGGCAGCGGTTTCTCAAGCTGCGGTGTCTAAAAAAGATGCAAAAATTCTTGCCCCGTATGACGGGATTGTCACTGAAAAAATGATCAGCACAGGGGATCTGGCAACACCCGGGACGCCACTGATTACCCTGGAGAAAACAGGCGGATTTCAGGCGCAGCTGGTTCTGCCGGAACAGCACATCCAGGCAGTCCGGATCGGACAGGCCATCACTGTTTCTATCCCGGATCAAAAAATCATACCAGAACTTACCGGAACCGTTCAGACCATTGTTCCCTCAGCAGATGAAAAAAGCCGTTCTTTTCTGGTCAAGGTCACCCTGCCCCGGACTCCCCTGCTGCGTTCAGGCATGTTTGCCAGGGTCAATATTCCCGTAGGTGAAACCGGCATACTGCTGATCCCGGAATCTGCAGTGATTACCCAGGGCCAGCTCACCGGATATTTCATGGTGGATGACACGGCTGTGGTCAGATTTCGCCTTGTCAGATGCGGCCGTCGTTTTGCTGATCAGGTGGAAATCATATCCGGATTAAAGCCCGGCACCCGGTATGTCATCTCTCCTGAGGCGCAATTGAAAGACGGCATGAAAATCATTGGCATATTGTGAGGATCACGCCATGACTTCAAAAACAGGGCCTGCCGGAAAAATTGCTGCTTTTTTTATTGACTCCAAACTGACTCCGCTCATTATCATTGCTTCGATATTGTTAGGCATTGCGGCTGTCATGTTTCTGCCCAGAGAAGAAGAACCCCAGATCATTGTTCCCATAATCGATGTATTTGTCCAGATGCCCGGAGCCAGTGCCAAAGAAGTTGAACAGCGGGTGACCAAACCCATGGAAAAACTGCTCTGGGAAATCCCCGGGGTGGAATATATCTACTCAACCTCCTCGCCGGGCATGTCCATGGCAGTGGTCCGGTTTCTGGTGGGTCAGGATGAGGAAGCCTCCATTGTCCGCCTTCAATCCAAACTGACTGCCAATTATGACCGGATTCCACAAGGCGTCAGCCCGCCGCTGATCCGGCCCCGGTACATAGATGATGTCCCCATCCTTGCGTTGACCTTCTGGAGCGATACGGTTGATCATTATCAGCTTAGACGGATGACTGCAGAGATTGAGGATATCGTCAAACAGGAACCCAATGTATCCATCACCACCATCATCGGCGGCGAACCCCGAAAGATCAATGTCCGCCTGGACCCTGCCCGGCTGGAAGCTTACGGTCTTGATGCAGGACAGACAGCCCGGCTGATATCCGTTGCCAATCAGGCTTCGGATTCCGGCAGCTATCCGTCTGAAAACGGCCAGATTGTCGTTCATACCGGCGGTCTTTTAAAAACAGCCAAAGAAGTAGGCGCTGTTGTCATCAATGTTGCCAACGGCCGACCCGTGTATTTAAGAGATATCGCAACAATAGAAGACGGGCCTGCAGACCCCGGGCAGTATGTATTTTTCGGCACAGGCCCTGCAGCCCATGAAAAACAGATTCCCGAAATTGAAGCATCCAAAGGGGTGAGCCCTGCTGTCACCCTGACCGTGGCCAAGCGAAAAGGGACCAATGCCATCAGTGTTGCACACAAAGTCCTGGAAAGAGTCAATGATGCCAAAGGGCGCATTATCCCTGATAATATACACATGACCATTACCCGTCACTATGGTGAAACCGCAAAAGAAAAATCCGATGAGCTGCTGCTGCACATGGTCATCGCCGTGATATCCGTAATCATCCTGATCTGGTTTACGCTGGGGCGGAGGGAATCCGGCGTGGTGGCGTTTGCGATTCCCGTGACCCTGGCCCTGACCCTGACAACGTTTTATCTGTACGGGTACACCCTGAACCGCATTACGCTGTTTGCCCTGATTTTTTCCATCGGCATTCTGGTGGATGATGCCATTGTGGTTGTGGAAAATGTGGTCCGCCACTACCGTTTAAAAGAAAATGAGGACCGGTCCAGATTTGAAGTTGCCATAGAAGCAGTGGATGAAGTGGGCAATCCCACCATTCTTGCCACGCTTGCCGTGATTGCCGCCATTTTACCCATGGCCTTTGTGGGCGGACTGATGGGGCCGTATATGCGACCCATACCCGTAGGTGCGTCTGCGGCCATGTTTTTTTCCTTAATGGTTGCCTTTATTGTCACCCCCTGGGCATCGGTCCGGATGATCAGGCACAAAAAAACCTCTGCCACCCAAAGGCCCAATGACGAAGACTGGTCCACACGGCTGTACCGCAAAGTCATGGGACCGCTGCTGCATCACAAAGCCTGGCAATGGGGATTTCTCATCAGCGTTGCAGGCCTTCTGATTCTGGCCTGTGCCATGGTCGGCGTGGGGCTGGTCAAAGTTAAAATTCTGCCCTTTGACAATAAAAGCGAATTTCAGGTGATTCTGGATATGCCGGAAACCGCCACCCTGGAAGACACCGCATCTGCTGCCATGGACATGGGCGATTATCTTAAAACCGTGAATGAAGTCGTGGATTTCCAGATTTATGCCGGTACTGCCGGGCCTTTTAATTTCAATGGCCTGGTCCGTCATTATGATTTAAGGGGCGGTCCGAACATGGCGGATATACAGGTCAATCTGGCAGGTAAAGGCAACAGAAAGCAGCAGAGCCATGAAATTGCCAAACGGGTGAGACCTGCGATAAAAGCCATTGCAGACCGATATGGCGCACGGGTCAAGATTGCTGAAGTCCCTCCGGGGCCGCCGGTACTCTCCACGCTGGTGGCGGAAATCTACGGACCGGATTATGACCGGCAAAAAGAACTGGCCCTCAAGGTTCGTGATATCTTTGAATCCACCGCAGGCGTGGTGGATGTGGACTGGTACATGGAAGAAAACCAGACCCGGTATCAACTGGATATTGACCAGGAAAAAGCTGCGCTTCACGGTATCAGTGTCGACCGGATCGCACAGACCCTTCAACTGGTTCTGGAAGGACAGCAAGTCGGCCTTCTGCATCAGCCGCTTGAAAAGGAGGATGTCCCCATTATTCTGCAGCCTGCGCTTTCAGACCGGGCAGGCATCGACCGGCTGAGTGCCGTAAAACTTGTGGCGGCCGATGGCAGTCTCTTGTCTTTGTCTTCTCTTGTCAATCCCCGGAAAACCGGGCTGGACACAAGTATTTACCATAAAAACCTGATGCCGGTGATTTACGTTACCGCAGATGTGGCCGGGGAAAAAGAAAGTCCGGTATATGCCATTCTGGAAATGTGGAAAAAAATTAATGCCATCACACCTTCGGAAGGCTATAAAATTGTTCAGCATACAGCATCCCTTCCGGAAACAGACCGCCATCTGTCCATGAAATGGGACGGAGAATGGCACATCACCTATGAGGTGTTCAGGGATCTTGGGTTTGCATTTGGCGTGGTTCTGATTTTGATTTTTGTCCTGGTGGTCGGATGGTTCCAGTCTTTTTCAACACCGTTTGTTATCATGGTGGCCATCCCCTTCTCCCTGATCGGCATTCTGCCGGCTCACTGGGCCATGGGTGCCTTTTTTTCCGCAACCTCCATGATCGGGTTTATTGCCGGCGCAGGTATTGTGGTCAGAAACTCCATCATCCTGGTGGACTTTATAGAATTGCGTATCGCCCAGGGAATGCCCCTGGATGAAGCTGTCGTTGATGCAGGGGCTGTAAGGTTCCGCCCCATGATGCTGACTGCCGCAGCCGTTGTTGTCGGCGCCTCGGTCATCCTGTTTGATCCGATATTCCAGGGTCTTGCCATTTCCTTGATGGCCGGGGAAGTCGCTTCCCTGCTTTTTTCCCGAATGACAGTTCCCATCCTGTATTTTATGGATAAACGATGGGAAGGCGACCATCTGAAACATTCAGAGCGCTTGAAAAAAAAGGACTAAAAAAATGAAAGGACAATTCACCATATGGCTGTTTCTTATCGGAATACTTGTCTGTCCTTCTTCAGGACTGACAGCTGATCTAAGCCTTTCCGGCGCTGTAGATACAGCCCTTTCAAAGAATCATCATATTCAGGCGGCCCGCTACGGCGTGCTTTCAAGCCGGGAAAAAATCATCCAGGCCCGGTCTGGCGCTATCCCCCAGGTTCAGATATCCGAACAGCTCACCCACACCACAAATCCCATGTGGGCCTTTGGAACCAGACTCAACCAGCAGAACATCACCACTTCAGATTTTAATCCGGACCGGCTCAATGACCCGGATGCCATTACAAACTACTCCACGGTTCTTTCTGTCCTCTGGCCGATATATGACAGCGGCCAGACCTGGTACAGCCTTGCCCAGGCCAACCTGAGTCAGGAGGCGGCAGCCATATCCGAAAGCAGTGCCCGCCAGCAGGTGATCGCTGAAACCATCACCGCATATATCGGGGTTCTGCTTGTCCGTGAAAACAAAACCGTGCTGCAGCAGATTCTTGAAACTGCCCGATCCCACCTTCAACTGGTACAATCAAGGTATGACGGCGGGTTTGTAGCCAAAAGCGATCTGCTGCGCGCCCGGGTGCATATTGCGGATCTGGAACAGCAGATGATGGAAATGAAAACCCGGGTGGATGTTGCCATGTGCGAGCTGAATATTTCCATGGGTATGGATTCCAACCTGCAATACACACTGACATCCCCGTTAAAACCGGGCAATCAGGTTGCAGAAGATCTGGACATCTGGGTGAATAAAGCCCTGTCCAACCGGCCGGAATTAAAACAGTTAAAGCTGCAAAAACAAATTGCCCTCAAGGAAGTCGACAAATCCAGGGCATTGAGATATCCATCTGTCAGTCTTTCCGGAAATTATGAAATCAATTCAGAAGAATTTAAAGACACCGGAACCAATTACACGGTTGGCGGCATGGTATCGATGCCGCTATTCAGCGGCGGACGCATATCATCAAAAATACGTGAAGCATTGGTCAATCTTCAGCAGGTACAGACCCATATCAAAGCCATGGAACAACAGGTCTGTGCCCAGACCCGACAGGCGTTTTTTAATGCCCGAAGCGCATGGAACCGTATTGCTGTGGCCCGGGCAGCCATTGAGCAATCCCAGGAATCCCTTCGTATTGTAAAAAACAGATATGAAAACGGCCTGTTCACCATTGCGGACCTTCTGGATGCAGAACTCCTGGTGCAACAAAGCCTGACCCGACATCTGAAAGCCATCCACGATTATCAACTGGCAGTGACCCGGCTTGATCTTGCAGCCGGCACCATTGAATCATCCTTGTAAAACCGGAACAGGGTTTATGTTTTTTGACAATTCCTTAAAAATTGACAGCTGATCTTTTGTTCCCAGAACCCCGACCATATCTGCCTGCTCCAGAATAAAATCCGGTGAAGGATTGGAGTGCAGCTTCCCGTCCCTTAAAATACCTGCGATGGTTGCTCCTGTCCGGGTTCTGATTTCTGATTTTCCAATGGTCTGTCCAGCCAGCGAACTTTGCGGACTGATGCTCACCCAGGTCAGCTGGAACAATCTTGAACTGTTTTGAAGCTGTGCAATGGAAGCATATTCTCCGGGCTGATCATACAGGGAATGATAAAGTTCTGTCCGCAGTTCATCGGTAAACTGCTGAATTCTGTCAATCGGCAGATCCAGATGAAGCAGTGCCTGACGTGTAAATTCCATGCTGGCTTCAAATTCCGGCTGCACAATATGATATACACCATTATTATAAAAATCATTCACCTGCTCCATGGATTGCGCCCGGGTGACAATATGCAAAGTCGGATGTGTTTTTTTGACAAGCAGTGTAATGGCCCTTGCGACAACGGTTACGGGCGTGGTGATCATTATCAGCCTTGCCTTTTCGATATTTGCAGCCTCTAAAATAACCTGCTGACTGGCATCCCCGAAAATAATTGGAAAACCCAGTGCTTTCAGCTGTTCTACCCGTCTGGAATCAAATTCCAGAATTACAAAACTGACCTCCATTCGCCGCAGGACATCTGCAATATGTTTTCCCACCCGTCCTCCACCGGCTATGATTAAATGATCTTTTAGTCCTTCTTCCGGCAGATTGACGGTCTGATAGGTATAGGCTTTTCCCCACCGGTTGCGAAGTTTATAAAGCGGACCGGTTAACCCGGATATAAATGGGGTAAGAAACATGGAAATCACTGTAATGGTCAAAATTAATGAATAAAACTCTGTGGTGATGGAACCTGAGCTGATACCCACCCGGGCCAGAACAAAAGAAAACTCACCCACCTGGGAAAGCCCCAGCGCCGTGGCAAAAGGAATGATATTTCCATACCCGAAAGACTTGCTTAACACGGCGAATATGACGCCTTTGCCCCCCATAATAACGGCAACCAGGACCAGCACTGTTTGCCAGTTTGCAAGCAGATACCGGGGATCAAGCAGCATGCCGACCGAAGTGAAGAAAAGCAGACCGAAAACATCCCGCAATGGCATGATATCGCTTAAGGCCTGATACCCATAATCAGATTCACTGAGCAGCATCCCGGCCACAAAAGCGCCAAAGGCAAAGGAAAGACCAAACAGATAGGTACCATATCCGATACCCAGACCAATTGCCACTGTCGCCAATAAAAACAGCTCTCTTGAATTCCAGTTGGCAATGTATTTCAGAATCCGGGGAATGATTTTTGTACCTACAAATATCATGAGCAGCAGAAAACAAACCGCCTTTACAGCAGCAATGCCCAATAGCGGCAACCCCACTTTCGGGTCATTCAACTGGGGCAGAATGATCATCATCGGCACAATGGCAAGATCCTGAACAATCAGAATTCCGATCATGACCTTGCTGGACAGGGTGCCGATCCTGCCCTGGTTTTCCAGGGTCTTTAACAGAACCATGGTGCTGGATAGTGAGATCAATGCGCCAAACCACAAAGACTGCATCCATGGCCAGCCAAAGATCTGGCCGATACAAAACCCGAAAAGAATAGCCACAAGAATCTGAATCGGTGTACCAATCAGGGCAATATTCCGAACCGGTTTCAGCTCTTTAAAAGAAAATTCCAGGCCCAGGGCAAACAGCAGCAATGCAATCCCGATCTCAGCCAGCATCTCAATTTCATGGACACTGGAGACAGTAACTCCGCCGGTATAAGGCCCCACCACCACGCCTGCCAGAATATAGCCCAGAATCAGGGGCTGTTTCAGCCTTTGCGCAATCAAACCACCTGCAAATGCGGCCATCACAATAATAATAATATCCCCGGCAATTCCCATAAAAATCTCCTTTCAGATCAGAATCAGTTTTGGATATCAAATGTCATAATTTTCCTTTCAGATTAAACCGTGTCCATCCTGGAGGCGCTGTTACAACCAGTCCTTTTTCTTAAAAAAATAAAACATGATGCCAACCAGCCCGACAATGACCCCCCAGAGCCCGAAATATCCCCATCGCCATTCAAGTTCGGGCATATATTTAAAATTCATTCCATAAATACCTGCGATAAATGTAAGCGGAATAAAAATTGTTGCGGTGATGGTCAGTGTTTTCATAATTTCATTCATTCGGGTATTCACATTCGTCAAAAAGATGTCATGAAGTCCGGAAACCAGTTCACGGTAGGTATCAATGCTTTCAAGTATCTGAATCACATGGTCATGGATATCTTTAAAAAATATCAGATTTGTTTCCTCCACCAGTTCAAAATCTTTGTCCTGCACAGCCGTTATCAGTTCTCTTAAAGGAGAAACCGCTCTTCTTAAAGCAATCAGCTTTCGTTTCAATTTATTAATTGAATGAAACGTGTCTTTGGACATGGACGTAAAAAGCATTTCATCCAATTGCTCAAGTTTTTCTTCCATATTGTCAAGTATTGCAAAATAATTATCCACCACCGTGTCGATAATCGCATATGTCAGGTAATCGGAATGCTTTTTTCGTATACGGTTTTTTGCATTCCTGATCCTTTCTCTGAGCGGATTAAAAACGGTTCCCTGTCTTTCCTGAAATGAAATAACAAAATTGGAGCCCAGAATAATGCTTAACTGTTCATTAACAATCTCATCCTTGTCTTTGTCAAAAGACAGCATTTTAAAAACAATAAAAATATGCGTGTCAAACGCCTCGATTTTGGGGCGGGTTCCGGTATGAACAATATCTTCAAGAATCAGGGGATGGACATCAAAATAAGTGCCGATTTTACCGATCAGATCGATATCGTGAAGGCCGTCAATATTGATCCAGGTCACACTGGGTTTATCCTTGAACAAAAAGCAGTCTTCAATCCGTGTGACATCTTCCTCCCTGATTGAATCCTGATCATAATCAATAATCCTGACCCGTGTTGTTTCTTCCTTTCTCTGGCCGACATGCACCAGAGTGCCGGGAGAAAGACCGATTTTTTCAGACATTTTTCTTTTTGTTTTCATCATCATCCCTGCTGGGTTTAGCGCTCCGGGTTCAAAGGAATATCCCATTTTTTCATATATTTCCACACAGCTGTCCGGCTTTTTTGAATTCGACGGCCCACCTCTGCTTTATTCCAACTGCATGCATCAAGTAATTCCAGAAGGGATTGTCTTGTTAATTTTACCGGTTTATCTGCGTCATGCACATGCAAATGAGTAGCTGCTCCGGCAGATCTGAGGTGATTTCCTGAACCTGCATGATTTTCACGAATCTCAACAGGCAGATCCACAAGCTGAATCTGATCTGAATTACAGATAACAAAAGCGTGTTCAATGGCATTTTCAAGCTCTCTGACATTTCCGGGCCATGAGTATTCCATTAATTTTTTCATTCCTTTCGTGCTGATCCCGGCAATGGATTTGTTCTCTCTTTTATTTCCCTTTTTAATAAAATGGGCAACAAGAATCGGAATATCCTCACGGCGCTCCCTCAACGGCGGGACCCTGATTGGAAACACCTTCAGGCGATAAAAAAGATCTTCCCGGAATTTGCCCTGCTGCGTCAATTCAAACAGATTTTGATGCGTGGCAGCAATAATCCGGATATCAATCTTCCTTTTTCTCGAGTCCCCGACCCTTTCAATTTCTCTTTCCTGAAGCACCCTTAAAAGCTTGATCTGAATATAAGGCGTCAATTCTCCAATCTCATCCAGAAAAACAGTTCCACCGTCCGCTTCTTCGAACCGGCCTTTACGATCGGTGTGCGCCCCGGTAAAGGCCCCTTTTACATGACCGAAAAGTTCACTTTCAAGCAGCGACTCGGAAAGTGCTGAGCAATTCACTGTAATCAAGGGTCGTGCCTCACTGTTTGCATTGTAATGGATGGCCCCTGCCACCAATTCCTTGCCGGTCCCGCTTTCTCCCTGGATCAATATGGTTGCTCGACTGTTTGAGGCCGCCCGTATCGCATCAAAGATATTCTGCATGACAGCGCTTTTGCCAATAATATTGCCGATTTGGTAGGTTTTTTTAAGCTTTCTCTGGGCTTCTTCAGCTGTTCTTTTAATTTTTTTAAGCTCAGTCAGGTCGGTTATGGTTTCTACAATCCCAAGGATTTGATCATTCTCATCCCTGGCAAGCCGGGCATTCTTTATCACTGGAATATCATAACCATCCTTATGCCGGATAAAACATTCTTTTGCCTCGGTTTTGCCGTGCTGAATCACACCGCATTTGTTGATGTCCGCCGGACACATCTGACCAAAACACCGACTGCACTCTATCAATCTGCAGGTATTACCAACAGCTTCCCGGGCAGAATACCCGCTGATTTTTTCCATTGATTTATTCCAGGAGGTAATAATTCCCTGATCATCCAGAGTAAACAACCCTTCAGCCATGGTATCCAGAATCTGATTTAAAAAATTAACATTCCATAATTGATGCGTTTCCATTTTTCCTCTTTTTTTATAAGATCGTTTACTCTACCAATATTTAATTTAAATCCGCAAGAGATATACCCATCCCATCAATTGACATTTGGCAGGCAATTGGCATTTTGCAGTCATTATCAAATCGCAACCGTTCCCTTCTGGTAGCGTTACTTATATGAATTCCCGCAGAAAATCAACCTGATTTTTTGTGGGAATATACAAATAATTATATGTATATTCAATATGTTATATCTTAATATAGCCCGCTTTAAAAAAAATGGCATGTTTCTTGATAACATCATTTTTTATCAGTACCATTTTTCTGACATTTGAAAAGGAGACGGGCAAAGATGGAACAAAAAAAATTTCAGGAAGAATTAAAACACGGCATTACACTGGTAGATTTTAATGCCCCCTGGTGTGCCCCCTGCAGAGCCCAGGAACCCATCATTAAAAAATTAACCATGGACTATCAGTCAAAAGCCCGTATTATTGAAATCGATATTGATACACACAATGCGCTGGCAACTGAATTCAGGGTTCAAAGCATCCCCACGCTGATTCTTTTTAAAGACAACAAGGAAATAAAACGCTTTGTGGGCCTGCAGACTGAAGAAACCATTGTCAGAAACCTTGAAAACTTACTATAGCATCTGAATTTCAATCAAACTGGAGGAGTCCCATGGGCAAATGTGTTAATCATCCTGATCGTGAAACCGGCTATATCTGCATGAAACATAATATCTATCTTTGCCGGGAATGCCTGGAATGCCGTGATCCTGACATCTATTGCAAATTCAGACCCTCCTGCCCCATTCATTTCATTACCAAAAAAGGGTTCAAGGACCCGGAAAATAATGGAGCCCGTCATGTGGAAAATACTTGGTAAAATAACAAAAAACCTGACCATTGCAATTCCCGTGATGATGATTGCCGGATTTGTTTTTGGCATCTGTTTTAATGCAGCCTTTTTAAAAAGCTTCATCATTCCATTTACCTTTCTGATGGTATATCCCATGATGGTGAATCTGAATATTCAAAAAGTGTTTGAAGGCGGTGATCTGAAAACCCAGATGCTGACCCAGGTTATTAATTTTGGCATCATTCCCTTTCTGGCATATTTTATCGGTGTGATATTCTTTAAAGACCATCCGTATATGGCCCTGGGCCTTCTTCTGGCAGGGCTTGTCCCCACAAGCGGAATGACCATATCCTGGACCGGTTTTGCAAAGGGCAACCTGGAAGCTGCAGTGAAGATGACGGTTATCGGGCTGACACTGGGCTCCATTGCAACACCGTTCTATGTAAAATTTCTCATGGGGGCCTCCATTGAAATCAATTTTGTAAAAGTAATGCAGCAGATTGTCATCATTGTTTTTATTCCCATGATTGCAGGCTTTATTACCCGTAAACTATTGGTCAGAAAATACGGGCAGAAAGGCTTCAAGCAGAACATCGGCCCTAAATTTCCGGCAATGTCAACTCTGGGCGTTATCGGGATCGTGTTCATTGCAATGGCATTAAAAGCCAGAGGCATTGCGGCATCGCCCTCCATGCTTTTATATATCCTTGTACCGCTGACCATTATCTATGCCTTTAATTACATATTAAGCAGTGTGGCAGGCAGACTGTTTCTGCCCAGAGGCGATGCCATCGCCCTTGTATATGGTTCTGTCATGAGAAACCTGTCCATCGCGCTTGCCATTGCCATCAATGCCTTTGGCAAGGAAGGCGCAAGCGCAGCCCTGGTGGTTGCCATTGCATATATCATTCAGGTACAGTCTGCGGCATGGTATGTAAAATTTACCGACAAAATTTTCGGTGCGCCGGATTCAGAAGACCTGCCGACGCAAAAATCAGCTGTGCCCGCCTCAGAGGACCAAGCTACAACAAAAACCGTAAATATATAAGTTTGATATCCTGATATTTATTTTGGTCATTTGACCAAAATTATTCTTGACAGCCATCCTTTTCGTCTTTATAGTTATAGTCAAATGACCAAAACAATAAAGGAACGAATATGCCGCGCCCTAAAAGATTAAGATGCATCCTTGGCGAACCGTCAGTGAATAAATTCGGACCTCACGGGTTCAAAGGCAGGGGTGAAATAACACTGTCGCTGGAAGAATTTGAAGCCATCCGTCATATTGATTTTGAAGGCCTGGACCAAAGTCAGGCCGCACAGATAATGGATGTGTCCCGACAGACGTTTGGACGCATTTTAAAATCCGGCCGCTATAATCTGTCCAATGCCCTTGTAAACGGCTATCACCTGAAAATAGAAGGGGGATGCTATACCATGGACACCTCCGAACAAAGACGGCAGCATGGCCATGGCCGGGGAAACGGCAGAAGATGCGGCGGAAAAGGCCCTGCCGGAAGAGCTGGTAAAGGCTGGAATCAACAGGAATAATTTTCATGGGTATTGACTTAACAATACCCTTTTAATCATAGACAAAAGGAGGATATATCATGCCTGGATTTAATCAAAGAGGACCTGCAAACCAAGGCCCGATGACAGGAAGAGGAAGAGGCGTATGCACTGGAAACAGCAATCTGGATCAGGGATTTTCAGCAGGAGGATATCCCATGGGCAGAGGTGCCGGCCGCAGAGGCTGCATGGGTTCTGGCAGAAGAAACGGCCAGGGAATCGGCTGGGGCCAGAATGCCGGCCGATGGGCTACCGGATCTGCACCAGCGGTTTCCACCCGGACTGCCCTGCAGAACAGGGCAGATATGCTGGAAGCGCAACTTGCAGAGATTAAAAATCAACTAGACAACAACGATCAGTCCTGAAAAGAACTGACTTACCCGGTGCATGAAGGGGCACTGAATATGCTGTATCATTTCAGTGCCCCTTCATCCGGGGTCTGCATGTGTAACGGTTTTTTGTTTTCTATTTTTTTTCTTTATATCCCATGGGCAGTTTTTTAAATCGCCCGCCGTGAATAATGGGATCACCCTTGTAACCCAATGCCTTGAAATTAATATAATCGGTTTTATTAATCAGATGTCCAACATCCCTGCCCTCGGACTTCATTAAGGAAAAATCAGTTCCCTTGCCAGCGATCTTTTTAAAATCAATATCCCGATTATCCTGGTGACACCGGTTGCAGGTTTTTTCTCCTTTCAGACTGTCATGACACTGCACACAGGACAATGCCATGTCTGCAGGCATGACCTCATGTTCAAGACGCCAGTACATCCAGGTTTCCACCCATTTATACGTACCGCTGTATTCAAGACCTGTGGCAGCCATTCCATCCTGAAATGCTTTTTCCCAGTCCAATACTTTCCAGTAAGCCGTGGTATCATTTTTGTCCCGGGGGAAAAGATGCGGGATCAAAAAATAATCATGTTCCGCATCAATGGGCTGAATGGCTTTCATAATTTTGAACGGCGTGATTTTGGAACCCGGATCTTTAATTGATCCCACCGGTTCAGTCAGATTAATCACATCTGCATCGCTATCCACCTTGTCGCCGATCAGTACCCGGTTCATATATCCTGAGCTCCATGCATAATCAGGCACAGCAGATTCTTCCCATTTAAATTCGCCTTTCATCCAGTTATAATCCGGCTGCCCGTATTTATCATTCACAGGCTTACGATTTTTATCTCCTGCCTTTGACCAGTCCCACCAGGTCTTGGTGGGTTGACATTTGGCATAGACCGGCGAATGACAGACATTACAGTCAAGGGTTTTGGAATGTGTATTTAAATGATGATCCAGAAAACCGCCGCTGTAATGGGGAGATTCCGAATGACACTGAACACATGAAACCTCTCCTTCTGCAACTGGAACCGATGAGCTTCTACCGGAAATCTCATGATTTCTGGTTTTATGACATTCGGCACAGGAAAAATCATATCCGCCCATATGAATATCGCAGTTCCGGCCGGGTTCAATCAGCTGCCGGGACATATCCGCATGTTTTATCGCATCTCCCCCGCCCCCGTTAAAATGACAGGAACCGCAGGACGCCCGGCTTGAATGCCCGACATTCTGAGCCACGTGTTTCAAATCCACTTTTTCATCGGGCATACCCGCACCCGGAGGCGCTTTCTTGTATGTTCCGGTGGTATCATGGCACACCAGACAGTCCATTTTAGTTTTATCTGTAAAATCAAAAGAATCATCTTTCCATCCATATCCTGCATGACAGCTTGTGCAACGAGCCTCGTTGCTGATGGGGCTGATTCAGAAATTGTTCAGGGCCGTGGTGCCCTTGCCATGCATGATGTCCTTTCGATGTCCTGTTGTATAGGGTGACGGCCCTTTCCAGAGCCAGTGCGCTGTGGTCAGCATATCATCGGCCTGGGTATCATGGCACCGCAGACATTCTGCTGTGACCTGGAACGGATCTGCACCATCCGGCAGCTTGACCAGTTCCTTATGATCCGGAACATTCTGGAGATGACACCCCTTGCAGTCCACAGGTCCTTTTCCCTGATTCTGATGACATTGCATGCACTGTTGATGATACGCTGCCTTAAGGCCGATTCTTTCCGGGTAATCCGGATTAAAAGAATCCTGATGACAGGCTGAACACCGTGTGGTTTCCAGTGCATTCTCATCCTTGGGTCTGAAATGATGACAGACACTGCAGTCATTGGTTAAAGCGGCATGGCGCTTATGGGCAAACCGGACCGGTTCATAATGATCCTCTCTTTTTTTAATAACAGGACTGCCCAGAACAAAATAAACCGTTGTCACATCTTTGATGGAAATACCGGCATCCACAAGACAGGTCCTCCGGTTGATCAGACAGTCGTCTTTGTATTCCTTTACAAAAGGGACCACTTCTCTGGCTCTTTCTTTTGCTTTTTCCTGATCCGGGGCTTTCCAGACTTCTGCCGCAGACAGCCCGGGCATCAGAAACAAAAAAACTCCCATAAAGAAAATAATCTTCTTTATCACGATGACACCTCCTCGGGGGCCTGCAAAACAGGCAGACAGGTCACAACACACCTGTAAATAAACATCAATGTCGCAATAAGCCCTAAAGTGACAAAAATTTCTCCTGGCGCAGGAAAATATCCGCTCTCACTTAAAGGCGATTTATACCCCACAATAAACACGTTTATCCGGTTCAGTATCACCCCGCCAATGATCATGGAAGCTGCAATAAAAATACCGGTGCGTGACTGCCTGATTCTTTTGAACAACAGCAGCACCCAGGGCACCATCACCCCGAACAGCACCTCAACAATAAAGGAATTGGTCTGATAGGTGCCTTGTAAAAGATATATATAGGTTCCTCTGTAAATCATATCTCCAATTTTAAGAAACATATACATCCCCAGCAGAAAAACCGTAATCCGGGTTAACGGCGTCAGGATATTCATCTCACCATCCAGCTTGAATGACGAGGTTGCAAGCGTGGTTTCAAACACCACCATGGGATACCCCACGGCAAAAGCAGAGGTTAAAAATAAAAGCGGCAGCATGGGCGTATACCATAATGGATGAAGTTTGGTCGGTGCAACCAGCATCAGGGAGCCAAGGCTGGACTGATGCATGCAGGACAGAACAACACCCAGAATGATAAATATCCACATGATTTTTCCCACAAATGCATCACCCCTCTTGAGTATGCTGTCCACCAGATTGTTGAAAACAGATAATATGCCCGGAAGATTCACCCGGTCTTTGAACTGTTCTGCAACAATGGGAAAAAACTCTATGTACAACACGGTCAGATACACCATCACACACATGGCCACTTCAAACAAAACCGAATTGGTATTCCAGTTAAACATGGGTTTCCATATGGCCCAGGATCTGCCGATATCCACCAGAAGTCCCAGCACCACAAAAGTATAGCCTAAAACTGCAGTCAACAATGCCGGCCGGGTAATTGATTCATAATTATGCCTGCCGAAAATATGCGCCAGGGCTGCTGTGGTAAACCCGCCGGCAGCCAGCGCAACCCCGGTGGCCACATCCACCCCTACCCAGAGTCCCCAGGGCCGTGCGTCACTCAGATTGGTTACATAGCCGATCCCGCCGGTAAATCTTGCAATTATGGAAACTGCACCGGCTGCCATGAATACCAGCATCACCATGACACCGGGTGTCCAGAATTTTTTATTTAAAGGACGTGCTTTATGTTCCATCAGTCCCCTCCTTTCCGGTTTGAATGATCCGTATGTTTTTTTGATGTAAACATAACCGCGCCCAGCACACCAAAAAGTGCAATCGGAGACCACAGATAACTGAAAAGCGAATGCTGTATGGTTTCAGAAAGCTTTGGAGAAGGTGTTTCCGGCAGAACCGGCAGATTGACCTTTTCAAACGGCACCGCAGATATGTACATCCAGGATGTTCCGCCAACCTCTTTTTCACCGTAAACATGCTGAATATATTTTCCAGGATTTTCCCTGAGCCGATCATGGGCAATCTTCAACACTGTTTCTCTTTTGCCAAAGGTCAACGCTTCTGTGGGGCAGATGGTAACGCACCCTGGAATCCCGCCTTCCTTTTTGATCCTGTCATAACAGAATGTACATTTCATGACCCTGGGTGTAATGGGATCATCATATTCATAGGCGGGTATTTCAAATGGACAGGCCACCATGCAATACCGGCAGCCGATACATTTGCTGACATCATAATGCACCGCTCCGGTTTCATCCTTGGTCAGAGCCCCCACAATACAGGCTGAAACACAGGCTGCGTCCTGACAGTGCATGCACTGAACCTTGGCAAAGGTGGGCAGCGGCTTGTCAAAAGTATCCAGTTTGCCGGTAAAATACCGGTTCACCACCGTATAGGCGGTATCATCCGGCCGCCGTTTTTTTTCAAAAATGGTACACTGGCAGTTGGCTCTTTCCGGCGCTGGCAGCCCGTTTACCGTGCTGCAGGCTTCTTCGCATTTGCGGCAGCCCACACACCGGCTCAGATCCACCAGGCACCCGTAAGAATCAGGCGGTGCCTTTGATTCCCAGGCATTGGCTGATGAAGCCCTGCCCACCACAGTGGAACCTGCGGCCCCCATGAATTTAAAAAATGTTCGTCGCGTAAGCTTCATATTGCTTCTCCTGAAAACAGATCAATCAAACGCCATTTTAGTTTCCCATTCTTTCCAGACATTCCCCACCAGATCCGGTCCGGGTTTGAGAGTTTTCTTACCCGGCCGCCAGCCAGAAGGCGTGGCCTGGCTTCCCTTGGATTCTCTGACCAGTTGAAATGCCTGGACCTGACGAAGGCTTTCACTGATATTTCTTCCCACCGGCGGCGTCAGCACTTCAAAGCCCTGAACAATACCATCCGGATCAATAATAAATCTGCCCCGGGTTTCCACACCGGCATCTTCATCATAAATACCAAAAATCTTCCCGACTCTTCCGCCGGCATCAGATAACATGGCAAAGGGCACGCCGCCTTCAACCATTTTTGAAAGTTCATGATCATTCCACATTTTATGAACAAACATGCTGTCAATGCTCATGGATAAAATTTCAACGTCCAGTTTTTTAAATTCATTGTATTTTTCAGCAACTGCTGAAATTTCAGTTGCTCAGACAAAAGTAAAATCACCGGGATAAAAGCATAGCAGAACCCATTTTCCTAAATAATCTGATAATTTCACATTAACAAATTTCCCGTTCTGATAACCGGGCGCAGTAAAATCCGGGGCTTTTTTTCCAACCTGTATCATTTGTATTTTCTCCTTTTCAGATGCTGTATTTGAATTTAATGTTTTTTCAGGGGCGGTTTGTCCTACCGGCCCTCCGGTGGGACGTGCACAGCCTGCCTTGAGTTCTTCTGTCATAAAACCTCCTGTCGGTTTAGAATTCCGGCCATTGTGTTTTTTCTCCTTTTTTAATTCCAAGACAGATATAATCTGCTTCATTCTTCTGATACATCACCCTGTCCCTGGATTTTTTTACAATGATAATTAAATCTTTCACCACATCCGTATCTGCCAGAAAAACATCCAGGACCTCATCCGGTTTCATGGATGCCAGATAGTTTTTACATTTCAGCAGATTCAAAGGGGATATGACCCCCCTGAGATCCAGTGTGTGTTTTGATGTCATGTTCAGTCCTTAAAAAAGGGTCTGGATGCTGCAAAATATTTTTACGGACAATCTTTTAAACTCTGTATAGCAACGGACATGCCCACAGGATAGATTCAACCATAAAAATAATTAAGTATTTGTTTTTACAGTATAATTAAAAATTCACATCAGACCTTGACCCTATGATTCATTCATAGTATTTAAATAAGTGTTTAAACGTTTAAACACTTATTCGACAGTTTAAACACTTACAAAACCCTGAAAAAAAGGAATCCTGGATGGACGATCACTCAATGAATATTTTCTGGAAAAAAATTGTGAACACGATCAATGACGGTCTTATGTTTGTCGGGCCGGAAGGGTCCATTCTGATGGTGAACAAAGCCTTTGAAACATTGACCGGATACACATCTGAAGACATTATCGGCATGTCCTGCAGTGTGCTGGGATGTGATGCCTGCGAACAGACGCTGAGAAGAAAAGAGTCATCCACCTGGTGTAAACTGTTTGAACCCGGGCACAAAGATATGAAAAAATGCCAGTGCCAGGTCAGAAGAAAAGACGGCAGTTTTCTTCCGGTATTAAAAAACGCCTCCATACTCTGGGATGAAACCCGCAAGGCCATCGGCGTTGTGGAAACATTAACCGATATTTCTGAAATGACCCGGCTGGATGAAAAACTCCACATCCTGTCGCGACAATGTGAACTGGAAACCGATTTTTACGGCATTGTGGGCCAGTCACCTGTCATGATACATGTTTTTGATATGATTCAAAGAGCTGCCCAGAGCAAGGCACCGGTTATCATCACAGGGGAGAGCGGGACAGGAAAAGAATTGGTGGCCAACGCCATCCACCTGTGCGGGTCCAGAAAAAACGGGCCGTTTATCCAGCTCAATTGCGCAGCCTTGAATGAGGCAGTCCTTGAAAGTGAATTGTTCGGACATGCCAAAGGGGCGTTTACCGGAGCCTACAATAACCGTATCGGGCGGTTTGAAGCGGCCAATCAGGGAGATTTTTTCCTGGATGAAATCGGGGATATTCCCATGCCGATACAAACCAAACTGCTGCGGGTTCTGGAGTCCGGGCAGTTTGAAAGAGTGGGAGATATTGATCCGGTTTTTGTTGATGTGCGAATTATTACGGCAACCAATAAAGACCTGGATGAGCTCATCCGGAAAAATGAATTCAGGCAGGACCTGCTTTTCAGAATCAATGTCATCCCCATTCATCTTCCGGCATTAAGAGACAGAAAAGAAGACATACCTCTCATGATCAGCACATTTATCCAGAAATTAAATACAAAAACCGGAAAAACCATCCAGGGGCTAAGCTATGATGCCATGGAATCGGTAATGGAATACCCGTGGCCCGGCAATATCCGGGAGCTTAAAAATGCCATGGAATACGCCTTTGTCACCACTGATGATTCTTTGATCCAGTTAAAACATTTACCTAAAAAAATCAGCATGAAACACGCCATAGAACCTGACCCGGACCCGACTGATTTTCGCAGGCACCCTTTGCCTGATGAAAAATCAGAACTGATCAATGCCCTTAAAAAAACCCGTGGCAACCAAAGCAAAGCAGCTCAACTTCTGAACATCAACAGGGTAACGGTATGGAACCGCATAAAAAAATACAGCATCAACCTGAAAGAACTCATATAAAAAGGATTAAACCGTTTATAATTTTTTAAGCAATTGATTGGCAGCTGTCAGCAAAGGATCCCATACCGGCCCGAAAGGCGGCGCATAGGCCAGATCTGTCTGAAAAAAATCTTCAACCGTCATTTTGCTGTGCAAGGCCACGGCAACTGCATTTATCCTGTGGGCCACGCCTTCGTTTCCCACCATCTGAGCACCTAACAGACGACCTGTTTTCTTATCTGCCACCATATTCACATAAATTGGCGTTGAGTCAGTCTGGCTATGCGCTCTGGATTGACTTTCGATCACATTTTCCACCGGATCAAACCCGGCATTTTGCGCTTCTTTGAAAGTCAGCCCGGATCTGGCCACTTCAAGAGAAAACACTTTAAATACAGAGGTCCCTGCAACACCCGGAACCCTGGCTGGCGTGCCGCACACATTATCCGCCACTGCCCACCCTGCCCGGTTTGCCCTCAAGGCCAGCGGAATCCAGCATTTATTATCTGTAACAACATGGTACGCATCTGCACAGTCACCTGCTGAATAGATGTTTTCATCCGAGGTTTTCAGATACGGATCAACAGCAATGGCATCTGATATCCCCAGCTCAAGTCCTGCAGCACCGGCCAGCTCACTGCAGGGTTTTACCCCTATGGCTGCCAATACCATATCCGCATCCAGTTCAAGATCTTCACACACCACCCGGACACCTGTGTCCGTGGATTCAATTTTTTTAATCTCGTGACCTGAATAAATATCAATGCCGTTGTCGATCAATTCCTTATAAATCACATCAGCAAGGTCAGAGGGCAGCCAGGGCAGAAAAACCGGTCCGGGCTTCACCATGCTGGTTTTAATCTGCCGTTTTTCAAACGCCTCGCACATTTCCAGGGCAATATACCCCATACCCACAATCACGGCTGTTTTAACCTGATGCTGTTTGATATAGGATTTAATGATTTTTCCCTGGGCAAGACTTTTCAAGGCCATGACCTCAGGCCGGTCAAACCCCGGCAGTTGTGGAATAACCGGAGCCGCACCCGTTGCGATAAACAGCGTATCATAGTCAAAAGCAAACAAAGCCCCCTCTATTGTAATTCCGGAGACTTTTTTTGCCCCACGGTCTATGGCAGTTACCCTGTGCCCTGTTAACAGATTTATTTTATTTTTTGCAATAAACACATCTGCTTTTCTGACCACCAGATTTTCCATATCTATCCCTGGCTCTGCAATATTATAGGGCATGCTGCAGGCACTGTAAGAAACATCAAAGGTCTGTTCCAGCACGATAATTTCCATATCCGGCGCAAGCCTTCTGGCCCGGCTTGCCGCACTCATGCCTGCGGCATCTCCTCCGATAATCACAAATGTCATGGCATCTCCTTTCAAATGCTTATCATATCCTGCTGTTGTTACCTGTTCAAAGCAGCCAGAGCGTCTGTTAAAAGCCCTTTAAACCGATCCATTGAGACCGGCGCTCCCTGCATGGGAATCCCCATCCAGTCACAATAATCAAGAAATTCTTCCGGGTTTTCCGTCATATATTGATCCATATATTCAATCCCGTCCAGAACCACAGCGCCACCTGTATGCCGGGGGAAATTCTCATTGGCAATGGCCTTGTCCCAGCCTTTGAACACCTGTTTTTTAAACTTTACCCAGCCGGGCGTCATAAACCACACCGGTTCGCCACCGAGATCAGTTGTAATCTGTTTCATCTGCTGTTCGGTTGCCATCATACCCATGCAGTGACTGGCCTCAATCCTGACCACATTCGAACCCTGTTCACCTATAATATCTTTCATTAAACGGGTGGGATTATCTGGATTAACATAACAGTATTTGCCGCCATATACAACAATCACCCCCCTGGCCACTGATTTTCCTTTTTCAATCAGCCTGACCAGTTGAGTTTCAAGCTCTGGAATATCCTGGTGAAGTCCGGGTGTTGTAAAAAAAATATGTTCCGTATCAAGAAACCCCAGCTGTTTAAGGTTATTTATTTCAGGGCTCATGGTCCCGCATGCAACAATAGCGATATCTTTAAATGATTCTCCCACAACACCCTCCATAAAAGTGCAGTATATTTATTATTCGCCTGTTCATTCAATCCTGTTCCTGCCTAAACACCGCCTCCGGGGCAATTCCTGGCAGTATTCAAATTGCCCCGGAGGTCACGGAGGTGTTTCATCAGACTTTGAAAGGTAAGTAAATGGCATACTTAATCTGATGAATGAAACTTCTGCATACACCATGCCAGATATTTTCTTTTAGAAACTTAATCCCGAGGATCTCGCCAGACAAGGGCATGATTTAAAACAGCCCCTTTTCCCCTGACGTGAAATAACGTTATTTACCTTAAAAGGTAACGCAACCATAACGTTATAATGAATTCCTGTAACGGTGATTGGAAAGATGTGTCAAAAATAAGACCTGAAAATGATTTCCAGAGGGGTTTAAAAAAATAAACGGTGAATTTTGGTCAAGAAAAACTGTCATTCATTTTACGATCATGTTATATTCGTTTTAAGATTATAAACGTTGTGTCAAAAGCGATTTTAAAACTTGTGTGATACTTTTTACCACAATGAAGGATGAAGACATGCAGACTGAAGGAATAAAACAAGAAGCCTACAAAATATTAAATCAACTTCCGGACCAGGCCACCTGGGATGATTTAATGCAGCAGATTTATGTCCGTCAAACCATAGAAGCAGGCATAAAAGACAGTGACGAGGGCCACACTGTGGATGTCAAAGAAGTTCGCAAAAAATTTGGTCTTACAAAATGAGAGTTCGCTGGACCGAGAACGCTATTGATCATCTTGCTAATATATACGAATACATAGCGTTTAATTCTCCAACCTATGCCAGACGAATGATTGACAGGATCACCCGACGTACAGAACAAATTGCTGAACATAACATGTCCGGCAGAAAAGTGCCGGAGTATGATGCCAAAGACATTCGGGAAGTCATAGAAAAACCATACCGGATTATCTACCGGATCAAGCCTGGCCAAATTGATATCATTGCGGTAATCCACGGAGCACGTTTAATGCCAGACGAGTTTTAATTTTACCCTGATATTTTCTTTTAGAAACTCCGCTCCCAGACCTCTTCCTTGCTCTTCATACCATAGAATCCCTAAGTCGATTTCAGTTAACGCACGGGCAGTATATCGGGGGATCATTTGAATCCGTACTTTTCCCTTAACTCATCGTGGGCTGCCTGGCAGTCATAGGCTTCTATTTTTCCAGCTTTGTATTCGGCACATCTTTTGTCCAGCTCTTTTTTTTACCATTCCGGTAACGTTTGTTGTCCAGCATCTTGAGCGATGGAATCCCAGATATCGCCTACCATCTGACTTTCGGTGTTACAGATATGTCTCCGCAATTAAAAACCTCCTAAAACTTTTCAGCAGCCTTATGCAAAAGTGCTTGCACATTCTGACTAAACCAGAGATCAATAAACTGCGCATTTTTTTCTTCAAAATCTGCCAGGTACGCTACCTGAATCGCACCAGTGCGATTGGCTTTTATTGCAGCAAAACCCTCACTGGAAAATTTTGCAAAATTAGCTATTTTTTCAATTGCTTTCAGCTCCAGGTCTTCTTCCGGGACTGTCTCATCAACAAGACCAAATTTCAGTGCAGCGGCAACCGACATCATATCGCCTGTGTACAGCATCTCAGTTGCTGCTCGATCACCAACAATCTGCCGAAGTATTAAATCCGCTAAATAAGGAACTGGAACACCCAATTGGATTTCGTTTAGACCAATGCGCTTTTTCCCTTCAACCATAAAACGATAGTCTGTTGCAAGGGCAATAATATTTCCGCCGCCAATGGCATGACCAGCAATGGCACAGGCGGTTGGCAGCGCGAATGTATATAGGTCCAGTATTAACTGATTGAAGCGATGGAAAAAATCAGCCATCCCGGCTCGGTCAAGCTTCAGCAGTGTGGGAACATCAAAGCCAATAACAAAAAATTTGGCATTTCCCGCAAGAACCATTCCTCTGAAATCCGTTCGCACGGTTTTCAATGCAATTGTCAGATCTTCGATAAATTCTGGATTAATTGCGTTGGTAGTCCCGTTGGTCATTCTGACAACTGCTACATCCCCTTGTTCTTCAATTGTTGCCTTACTCATTAATTGTCTCCTGTATTTATCGCATTTAGATTTTTTTTTAAATTTCCATTTAAAGATTATTTCATACCGTGTTTTAATTTTTCAAGTAACTTTATCTTCAAACTAAAAATTACGCTGATGCTTATGTTAAGAAATCTATGATGGCTGTATTGCAGTCGTCAGGCTGTTCAATCATCACCTGATGCCCACCGCCTTTGATAAAATGCAGTTTTGCATTTGGGATACGATCCGCCAGAATATTCAGGTTTTCCGGTGGTATCAGCACATCTTTGTCTGCACCCAAAACAAGTGTGGGAGGTGTTATGTCCGTCAGGCGTTCCCAGGTGTCAAATTCCTGGATGGCCTGGCTTTGTTTGACTAAAATTTCTGTAGATACCGGATATTTCATTGAAATTCCGGCATATTCTGCGGCTGTTTCAGGATTATTCTCCAGTGTTTCCTGTGCGAACATGACTGCAGCAGCAGCTGCCCTGGCTTCATCCGTTCCCTCTTTTATCATCGCGGCAAACAATTGATTCACCTTGTCAGAGGGAGATATTGAGTGGCTTTTGCCACAATGAGTGACGCAGAGAATCAGCCTTTGTATCCGTTCCGGAAAATTTAAGGCCAGTTCCTGGGCAATCATTCCTCCCATGGAAAGCCCGAACACATGCGCTTTTTCAATACCCGCAACATCCATCAATTTTGGGATGTTCTGTGCCATTTTCAGTATAGAATACGGTTTTATTACGTCTTTTGTCCGGGCGATTCCCGGGTTGTCAAAAGCCATCACACGAAAATGCTGGGTTAAGGCCTGTATCTGGGGGTACCAGTGGTCCAGATTACTTCCCAGCCCCCGAATCATTACCAGGGGGTCTCCATTTCCTGTGACTTCATAGTAGTAGTTGCATCCATCTATATCAGCGTAAGGCATGTAAATTCCTCCTGTTTTAAAATAAGTGAGACACCTTCCCCTCTGAATTTTCCTGAGAAAACCAGAAAACAATTTGACAAATAAGGACCTTCGGGTATACTTACATTTCTTTATTTAATGCGGAAGTGCGCGGCTCACTGGTGGGGCCCTCGGACTTCAAATCCGATGTGGGGCGTTAATACCGTCCCGGGTGGGTTCGATTCCCATGCACTTCCGCCATATTATCTCTGTAAAGGCTTTATTTTATTGACCCAGAATGTCAAAGTCACCTGCCTGGGACAAAAAATCATGTTACACGAATATGCTCTTTAGACCTGACTTCTTCCAAAACCAAAGCCTGGCTGGGACAAGTTGAAACACAAACGCCGCATCCAAAACATTTTTCCAGGTTAATCTGGGCAATATCATTAACCTCAATTGCATGAAACTGACATCGATCCTCGCATGTTCCACAAGCGACACACGCATCTTCATCCAATTTAATCCTGAAACGCGAAGGTGCAAATGAAGCATAATTTGCTTCATTCACCATAAACATACCCGTACAGCAGCAGGAGCAACAATTACACAGGATCATATCTTTTTTTACATTATTTCGCGTCACATGAACCAATCCGGCCTCTTCTGCAATTTCCAGTCTTCGAATGGCTTCTTTTGATGAAATTATTTCACCAATACCGCGTTTGATAGATTCATTTCCGAATTGATTGATCATGAGACAAAGGTTTATGTCTTTATCCGGACCCGGACAGTCAGGACTCCTGTCAAGCGAACGTGCAGTCATTCGACAAACACAGGGGATGGCGACAATTTGCTCAGCATTTTGAACGATATTTCTGGCAGAATCAACATCCAGTACTAAGCTTTGTGATTCAACAGTTTCTTCAATGGGAATAACCCGCATCATAGGGGGATATCCCATTTCCTCCAGGTAAGCGACTTTTTTGGGCATCTCTTCTCTGATCATGACATTCCACAGCCTGAGAACCTCTTTGTCAATACCCGGTGCCAGGGAGGATGCATCTCGCAGCTCAATCATACCAGGATATAATCGGTATTTTTTTTGTGAATCCATCTTTTCGTTTATCAACCCCTTCATATGCAGGTCTTTAACGATCTGTTCTGTCTTGACAATCCCAAATCCTGTCTTTTCAGATAATTCAGGTATTGTTCCAGGCAGGGCAACTGCTATTCGAATTTTGTCTTCACTATTGAATAATATCGTCAGCAATTGTCCGAGAGTCTCTGAATCCGGATATCCAAGCATCTTGGCATATGGTTTAAGTTTTTCTGGTATTGGCATTGGAATACTCCTGATAAGCGTTCATTAGATTTATTAAACAAATCTCAAAATACAATAATTCGAGCATTTGTTCTATTTTTAACCGGCAAATTTTTTTATGTCAATGAAAAACGAACGAACGCTCGATTTAAAAATGGATCATATCAGAAGCTGAGGGTAAGCAGGCATAAAAGACAGTGACGAGGGTCACACTGTGGATGTCAAAAGAAGTTCGCAAAGATGCCCTTAAAAGCCACTTCATTTATGAGATCGGCTGGAAGGATTTGTTTGCAGAAGAATCTTGCAGCAAAATCATCCAGTCTGGCAGGGGAGAATTCGTTGCTTCGGCATATAGTGTTTCCGGTGCTATATCTATTTCACCCCCCCATGTCAAAACCCCAAGGTCTTCATTAATTGTAAAAGTTTTAAAAAATTCTATATCTTTGAATTTATCAAAGACACCGCCTTTTTCCAAATATTTTGAAAAATCAACGATCCCTGTGGCACCATCCTCAAAAGTCACTTCAATGTTATATTTACCCTTATAAATAGCTGAAATTACATCTTTTATCATAATATCCATCCCTTATTTCAAAGGCTCAATTTTGTTAGGGGTTTGGTTGTTTTTCACCAATTCCCAATTCTTCAATAGATGGGTTTTGTTCTGAGAAGCCCACTCAATTACTAAACCCAAAGCCCGTGGGGCAATTAGGCCTTCCAAAACCTTGAGAGATTCTATCTCTATTACCACTTTCCCCCCACCATATCGAGCATGAAAATGAGGTGGATTATGGTCATCGAAAAACATGGCCACTATTATACCATAAAAACGGCTTATTTCAGGCATACTTAACTCCAACAAAAAGGTTTGTTATTATGAACATCCCCATAAAGCTCTTCATTATCTTGAAAACCATTGATACGCCTATAAAAAATATCTTATACTAAAAAACTATCTAACGCAAAAAAAAACGATTGAGATTTTCGGCTTATTGAAGAAGCGATAGAAATGCTGATGACATTTAAAGAAATCTGTTTTAGGAGATTTTTGGAAAAAAACAGAGACATCCCTGAACCAGAACAACAAAGGTAATTCTCAAACAACGACCGGTAGAAACCATTGTTTTTTCAATTGATTTGTTATGTCTGGCAGGAGCCTTGTTTTAAAATTAATGGGAAAGGGGTTCAAACGCCAATTTAACTTTATAGCCCAGAGCATTGGCGTTTCCCGTGCAGACAATATTATCACAAACAATAACAATGTCGTGGCTGGTTAAATTTGAAATCATCCCAGGGCGTGTATTCTGAAACCTCATCATTTATATGATTTAGACAGGATTATTCGACGATTTCCAGAATGACCCTTTTTTGTTCTTTCGCAGATGCACAGGAAAGAATAGTTCTCATCGCCTGAGCAGTCCTGCCTTTTTTGCCGATGACTTTTCCAAGATCTTCTTTTGCCACCCGCAATTCCAGAACAAGTGTCTGCTGAGCCTTGATTTCCTGAACATCAACTTCATCTGTGTTATCAACCAATGCCTGAGCAATGTACTTGATCAACTCTTTCATAACCTGTTCTCCTTTTTTACCAAATCAATAGTAGAAGAAAATATAATTTGAATTACTGCACATGTTTCTTTATTCGTTATGGTAACTGTTCTGGAAAATCTTAACACAAGAATATCACAGCTTGCAAAACAAACTCAAGCATTATTTATCATTAAAAGTTACAAGCACTTGCAGTTATAACTTTTTTGACCCGTCCACAAGTCGCAGTCTTACGATACGATTCTTAGCCGCCGTGTCAATGTTGTTTTTTTTGCTCATTGTGCCCCCCTTTTGCTTAATAAAAAATAATCCAGATACACGGTGTGTGGTTTGTCCGGATGAGACATAAAAACCATCAGCCGATATATATATTCAAGGTTCATCAATCTGTCAGATCCGGATGTCTTCAAGTCATCCAGATCAATGATAATTTTATTATGTCCCGGGACAATCTGAAATCCCCTGTTATACCGGTCGCTGTGTTTTAAAGCGTCTTTTTGATCATCAATTCTCAATACCAGACGGATTGTTGTTTCAGAAGGATTAAACACATGAAAAGAAAAAAAATCATACCCGGACCAGTTTCTGTCTTCTTTTCTCAATTCAGGAGAAAACCCGGGGTATGCAGACACAAACAATTCCATTTTTAAAGATTTTTTCCCATGCACAGCATGATCATCTGAAAGCGAGTAAAGAACATGACATTTCCAGTGCAATTGATCAAGCACGGTGTCTGATTCAAAATCAAACAGAATATGCGCTGTCTTTTCTTTACCGTCACACGATATTAAAAAAACAGAACACAGAAACAAAAAAAATATATGTCGCAATGCACGCTTCATGGTTTAAAAATAGAACACAGCCAGTTCAGGCGGACAAAAAAGCCTGAACCGGACATGACTTGTCCCGATCCCCCTTGTGACATACATGTGTTTTCGCCCTGCACTGAACAGACCATAATTATATTTTACATTTTTTTCATATCCGAAAATACGAAACAGCCATTCAGGCAGATAAACCTGGCCGCCATGCGTATCTCCTGAAAAAATGAACACTTTCTTTTTGTCGGAAAGCTGATCAAACAGCAGCGGACTGTGGCTGAGCAGCAGCAGAAAATCATCCGCCTCCTGAATCGTATTTATCCTGCTTAAAAAATCCGGGCTTTCATATCCATCATCCAGCCCTGCAATTTTAATCTGCTGTCCGTCAATATTTACAGTTGTAATGGAATTTCTAAGCATTGCCACATGATGCTGTTTTGTAAATTCCCCTGTTCCCCTCTCATGACAGAAAAGACAACTGTTTCTGGAATCAGAATAATCATAATCCCCCATAACGGCAAAGACCCCGTATCTGGCCTTGAGTCTGGATAAAAATTCAATGGCGCCCTTATTTGTCCTGCGCCATTGAATATAATCGCCGGTTAAAAATATCAGGTCCGGTTCAATCTGATCAATCAGATTTAAAAGATGCTGCTGCCTGTCCCCGATTCTTTCCATGTGCAAGTCTGAAATATGAATCAGTTTCTTGTTTTTCAAAGCCGGGATATCAATATCAGGGCTGACATCAATATGCCGGATGATGATCTTTTCCGGCTCAATATATCTGCCGTAAATCAGGACTCCGCTGATCCCGAAAACGCAGACACAGACTATAATAATTTTTTTGAACATGGGTCAGCATATCACTTATTTTACAAGGATTCCAGACGACATTTTCCACAAAAGAGATATAATGAATACTGTCATGAAAATGACGACAACCCGATAGACTTGACATAATTACACCCTCTGCACGCCAGGTGAACCATGCGAATCATGAATGCAGAATAATCCCAAAAATTTAAAATATTATTAAAAAAATCGTATAGTTATAACAACACGATACCATCCTGAATTATGACAAAATGCCTTAATTCCTGACAGGCACCAATCTTGCAAAATTCCGTTTTCAGAAGAAGCCGCATACTGTGCAGCATAATTTTTGACGCACAGGGAGAATTGCCTTTGACAACAGGGGTTTTAATATTTTCAAAGAAAAGGACAGGAAACGTTCTGACAAGTCACCGCATGAAACCGAATGCTATCATTATCAGCGCAGTTTTTGCCGTCTGCCTGGCGGGCTTGGGCGTTCATTTATTTTACAAACAGATCCGTATAAATCAATTTAAAACCAGACACCAGGCCATCAGCCTGAAAGAAAAAACAGACACCCAAGCCTCTTCTGCAGAAATTTCAGCCCAAATGCTGCCGGCAAGCCCCAGCGAACTGCCATTGACGCTGTGGGGCACAATCATGGGCCCGATTGACTCCTATGCAGTCATCGAGGATCACCAGACCCGCTCACAGGGCTTATACAAACCCGGCGATATGATCCAGAATGCGGTTATAAAGCAGGTCTTCAAGGACAGCGTCATCCTTGAATACAACCATAAGGACTATATCCTCAAAAACGATTTGCTAAACACATTAAAACCACAGTCCATCACAAAAAACAGCGCAACAAACACCCGGAACATACAGATAAAACAATCCGCTGTTCATGCCCTGTTCAACAGAACTGAAGAATTAAAAAGACAGATATCCATCCGGCCTGTGATGAGCGGCAGCAAGCCGGATGGCCTTATGGCATACAGAATCCTGCCGGATTCAGTCTTTTACAATTTAGGGCTTAGAAATGGGGATATCATCAAAAAAGTGAATGGCGTTGCTGTGACTTCCATCCAGGACGGCCTTGATATTTATAAAAAATCAACCCCGGCAGATCCGCTGAAGATCCTTGTATTAAGAAAAGGCGAAACCGTTGAACTCATTTATCATATAACGCCGGATAAAAATCCGGATACAAAAAGGCGGAATATATAATGTTGCGCCACAAAACCCTGCCATTGCTGATACTGTTGATTCTTTTTTCATGCCTGTTTTTCGCTCCCGTCACAGCATCAGAAAAAACGCAACAAAATCCGCAAACCGAAGAAAATATCTCCATCGATTTCAATAATGTGGATATCCGGATATTCATTAAATTCATGAGCAACCTTACAAATAAAAATTTTATCATAGACAAACAGGTAAACGGAAACGTAACCATCATTTCTCCCAAAAGACTTTCCATTGAAGATGCATATAAGGTTTTTGAATCCGTACTTGACATCCATGGCTTTGCCGCTGTGCCGTCAGGGAAAGTAATAAAAATAATTCCTGCTCCCAATGCTGCATCCGACAATATCAACACCCGCCTTTCAAGGGAAACAGAATCTGTGCGGGACCGGATTGTCACACGGATCATTCCCCTTAAATACGCCAGCGCAGAAGAATTAAAACCGCTTTTAACTCCTCTGGTTTCCCAAAAGAGTATTATTCTTTCGTATAATGACACCAATATGCTGATTGTGACGTCAACCCTTTCCAGCATTAATCGGCTCTTGAAAATCATAAGCACCATCGATGTTCAAAACACCGGAAAGAAAATATCTGTTATCCCCATAAAATATGCAGATGCCAAAAAGCTGGCTTCAGGACTTACAACCATTTTTGCTGAAAAAGCAAAAGATAAAAAAACACCCTCGCAGGACATCAATATTAAGTTTATCGAAGATGAAAGAACCAATTCCATTATTATGCTGGCCAGTGAAATCGAAACAAAACACGTGAATGCGCTGATCAAAATCCTGGACAAAAAAGTGGCCAAAGGGGATGAAAAAATAAGGGTATACTACCTTGAACATGCGTCTGCTGAAAAACTGGCCAGGATACTGCAGGACATTCCGACCAAAAATTCACAGGATAAACCCGGCACAGCCCAGGCCCCGATTTTATCCCGGAACATAAAAATCACAGCAGACCCGTCCACCAACAGCATTATTATCATGGCAGAAAAAGAAGACTATCCGGTTCTGGAAGATGTCATCAGCAAACTGGATATCCCCAGAGCCATGGTGTACATTGAATGTCTGATAATGGAAGTCAATGTCAACCGCGGATTAAATATCGGCACGGAATGGCGGGCATCCACAAGTTTCAGCGATGACACCAGAGGCCTGGTCACAGGCTTTGGTGCAACAGGCGATGCAGGATATTCAAATTCGGCTGTGCTTAAAGACGGCAGTCTTCCCAGCGGATTTTCCATCGGTATTCTGGGTAAAAATATCAATATCGGCGGCATTGCCTTCCCGACCATTCAGGCAGTCATCCAGGCATTTCAAACAGACAAGGACGTAAATATTCTGGCAACCCCTCAGCTTCTGACCACAGAAAATGACGAGGCCACGATTACTGTGGGAAAAAATGTTCCCTATCAGACACGCTCTGCCGCAAACTCGGGAACAGAAACATACAGCTCTTATGAATACAAGGATGTGGGCATCACACTGAAAATCACCCCCCAGATCAGCAAAGGCCGCCTGGTGCGCCTGAATATATTCCAGGAGCTGACCAAACTGGACAGCGCCACTGACAACACTTCAGACCGGCCGACAACCCTTAAACGCCATATTGAAACCAGTGTGATCGTTGAGGATACCAACACCGTTGTCATCGGCGGCCTGATTGATGAAAGCATAACAAAGGCACAGACAAAGGTTCCCTGTTTTGGGGATATTCCCTTTCTCGGATATGGATTTAAATCACAATCCAGCGGAGAAGACAAAACCAACCTGTATGTCTTTTTAACGCCTCGGGTGGTACAGAATCCGCTGGAATCCCGGAAAATTTATGAGCAGAAAAACCTGGAGATTCAATCCATCCGCACTGAAAATCTGAACAAAAAATTAGAATCAATCCGCCCGATTATAATGGAACCCTGAAATTTAAAATAAGGAAGAAAAAAACCGATTTGCTATTGAACTTGAAGGCAGATTTTCAGTAGAGAAAAAATGGCAGATATACAAAATTATTTGCAGAGGTCTTATTTTTTATAGTGCGCCTTCCATGAGCTTTGGACAGCATCCCGCATGACCACCATAAGTCCAGGCCATTGTTCAGGGGTATGCCGCTTGAGAGCTTGAAAAACCCTTTGGTGAATTTTCTGCCGGGAAGGTTGTTTAAGACGGATGATTAAAATGCCATGGTGGGGATCTTCCCGGTGAGCAGCAAAGCCTTTATCAGTTGTGATAAGAAGACATCGAAGTTCCTGGGTTTTTTGCCATAACTTCTCATCTGTGATGCCCTGATCATCGGTTCCCCGGATATCTACAACATCATGCCCCTGGAGGACAAGTTCTTTTACCGTTGCAAGCGGGATGTTCTCATCAACAAAGATTTTCATATAGCGTGTTCAATGGGGGTAATCTGTTCTTCTGCAAGAGAAGCTGCATAATCCAGACAGGCGTAGACATCCTCTTGTTTGAGTGATGGATAATCTTCTATAAGCTCTTCTATTTTATCCCCATTAGCAAGCATACGGATGATCTGATGCACAGGGATTCTTGTTCCCCTGATACATGCCTGACCATGACATATTTTAGAATTTATTGCGATACGATCATACATATTGGCTCCTTATGTTCCGGGTACATGGATTTTTTTTGCTTTTGTATATCTGAAATTATCATAATATCACCTGAAAATAATATTATCATTATATTTAACGCTTTCTATCAATTATTTAGCATCAAAAACTATTAGTCAAGCCTTATAAAACACTCTACAAGATCCTTATCGTTGAAAAACAGCAAACAAAACGCTATATTAGCTTTATGAACCAACAACTCAACCAACACAATCCAATGCATCCAGGAGAGTTTATAAAAAGAGTATACTTAGACCCTTTTCATATTGGATCAAATGAAGTGGCCCGGAAATTACAGGTAAGTCCTGGATTAATCAGCAGGCTAATTAATGGCAAGACAGATGTTTCCCCTGCCATGGCACTAAAACTGTCTGTTGTATTGGGCAGATCAGCTGAAAGCTGGTTGCTCATGCAAGATAATTATAATCTATGGAAAGCGCGAAAAGAAATCGATTTAAAGAACTACGCCGCAATCGAATTTGCAGTCTAAAAATATTTTTTAATCCGCCAGCCTGTCAGGATGAACAGACTTAAAACAGACAACACAAGAATTGCCTGCTGAACCGCAGACAGATAGACAACCACATACCCCAAAGCAATCAACGGCATCAAGGCGAAACGCACAACAGCCCTTAATCCGTCCTGCCGGGCAATCATATCTGCAATTGGTGGTGAGTATTTATAATACGCGGCAACAAATGCTTGTCCCATCCTGGATTTGAGCAAAAAAACATCCCTGAAATCTTTTAACACCTGAACATGTTTTTCAACAGGCGAACCAAAAGCTGCTGTTGCAATGAAACAACCACCACCGCCGCCACCGCCGCCCCCCCCGCTTGCAGCAGAACTTGCCGTGGAAATTGAAGAAATGATTCCGCCAGGACCAGACGGGTCCACAATGATCCCATTGGCCACCCCGTCGCTGTCGCCAGCTCCCCCATCCACAAAGGTCAGTAAAACTGATTTTTTATCCGCACCAAAGACCACATTGCCCGGATAATCATCTGAATACTCCCGCCACCCGTTAATTAAATCATATTTATACCAGTGTTCACCCACGGGTTCTGAAAAATAAATTTTTATCCGGGCAGAATTTCCCGGGTTGTTTATCCGCAATCTGAACTGAATCAGCCCGATATTCAAATCTTCGGGTTTTCCAAAACTATCCAGGATATCGCCAGGGGGTATTGTTTCCAGACGATCTATCGCCAGAACATTACTGGACGCTTCAATGCTTAATACAACACTGCCGTCCGTCACCATTTTATATGTATCTGAAAAAACATCTGCTTCCCCGTCATTATTTAAATCAATGCCCGCCTCGACAAACTGCTGAATATCCGGAACACCATTGTTGTCATAGTCTTCAGGATCTGCTGCAGGTGTGGAAAATGAAAAAGGCTCAGACCAGGCAGAATAACTGCTCATACTGTCTGCAAAACGAACCCGCCAATAATACCTCCGACCGGTTTCCAGAATAAATGCCGGCATATCCAGCGATGTCAGACATTCAAAGGATTCCAGGTTCAAAAGCATATCCTGTGTATTTACAAAATTCTGATCCGCACTGACCTGCCATTGTGTTTTCACATGGATATCATTTTCCGGATCACGGTAGGCTCGGGTTGTAAATCTCGATCTTAACCCCACATCAGAAGATGCATTGGCCGGAGACACCAGAACCGGCTTTGCAGGGCTGCTGTTTGCAACACTGCTGCCCTGTGTATATTCGTCCAGATTACTGATCCCATCGCAGTCAATATCACCGGCAGCATCATTATTCAAAGGATCAAGCCCATTATTGATTTCCCATCCATCAGGCAGGCCATCATGATCCGTGTCCGCATTTGTCGGATTTGTGCCAGCCAGAAACTCAGAATAATTCAACAGCCCGTCTGCATCCGAATCTGAACCCGGCACTGTCACGCCATAATGGGTTTCCCAGTCATCCGGAAGTCCGTCAACATCATTATCATTAATCATGACCGTACCGGAAATCAATCCGTGCCCGGCACTGTCCGTAACATTGGAAACCGTCAGTATAAAAATGGTATATTCCGGAATATAGCTCAGATACAGCCGATAGGTCTTGTCAATACGCAGAATTTCATATCCCGCATCAAAGGGAATACTCGGAGAAAAACTGTAATTTGCTTTTACATCCGCCCCCTGCATATTGCTTTCATTATACGTAACGTCAATACTTTTTCTATCAGAACTGATTACAGGAAAATTGACAATACCTGGACTTTCGGTATACGGCACCCAGGCAGACAAAGGCCCTTCCATACCTGCTGTGGAATATGCACTGACTGCAAAATAATAGGTCTGCGTGGGAACAAGCGGCAGAGAATCCAAATCATAGGATGTCACATTACCCAGCCTGGCAGCCAGAACAGCAGAACCCTGCGCTGTTTTGTAATATACCTTATACCCTTCAATAACAACGGATGGGGTCGACTCAACCATGCTCCACCGAAGTGTAGCAGCAAAAGAAGAACCAACAAACAAAACAGGATATATACCAAACAAAAAAATGAAAAAAATCAGCCTGATACTATTTCTTTTCATAAACATTCCACAAGTCTCGCAATATCAGCCTCAATTTTAGTGTCTCAAATAACCCATAACCGCCTAGGTTCCGGTTGCCATAAATTACGAAAACCAGAATAAAAGTCAAGCCTTTTCTATATACCGATACAGCAAACAAAAAGGTCGATTCCGGCACTTGCTGTCGGAATCGACCTTTTATAATTTAAAGCATGCCGAAACTCAGGTCAGAGATCAGCTTCTTTTTCTTCTTGATATCCCGGCAATTCCCAGAAGACCAATTCCCAGAAGTGCCATTGTTGCTGGTTCTGGTACGGGAGTCGGGGTAAGCATTACATCATTTGCACAGAAAGGCGTGTACCCAATCACCCAGTTTTCTTTCATGATGATATCTAATCCAGTAAAATCATAAGTCAGCAGATCATTAACGTAATCGTAATTAACAACGTTAGTCATATTTGCCTTGAAAGTGAGATCCTCCGTATCTATTCCCATGGGATGGCCATTTCTACCGCCAGAAAGTACAGTGGTATATTCATAATTATCGGCAACGGAATACAGAGTACTGATATTAGTATATTTTGCTGTCGTAATCATATAATCCCAATCTTCCCAGGTTGCAGCATTTGATTCGACATTAATAAATAAATTATCGAATAAAAGTCTGTTATCCACATGTATTTCAACAGAAACCAGAAAGTTCGTTACATCATCAATCCCTACAGTCATTGAATGTACTTTCGGATCGCCTATCGTGTCTTTTGTAAACCCGGTATCATGATTTAGCCAGTTTATAGTAGTGTCCTGAAACGTATCATAGACAGTGGTGGCGGCTGCATTTCCAATAAACAAAACCACTCCACATAGTGTTAACAATAAATAATTAAAAATCTTTCTCATTTTTCCCCCTTTAGGTTTTTTTAAATTTTAAACTTTGTTTTTTAAATCTCTTGACCATTTGCTTGATCTAAATGCATATTATATGCCAGCAATAAAAAAGTGACCTCTTATAAACTTAACCATCTAATTTTTAATTGTTTTCCAGCCACATCAAATTTAAAATTCTCATCAAAATGTAATTTTCTATTGATATTTTTACCACAACCTATAACTTTTTTTCATATTTTTGAGAAATTAAATTCCCAATAATTAGTATTTGACATAATTTTCTTTCGATTGCTTTTTTCTCAGACAAATTCTAAGCTTTTATAGAAAGGATTATCTATGGATAAAACAACCGATAATAAAGACCTAACCGCTTTGATATTTCTATATATTTAAAAATCGACTTCAGAAAAGCCATTTTTTTTGATGAAAGATTCGGCATTTCAAATTCATACAAGGAGTGAAAATTTCTTGTCCATTGGAATTTCCATGGATAGCCTCCATTACCCCAACAAAAATATTTGACTTCTGATTTTTCCTGCAAATAAGAGAATAATTCACTGATTTGAATATATAAAGGCCTGCTTTTCGCAAAATCAGGATCATATCCACTATTCCAGCGAATAAGTTCCCTCCCATGTAAAAAACTAATATCATATGTAATAATTTTTTCATCCACGCTTATAAAGTATACGATTGTATTCTCATCATGAAAAATTTTATTTATGAAATTTATAAAATTATCGTTTGAAAAAATATTAAATCTTTTAGCATGCTTTTCTGTGGATAAATAATCATACTGCTTCAAATAAATATTAATAACTTCATTTAATAATGTTTCAGGCTTGTTCCCGCTATAGTAATGAAATTGATAATCATAATTCTTTTTAAATTTATTCATAAATTTTTTCTGTGTTTTAAGATTATTTGAGTTCATACCCTCGCATAATACATTAAATGGCACCTCTGTGCTAAATGATAGATATTTTCCCCATATGCTTTTTTTTAAATACCAAAAAAGGTATGAATCTCCTCTAATTTTCCCTAAGCTAATTAAATCAAAAGAAACGTTTAGGAATAAATATTCAAATATAGCTTTGTAACAGTTATCTTTGTTAATATCATTTTTTAAAAAAATAAAATCATTGAACTCAGAAAATCCAGTAAATCTGAGAAATGTCGCTGAAAAACTAAAGAACACCTTTTTTTTTTCAAGCAAAAAAGGGGCGACACATTGCAGTTGTTTGTTTAAATAAAGAAATACTATTATATAATCATTTTCTGGAAAATGTTGTACCCATTCTTTGATATATTTAGGCAATACTTCTAAATCGTCTTCTTTCTCCAAGAGCCTTATTTCCATTGATACAGACCTCCATCATTGTTTCTTTTTAAAGTTCTTAACTCAAAGACCTCGTGTATAAAGGTTTAAAATTTAGTTTGAAAATGACGTCAGCTATTTTCAACAGACCGGTATTTTTCTTTTGCTGACATTGCTATTCAAAATAATACGGATAAAAATCGTTCCTTAATTTTCCTGAACAAAGTGAATCAGATCATTGAATGGGAACCGATGGAAGTCCTTCTTAAAAAATATTACCAACCCGGCAGGATGAACAAAGGAGAAAGAGCCTATTCCCCTTTGCTTTTGTTCAAATGCATGCTTTTGCAAAAATGGTTTCAAATTAAATCTGATCCTGAATTAGAAAGCCAGGTCAATGACCGGCTTGAAGAAATCAAGAAACATGCACCTCTGATAATGTTATCGGCCTCCAACTCTTTTCTATCGCTTTCGATAGAAATTTTTCAATCTTACTGTTAAATCTTCTTTCATTTTCAAAAGTTTTTACAAATGGACTCAATCCTGCCAACAAACTTGAAGAATGAAAGGTCAGGTTAACACATGGATACGCTTTTTTTTCCATACGTTCGACAAGAGCTATCATGTCAGAAGCCCCCTCGGTTTCGGGTGAAAGCCAAACTTTATTGACTAAGCCTAAGCGATCCATTATTCTTTTTAGTCTTAATCTCCTCCCCAGCGAATTTTCCATTGATTTTGTTAATTTCTGGCATAATTTAAAATTATTTTGTGTAAACCCCACAGTAGCGGGGACTTCTAATAATGGACCATCTGGTTGAGGATGGGCAAGCCCCTGTGAGTTAAAGCGAAACATTTTCGGTGAAAAAGATGAATAATCCGGCCCGTGATATTGTCGCCAATCTGTAAACGCACAGACTGAAGAATCAATCTGATAATGCAAACGACATAAGGCTTTCGCCACAGCTGGACCAAAACCCCATCGCCCAGCCCGGAATGAAACAGGAGTTGTGCCGAAATTCTTAACAATTGCTTCATGTAAAGTTGATATTTTATCAAAAACAGCCCTCTCTGGAAGATTACTAAGCATAGTATCCCGCTCATGTATTTCAGCTTTTGAATCAAAAGGAGGAGTGTTCCATGGATGACAATGAGTTCCAATCTCGCATTTTCCTTCACCAAAAAACCTTTTTAGTATTTCCACTGACCGAAGATTGGTTGCCACAGGATAGCTTATCAAGTAGGTGGGTCTAACTTGGTAGCGATCAAACATATGCTGCAAACGAATCAGCTTTTCAATATTGGTGACGGGATTATCAGTTGCCGAGTAACGCGACCAGTTATCTTCTTCTGTATCTATAGTAACGATCAAATTCAAATCTTTTACTCCTCCCTGCAGGTTGGATATTGAGACACACTAATTTCTGCCCCATAAAAATCCGGCCAGAAAGCCTTTACACAATTAAATATATCCTTTTCGGCTGATATACAGCAGCACTTCCTGGGCAGCTTCATCCGGGGTAAGATCTGTGGTGTTGATTTTAAGTTCCGGGTTGGAGGGATCTTCGTATGGATCATCCACACCGGTGAAGCCTTTTAAAAGACCGGCGCGGGCTTTGGCATACATGCCTTTTCTGTCTCTTTTTTCACATTCTGATATGGGGGTGCATACATGCACTTCGAAAAAGCCGCCATATGCTTCTATGGATTCCCTGATTCTGGCCCGGGTTTTTTCATAGGGTGCTATGGGGGCGCAGATGGCAATGCCGCGGTTTTTGGTGATTTCTGATGCAACAAAACCAATGCGCTGCACATTGATATCCCGGTGTTCTTTGGAAAAATTAAGTTCTGAAGACAGGTTGCGGCGGACAATATCGCCATCTAAAAGCGTGACCGGCCGGGTGCCGATTTCAAGGAATTTTGAATATAACAGATTTGCAATGGTTGATTTGCCTGCGCCGGAAAGCCCGGTGCAGAAGATGGTAAATCCCTGCTTTGAGGGAGGCGGATATGATTTTTGCAGCTCCTGGATCACATCAGGAAAGGATGCCCAGTCCGGTACTTTTTTGCCGGAACGGATTCTTTTCTGGATATCTGTACCGGAAAAAGAAATCGTGTCCATGTTTTCCGGAACCTGGCTTGCAATTTTATATTCATCTTCAAAGGGCAGGTACACCATTTCCTCAAAGGTAATGGTTTCCATTTCAAGTTCCTGTGCAGCAGATGAAGACACCTGCAGGGCATCATCATATTTATAGAACGGGGTGTTGGCTGTATCATTATAGTGGACCCCATTGTCAAGACAGTTTTCTACCCAAATTAAGCGTCAAAATCGGATGAATTATCCGATCAAATTTTATCCAATTTCCAAATGCCGTTTTTAACCTCCATTTTTTAAATTTCAATGTTTGATTGCTTGTAATTCTGGATGATTTTGATAATATGCCCAGGCCAGTTCGGAGGATAAGGCTATGCTGGGAAGCAACCTGAGCGCCGAAACTGGTGACGAAGACATGGGGCAGGGCTTTTTGCTCTGCCCTTTCACCAACATGTTTTTGTCCATAAAGCGTAAAATCCCGGGGGTTTGGGGGCTGACCCCCATTATAATCAGGCAAAGAGACCTTTGATTAATCCAATCTTTTAAAATTTTTCTTATTTTGAGTTTCAAAAAAATGTTTGAAACTTCAAAATCCCCTTCGATTCAACAAAAAAATGACTGATTTTGAGTGTTTTTTGCTCCAGAATGGAATAATTCCACTCTGTTTTGCCCGTTTCTGTCATTTGGGCGCGCCTATGCCGTTACCGCCTGTTTTTGAATTATTTTAAGCCCTCTTTTGATATTAAATGCAACCTGTCTGAACCAGATATCTATGTTGTTTTTGTCGATGGTCGTAAATCTTGCTCTTTGGGCATTATCCTGAAGATGACTCAATCCAAAATACTGTTCAACTATATATCTTACTTTGGATATCTTTTTGTTTCTGTCAATTTCATATTCAGTCAGTTTTGCTGTTTGTGTATCCTTGCGCATGATTCCATCTTGTAATTTGTTCATGCTCAGGAATGTCCGATTCGGTTCTCCTGCATATCCTTTGTCTGCGTACACAATCACCAGCGCATGCTTGATGTGTCTGCTGTACAGGGTACAATATGTAAAATAATTGGTATCATGTACGGAAGCCGGACTCAAAACTGTTGTAAGAACAAAGCCATGTTCTGCATCAACAGCTGTATGCTCTTTCAGCCCATAATAATGCTTTTTATTTTTTGTCGTCCAGTTTGATTCAATATCTCGACAATATTTTAATGGGTTACCATTTTTATCAACCTGGCCTTCCGGTGTTTCTCTTTTTGCTCTTATTTTTTCCAGAGTCTTGTTACTGACAGGCCTGCTGGCAGATTTTACAATTCGGGCGTCTATGGCAACTCCTTCATTAATGGTAAGCCCCTGGGCTGAAAACTGGTTCAGGATATCACCTACCATTAAATCAAACTTGCCTTTTGTCAGTCTTTTTCTGAATTTTGAAAACGTAGAATGATCAGGAGAAGGCTCATCCGATGGCAGGCCTAAAAAAATCCTGAAGGATCTTCTATCATTAATCAGGTTCTCAAGCTCCGGATCTGATTGGATTTGAAACCATTTTTGAAGCAAAAGACATTTAAATAAAAACATTGGTGGATAAGCCTTGTTACCTTCTTTCTTCTGCCCTACAGGATAGTCTTTAACCAAAATGGATTCAATCCTGGACCAGGAAACGGCATTTTGCAAATCCATCAGAGTTTTAAGGCTCCTGTTCTTTTCATCAGGAAAGGGTTTGCTCAAATCAGAAAAAGTGAGTTGTTTTTGTTGTGTTTTGAATCCCATTTGAAGGCCTCCATTTATGCCGTTTTAATTGTGTTTTTTATAGCACAAATGGATATTATTTTCAATTATTTTAATTGGTTATATTAAAAAATCTGGTCTATTTGCGGACCTTTGATTCCATTTTTGTAATATGTGGGGGCTTTTTGTCTCGAGTTGATCAAAGGTCT